>JBPBQW010000139.1:0-33259 GCA_050955125.1 Janthinobacterium lividum
CTGTCGGACATCCTGCCGACCGGGTGGCAGGCGGCGGAATATGCCGACATCGAGCCGGGTGACACCGTCGCGGTATGGGGCTGCGGCCCGGTCGGGCTGTTCGCGGTCCAGTCCGCGTTCCTGATGGGCGCGGCGCGGGTGATCGCGATCGATCACTATCCGCACCGCCTGGAGCTGGCGGCGAAGTTCGGCGCGGAGACGATCAACTTCGAAGAGACCGCGACTTACGAAGCGTTGATGCAGATGACGGGCGGGATCGGTCCGGACGCGGTCATCGACGCCGTCGGCCTGGAGGCGCACGGTATGTTCGTCGACAACATCGTCGATCATGTGAAGGCGGCGCTGATGCTCGGCACCGATCGCCCGCACTCGATCCGTCAGGCGATCATCGCCTGCCGCAAGGGTGGCCGCGTCTCGATGCCGGCGGTGTATGGCGGCATGGTCGACAAGTTTCCGCTCGGCGCCTTCATGGAAAAGGGCCTGACGCTGAAGACTGGGCAGACTCACGTCCAGCATTACATGCCCGCGCTGCTCAATGCGATCATAGAAGACAAGATCGATACCGAGTTCCTGATCTCGCATCGCATGCCGCTCGAAGATGCGCCCAAGGGCTACAAGATGTTCAAGGAACAGCAGAACGAGACCACCAAGATCGTTCTCAAGCCCGGCATGACGACGACCGCCTGACCTTCAGTCAACCGACCCACACGGAGAAGAACAATGGCCAACAAGCTTGCCGTCATCACGGGCGCCTCGACCGGCATCGGGTTCGAGCTTGCGCATCTCGCGGCGCAGAACGGCTATGACCTGATCGTCGCGGCAGACGAGCCCCTGATCGACTCCGCCGCCGCCGACTTCAAGGCGCATGGCGTCTCGGTGGAGTCGGTCGAGGCGGACCTGTCGACGGTGGAGGGCAACGATCGCCTGCTCGCCGCCGCGAACGGTCGCTCGATCGACGTGCTGTGCGCGAACGCGGGTCGCGGCCTCGGCCACGCATTCCTCGACCAGCCGGTCGCGGACTGGCGCAAGGTCATCGACACCAACGTGTTCGGCACCAGCTACATCGTGCAGAAGGTGTTGAAGCAGATGGTCGCGCGCGGCGAGGGCAAGGTGCTCGTGACCGGATCGATCGCCGGCCACATCCCGGGCGCGTTCCAGGCGGTGTACAACGCCAGCAAGGCGTATCTCGACAATTTCGTGCCCGCGATCATCAACGAGATCAAGGATCACGAAGGCGTCACGATCACCAACCTGATGCCCGGCCCCGTCGAGACCGAGTTCTTCGACCGCGGCAACATGATGGACACTTCGGTCGGTCAGTCCGAGTCCAAAAGCGATCCCGCGGACGTCGCCAAGGACGGCTGGGACGCCATGATCGCCGGCAAGCCCGCGATCACGTCGGGCTGGAAGAACAAGATCCAGAACACGCTGGCTCACGTCGTGCCCGACTCGGTGCTGGCGGAACAGCACCGCAACATGGCCGAGCCCGGCACGGGCGACAAGTAAGCGGAACGTCAGGTCCGGACGGGGTGACCGTCCGGACCTTGACCGGTGAAGGGCGTCGGCCTAGGCGCATCCCGCTACACGGCCCCTTCGTCTAAGGGTTAGGACGCGGCCCTTTCACGGCTGAAATACGGGTTCGAATCCCGTAGGGGTCACCAGTTCGGATTGAGAAAGCCACCTCGTCCGGCGTCGGCGAGCGCCACTCCGTGCTACAAGTTCTTCAAGGTCCCAGCGATCATCGTTGGTCGGGCGTATCGCGTCCGTTCTGCAACATTGCGCCACCGTAACGGTTGTGGCCCGATGACAGACACCGTGGTTCAGCAACCCATCCCCCCGGCAGAAGAGGCAAAGCGGGAGCGCAGTCGGCAGACCGGCTTGACCGTCGCGATCATGGCGCTGGCCGGATGGGTCGCGATTGCCTTCGTGGCACCGATCGCCTGGGGTGCGGTGTTGGCGATGGCGGAGTGGCCGCTATTCCGCCGTGCCGCCGCTCGCCTGCCGGGGCGACCCGGGCTGCTCGCGCTCGGTTTCACGCTGGCGACCGCGCTGCTCGTCATCCTGCCGCTGTCGTTGGCGGCGGTGACGCTGGTGCAGGAAAGCCAGGGCGCGACCGAGTGGGTCCAGCACGTGCAACGCGCCGGCCTGTCGCAACCGACATGGCTCGCGCACCTGCCGATGGTCGGCGCCAAGGCGTCCACCTGGTGGCAGGAGCATCTGGGAACGCCACAGGGGGCCAACGCACTGCTCGGCGGGTTGAGCGCGGGGTCGGTCCTGGGGTGGACCCAGTCGGTGGGCGGCGCCGTGGCGAAGGAGTCCGCGCTGTTCCTGGTCACGTTGCTGGTGCTCGTGTCGTTGCTGGCGCGCGGCGAGGCGATCGCGCGGCAGGCGCATCTGGTCGCCGTCCGGCTGTTCGGCACGTTCGGGGGCGAGTTCCTGGAACGGATGATCGCGGCCGTCCGCGCGACCGTCAACGGCACGGTCCTGGTGTCGGTGGCCGAGGGTGCGCTGATCGGTGTCGGCTACTGGATCGCGGGCGTGCCGCAGCCGCTGCTGTTCGCGACCTTCACCATCGTCCTGGCGCTCGTCCCGTTCGGTGCGTGGGCGGCATTCGGGCTGGCGGCGCTGATCCTGCTGGGCACCGGCCATGTGCTGGCGGGCGCGCTGCTGTTCGGGTTCGGGGTCGTCGTGATGACGATCGGCGACAACGTCATCCAGCCAAGCGTCATCGGGAGTGCGGTGGAGCTGCCGTTCCTGCTGGCGATGATCGGCGCGTTCGGCGGGCTCGACCGGATGGGCCTGGTCGGCCTGTTCGTCGGGCCGGTCATCATGGCCGCGCTGATGCTGGTCTGGCAGCAATGGATGGCACCGCCCGGTCAGGCCGCCCCCGCCTGACCGCACCGGTCCGATCGCCGAGCTTATCGCGCCGGCAGGTCGGCGACGATCCGATCGGCGAGTTGCCCGATCAACGCGCTCCACGCTCGTGCCGAATCGACCGGTGCCGCGCCGGCGAGGGGCGTGGTGAGCTGGATCACGGTCGGGCGCGGGCTCGGGCCGATGCCATAGGACACCGTCATGGTCGCGGTGGTCCCGATCATCGTGACGTCGAGGACGGTCGCCTGAACGACCGTCTCGGAATGCGCGGGCGCCGCATCGGGCGCGAGGACGGATCCGCCCGCAAGCCGCTGCGTCAGGTCACGGACGAGCGTGTCGCGCGCGAGCCGACCGAGCGGCGCGGACCAGCGCGCGAAATCGTCGACCGCGATCGTCCCCGCCGTCATCTGGCGCACGTATTCGGGCCGATCGAGCGCCACGGGCACGTGCACGAACGGCACGCGCAGCGGTGCTCCGCCATAGTCGGCCAGCGGCGCAGCGGCGGGCGGGGCGGCGTCGATCGTCAGGAACGTCGCCGCCGGACTGTGGCCGCACCCGGCCAGCAGCGTGGCGCCTGAGACCGCGATCGTGAGCACAAGAGCGTGGCGCACCGTCATTTCTCCTTCGACTTGCCGCCGCGAGGCGGCTTCTCCGCGCTTTTCCCGCGCAGCAGCGCTTCGGGATGCCGGCCGAGATAGTCGGTCAGCGACCGGATCGAGCGTCCCGCCTCCGTCAGCTGGCGCACCGCCTCGGGCAGGCTCTCGTCCTGATTGGCGCCGCCGCCGCCCAGCGTGCCCCTGGCCGCCGCGGCGGTCTGTTGCAGTTCGGTGGCGGTGGCGTTCAGCTTGGCCAGCAACGGCCCGACCTGCGGCTGCACCTGGCGCGTGATGCCGTCGAGCTGCTTCAACGTCGCATCGAGGTGCGCCAGGCTGTCCGTCACCTGCGGCGATCCGGTGATCCGCGACAGGTTGGCGGTCAGGCCCCGCACGTTGTCGCCGATCTGCTCCAGCGGCATGCGGTTCACCTTGGCGAGCACGCCGTTCGCCTGATCGATGAGGCCGCCGACGTCGCCCGACGCGTTCGCGACCGGGATCACGGGGTGGTCGGCGCCCATCGTCAGCCTGGCCGGGCCGCCCTTCGGCGCCTTGGCGAGCGCGATCGCATGGCCGCCCACGAGCGGGATCGTCTGCGCCAGCGTCGCGCGATAGCCTTGCGCCAACAGGCCGTCGACCGCCGCATCGGTCGAGCGGCGCCACGTCGCGGCGGGCGCGTCGGCGGCTTGCCGCACGTCGAGCTTGAGCGGGTACAGCGCGATCGTCGCGGCGGTATACGGCCGCCGCGAGCCGGGCGCGAAGACCAGCCGTGCCGAGCGCACCTCGCCGACCTTGTAGCCGAGCAGCGACACGGGCGATCCGTCGGCGAGATCCCCGGCAGCGCCCTGAATGACGAGGTCGTAGAGCTGCTCCGGCCCGGACGGCCCCTGATGCGCGTCGGCCTCTCCGTCGTACAGCGGGAACGACGTGCCCGCGGGCATCGGCGCGCCGCCGCGCGCACCGGGGGGCAGGTCGAACTGGACCGAGCCCGAGAAGACGCTGGACGGTGAGGCGATCTGCGTCGACAGGCCGCCGCCGTTCAGCGACACCTTGAACGGGCTGCCGCGCCAGAACAGCGCGCCCGGCCGCACGAGCATGTCGTAGGGCGCGCGCACGAACAGCTGGACCCGAAAATGATCCAATGCGCGGAAACCCGTGTTGGTCACCGTGCCGATGTTCTGCCCCTGGTACAGCACCGCCGCGCCCTGCTGCACCGAGCCCAGCATGTTGGTGTCGAGATAGTAATATCGGCCCTTGGCGCCGGGCATCACCGCCGGCGTCGAGTCGAGCCCCGTGAAATGCCGCGTTGGCGTGCCGCCGCGACCGGGCGCCAGGCCGACGATCAGCCCCGCCAGCGCGGCGCGGACGGATTGCAGGTCGGTGATCGAGGGTTGTTCGCCGATCAGCCAAAATCGCGACGCGGTGTTGAGCGCGGGTTCCGCCTGCCGCGTCATGCTGAGCGTCAGCGTCACCTTGCCGTCGCCGGTCGGCGCGATCTTGGTGACGTGGCCGACCTCGACGCCGTTCTCCAGCACCTTCGTGTCGCCGGGCGTCACGCCTTCGGCATCGGAGAAGGTGACCGTCACCTCGGTTCCGCGCGTCGCGATCCAGCGGATGCCGAGATAGCCGACGACCAGCAGCGCGGCGATCGGGATCGCCCAGACGAGCCCCGGCCAGCGGCTGCGCAGCCGGCGCGCCGACAGCGAATGCTCCGCGAGGCTGCCGGCCGGCCCGGCATCGTCGGGAACGGATCGATCGTCGGTCACTGTCTTCTCCTGCCCGCGTCCCACATCAGGCGCGGGTCGAACGTCTTGGCGCTGATGATGGTCAGGATCACCACCGCGGTAAAGGGCACCGCCGCCGCCTCGGCCCGGCCATAGATCAGCGCGTTGTAGTGCATCACGGGCGTGAAGCAGCCGATCACGAAGGGGTCGACCATCGACCAGCGGCCGATCTCCTCGACCACGCGATAGGCGCGCGTCTTGGCGACGAGGCGTCGGTCCGACCGCCGCAGCACCGATGCGACGCACCAGCCCAGCCCCGCGAGCTTGAGCGCCGGGATCGCGAAACTGGCGGTGAAGACCAACAGCGCGAGGCCCAGCAGTTTTGCCTGCACGAGGTCGATCACGCCCTGCAGCACCGTGTATTTCACCGGGTGATAATGGATCGGCAGCGTCGCCAGCGGATAGACGTTGGCAGGGATGTACAGCAGCACCGCCGCGATCGTCAGCGCGCAGGTGCGCGGGATCGCGAACTTCAGCCGCCGCCGCAGCGTCTTGCCGCACCGCGAACACGGCTGCCCCGTCCGGTCGGCGGGATGCAGCTGCTCGCAACTGTGGCACGCCACCGCCGGCACGTCGGCACCCACGTCGGTGTCGGGCGCGATCCGGCGCCACACCTCTGCCTTGTCGAGCGTCGCGCGTACGAACAGCGACAGGATGCCTGCGAGGATGTAGCAGATCGCGCCCGCGCCCAGATGGACCTCGATCGAGGCGTGCAGCCGCGCATAGGCGACCGCGAGACCGACGAGGAACACGTCGGGCATCGACCAGGTCTCGAGCTCGTCCGCCCAGCGGAACGCGCGGCCGAGCCAGGCGGGGTGCCGCCCCCGCTCGACGAGCGCCAGCACCAGCGTCAGCAGCGCGAAGCGGACGATCGGGAACACGACCGCGAACAGCAGCACGGCGAGCGCCAGGAACGGCCAGCCGTCGGTCAACATCGCACCCGCGGCGGAGGCGACGACGCTGTGCCGCGACACGCCCAGCGCCTCGGTGACGAGGAAGGTGGCGACGTTGCCGGGGATCAGCAGGATCAGCGTGCCGGCGCAGCAGGCGAGCGCGCCCGTGATGCTGCGCCCGTGCGTACGCTCGAGCGTGTTGCGGCACGCGACGCACTGCGCCACGCTGCGCCGCTCGCGGGGAGGCAGGGTCTGGCGCGTGCCGCAGTCGATGCACGCGACGGTGCTGCCGGATACCGCGGCGGTCATCAGCGGCTCTCGCCCGATTTCGCTGCTGCGGTCAAGCGGGCGGATGTGTCCTCCACTGCTTATGCCGAGCTCGTCGAAGCACCGCCCCTCTCGCTCAGGACGAGAGGACGCAGCCCGTCGACGAGGTCAGGGTGAGCGGAAGAGGGGTGAGCCGGCGGGCGCGCGCGATCAGGCCGCGACCAGCTCCAGTTCCTCGTTCACCGCCAGCCACGCCGCCTCCGCCGCATCGATCTGGCCCTGGAGGTCCGACCGGCGCTTCATCAGCTCGGTCATCGTGAGCTTCGCCAGATCGGGCGTCGCGGTCGCGGGATCGAACATCACCCGGTCGATCGCGCCCAGTCGCTCCTGCAGCTTGGCCAACGCCGCCTCCGCTTCCTTGGCCTGCTTGCCCAGCGCCGCACGCTGCTCGCGTACCTTCGCCTCCTTCTTCTTGTCCTTCTTGCCCGATCCCTTGCCGCCGCCCGCGCCGTCGCCCTTCAGGATCAGCGCGATGTAGTCGTCGAGGCTGCCGTCGAAATCCTTGGCCGTTCCCTGGTCGACCAGCACCAGGCGGTCGGCGGTCATCTCGAGCATGTGGCGGTCGTGGCTGACGATCACCACCGCGCCCGTGTAGGCGTTGAGTGCCTGGATCAGCGCCTCGCGCGCGTCGACGTCCAAGTGGTTGGTCGGCTCGTCGAGGATCAGCATATGCGGCGCGTCGCGGGTGATGAGGCCAAGTGCCAGCCGCGCGCGCTCGCCGCCCGACAGCTTGCCGACCTTGGTGGTCGCCTTGTCGCCCGAGAAGCCGAACCGGCCCAGCTGGCCGCGCACCGCCGACTGCGACGCGCCCTTCATCAGCCGCGTCATGTGCTCAAGCGGCGTGTCGTTGCGGTCGAGTTCCTCGACCTGATACTGGGTGAAATAGCCCACCCGCATCTTGCCCGACGCGGCCATGTCGCCTTCCATGGGCGTCAGCTGCGCGGCGAGCAGCCGGGCTAGCGTCGTCTTGCCGTTGCCGTTGCGGCCGAGCAGCGCGACGCGGTCGTCGGGGTCGAGTCGGAAATTGAGCCGTTTGAGGATCGGCGTTTCCGCATAGCCGACGCTCGCCATGTCGAGCGTGACGAGCGGCGGGCGCAGTTCGTCGGGATTGGGGAACTGGAACGAGAGCGACGGATCGTCGAGCACCGCGGCGATCGGCTGCATCCGCGCGAGCGCCTTCTGGCGCGACTGTGCCTGCTTGGCGGTGGACGCTCGGGCGGAATTGCGGGCGATGTAATCCTTGAGCTTGTCGACCTCGACGAGCTGCTTGGCGCGCGAGGCCGCCTGTTGCGCCTGCTGTTCCGCCCGCTGGCGCTCGAACGCGTCGTAGCCGCCGGGATAAAGCTGGAGCTTGCCGCGATCGAGGTGGAGGATGTGGTCGACGACGTTGTTGAGGAAGTCGCGCTCGTGGCTGACGAGCAGGATCGTCGCGGGATAGGATTTGAGAAAATCCTCCAGCCACATCACCGCCTCGAGGTCGAGGTGGTTGGACGGCTCGTCGAGCAGCAGCACGTCGGGCGCGGAGAACAGCAGGCTGGCGAGCGCGACGCGCATCTTCCACCCACCCGAAAAGCTGTCGAGCGGGCGGCCCTGCATGTCCTCGTCGAAGCCGAGGCCGACCAGGATGCCGGCGGCGCGCGCGGGCGCGGTATAGGCGTCGATCGCGCCCAGCCGCTCGTACAGGTCGCCGAGCCGATCGGCATCGACGCACGTCTCGCTCTCGGCCAGCAACTCGGCCCGCTCGATGTCGGCGGCGAGCACCGTCTCGAACGGGGTGGCGACGCCGTGCGGCGCTTCCTGCTCCAGATAGCCGAGCCGTGTGCGGCGCGGCATCTCGGCGCCGCCGGTGTCGGGATCGAGCTGGCCGGCGATGACGCGCACCAGCGTCGACTTGCCCGCGCCGTTGCGGCCGATCAGTCCGACGCGGCTGCGCGGCGGCAGCGCGGCGGACGCGCCGTCGAGGATCGTGCGGCCGCCGAGGCGCACGGTGATGTCGGACAAGGTGAGCATGGGCGGGCTCTTAGCAGATGCAGCAATCGACCTCCACCCATCACCCCGGGATCAACCCGGCGTCACGAAGCCGGCGGGAACGCCTCGCCCCCCGTCGTCGGCTCCGCCACGCCCGTCGTGCCCGGAAAGGTGATCGGCAGGCCGCGCACCGATCGCGCCGCCAGGAACGCGAACGCCTCCGCCTCCAAGAAATCACCGCGCAGGCCCAGCGCGTCGGCGTCGTCCACTTGCCCCAGCCGCTCGCGCAACGCCGCCATCAGCACGGGGTTGTGCCGGCCGCCGCCGCACACGATCCACCGACGCGGCGGGGCGGGAAGGTGGGGCAGGCAGGCGGCGACGCTTGCGGCGGTGAAGGCGGTGAGGGTCGCGGCGGCATCCTCGACGCTGAGCGCGTCAACCGCGTCGAGCGTGAAGTCGTAGCGGTCGAGCGACTTGGGGCCGGGGCGATCGAGATACGGGTTGGTCAGCATCGCCGCCAGCGCGCCCGCGTCGATCTGGCCCGCCGCCGCGATCCGGCCGCCGTCGTCGTAGCGCGTGCCGGTCCGCTGTTGCAGCATCAGGTCGATCAGGCCGTTGCCCGGCCCGGTGTCGAACGCCACCAGTTTGCCGTGCGCACCGACGAAGCTGACGTTGGCGACCCCGCCGACGTTGAGGAAGGCGACCGGCAGATCCGCCCTCAGCCAGCCGGCGAGCGCCGCGTGGTACACCGGCACCAGCGGCGCGCCCTGGCCGCCGGCGGCAAGGTCGCCCTGCCGCAATCGCGCGACCACCGGGACAGCCAGCGCCGCGGCGAGCGCCGCCGGGTCGCCGAGCTGGATCGACAATCCGCGGTCCGGCCGGTGCAGCACCGTCTGGCCATGGAAGCCGACCAGCTCGACCGTCCCCGCGTCGGACCGGGCCAGCAACGTGCGGGCGGCACGGACATGCGCGGCGACGATGGCGGTGGATGCGATCGCGAAGCTCGCCGGCCACGGCTCGGCGCCGTCGCCCGCCAGCGCGTCGGCGGTGGCGCGCGTCAGACAGGCCAGCTCCTCGCCGGTGAACCCTTCCAGCAGCGCGGGGCCGAAACCAGTCACCGCTACCCCGTCCGTCTCCAGGATCGCCGCATCGACGCCGTCGAGCGACGTGCCGCTCATGAACCCCAGAACGCGCATGATCACTCTCCTCGTCCGGATCGGCTTACTGCTCACGGAGTGGTGGACGGACGCGCCTCAGCTGGCCGCCACGATCGGATACCGCAGCCGCAGCTCGTCCGACACGCGCTCCACCTCCGCCACTTCGTCCGCCGTCCCGATGGGCGCGATCGACCAGTTGCAGTGCGGGTGCGTCGCCACGTCGTGCAGCCGGACCGCGCCCAGCACCAGCCGCCAGCGCCGCCGCGTCCCACCCGCCTCGCGGATCAGGTGCGCCAGGAAACGGTCGATCAGGTCGGCGTCGGTCATGCCGCGCGCTTGCGATGTCGGAACGGTCGTGACAACCCGGCTCACGCATCGAGGCGCGCGGTACGCGGCAGCGTGATGGTGGCGGACAGCCCGCCCTCCGCCCGGTTAGACAGCCGGACATCCCCGCCCGCGTCGCGCACGATCGCCTGCGCCAGCGCGAGCCCCAGGCCGATGCCGCCGGTGTCACGGTTGCGCGATCCCTCCAGTCGGGTGAACGGGTCGAACACCGCCGTCAGCCGATCCTCCGGGATGCCCGCCCCGGTGTCGGCGACGACGATCGCCACCGCCTGCGCGTCGTGGGCCAGGGTGACGGTCGCGCAGCCGCCGTACTTCACCGCATTCTCGATCAGGTTGCGCACCGCGCGCCGCATCAACGACGGGCGCAGCCGCATCGTCAGCCGGTCGGCGGGGTCGAACGTCACCTCGCACCCCAGATCGCGGAAATCCTCGACCACCGCATCGACGAGCGCGGCGAGGTCGACGTCGGTCATCGGCTCGCTGGGGCGTCCGAGCCGGGCCAGCGACAGGATGTCGTCGAGCGTGCGGCTCATCTCCGCGATCGTGTCGGCCATGCGCGCGCGGTCCGTCTCGTCCTCGACCGACTCGATGCGGACGCGCAGCGCGGCGAGCGGCGTGCGTAGGTCGTGGCCGATCGCGCCCAGCATCCGGTCCTTCTCCTCCAGCATCGCGGTGACGCGCAGGCGGAGCGCGTTGAACGCCGCGATCAGCGCACGCACGTCGGGTGGTCCCGCTTCCGCCAGCGGCTCCGCCTGGCCACCGGGAGCGAAGGCGCGGGCGGCGTCGGCGAGATCGCGCAGCGGTCGCGCGATCCGGCGTGCGATCCACAGCATCGGCAGCAACACGACGACGTACAGGATCAGCGTCTGTCCCGCGAGTCGCCACACCAGGCCGCCGTCGAACCGCGTCCACGGCGCGCTCTGCACCAGCCAGCCGCGCCCCGGCTGCTCCACCGCGATCTGGATCTCGGTGCCCGACCGGCGCAGCCGCGCGGCGACGTCGGGTGGCAGGTTGCGCAACCAGGGCTCGGCGGGATCGATCCGGCGGACCCCGGTGTCGATCCGCCCCGGCCGGAACCCCGCCTCCGTCAGCGCGCGGGCGACGCCGGCGGCCACCTCGGGGCGGCGGGGCAGGCCGGCGGCGATGGGATCGGCGACGGCCCGGCGGACCCGGCCGCGATCGGCGCGGATCGGCCGCCCGGCCGCCTCGCGCTCGACGGCGTCGGTCAGCCGGGCGACGGCGGGGCCGACCGCCTGCTCCAGCCGCTGAGTCCTGCGCTCCCCCAGCAGCAGGGTAAAATTGATCGCCTGCGCGACGAACAGCGCCGTCGCGACCAGCAGTAGCAACTGTCCCGTCAGGCTGCGCGGGGCGAGGCGGGCCGGCGTCACGGCCGCGTCACAGGCGGGTCACCTCGGCCGCCAGCGTATAGCCGCCGCCCCACACGGTCTTGATGATCTCCGGCGCCTTGGGGTCCGCCTCGATCTTGCGGCGCAGGCGGCTGACCTGATTGTCGATCGCACGGTCGAACGCCGCCGCCTCGCGCCCCTGCGTCAGGTCGAGGAGCTGGTCGCGGGTCAGCACTTGTCGTGGCCGGGTGACAAGCGCCAGGAGCAGGCTGTACTCGCCGGTCGACAGCGGCACCGACACGCCTTCGTGATCCACCAGCGCCCGCTCGCCCGATTTGAGCAGCCATCCCGCGAACAGGTACGACTGCGACTCGGGCGCATGCTGACGAACGCCGCCCGATGCGGCGCGGCGCAGGATCGCCTTCACCCGTGCCGCCAGTTCGCGCGGGGAAAAGGGCTTGGTGACGTAATCGTCCGCGCCCATCTCCAGCCCCAGGATGCGGTCGGTCTCCTCGCTCCGCGCGGTCAGCAGGATCACGGGCAGGTCGCCGGTCGCACGGATGTGGCGCGCGAGGCTCAGCCCGTCCTCGCCGGGCATCATGATGTCGAGAATGACGAGATCAATCGCATAGGCCGCCAGTCGCGTACGGGCCGCCGCGGCGTCGCCGACCTGCGTGATCCGCAGCCCCTGACGCGCGAGATAATGCGCCAGCGGCTCGCGGATCGAGCGCTCGTCGTCGACGAGCAGGATGTGCGGCAATCCTCCCACGGGATCGGAGCCTAGCACGGATGCCGCCGCCGGGAAGCGGGCGGGCGGCACGCCGCGCCCGCGCCCGGCATCACTGGTCCGCTGGCGGAGGCGGAGCGTCGCCCGCGGAACCGCGCCGCATGCCGCCCGGCGGCGTCCAGGCGGCCATCTCCGCCGGATCGATCCGCCCGTCGTGATTGGCGTCCAGCCGATCGAACCGGCGCATCGCACCGGCGCGATACTGGTCCCGCGTCTCGGGCGGGCGCGACTGGACGGCCGGCGGAGCCGGCGGCGTGCCGGTCGCGTCGGGCGAGCTGCCGGCTGGTGGCGGCGGAGGCGGCACGTCGCCACGCTGCCTGTCGCGATCCCCTCCCATGCCGCCGCGCCATCCGCCGCGCATCGGCATCTCGTCGGGCGACAGGACGCCGTCGTGGTTGGCGTCCATCCGGTCGAACCGGGCGTCGACCGCCGCCAGATACTCGGCACGGGTGACCACGCCGTCGCCGTTCGCGTCCGCCATCCGCAGCATCGCCGCGCCACCGCCCATCCGGCCACCGCCCCGCATCGGCGCGCCTGCCGCAGGCGGCGGCCCACCGGGCTGGGCGGCGGGGTACGGCCGAGTGCCGACGGGCGCCTGCTGCGCGAGGACGGGGCCGCCGGCGAGACAGGCGACGGCGGCGGCGACGATGCGGGTCTTCATGCACCAGGCTCCTTGAGCGACGGACGGAACGATGGTGCCGTCGTGCACCGCGTCCGTCGCGCGAGTGTGTCGCAGGGAGAGGCCGACTGTCGCAAAATGTACGCCGCGTCAGACGAAGATCGCCACGCCCTGCGTCTGCTCGGCCACCGGCTCACCGCTCGCATTCCAGATCGTCATCGCCTGACTGGAAAAGCCCGCCCGCGCGTGATCGCTCGTCGCCCGCAGGAGCCACCAGCCGTCGCTCGTCACCGGCGGGCCGATCAGGTTGAGCTGCCACGTCATCGAACTGACGGGAGCAGGCCGGCCGGCGAGCCGCAGCGCCGCGGGCGGCAAGCCGTCCGCGACCGCGATCAGCTCCACCTCGGGATCGAGTCCGTCGCGTTCGCGCAACCGGCCCCATCGCAGCCAAGTCGCCCCGTTCGCCATCCTGTCCGCGGCCGGATCGCGACGCTCCACGAAGCTGAAGTTCTGCGCGAAGACCACGCCCGGTGGTGCGCGGACCGACGGAGCGTCCGGGTCGGGCGCCGTCACGTCGGGCGCGACGCCGACGCCATGGCTGATCTCGGACTCGAGCGGCGCCATGAAGACGAAGGTCGCGCGCAGGCCGAGCCCGGCGTCGCTCGTCACATCGGCCTGGACGAAGGCCGCGTTGCGCCCACGCCGCAGCCGGCGTGCCATGACCGTCACCTCGCCGGCGAGCGGTCCGATGAAGGCGATCTGGGCGGAGCGGAGCGGCGGCAGGCCGGGGTCGGAAGCCTTGGCCACGTGGAGCGCCAGCGCGGCGGAGAAGCCGCCATAGGCGGTACGGCCCTGCAGCCAGTTGTCGGGCACGACGCCGCGCCAGCCGCTCTCACCGCCGACGCCGCTTGGAACGAGAGAGGCGAGGGCGTCGGCCAAGGTCGTCATCGTAGCCTTTCGAGCGGGCAGGCGGTCCGCCGGCCGTGGCTAGGACAGCCTCGGCGCAAACGCCATACGCGATCTTCGAAAGGACGGGCTCAGCCGGCCGCCGGCCGCGCGGGGAGGGCAGGCGGCACGAGCGTCGCGATGATGGCCAGCGCCGCGGCCAGCAGGAGGGCGGCCACCACGAACGCCAGCCCGTCGAAGCCGTGCCGTGTCCCCAGCGCCAGGCTCTGGGCCGCCAGCAGCGGCCCCAGGATGGACGCCACCGAGTTGGACGCGCCGATCCCGCCCTGCAGCGCGCCCTGATGCCGCTCGTCGACCATCCGCGACAACAGCCCGTTCAGCGCGGGCCACGCCAGCGCGGTCAGCGAGCCGACGAGGAAGAAGGCGTACACCTCCCACGGCTGCGTCGTGAAGGCATAGGCCAGAAGGCATGCGGCACCGCAGCCCAGCCCCAGCATCGCGGCCCGCCGCTCGCCCACGCGCGCGATCACCCGCTTGGTCAGGCCGATCTGGACCAGCGCCATCAGCAATCCGACCCAGGTCAGCGAGAAGCCGATCTCCCGCCCCGTCCACCCGAAGCGGAGCGTGGCCCAGAACGCCCAGATCGAGGGATAGACGACGCCGCCGACCTGCCACAGGAAATTGGCGACCAGCAGCGGCGTCGCGCGGCCGGCATTGAACAGCGGCCGGAACGAGCCCAGCACGGTCGCGTCCCGCCAGCGGAAGCCGCGGCGATCGCCCGACGGCAGCGTCTCGGGAAGCAGGAAGATCATGACGACGGCGTTGATGCCGGCCAGCAGCGACGACACGAGGAACGGCACGCGCGGGCCCAGCGTGCCGACCAGCCCGCCGAGCGCGGGGCCGACGATGAAGCCTGCGCCGAACGCCGCGCCGATCAGGCCGAACGCGGCGGCGCGCTCGGCGGGCCTGGTCACATCGGCGATCACCGCGCCCGCCGGCCCGGTGACCGACCCCGTCAGCCCGGCGATCGCGCGCCCCACGAACAGCCACCACAAGGTCGGCGCCGCCGCCATCACCGCATAGTCGATCGCGAACGTCACCATCGAGGCGATCAGCACCGGCCGGCGCCCGAACCGGTCCCCCAGCGCGCCCAGGATCGGCCCGGACACGAACTGCGCCGCCGAATAGCTCACCAGCAGCCAGCCGCCGATCCGCGTCGCGTCCGCCAGGTCGATGTGTCCCAGGCGGGTGAGGAGCGTCGGTAGCACGGGCAGCACGATGCCGTAGCCGATCGTGTCGATCAGCACCGCGGCGAGGACGATGGGGATGGCACGGTGAGAGAACATGCGCGCTCCAGGGACGCACGCACCCGTGCCGGACGGCCCCCCCTAGCGGATGGGCGGCGATTGTCGACGGGTGGCAGGCAAGGCTTGGCGATCCGCGCGATCCGTGGCATGGCGCTGGCCGTACCCGATCTTCGAACCATCGTTCTCACCGGAAGCGACCATGGCCAGCGCCGTCGATACCGACCACCCGATCACCGGCACCGCCCCGGATGCGACGGAGACGTTCCGCGCCGAGGTGCGCGAGTGGCTGGCCGCGAACTTCCCCGCCGCGCTGCGCGGGCAGGACGGCGGCCTGTCGGCGGTCGAGGGACCGAGCGAGCCGAGCGCGGACGAGGATGCCTGGCGCCGCGCGATCGGTGACAAGGGCTGGGGCGTCCCGACCTGGCCCGCGGACTATGGCGGCGGCGGGCTGACGCGCACGCAGGCGCGGGTGCTGCAGGACGAGATGGCGCGCGCGGGCGCCTGGAACCCGATCGGCGGCATGGGCGTGATGATGTTCGGGCCGACGCTGCTCGAATATGGCACCGAGGCGCAGAAGCGGGAGCACATCCCCGCGATCGCGCGCGGCGAGGTGCGCTGGTGCCAGGGCTATTCGGAGCCGGGCGCCGGGTCCGATCTCGCCAGCCTCCAGTGCTTCGCCGAGGATCGCGGCGACCATTACCTCGTCAACGGGCAGAAGACCTGGACGAGCGGCGGCCAGTGGGCGGACAAGTGCTTCGCGCTCGTCCGGACCGATCGGTCGAAGAAGCATGAGGGCATCAGCTTCCTGCTGATCGACATGGACGCACCGGGCGTCGAGGTGAAGCCGATCCGGCTGATCTCGGGCTCGTCGCCGTTCTGCGAGACGTTCTTCACCGACGTGAAGGTCCCCAAGGCCAATCTGGTCGGGCGCGAGGGCGAGGGCTGGACGATCGGCAAGCGTCTGCTCCAGCACGAGCGGTCGAGCCTGTCGGGCGGCGGCGGCAGCGCGGGCAAGATGCTGGCGGGCAAGCCCGTGAGCGAGACGGCCAAGGCGTATCGGGGCGTCGACGCGGACGGGCGGATCGCGGACCCGGACCTCAGGATGCGGATCGTACGGCACGAGATGGACGCGCGGGCCTTCGCTCTGACGCTGCGCCGCGCCGCCTTGGAAGCCAAGTCGAACCAGGGCCCGTCGGCGGCGACGTCGATCATGAAGAACGTCGGCGCGCGCGTGGTGCAGGATCGTGCCGAGCTCGGCGTCGAGATCATGGGCATGAACGGACTCGGCTGGGACGGCGAGGGTTTCTCCGACGAGGAACTGCAGCAGACGCGCGTGTGGCTGTGGGGCAAGGCCGTGTCGATCTATGGCGGCTCCAGCGAGATCCAGAACAACGTGATCGCCAAGCGCATCCTCGGGATGCTGGATCACCAGTAATTTTCGAGTATCGAGTTTGGAGAGGGGTCGAGAGCGGGAGGACGGTACCGGACACACCGGGTATCGGACCTCCCGCCCACCTTATGAGGATTTGACGATGGCGGCGCTGAACGACGAACAGGTGATGCTGCGCGACATGGCGCGCGAATGGGCGGACAATGAGTCGCCCGTGACGGCGTTTCGCCGGATGCGCGCCGCCGCGCCGGACGCGCGGTTCGATCCCGACGCCTGGACCGCGATCGGCCAGATGGGCTGGGCCGGCATCGTCGTACCCGAGGAACATGGCGGGTCGGCGTTCGGCTGGCTGTCGCTGGGGCTCGTGCTGGAACAGCTCGGCCGAACGCTGACCGCGTCGCCGCTCGCCTCGACCGCCAGCGCCGCGGCGGCGATCGCGATGGGCGGGTCGGATTCGGCGAGGTCCGAGTGGCTGCCCCGCATCGCCGCGGGCGAGGTCGTCGCGACGCTGGCGGTCGACGAGGGGCCGGTCCACGGCGCGGCCGCGCTGACGACCCGGGTCGTCGACGGCCGGCTGAGCGGCGCGAAGGCGTATGTGGCAGAGGGCGATTCGGCGCAGGCGTTCGTGGTCGCGGCCGACGACGGGCTCTACCTGGTCGCCGGCGAGGAGGGCGTGGCCCGCTCGGCCCGGCACATGGCCGACGAGCGCAGCCACGCCGCCGTCCGGTTCGACGCCGCGCCCGCGGTGCGGCTCGGCGGTCCGGCGCTGACCGCCGCGGTCGTCGACCGTGCGACCGCGGCGCTGACCGCCGAGATGCTGGGCATGGCGGAGGCGGCGTTCGCGCAGACCAACGACTTCCTCAAGGTGCGCGTCCAGTTCGGGCAGCAGCTCTCGACGTTCCAGGCGTTGCAGCACCGGATGGCGAAGATGTTCACCGAGCTGGAGCTGATGCGGTCGGTGGTGGAGGGCGCGCTGGAGGCGATCGACGCCGGTCGGTCCGACGTCGACCAGGCGGTGAGCCTCGCCAAGGCGACCGCGGGCGACACGCTGAAGCTCGTGACGCGCGAGATGGTGCAGCTCCACGGCGGCATCGGCATGACCGACGAGCATGACGCCGGCTTCTACATGAAGCGCGCCGCGGTGCTGGAAACGATGTGGGGCAACGCGGCGTACCACCGCGACCGGTTCGCGCGGCTGAACGGGTATTGATGCTGGGCGGCATCCCTGAGGTGGCCGTGGCGGGGCTGGTAAGTCGCGTGCCGGAGGGACCTCGCATCGAAGCGTGCGCGCTGTTCTTCGATCCCGGCGGTCCGCGCTGGCCACACGAAGCCGCGGAGCCCGCGTGTCGTCCCGTGTCTCCGCAGGCGACGTTCTGGTCCTGGGCCGCGGTCGCGCTCCTCGTCGCCGCGCTGATCCTGCCGTTCTCGCTTGTGGCATCGATCGATCTGATCCGATATCTGGCGAGGTAATGGTTCTCCCCGAATCGGCGACGACTTTCCCTGAGCGAGCCGGCGTCGTTCGCAGTCGACGGTGTCGTCACCGGACCCCGGCCTTCGCCGGAGTGGAGACAACGCCTCACCCCGCTGCCCGGTCGTCGAACATCCCGAACAGCAGCGTCGACGCGTACATCGCGATCGCGCGATCCCGCGGCATCGTGCCGGCCCATTTGCGCATGTCGAACGCCGCGTTCTGCAGCGCCATCAGCGCCTGCGCCGCGATCAGCGGGTCGACCGCGCGCATCGATCCTTCGGCGATGCCGTCGCTGATCGTGCCGGCGTAGCGGCGCGCGATCCGGTTCGACCGCGCGACGGTGGCATCGCGCATCGCGGGCGCCAGGCCACTGAGCGCGGTGGAGCGCAGCAGGGGCCCGCGCTCGCCGAACTGGACGTCGAGCAACGTCGCCACCACGCTCGACAAGCGCTGCCAGTGCGATCCGCCGCGCGCGTCGGCCAGCCGCTGCGCCTCCGCGATCGCCTCGAAGCTGCGATGGTAGCAGGCGATGACTAAGTCGTCCTTGGCGTCGAGATGGTGGTAGAAGCTGCCCTTGGTGACGTTGAGCTCGGACGCGATCCGCTGGACCGACGCGCCGTGATAGCCGAGCTCGTTGATGAGGCGGGTGGCGGCCAGCAGGAACGCCTCGCGTGCCGGCACCGCGTCGTGGGTCAGCTCGATCGGCTCGGGCGTCCAGCCATCGAGCGGCCGCGCGATGCCGCCGTGCAACACGTCCATCAGCCGGCTCTCGACACGCGGGTATTGATCGGGATCGTAGCGGGCGAGCCATATCGGCAGCCAGAACGTGTTCTCGAGCAGCACGTGCGCGCGCGCGCCGTTGAGGTCGGCCTGCGCGCGGGTGACGGCCTGCCCCCACAGCGACCGTGTCGTCCGGAACACGCGCTGCCATCCCGCCATCAACCGGCTGCGCACCGGGCCTTCCGTCGCGCGCAGATCCGACAGCACCGCCATGGGCTGCGCCTCGCCCGCCTCGATCCGCGCCAGCCGCGTCATGTTGAGGGCGATGTAGCGGGCGACGCGATCGGGCGGCGACGGCCGGGTCAGCGCGTCGTCGAGCATCGCCTGCAACTCGCCGAGCGTGTTCTCGAAACAGGCGGCGGCGAGGTCTTCCTTGCGCTTGAAATAATAAGTGACGCTGGTGGTGTTGAGGCCGACGCGCCGGGCGACGTCGGCGAACGTCATGCCCTTCGCGCCCTGCTCGTTGATCGCCTGCGCCGCAGCGGCCAGGATCGCGTCGCGCTTCGCGCGGAACCGGCGGGTGCCGATCCCTTGCGCGGGCTCGTGGCCCGATCCCTCGACGGCATGCGATTCCACGGGCGCCATGACCGGCGTTCTACCAGCTTAACCTGGAACGACTAGCGCGTTTTTCGGGCCTCGCTCGCCACGCCATGTCGAGCTTTACCGAACATCGGGTACGGTTTAGGGGGGTCGGCAACGGCGAAAAGAGGCGACCGATGGACTTCACCCTGAACGAGCGCGAGACCTACTTTCGGGACCGCGTCCGACGCTTCATCGACGACGAGATCCGGCCGCGTCAGGCCGAGTACGACGCGCAATCGCATGAGGGCGAACGCTGGAAGGTGATCCCCGTGATCGAGGAGGTGAAGGAAAAGGCGCGCGCCGCCGGCCTGTGGAACTTCTTCATGCCGCCGCGGTCCGGCCGCGCGCACGTCGACGACGGTTTCGACTTCGAGGGTACGCAGCTCACCAACCTCGAATATGCGTTGTGCGCCGAGGAGATGGGACGCGTCGGCTGGGCCAGCGAATGCTTCAACTGCTCGGCGCCCGACACGGGCAACATGGAGGTTTTTCATCGCTACGGTACGGCCGAGCAGAAGGAACGGTGGTTGCGGCCGCTGATGAACGGCGTGATCCGCTCCGCCTTCCTGATGACGGAGCCGCAGGTCGCCTCGTCCGACGCGACCAACATCCAATGCTCGATGGAGCGGCGCGGCGACGTCTATGTCGTCAATGGCCGCAAATGGTGGTCGTCGGGCGTCGGCGACCCCCGGTGCAAGGTCGCGATCCTGATGGGCAAGACCGATCCGGAACAGAGCCGTCACACGCAGCAGTCGATGATGATCCTCGACATGGACACGCCCGGCGTGCGGATCGACCGGATGCTGTCCGTCTACGGCTATGACCATGCGCCGCACGGGCATGGCGAGGTGGTGCTCGAGAACGTCGAGGTGCCGGTCGAGAACGTGCTGCTGGGCGAAGGCCGCGGGTTCGAGATCGCGCAGGGGCGGCTGGGGCCGGGGCGCATCCACCATTGCATGCGCACGATCGGCGTGGCCGAGGAGGCGATCGAGGCGATGGCACGGCGGCTGCTGACCCGCGTCGTCTTCGGCAAGCGGATCGCGGACCACAGCGTGTGGGAACAACGGATCGCCAAGGCGCGGATCGACATCGAGATGACCCGGCTCCTGTGCCTCAAGGCCGCCGACATGATGGACAAGGCGGGCAACAAGGCCGCGCAGCTCGAGATCGCGATGGTGAAGGTCGCCGCGCCCACCATGGCGCTGCAGATCCTCGACGACGCGATCCAGGCGCATGGCGGCGGCGGCGTCAGCCAGGATTTCCGCCTGGCGCACGACTGGGCGGCGATGCGGACGCTGCGCTTCGCGGACGGGCCCGACGAGGTGCACAACCGCGCGATCGCGCGCGCGGAGTTCGGGAAATACGCCGAGCTGCCCGAAGCGGTGGCGGCGAAGGCGGCGGTGCGGCGATAAGGACCGGATGATGAAGGCAGCCGTTCTCCACGAAGCCAAGACGCCCCTCGTCGTCGAGGACGTCACGGTCGACAAGCCCGGCGCGCACGAGGTGCTGATCCGCACCGCAGCCTGCGGCGTATGCCGGTCCGACCTGCATTTCGTCGACGGCCTCTATCCGCATCCACTGCCCGGCATCCCGGGGCATGAAGCGGCGGGCGTCGTCGAGGCGGTGGGAAGCGAGGTCTCGACGGTGAAGGTCGGCGATCACGTCGTCACGTGCCTGTCGGTGTTCTGCGGCCATTGCGAGTATTGCGTCACCGGCCGGATGTCGCTGTGCATCGATCGGTCGGTAAAGCGTCCGCGCGGCGCCGCGCCGCGGCTGATGCTGGGGGATCGTCCGATCGCTCAGATGCTCGACCTGTCCGCCTATGCCGAGCAGATGCTGGTCCACGAACATGCCTGCGTCGCGATCGACCGCGACATGCCGCTGGATCGCGCCGCGCTGATCGGCTGCGCGGTGACGACGGGCGCGGGTGCGGTGTTCAACGCGGCGAAGCTGGTTCCGGGCGAGACGGTGTGCGTGGTGGGTTGCGGCGGGATCGGGCTCGCCGCGATCAACGCGGCGCGGATCGCGGGCGCGGGCAAGATCATCGCGATAGATCCCGTCGCGCAGAAGCGCGCCACGGCGCAGAAGCTCGGCGCGACGCATGTCGTGGATGCGGGTAGCGCGACCGCCGCCGACGAGGTGGTGGAGATCAGCCGCGGCGGCGTCCACCACGCGATCGAGGCGGTAGGCCGGCCCCAGTCGGCGGCGACCGCGGTGAAGGTCCTGAGACGCGGCGGCACCGCCACGATCCTGGGGATGATGCCGCCGGGCGAGACCGTCGGACTGTCGGCGATGGACCTGCTCGCGGACAAGAAGGTGCAGGGGGCACTGATGGGGCGCAACCATTTCCCGGTCGATATCCCGCGGCTGGTCGACTTCTATCAGCGCGGCCTGCTCGACCTCGACACGATGGTCGCCGATCGACTGCCGCTAGACCGCATCAACGACGCCTTCGACGAGCTGCGCCGGGGCGACACCGCCCGCAGCGTCATCGTGTTCGCCTGAGCCGCCGGCGATGAGCGACACGATCGCAGCCGAGGGCCGGGACCGGTTGGACGTGGCCCGGCTCGCCGAGTGGATGGCGGCCAACGTCGCCGGCTTCGCGGGGCCGCTCACCTATGCCAAGTTCGCGGGCGGTCAGTCGAACCCGACGTACCGCATCGACGCGGCGTCGGGCGCTTACGTCCTGCGCCGAAAGCCGTTCGGGCCGCTGTTGCCGAGCGCGCACGCCGTCGATCGCGAGTATCGGCTGATCGACGGGCTCTACCCCACCGGCTTCCCGGTCGCGCGTCCCTATGCGCTGTGCACCGACGAGGGGGTGATCGGGGCGATGTTCTACGTCATGGGCCTCGCCGAGGGACGCAACCTGTGGGACGGGACGTTGCCCGATTATACGCCCGCCGAGCGCACCGGCATCTACCATGCGATGGTCGACACGCTCGCGGCGCTCCATACCACCGACGTGCAGGCGGCAGGGCTGGCCGACTTCGGCAGGCCCGGCAATTACTTCGAGCGTCAGGTCGCGCGCTGGACCAAGCAGTACCGCGCCAGCGAGACCGAGACGATGCCGGAGGTGGAGCGGCTGATCGAGTGGCTGCCGCGCACCGTCCCGCCGCAGACCGCCACGTCGATCGTCCATGGCGATTATCGCATCGACAACATGATCTTCGCAGCGGATGCGCCGCGCGTCGTCGCGGTGCTCGACTGGGAGCTGTCGACGCTGGGCGACCCGCTGGCCGATTTCAGCTATTTCCTGATGAGCTGGGTCACGCAGCCCGAGGCCCGGTCGGGGGTGATGGGGCGCACCGGGCCCGAGACGGGTATCCCGACGATCGAGGCGATCACGCAGCGCTATTGCGCCGCGACCGGCCGCGACGGCGTGCCCGACCTGAACTGGTATTTCAGCTACAATCTCTTCCGACTGACCGGCATCGTCCAGGGCATCAAGAAGCGGATCGTCGAAGGTACCGCATCGAGCGCGCAAGCGGAGCGGTCCGCGGCACAGGTATACCGGCTGGCGCAGGCGAGCTGGGAGTTCGCGGTGAAGGCGGGGGCGTGAGCGATGCGGTTCGAGGATAGGTCGATCATCGTCACCGGTGCCGGATCGGGTATCGGCCGCGCGGCGGCGCTGCTGTTCGCCGCCGAAGGGGGGCGGGTAGTTGTTGCTGACGTGACCGAGGGCGCGGACGAGACCGCGGCGATGATCCGCGCCGCCGGCGGCACGGCGGAGGCGTTCCGTATGGACGCCGGGTCGGAGCCCGACGTCGAGCGCGTCGTGGCGCTGGCGGTCGAGCGGTTCGGCGGCCTGGACGTGATGTTCGCCAACGCCGGCATCTCGGGTGGCATGGCCAACATCTACGACACGAGCGTGGAGCTCATCACCGAGGTGCTGCGCGTCAACCTGATCGGGCCGTTTCTCGCGGTGAAGCACGCGGCGCCTCGCATTGCCGAGCGAGGAGGCGGCGCGATCGTGCTGACGGCCAGCGTCGCGGGCCTTCGCTCGGGCGCGGGATCGCCGGCCTATTCGGCGTCCAAGGCGGGCGTCATCAACTTGGCGCAGGTCTCGGCGCAGCAGCTGTCGGGCTCGGGCGTGCGGGTCAACGCGCTGTGTCCGGGGCTGACCAAGACGGGAATGACGCAGCCGGTGTTCGACTATGCGCGCGAGGCGGGCAAGACGGACCGGATCGGCCGGCTCAACCCGCTGCGCCGCGGCGCGCAGGCGGATGAGCTGGCGAGGGTCGCGCTGTTCCTGGCGTCCGACGATGCGAGCTACGTCAACGGCCAGGCGATCGCGGTCGACGGCGGCCTGTCGTCGAGCCACCCGGTGACGCGGCAGGACTATGGCAAGACGGCGGTCTGAGGGCTGCCCGCGTCGGTCCGAGCAGAGCCGACCACGAGAACGCCGTCATATCGACGGACCGCTTGATCCCGTCGCGATCTCGCACTGTCGGGTGGCAATCCGTCCATCACCCCCGCTTGCGCATCAACCCTTCCTGCGCGACGCTCGCCACCAGGCGGCCGTCTCGCGTGAAGATCTGGCCGCGGTTGAACCCCCGCGCGTGTCCCGCCCACGGGCTGTCGCACGCGTAGAGCAGCCAGTCGTCGGCGCGGAACGGCTCGTGCAGCCACAATGCGTGGTCGAGGCTGGCGACCTGCATGCCCTCGGTCAGCCAGTTGACGCCGTGCGGCAGCATCGCGGTGCCCAGCAGGCCCATGTCCGACGCATAGGCCAGCACCGCGCGGTGCAGCGCCGGATCGTCGCCGAGCGGCGCGGCGAGCCGGAACCAGATCGCCTGCGCGGGGTCGCCGGCGCGCGGCTCGAACCAGCTGCGCGGGTTGCACGGACGGATCTCGATCGCGCGCGGGCGCAGGAAGAAACGGCGACCGCGCTCGGGCAGCCGGTCGGCGATCGCGGCGCGCAACTCGCTTTCGGTGCGCAGCGTCTCGGGCGGCGGCACGTCGGGCATCGCGGCCTGGTGCGTCATCCCCTCTTCGGACCGCTGGAACGAGGCGGCCATGTTGAGGATCGGCTGACCCTGCTGGCTGGCGATCACGCGGCGGGTCGCGAAACTGCCGCCGTCGAAATCGCGCACGACGCGAAAGATGATCGGATGATCCTCGTCGCCCGCGCGCATGAAATAGGCGTGGAGCGAATGCGCCTGCTTGCTCTCCACGGAGCGCTGCGCCGCCTGCAACGCTTGCGCAATCACCTGCCCGCCGAACACGCGCCCGACGCCGCCGGGCTGGCGCGAGCCGCGGTAGAGGTCGCGGTCGATCTGCTCGACGTCGAGGAGGGTGGCGAGGCCGGCGACGAGCTCGGCGGGGGTGGGGGCTGATGGTTCGGTCATGTCGTTCCCACTCCACCCCGGCGAAGGCCGGGGCCAGTCACGCCGGGCTATGAAGGCTGGCGGCACGTCTGCCAACCTGGCGCGGGATGCTGGGCCTCGACCTTCGCCGGGGTAGTGCGAGTGAGGTCAATAGCCCGCCGCGAGCGCCAGCCGGTCGGCGTGGAAGTTAGCGTCGCCGAACAGCTCGGCCAGCACGCGCGCGCGCTTCATGTAGAAGCCGATGTCATACTCGTCGGTCATGCCGATGCCGCCGTGCATCTGGATGCCCTCCTGCACCGACAGCGTCGTCGCCATCGTCGTCATCGCCTTGGCCACTGACACCGCCGCGTCGGCGCGCGCGTCGCCCGCGTCGAGCAGTTGCTGCGCTTTCAGCACCGCCGCGCGCGCGACCTCCATCTCGCTGTACAGGTGCGCGGTGCGGTGCTGGAGTGCCTGGAAGCTGCCGATCGGCACGCCGAACTGCTTGCGCTCCTTCAGGTACGCGGTCGTCAGGTCCGCGGCGCCGCCGCCGACGCCCAGCAGCTCCGCCGCCGCACCGGTGCGTCCTGCCGCCAACAGCCGCCCGAGCGGATCGCGGCCGGCGTCGACCTCGCCGATCACCGCGTCGGCGTCGACCTCCACGCCGTCGAAGGTGATCCGTGACGCGAGGCTGGCGTCGGCCAGCCGCTCCGGGCTGGCGTCGAGGCCGGCCGCGTCGCGGGGCACCGCGAACAGCGTCACGCCGTCGACGTCGTCCGGCGATCCCGCGGTGCGCGCGGCGACGATCAGCAGGTCGGCGACATGGCCGTGGGTGACGAACCGCTTCTCACCGATCAGCCGGAAGGCGTTGCCCGAACGTTCGGCGCGCATGGCGATCGCCGGGCCGTGCTTGGCGCGCTCGTCGATCGCCAGCGCCGCGACCGTGTCGCCCGCGACGATGCCGGGGAACCAGCGCTCAGCGTGGGCGCTTCCCTTCAGCGCCGCGACCGCCGCGACGGCGGTGGTGAGGAACGGGGACGGCGACAGGTTGCGCCCGATCTCCTCCAGCACCACGCCCGCCTCGACATGGCCGAGGCCGAGGCCGCCGTGATCCTCGCCGATCAGGATGCCGGTGAATCCCATCTCCGCGAACTGCTTCCACAGATCGCGGCTGAAGCCGGTGGCGTCGTCGGCGTCGCGCAAGGATCGCATGTGGCTGACGGGCGCGGCATCGGCGACGAAGTCGCGGATCGTGTCCTTGAGCGCCGTCTGGTCGTCGTCGAGATATAGAGGCATTGATCGTCCTACTTTCATCATCCTCGCGAAAGCGGAGACCCATCTCCTGCGGGTCGCCCAGTTCGGCGGGTCGGAGACGGGCCCCCGCCTTCGCGGGGATGACGGTGTTGGTCAGGCCGGCAGTTCCAGGATCCGCTTGGCGACGATGTTGAGCTGCACCTCGCTGGTACCGCCCTCGATCGAGTTCGCCTTGGTGCGGAGCCACGCGCGCGGTGCCGCGCCGCCACGGCTCGCCTCGCTCTCCCACTCGAGCGCGTCGGAGCCGCCCGCCGCCATCATCAGCTCGTGCCGGCTCTTGTTGAGCTCGGTGCCGTAGTATTTCATCATCGACGGCTGTGCGGGATGCGCCTGACCGGCCTTCAGCTCGTCGATGAACCGCTCGGACATCGCCGTGAACGCCTTGGCGCGCACCTCGAACAGCGCGATCTGCGCGCGGAGCAGCGGGTCGGCGAGTTTGCCGTCGGCGTCGAGACCGATGGTGGCGATCGCGCCCTCGATCAGCGGGTTGCCGCCCGTGTTACCCAGGCCCATGCCCGAGATCATCTCCCGCTCGTGACCGAGCAGGTACTTGGCGACGTCCCACCCCTTGTTCTCGTCGTGGATGCGGTTGGCCTTGGGCACCTTCACATTGTCCATGAAGGTCTCGCAGAACGGCGAATAGCCGCTGATGAGCAGGATCGGCTTGGTCGACACGCCCTCGCTCGCCATGTCGAACAGGACGAAGCTGATGCCGCCCTGCTTCGACGCCTTGCTGGTGCGCACGAGACAGAAGATCCAGTCGGCATGGTCGGCATAGCTGGTCCACACCTTCTGGCCGTTGACGACATAGTGGTCGCCCGCGTCCTCCGCCGACGCGGCTAGGCCGGCGAGGTCGGACCCGGCGTTGGGTTCGGAATAGCCCTGGCACCAGCGGATCTCGCCGCGCGCGATCCTGGGCAGATGCTCGAGCTTCTGCTCCTCGGTGCCGTATTTGAGCAGCGCCGGCCCGAGCATGGAGATGCCGAACGAGTTGAGCGGATTGCGCGCGCGGATCGCGGCCATCTCCTCGCGCAGCACCTTGGTCTCGGCCGGAGTCAGGCCGCCGCCGCCATAGACGCTCGGCCAGTCGGGCACCGTCCAGCCGCGCGCGCCCATCGCGTCCATCCAGGCCTTCTGCGCCGGGGTGAGCATCGACTGATCGCGCCCGCCCCAGCAGGCGTCCTTGTCGGAACGGACCGGCTCGCGCATCTCGGGCGGGCAATTCGCCTCCAGCCAGGCGCGGGTCTCGGTGCGGAAGGTGTCGAGGTCGGTCATGTGTCTCACCATCCTTTCGTCATCCCCGCAAAGGCGGGGACCCATCTCCGGCGCTCCGTTTCGGGCCAGCGGCAGGAGATGGGCCCCCGCGTTCGCGGGGGTGACGGTTGTTGTCAGGCCACGGCTTCGGGCGTCTTCGTCTTGGCCTTCAGCGACTGCGCCGGCTCGAACCCGTGCTTCTCGAGCCCGGCGACGATCTTGTCCCAGCCCTCGCTCTCGCCCCAGAACATCGGGCCGCCGCGATAGACCGGCCAGCCGTAGCCATAGATCCACACCACATCGATGTCGCTCGGCCGCTGCGCGAAGCCGCCCTCGAGGATCAGCGCACCCTCGTTGACGAGCGGGTACAGCGTGCGCTCGATGATCTCCTCGTCGCTGATCGCACGCGGGGCGGGTGCTCCCGACTTGGCGCGGAAGTCCTCGATGATCTCGGCGACGCGTGGGGAGGGGGAGGGCTGCCGCTTCTCGTCGTAGTCGTAGAAGCCGGCGCTCTTCTTCTGACCCCAACGGCCCTCCGCGGCGAGCGCGTCGCGGATGCTCTCGATGCGGGCGGGGTCGCGGTGCCAGCCGATGTCGACGCCGGCCAGATCGCTCATCTGGAACGGGCCCATGGGCATGCCGAACGCGACGTGGACCTTGTCGACCTGCTCGGGCGTGGCGCCTTCCATCAGCAGCTTCATCGCCTCGACTTGGCGCGGCATCAGCATGCGGTTGCCGATGAAGCCGTAGGTGACGCCGGCGACGACCGCGACCTTCCGGATCTTCTTGGCCAGCGCCATCACCGTCGCCAGCACGTCGGGTGCGGTCGCCTTGCCGCGCACCACTTCGAGCAGCTTCATGACGTTGGCGGGCGAGAAGAAGTGCATGCCGACCACGTCCTGCGGCCGCTTCGTGCACGAAGCGATCGCGTCGATGTCGAGGTAGCTGGTGTTCGACGCCAGGATCGCGCCCGGCTTGCAGATCGCGTCCAGCCGCGTGAAGATGTCCTTCTTCACCTCCATCTGCTCGTATACCGCCTCGATGACGAGGTCGCAGTCGGCGAGGTCGTCGAACGACAGCGTCGGCGTCAGCGCGCCCATCGCGGCCTCCACCTGTTCGGGCTTCATCCGGCCCTTGGCGGCGGTCGCCTCGTAGTTCTTGCGCACGACACCCGTGCCGCGGTCGAGCGCGTCCTGCTGCATCTCGACGATCGTCACCGGGATGCCCGCCGACAGGAAGTTCATCGCAATGCCGCCGCCCATCGTGCCGGCGCCGATGATGCCGACCCGATTGATCGGGCGAAGCTGGATGTCGGGCGCGATGCCGTCGATCTTCGCGGCCTGGCGCTCGGCGAAGAACAGGTGGCGCTGGGCGGCGGACTGCGTGCCCATCATCAGCCGCATGAAGCTCTGCCGCTCGAACGCGATGCCGTCAGCGAACGACGATCCGTCGGTCGCCTTCTCGATGCAGGCGATGTTCGCCTCGGGTGCCTCGAACCCGCGGAACTTGCGGGCGTTCGCCTTGCGGAACGCGGCGACCGCGTCCGGATCGGCCTTGGCCTCCTTTTCCGACGCGCGGGGCAGGGGGCGGTGGTGCGCGACCTCGCGCGCAAACGCGATCGCGTCGGCTTCCAGCGAATCCTCGCCGACGATCCTGTCGACCAGCCCGGCGTCCGCCGCCTGTTTCGCCGAGATCGGATCGCCCGTCGCGGTCATCTGCAACGCCAGCGCCACGCCCGCCAGCCGCGGCAGCCGCTGCGTACCGCCGGCACCGGGCAGCAGGCCGAGCTTCACCTCGGGCGTGCCGAGCTTCGCGCTGGCCACCGCGACGCGATAGTGGCAGCCCAGCGCCACCTCGCATCCGCCGCCCAGCGCGGTGCCGTGGATCGCAGCGACGACCGGCTTGCTCGACGCCTCGATCGTGTCGACCACCTCGGGCAGCATCGGGCCGACCGGGGCCTTGCCGAACTCGGTGATGTCGGCGCCGGCGAAGAACGTGCGCCCGTCGCAGCGGATCACCATCGCGGTGATGCTCGCGTCGGCGACGCCCTGGCGGATCGCCGCGTCGATCCCCTCGCGCACGGCCGCGCCCAGCGCGTTGACCGGCGGATTGTCGGAGATGATGACGAGCACGTCGTCATGGCGTTCGGTGCGGATGGGGGAGGTCATGGGCTCAGGTCTCCGGAAAAAGGGGGGGTCAGTTCAGCGCCGAGTAGATCAGGGTCTTGAGTTCGCGGCGGATAGGAAAGGCGCTCGACGGGCTGACCTGCGTCATGAACACCATCGAGATGCGCTCGACGGGATCGACGAAGAAGGCGGTCGAGAACATCCCACCCCAGTGATAGTCGCCGACCGAGCCCGGGATCATCGATCGCGCGACGTCGATCGTGGTCGCAAAGCCGAGGCCAAAGCCGGTGCCCGCGTTGCTCGCCTCGCTGAACAGCGATTTCGACATTCGCGCCAGGTCCGATCCTCCGGGCAGGTGGTTGGTCGTCATCAGCTCGATCGTCTTGCGCGACACCAGCCGCACGTCGTCGAGCGCGCCGCCCTTTAGACACATCGTGCAGAATCGGTGATAGTCGAGCGCCGACGAGACCAGCCCGCCGCCGCCCGACAGCAGCGTCGGCCGCTTCGCCCAGGCGCTGTCGGCGCCGCGATCGTACATCACCCGCTCGCCGGTCGGGGACAGCGTCCAGCAGTCCGTCAGCCGGTCGAGCTTGTCGGCGGGCACCTGGAAGAAGGTGTCGTCCATGCCGAGCGGAGCGAAGATGCGTTCGCGGAAGAACACGTCGAGCGTCTGGCCCGACACGCGCTCGATCACCGCACCGAGCACGTCGGTCGCGACCGAATAGTTCCACGCCTCCCCCGGCGCGAACTCGAGCGGCAGGTCGGCGAGCGCGGCGACGAAGCCGGTCAGGTCGAGCCCGCCGTGCCAGCGCTCGATCTTGCGGTCGCGATACGCCGCGTCGACGTTGGAGCGGTTCTGGAAACCATAGGTGAAGCCGGCGGTGTGGCTCAGCAGGTCGACCATCCGCATCGGCTCTGCCAGGCGCCGGGTCACGAACGGCACACCCGCGCCGCCGCCGGCATAGACGCCGACGTCCGCGAGTTCCGGCAGCACATGGGCCACCGGCGTGTCGAGCGCGACCCGCGCCTCCTCCATCAGCATCATGAAGGCGAGGCTGGTGATCGGCTTGGTCATCGACGCGATGCGGAACAGCGATCCCTCGTCCACCGGCGCACCGCCGTCCCGCGCCGGGCCGATCGAGGCGAAATGCGCGACCTCGCCTTCGTGCGCCAGCAGCAGCTGCGCATGCGGCAAACGGCCGCCGCTACCGTCGGCGCCGACATACCGCTCACGCAGGAACGCATCGATTCGGGCGAGCCGGCCGGCATCGAAGCCGCGAGAGCCCGAAAGGAGGGAGCCCGGACGGGCGGTCAACATCGAAGCGTCCATACCAGAGGTTCGAAAGCGAACGCTCTATCGCTCCGGACGGTGGCTAAATCAACCGTCTTGACCGTTCTCGATATCCGATCCGCGGCCAGGGGCCGGGGCGGTCAGGCGATCTCATATTCGATCGGCTTGAAGCTGCCGTTGTTCGATTGCAGCGCCGAACAGGCCGTCAGGCCGATGACGAGGTCTTCCCTCGCCTCGAACACGATCCGGTCGCCGGCGCGACTGAGCGGCGGCTCGACGCGCAATTCGCCGGTCGTGCCGTCGACCGGCACGTTCATGAAGCAGTTGAACGCGATCGGGATCATGTCCTCGGTCACGCCGTACGGTGCGAGCGCGGCGGCGAGGTTGCCGAAACAGCCGCGATGCGGGTTCTCGTCGCCATAGATGATGCGGAACGTGTCCTTGCTGCACGGCGTCAGCAGGAAATCGTGCCGCCCCACCGTGTCCTCGACGATCTCCAGCAGCACGTTGGATCGGTTGGAATAGATCGGATCGCCGGTCGTCAGGTACAGCCGGCTGGCATAGTCGAGGGTGCGGCCCGACGAGATGACCTCGCCGACGTCGGCGCGGTTGAACGCCAAGAGATCGGCGACCTGTTCGCCGCGCGGGTCGATGACGGTGAGCCGCTGACCGCGGTCGAGTGGGAACGCGACGCCAGACCGCGGTGCGATCTCATGCCGCATCCGAGAAATCCCGCCGGCCGGCGAACGGGCACTGCCAACCGTCCTGCACCGCCCGGCCCGAGTACTGGCGCGCCTCCGACATCGTCCCGTGCCGAGCGAGCATCGGGTTGAGCGTGCCCGCCAGCGCCACGTCGCGATCGAGGATCGAATCGCGCAACTTCTCGTACCGGCCTTGGTCGCGCAGCTGCTCGAACTGGTCGTGGAGGTTGAACACCATCGCCGGCACCTCGAAGCGGCGCGCGGGGCGGCTCGCCCGGGGATGGAGGCCGACGACGAAGAACGCCTCGCCCGCGAAGCTCAGCGAGAAATGCGGGTCGTCGGGATCGTGGCTGACCCGCGGATCGGGCTGCTGGCCCAGCCACACGTCCTTGTCGGACAGCGACTGGATCCGCGTCCACAGATGTCCCTCATACTCCGCCTCGTCCATGTCGCCCGAGCGCGTGAACAGCACGACGAGCGTCTGGAACAGCTGCGGATCGGCCCGGTACCGCTCCGCGAGCGACGACAGCGCGGGATAGATCGCCATGTCGTCCCAGCCCGAGCGGATGTCGCGCGCGGTCTGAATGGTCATGGTGCCCCTGGACAACGCCGCCTTGGCGCCGACGCAGGGGAAGGTGGGATGTTTCACGAAATCCCGGAAACGTTGCGCGACGGGCTCATCATGCGGATCTGGCGATATCATCCCGACAAAACCGCCGATCGTCCGCTTCGTTGCAGACACGCCGTTCCGCTTGACGCAGATCAGACTCTATCGATACCGAAACGGTGAGGTGGGGCAAGGCGATGACAGGGAATACGGAGCAACGGCAGGACGACACGCACCGGTTCCTGCTCGGCAGGCACCGGGCGGATCTGACGCCCGAGATGCGCGACGCGCTGGCCGCCGCCATGTCGCCGCGGATGGTCGTCCCCGCTCGCAAGACGATCATCCGGCGCGGCGAGGAGGTGCGGCATAGTACGCTGCTCGTGTCGGGTTTCCTGTGCCGGTACATGGACGCGCGCGACGGCTATCGGCAATTGGTCTCGGTGCAGGTGCCCGGCGATTTCGTCGACCTGCACGGTTATCCGTTGCACAGGCTCGACCATGACGTCGCCTCGCTGACCGAGGTATCGATCATCACCGTTTCGCACGACGATCTCACCGCGCTGATCGAGCGGTTCCCGGGACTGTCGCGGATACTCTGGTTCGCGACGATGCTCGATGCTGCGATGCATCGGGAGTGGATTTTTCGGCTCGGGCGGCTGGAGGCTGTGGGCCGGGTGGCGCATTTCCTGTGCGAGACGTACGAGCGGTTGCGGGCCGTCGGCCTGGCTGCCGATGGCCGGTTCGACTTCCCGCTGACGCAGCAGGATATCGGCGAGGCGTGCGGGCTGACCAGCGTCCACGTGAACCGCACGCTGCGCCGGCTGCGCGAGGGCGGGCTGGCGGAGATGTCGGCGCGCGAGGTGCGGATCGGCAACCTGCACGCTCTGGCCGCCCTGGGCGAGTTCGAGCCCGACTATCTCTATTTCGACGGCGGCGGCCCCCTGAAGGCCTGAGCGGCGGACGGCTGGCGGGGCGCGCCCTGCCGCGCTATCGCCGAACGGACGGCGCCCGCGCGGGGTGCCGGTGGAGACGCGCGTGGCCGACCGGATCGCCGATCACGAGCAGGACCCGGCCGCCGCGCCCGATGGCGGAGGGTTCGGGCCGCCACCCGTCGGCGGCCGCGAATCGCCGCGGGTCACCGAACGCCGCGATCGCCTTCTCGCGGCGCTGACGCTCACCGCCGGCATCGGCCTGATCCTGGGGCTGCCGTTCGCGTTGAAGGCGGGCGCGGAGTTCTTCCTGCCCACGGCCGCGGCGCTGGTGATCGCGATCGCGCTGGTGCCGGTGCTGGAATGGTTCGAGCGGCGCGGCCTGCCGTCGCCCGTCGCGTCGCTGGTCTGCGTGCTGGGCTTCCTCATCACCGCCAACGTCGCGCTGGCGGCAATCGTCGTTCCCGCGGTCGCATTCTTCCGGATGCTGCCCGAGCGGATCACCCGCATCCAGCACAATCTGGCGCCGCTGGTCGAGCTGTACGGCACGCTCGAGCGCAACGCGAACCGCACGCTCAGCAAGCTGGCCAGCGTGCCCGTCA
>JBPBQW010000140.1:0-29947 GCA_050955125.1 Janthinobacterium lividum
CTTGAACGCCGGGCTGTGGTTCCGGCGCGGTCGCTTGCTCATCTTGCCTCCTGCTCGCGGCCAGCATGGCCGCTGTCAGATCGGCAATCCACTTATCCCCGCTGTGCAGATTTCTCGAGCCACCTCTCCATTACACCGCGGTAGGTCGTCGTCATGGTCGTTGGTCGCCATGACCTGCCGGCTCTGCTCGACCGCGCGCACCGCCGCCACCGTGCGGGGGTCTTGCAGCGCGGCCGGCAGCGACCAGCCAAGCCTACCGAACCTGGCGGCGGTGAGGGGGTACTCGGGCGCGAATGGTGCGCCTTCCACCATCGCGGTCACCGTCGCGTGCGAGAACGCGCCATACTCGAGCGCCATCCCGGCGGCGTAACCATGGCCGGCGGCGGCAGCCATCCGCACTTCGGAGCGCCAGAACGCGCGCGCTGTGGGGACAGTCAGGCGCTTCACGGCGGCACGCTGGCGTGCGAACGCCTCGTCGTCTAGCGCATCGCCAAGTTCGCGCTTCTGCTCGCGGGTGATGGCGAGGCGGCGGGCGCACTCGATCAGTGCCGCAAGGGCGCCGAGCGCGCCGCCGGCACAATTGACGAACCCGCCATGCGGCGAAGCGAGCCAGGGGAACAGATCGTAAAGCCGATCGAGGCGGCCAGTCATCGCCAGCTTGTACAGGAGGTCGGCGCGCATCCGGTCGAGGCGGGCGATGCGGACGGTGGGATCGGGACTGGCGAGGCGAAGTAGTGAGCGCCGGGCGGGGTTGGCCCATACCGTAGCCTCGAGCCGGTTGCCGAGGTCCGCTGCCGACAGGTGGTTCAGCCGGGCTTCGAACACCGGCAGATCGTCGCGGCTGAACAGCGTCGCGGTGACGAGGGTGGTGCCGTCGAGCTCGGCGTCGAGCCGGTACCAACGCAGCTCTAGCGGTTCGGGCGCGACCGAGAACATGCTCACCGCCTCGACCAAAATACGGGCTGCCCTGAACGCGTTCATCAGCTTCCTGCGGGCGGCCGGCGCAGGTCGGCGTTCGGCCTTCTCGGCATGATGGACAAACTGGCCGAGTAGAACCTTGATCTTGCGCATCGGCGACGAGACGGCGGCGATGCTCTGGCCGCTGTCCTGCGCGGCGTTGATCAGCCGGAAAAGCATAGCGGTCATGTCGAGCAGGGCGCGCCCGACCGCGACGGCGCCGCACTGGGTCGAGAGCGACGGCCACCAGCTCGCGAGGCCAGCGGGCGGAGCGCCCGCGTCATGCGCGACCCGCGCCCACATCCGGCGCATGGCATACTGCGCCTGCATCAGCGCGATGTTCAGCATCGCGTCGGGGCCGTTCTCGCGCAGATGGTCGGCCCAGACATAAACTCGCTCGTCCTCCCACCCGACTAGTGAGAACAGCGCACCCGGCGCCCACCAGAGCCCTGCCTCCCAGCGTAGCCGGCGCCTTATCGAATCGCGCGAGGTCGGCAGTTGCTTGAGGGTCACCCTGACGTCATCGGCGGCAGTGATCGCGCTTGCCGAGAGATAGGGCACGATGCTGGTACGGCGGCCGCCGACGAACCCACCGCCGGGCCTGAGGTCGGGCACGTCGTCATAGTCGACGTGGGGAAGCAGCGCGAAGCTCGCCGGGAACCGCCCCGGCACGATCGCAAACTGGCTAGGCGCTGCGCGGCCAGTCGCGGTGATGACGCCGGGGCAGGTCACGGCCTCGTTGGCGGCCAGGCCGGCGGCAACCATACGGGTGTCGCCGTTGACGCGGGCGGCGCTGGTCACGACCGTCCTCCGCGGATCTGCTTCACCAGCGTCCAGCCCGAGTTGATGTTGGCATGTCGCGCCTTTGTGTTCTCCAACAGTTCGATCCAGTCGCCGAGCTGATTGTAGCGGTTCACAAGCCCCACGATGAGCGCCTCTTGCGAGTCGAGGGTGCCTGGCGTGCGCTCTTCGTAACCGGCGTAGATGCGGTCCAGCCGTGCTGCGATGTCGGCGCGCTCGGCGACGAGCGGAGCGACATCGGAGAGGACCTTGGGTTTGCCGCCATCGTCGACGGTGATCGTGGTCATCGTTCAGTCCTCCCGAAAGCGCACGTTGGCGCCGTTGGCGTCCAGCCAGTCGGCGGCGGCGCCGCGGGTGCGCTCGGTGGGCAGGGCGAGGTCGCGCGCGTCGGCGGTGCGCCGAGCGAGATGACCCTGGGCGGACAGCGACGGCTTGCCGCGCCAGTCGCGGCGCGCGGTCGAGCGCTGGTGCGCGGCGAAGCTAAGAGCGTCGGCCTCGTAGCGCGCCTCGGCATCCTGGTGCATGGCGGCGGTACCGAGCGCGGCGAGGACCGGCCCGCCCGTCGCGACGACGCTGCCTAGAAGCCCGCCGTAGCTGGTATCCGGCGCGCCGGCAGCGGCGTCGGAGAACCGTGCACGCAGGTCGGCGAGGTCGAGCGCGTACAGGCCGCGATGGCCGTCGTGATGCTCCCGCACGAGCCCGTGCATCCGTGCCGGCTGGCCGAGCCCGAGGGTCGGCTTCTTCAGCCAGTAGCGGTCGACCGCGCCATGCTTGAGGAGGCCAACCTCGCCAAGCCACGCGAACCCGGCGGCCTCAAGCTCCTGGTCGGTCTCGCACGCGATGCGCACGGCGGTGAGCAGGTCGCCGTCAGCGGCATGGTCGACCCCGGCTTCCTTCAGCCGGTCGATCGCCGTTTCGAACGGCAGGCGATGCCAACCGACGAGCGGCAGCATGTGAGCGGCGCCCATGCCGCGGCTGGCATAGTCGCCGCCGAACAGATAGCCGAGGTGATTGGGATGGTAGCCGACCGCTGCCTGCTCCGCCGCCAGCCGGCCGATACCGGCGACGGCGATGGCGCGGGCTCGCCAGAGCAGGTCGAGCTGCTCTTCCACAGCGGCGCGGAGGCGCTCACCGTCGTCATGAAGGTCCAAAGTCATCTGCGTTCTCCTCGAGAAGCAGATGCCGATCCAAAACCGCGGTGACGATGTAACGGGAGAAGGGTGTTCTCCGGTGAAGTCCCACGCGCGGACGTCGTCCGATCGTAAGATATGATCTTGTGCGACCGGTCGCAACTGACGCATGATGCCCTCGCTAAGCGTTGAGCAAGCGGCCCAACTCCCAGCTTATATGCTGTGAGCGGCGTGGCACCAAGCGAGCCGGCGCGGACGCCGATCCGGCCGCTCCCCTCATGCACTTCTTTGGTTGGTTCGTGGCGGCCGGTTACATCGTCACCGTCGGCCCCGCTCGGCATCATCGTCCCGTTCACCTCGAGAGCGGGTCCAATGCCGATGTTCGACAACATACGCGATGCCGTGACCGTGGGGCGCTGGACGACCGTGGTCGGGAGGGGGCGATCGGGTTGCCGGAACGGACCTTGCATGTCTGGGCGATGGAAAAGCGCCTGGTCACGTGGCTTGCACAAGGAGACGATCACGAGGAGCGCCGCAGGGCAGAGGCACAAGCAGGGGAAGGATGAGGGTAAGGGCGGGGGGCGCAGGAAATGAATTTGGCTGCGCCAAATTCGGGAGGCTCCGCCGCTTCACCCCCGCCCCCGCACCAGATCGAGATAGAAGTACTGCTGCCTGACGGCAGTTGCATCCCTGCAACCCGGGCGACGCTCGGGAAGGTCCTCAAACAGGCCCGTTGCGCGGCCCTCAAGGCGCGCAAGGCGAAGCGGCAGGAGATCGCCAACGAACTGCAGCGCAACCTGGAGGATCGGGCGGCGGCGCGTCGCCTGCTCGACGAACTCGCGGGCTACGAGCGCGACCACCGCCGCATGGCGGCGACGCTGCGCGCCAGGGTCAAGCCGGAAGCCAAGGCGCCGCAGGCGTCGACCGTTCGCAAACGGCGCGTCGCGCTGAGCCCCAGCGTCATCGCCATCACCAGGCCAGCCTCGTCCTGGGTCATCGACGACCTCGGCATGCGCGGCGTTCAGTATCACCAATCCTATCTCAGCCGTAAGTCGAGCGCGTTCTACCGCGGCGCTGCCGCCGACCGATGGCTCTACGACGTGCGCGACGAGGCGGTAGTGCGCGACGCCGAGGGCAACGTCGTCTGGTTCAGCAACCTCGGTGATGACACCGACGAGATCGCCGCCGCCTGGCAGGCGATCGAGGACGCGACCACGAGGGTCAACGGCAAGGTGCAGATCCGCATCATCGTGCCACTCGATGCCGACGCCTCGCCCGAGGAGCAGGCAGCGGCGCTCCGCCACTTCTGCGAGCGCGTACTGAGGCCGCTCGATCTTCCTTACTCGGCGGTCATGCACCGCGCGCCCGAGGGCGGCGACCAGCGCAACGCGCACGGCCACATCCTCACCAACCTGCGACCAATCGAGCGTATTGCACCCTATACCTGGGCATTCGCCGACGAGGTGCGGGGCGAGCTGGACGGCAAGAATGGCGTCCAGATGCTGCGCCACCTCTGGTCGCATTCGATGAGCGAGGCGGCCGAACGATCCGGCCGCAACCTTCGTTATACGGGCCTGTCCTATGCGGCCCGGGGACTCTCGCTCGAGGCAGGCGAACATCTTGGCGAGAATCGGGCCGCGATGGTCGCGCGCGGCGAGCGGGTCTGGATGCACGAGCGCAACCGGCTCAAGACCGCCCGCAATGCCCAGCGACTGGTCCTGCGTGACATCGACCGAAAGATCGCGGCGCTTAACACCCTGCGCGACGTGCTGATGGCCGATCGGGAGAGGAGTGTGTCGCCGGCATGGCAATCGTTGGTAGCGACCGATGTCTCGAACAGTGGTCAGCGCCGGCCGATTACTGGCGCCGGACAGTCGAACCCTCCCGCTCGGCGCTTGATCTCGGCTGGTCCGATGTCCGGCTTTGCACCGAAGCCGCGCCTCGCGGCGTCACGGCCGGTCTCAGAGACACAGTCCCTCACGCTCGCACCGGTCGAGCCATCGTCGCGCGCGGGACTTGCGCCGTCGCCCGCCGCGCCGCGCCGATCGCCATCGGCGAGCTTCATTTTGGCAGGCACGCCGGTGCCGACCGATCGCCTGGTGCCGGACAAGGAACCGACACGACAGACCGCGCCGCTCGCGCCGGCGCGAACTGCTTCACGCAGAACCCGCACGCTGGTTGCGGCCGACAAAGGGGCGCCGGCGTCGCGAGCGCCGCTTGCGGTCTCGGCCCGGTTCAGGACGATGGACGCGGTCGTGACCCGGGGCCTCGACCTGATCCACCGGCTGGCTCTTACGAGGCGGGATGCCGAGGATCGGGATGCCGGTCGCGCACTGGAGCGCCAGCCTTCCGGCGCGGCTTGGCGACGTCGCCGCGCGCTTGCTGCAATTCACAGCCACCAGCCTCCCGGGCTGATCGCCGATATGGCCACGCATCTCTGGCACGACCTGCATCCGCGCCAGCTCTCCACGACCGCCACGCGCAGGAAAACGAGGGAACGCGATAGTCTGCGGCTCGATGCGGTGATCGCCGGTAACGACTATGTCACCGAGACCGACGACGGCCTGCGGGTGACCGGTCCGACCGCGGAACGGTTAGCGGTCGAGGACGGCTGGTGGTCGCAGGACCATGTCCAGGATCGACTCGGCCTCGGCAGGGTCGCACAGCAGCAGTTGATCGAGCGAGCGATTCGCGCGCTGCGGCTGCCGCTGGAACATTATGGACAGGCGGACAGCGTCCGTTGGCCGATCGACGTTTCCCTGGCGGATCGGACACTGCTCGCTCGCTGGAATGCCGTCCCTTCGTTCGGGCGTGACGTGGCGACCGTCGCCGGACGGGTTCTCGCCTCTACCACGACGGAGGTCGCGGTACCTGGGCACGCCACCAGTCCGACCACCGAGGTCGCGACACGCATCGCCGATGGGTTCGGTGGTTGGCGCGAGACGCCGCCGCCGGTCCACCGGCCTCAGCCGATCGATGTGCGGGTGCGCGCGTTCGACAAGGACACCGGCGCGCCGTCCCGGTCATTGCTCAGGCTTCTGCGTCATGCCGGGGAGCAGCCACGCAGCATCGAGCTGGCCAGCGACGGGCGCACGACCGGGGTAGGCGACATGCCAAGGCTGGTCGCACCGCTGATCGACATGTGGCGCAATGACGAGCGCGTCCATGCGCTCGTGGTCGAGACGATCAGCGCCAGCCGCGAGGCGGGCCGTCCCGTCTGGCCGGCACGCCACGCCGCCGCAATCCGCGCGATGATCGCCAATCGGCCAGGCATCGCCAGCCCGCCGTCGGCAGGGCGTGATGATCCTGGCCGATGAGCCGGTGCTGCTACGCGCTGGCAGCGCCCAGCAGTACCGGCAGCCATGTCCCCGCTCCGGAAAAGCGCCGCGAGGACGGCTTGGCGCAGCTGCCGCGGATTGGGCAGTGTCGGCCCATGGCAGGAAAACCCGCACTCCGCCGCGGCAGGCGGTGGGCACGTGGTGCGCGCCAGGAAGAGAGAGGGGAAGGGGAAGGGGAAGGGGAAGGGTGAAGTGATCAGGAGGGAAGAGAGGAAAAAAGGTGCCATGCGGCGCTGGCTTTCCACAGCCTTCCTGATCCGGGTGCGCGACCCCGCGCGCCCGTCCACCGACAGGAGACGCTTTCATGCGCTCATTCCAGCCACATCGTCCCAGCGACGAGCATCAAGATCAGCATATCGTCTGCTTCGACATCGAGACCATCGTCGATGACGAGCCCGCCGACGGGAGCTTTCCACCCTGGCCGCGCCACAAGCCGGTCGCCGCAGCGTTCCTCACCGCCCACTGGCGGCCGGATGGCTACGCGTTCGACCTCAAGACGCTGATTTGCTCGCCGGGCCAAGAGGCGGCGTTCTACGCCGCGGTCGATGCCTGGCTGCCGAAGGGGCTGACCGGCATCACCTACAACGGTCGCGGGTTCGATCTGCCGGTGCTTCGCCTCCAGGCGATGGCGGCAGGCCGGTTCGATCTCGAAGGTCTCAGCAACCAGGCTCATGCAAGCCGTTACGGGCGTGACCATCTCGATCTCGCCGACCAACTCTCCGGCTATGGTGGCACCCGCCGGGTGCCGCTGGCCGAACTCTGCGCTACCCTCGACATCCCGGTGAAGCTGTCGGTCGACGGTTCGGAGGTGGGCGCCCTGTGGCGTGCCGGCGAGGTCGACACGATCACGCGCTATGTCGAAGAGGACGTCCTCGCCACCTACATCCTGGCGCTCCATTGGTTCGCGTTCAGGGCGAGCGACGAGCGCCGGATCGCAGTGCCGCTCGCCGACCTGGTCGGCTGGATCGAGAGATCGCCGGAACTGGTACATCTGGCGCCGTTCACGACCTGCCGGCGGGCGATGTGGGCGCGCTCGCGTGCGCTGCTCCACCGGGTGAACGCGGCCGGCATGGCCGCCGAGCGGCGCGTCGAGCGCGAGCGTGACGATCGCGCGTTCGCCAGCGAGCGGCCGATCTTCTGACCTGACCCGCGCACGAGCGCGGACTTCACCACCACCCGCACGTCCGTCCCGCTGCCGGCACTCGCCCGCGGCGCGGCGACGTGTGTCCAATGTACAAGGACCTGATCCATGACCAACACCCGGTTCGTCGCGATGTCGATCGCGACCGTCATCTCGCCGGCCGCCACCAGCGGCAGCCTCCCTTCCATGTCTCACCTCGCCGGCATCGGCATGCTGATCGCCGAGCGCGACGGCGATAATCGCTGGCTCTTTGACGTCAGGAGCCATGCGATCGGTGCCGGCGATGGCGAAGACGCGCTGCTCGTCTGGGCCACCCACGCCATGCTAGCCGACGGCATCGTGCTCGGCTGGCGGCTCGCCGACGAGGTGCTGCCGCCGCTGCTCGACGCGGCAGGGCAGGGGGATGCCGAAATCGGACGAGCGTTCCTCGATCGCCTCGCCACGCTGGTCACCGGGCTCAGCGTCGACCTGGCCGTGCCGCATGGCGGCGCTGGCGCGCCAGCGTTCGGCGACATCGCTGCCGCGCGCGGGATCACCGGCGGCACCATGACCGCCGCTGCCATCGAGAGTGTCTGGTCGTTCGGCGAGTCCACCGGTGTCCGCGAGCATGTCGAAGCCGATGCACTCGCGCTCTGGCAGCTGTGGCTGCTGGAGGGCAACGGCCGTGCCGCCGCCGCCAGCGAGGCGTTCACCGCCTGGCTCGGCCAGCGAAGCAACCGGATCGGCTGATCGCCGACACTCACCTCCAACTCGGTCGACGACCTTCCCGCCCGATGACCGGGCGGGGAGCGCCGGCCTGTCCGGTTCACCTCACTTACCCTCGAAAGGATCTGTCATGATGCTCGCACCCATCACCTCGCCCGCCGACCTCGCCGCGATCAGGGCGTTGAGTTCCACCCTTCCGCCGAACCCGTTCGACATCACCCCCGTCATCCACCTCCAGCAGGGGCAGCCGTCGGACCGCAGCCGGACGTTCTGGTCGGCGGTCGCCAACGCGCTCTACATCGTCAGGCAGGATGGCGAGGACGTGTACGGGCCGACGCCACGGTTTTCGGAGAAGCTCGCCTCCTGTCCCGATCTCATCGACTCCGGCCGGCGCGGGCCGATCGGCTGCGACGCCGACAATCTCGCCGGGCTGCAGCTCTGGCGCGCGGCCGACCAGGCGGCGCTCACCGACCGGCCGAGCGCGCCGGTCGCGTTCCATGCGGTCGGCTGGCTGCCGACCAACATGACCCAGCATGGCTGGCGGGAACTGATCCTCCAGTATCTCGACGAGCAGATCGTGAGCGCCGGGATGGTCGCCGATTGGGCGCTGCACGCACTCGCCGCAGAGAGCGGCGGCTGGATCAAGAAGCCACATTTTCATGCTGTAATTACCAGCAGGTTCTGGAAGGGGCCGCGGATGGGGCAGCCGCAGCCCGCCTGGTTCCAAACCGCAAAACATCGTGCTGCCACAGGGGATGCGTGGGCGCATCTTTGTGAATAAGCTTGTAGATAGGCGCCGAAACTGGACGCCACCGGACTACGTCGAGACGCCATAATTCTACACGAGAACTTCGTCAGGGAAGGGGGTCTAGATCGACGCTGATCGAGACCCACTTCAGCCGAAACTTTTCATCCGAAAACAATAGCGTATGGCGCGAGCAGATCGGGTGCCGTTTCTGCGCCTATCTACAGGACAATGGGCCGGAGTTCATCTCGAGGCACTCGACCGCTGGGCCTACGAGAACGGCGTCGCACTCGACTTCAGCCGGCCGGGCAAGCCGACCGACAACGCGGTCGTGGAATCGTTCAACGGCCGCCTGCGGGACGAATGCCTGAACACCCACTGGTTCCTGTCGCTGAAAGACGCCCGGGCCAAGATCGAGGCCTGGCGGCGGGACTACAACGAAAGCCGTCCTCACACATCGCTTGGCTGGCTGACGCCGATCGAATATGCTGCTGCCGCCGCCAAGATCGCGGCCGAATGAACGCCGGATACTCACCCTCGAACTGGATGAGAAGCCGGGGGACCCTCAAGGTCAACCCCTATCGGCCGCGTAGCCAGATCGCGATCGTGTTCGCCCCTCTCAAGACTGGCGGCGCGTCGCCATCCGATACAACCGGTGCCCTGCCGTCTTCTTCTCCGCTGCCGTCCTCGCTGCCACCGTGATCTTTTGGCTGTAATAAACCAATCCTGACCTAGAACCTGACATTGCCCGTCACGCCAAACGTGCGGGGATCGGCCGATTCGAAGCCTATGTTGGTCAGATTGGTGGTGCCGAAAATGCCGACCGTGTTGGTATAGGCTGTCGGCAGGGTAATGCTTTGCAATGTCCCGACATTGCCGATGTTGCGGACGTACGCCGTCACGCCCCAATGACCGTTCCTGGCATTGAAGCCAAGCGAGGCATTGACCTTCGCGAACGAGGGCTGGCGAAAGTAGCGGGCGGCCAGCACCGCTGCGTTGGCCGGAATGGCCAAGTTGCTCTCGGTTTCGAAATGCGCGTCGGCCTCCGTGACGATGGTGCCGACCCGCCCTAGGTCGAACACGTGCGAATATTCGGGTAGGATCGTCAGCTTGGGTGAGCGAGGAAGACGGAAGTCGCTTAGCGATTGCCCGAGTGCGAGCGTCGCGGCGCTTCCGCCCGACAGGTTCACCGATCGAAAGCGTGCATCGAGATACGACACGCTCAACGAGAACCGGTCGTGCGTGGATAGAATGACGGTGCCGACGAGATCCACGCCTACGGTACGTGCCCGCGCCGCGTTGGCGGTGACGGTGGTCGTGAAGTCCGGGTCGACCCTGCGCGTTGTGAAGCCTAGGTTTGCGGTGGGGCTGAACACCTGCGCGGCGTAGCTGAACTGGTAATTGCGGTAATCGTACAGGAACGCGCTGACGTTGATCCGCAGCCGCTTGCCGAACAGGTCGTTCTTGCTGCCGATCTCGAACGATCGCAGGTTTTCCGGATCGAAGACGTTGCGGAACCCCGGATTGAGCAGTCCCGAACTCGCTGGCGGCAGGTTGATGAAGCCGCCGCTCTTGAAGCCGGTGGAAATCAGGCCATAGACATTCGACGTCGGCGACAGGTCGTATTGCGCCGAAATTTTGTAATCCACTCGCCGGAACGTTGCCCGGTCCGCGGGCACCGAGAAGAAGACGCGGTTGCCGTTGCCAGTGGCCTGATTGAAGATGGCGTTGTTGGTCGTCGCGCCGGCCACGCCGTCGTCGAGCAGGTAGAACAAAGTCGTGTTGATCGGCGTCCCGTTCAGAGCGCTGCTACCGGCCGTAGCGCAGGTGCTCGTCTGGATGGACTTGGTGACGCACAGGTTGCCGACCTGTTCGTTGCGCAGCTTGCGCTCCCAGGTGTAGCGGCCGCCTCCGGTGATCCGCAGGCGCGGTGTGATCGGCACTGTAACCTGAGTGAACCCGGCATAGTCGAGAACCTCGCGGTGCGGGCTGACGTCGCTGTAGAAGGCGGGCGGCGCCACGCCGGTCACCGCCGTCGCAGTCGACGGCACCGACGTCGCGCCGACGGCCGTCGTCTGCGCGGCGTTGGTGTAGCCCGTGCCGCTCTGCATCTGAACGCTCGTGTCCTCCTTGTTCTCCAGGTAATAGCCGCCAACGAGGAACTTGATCGGCGAGCCTTCGCGCGAAGACAGCCGTACCTCCAGGGTCTTCTGATCCTGGCGCGATATCTCCTTGCCATTGGAGCTGGCGAGGATGTTGGCGAAACCCGCCGGGTCAGCCAGTCCGGCCGCGGTCGCCTGCGACAGGCGCGTCTGCTGGGTCAGCAGGCTGACGATGTTGGTCTCGTTGGTGTAGCGCGAGCGATTGTACGTCGGCTGCACGTAGAGCTGGACGGGGCCGAGATTGGCGGTGATGTCGGCGTAATAGTTGCCGTTCTTGAACAGGCGGAAGCTGCTGCTCGGGCTGGGCGTGTACCAGTAGCCGCGCGGGAAGCGGATCGGCTGCGTCAGGTCGATCAAGCCGCTGCTGGACTGCTGCTGACCGATGCCCTTCCGCCGCGACCCTGCCGCGCTACCTCCACGTCGTGCTCGCCGACGCGCGGTCCGGACGGGAGGAAGAACTCGACCGCTGGTATACCGATCACCACGCGCCCGACATCGCCTCGATACCTGGATTCACCACCTACTCGATCGGCACCTTCTCGCCGACGCAGATGATCCCCGATCCCAAGGGGCAGCACCACCTCGCCCTGTTCGGGCTGGCGACGAACGATCTGGCGGCGACGATCGCGGCGTTCCGCGAACGCGCGCCGCACCTGACGCCGGGGCCCGACCTCGTAAATCTGTGGGGCTATACCTACCGGCCGATCGGCCCCGAACTGTCGGGCGACCGCATTCGCACGGAGCGAGCGCATGCGGCGCACTGAGCGCCCGTGATGGATCGCGGCGGCATGGCGCCATGCGGCGCTGGCGGGGATAATCGCGACCGCGCGTCCGGTCGCGGCCGAACCCCAATTGCCGAGATCAATGGCGTCAGCCTGCGCTACGAGCTTGTCGGCGACCGTGCCACGCCCGCCATCGTCATGATCCACGGGATGGGCATGAGCCTGGAGAGCTGGGCGATATCGCCCTAGCGCTTGCCAGGCACCATCGGGTGCTGCGCTACGACCTGCGCGGGTTCGGCCAGTCGGAGAAGCTCGCCGGCGCAGTGATGATAGATCAGGAGGTCACCGACCTGGACGCGCTGATCGCCCATAGCGGCCTGCATGGCCGCGTCGTCCTCGTCGGCGGCGCGATCGCGGCGGACTACGCGTCCCTTCATCCCGACAAAGTGCGCGGCCTAGTCGCGATCTCCCCGATTGCCGGGGTCACACCCGCCCAGCGGGCCGTCACGGGCTTTTGGCAACATGCGGGACTTCTACCCCGATGCTATGCGCCGCGACCCGACACGCGTCGCCCGCTTCAAGGCGCTGCAGCTCCAGACCGATCCCGTCAGCATGGCCCTGACCAACCGGATGATTGCGACGACTGACTTTGCGTCTACACTCCCCGCTGTCCGGTGTCAGACCATGGTGCTGATCGCTAACCTATCTGCGCTAGCCTCATCCATCCCGCACGCGCAGTCCGCGGTCGTGCCGACCGGCCATTTCGAGGCGCTACCATCACAGAGCAGCTGCTGCCTTAATCGAGCGGTTCCTCGCTGAGCTTGCGCCTGATCTGTAGCTGCCGCTGATACTCCCGCTCGGCAAACGCGCCCGACCGACAATGCAGTCGAGCCGTATCGTGCTGCCAAGCGGGTCGGCTGGTTGACAGCGCCTGCGTCGAAGACTTCCCTACAAGCAACCTTGCGGGTGCCGGCTAAATGTCGATGATTGCGGAGATCTGACACTTTCCAGTCCAAACCCCCAATTTGAACCTGCTAGTGCTTGGGTAGTTCCGTCTCATGGCGCGGGAACTAAAATTTGCCAATGTTCTGAGTGCCCGCTCAGGTGGTGCATGGGGCACCACCTAGTTACAGGCACTTAGAGACGGTAGCTGCGGCGTCCCTTGCAGAAGGCCGTCGGTTTGGGAGCCTACGTGGGTTCTGGCTGGGGCGCCTTCCGGCTCAGTGCGGCGGTGTTCAGGCGGGGTTCCGAGCGGTCTGCGCCGAGAAGCGACCCTCGCATCGACAATGCGAGACCGGAGCAGGCGGTGCGTATAGAAATGCCCCTCGACCGCTACCTTCACGACGACAATCGCGCCCGTGATGCAGACTAGGTCCAGCGCGGCGGTCGCGGGCGAGACCCGCCGCCCCAGCGCCGGCCGAACCGCGAACTGGTAGCCGAGCGCGGCGGCGCAGAAGATGGCGATCTCCCAGCGCGTCTCGAAGCGTCGGAACGTGAAGCGGCTGAGTTCCGGCCCGGGCGAACACGACGGTGCCCCGGGCGGCGTGTCTGGTGAGCATCGCCGCGCCGTAACCGCGACCCAGCTCCGACGCCAGTCGTGCCGGCGCTCTCGGTCCCATCCCGCGCGGCGTGGGCTGCCCAAGACCGGACTGGCGGCTTTCGGGTTGGGAAGCTGCCGGTCGTAAAACGCCCACTTGCGGAAATTCGCGGTTAGCAAATTGGATGCCGAAAGCGGCCGCGCCAAAACGCTAAGGGTGCTCCGCTTCCTGAAGCAGTCAGTCCGATGTTAACCGTCTCGTCGCATAGGTGCGAGATGACCGGGCCGACACCGTATGCTGAGGGAGGGCGACTGCGTTCCACCCTGGACGTCAGGGTTATCTTTTCTGCATTTGATCCTGATAACGAACTACGAGGGCTGCTGCCGAAAATCTGGGGGATCATTGGCACGACTACTCCGCAGGCAGTAAGAGCATTCTGGGAAGGGTCCTCGAAAGGACGGATTGACTCAACGCAACTCGAGAAGTTGATCGAACGCGACATCGTATATACTCAGCGCAAGTTCTTGGGACCCTTTGACCAGGATTGGCTAGATAGGATGAGCAGACGCGGCTGGGCCAGCGTCGAGAACGGAGGCAGGCAAGACGAGTTTGTGGGCGGCCTAACACTCAACTATCATAGAAGGCATCGAGAAATTTGTCTCGCGTGTCAAAACGAACCAGCTCAGTCGGCCGAGTACACTAGAGCTCTTTACTCTCTTGCATCCATTGAGGTGCAAGCCATCCTTGCTGGGGCCACTGCCTGGCGAGAGGAGTGCGATCGTTCCCGGGTGCGAACCGTCACTCACATAGTGAGCAGGATCGACGGTATAGCTCGCCATACAAATCTGTTGGCGCTCAATGCGACGATTGAAGCGGCCCGCGCAGGAGACGCCGGGCGCGGCTTTGCCGTTGTCGCCGCAGAAGTGAAAAAGCTGGCCACCGACACTCAGGCTGCAACGCGAGAAGCGGCACAACTCCTCGCGGGCATTAAGCGGTAAAGGGAGTGTCCGCTAAGTGCTGCTGCTGCCCAAAGCTGCCCGTCGGCTATCCACCGGAACGCGACATCGGCGATCTACAAAGCGGACGCTTGTCGCCCAAAACCGGACTGGTGGCTTCGCCGGCCGTTAGCGGCTCACGCGTACTGCGCCTTTCTGGCCTTCCTTGGGAAAGGCCGATAACGCCCCCGCCTTCCGTCCCGATCGTTGAACGCACCTTATCGCGCAGCTTCTAGTTGCGGTACCACTATCTTGTTGCGGACGACCGCGACACGCGAACCGATGCTGCCGATGTTCGCGACCGCGTGCACCGCCGACTGGGCGGCGCGGAGCTTGTGCCGGGAGACATTGTGCCGCGGCCTATTCGAGACATCTAAGATACTCGTGATGCGCGCGGGTCGCCCGTCGTTGCAGTAACCGCACCGCGGCCATGTGCCGCCCCTGACACAATTGTACCCAACCCGTAACACCCGTGAGACGCGCCCCACCTTAAGCCGCCGCAGCGCTTTCGTCGTCCAAGGGGTATCATGCGGCACGTCACTCTGGTTCTCCTGTCGTCCACTACGGTTGTCGTCCTGACCCTTCCCGCGGCGGCCCAGACCACCGTCTCCGCCAGTAACGGGACCTCCATTAACACCTCGACAGCGGCGGGCGGCACGCCCAGCGACGTGACGATCGCATCGGGGGCTACCGTCTCGCCCTCGTCGGGCACCGCGGTGACGATCGACAGCAACAACTCGGTCACTAACAACGGCACGATCAGCTTCACCGGCGTGTCCGACGCCACCGGCATCGGCGCTGCGGCGGGCCTGGCGGGGACGATCGGCAACACCGGCACGATCACCGTGACGGAGACGTCGACCGCGGTGGACGAGAACGGCGACACCTTCATCGACGGGCCGTTCGCGACGGGCACCGACCGCTACGGCATTCACGTCGCCGGTGCTGGCACGTTCACGGGCGGCATCACCAACACCGGCACGATCACGGTGACGGGCAACAGCTCCGCCGGCATCGCGGCCAACGGCACGCTGGCCGGATCGCTCACGTCCAGCGGCACGATCACGGTGGCGGGCGCGAACAGCTATGGCATCCACACCGGGCCGGTCACGGGAGCGGTGACGCTGTCGGGCGCGATCGGCGCGACCGGGCAGGGCGCGGTCGGCGTGGCGCTCGACGGCGACGTGGCCGGGGCGGTATCGCTCGCGGGCGCGATCACGGCCACGGGCTTTCGCGGCGGCGCGGTCGCCTATGCGACCCCGGTCGCGGACGACCTTTACATCGGCGGCCCCGCCGTCCGGATCGCGGGCAACGTCGGTGGCGGCGTGTCGCTGCCCACCGGGGCGACGATCGTCAGCGACGGCAGCGCGCCCGCGCTGCTGATCGGCTCCCCCACCGCGGCGATCACCCTGTCGCCCGTGTCGGGTTCGACCTATGGCCTGGTGCTCGCTGGCGGCGTTTCCGGCGCAGGTGTCAACGTTAACATCGACGGCAACGGCGCGATCATCGGAGGACAGGGCGCCGCGGCGACGACGATCGCGGGCGGCATCAGCCTGACCGGCACCGTGACCGCCACCGCGAACCAGTCGAACGCGACCGCGCTGATGATGGGCGCGGGCGCGACCACGCCGACGCTCGCAGTGACGGGCGTGCTGTCGGCGACGGGCGGCGTCGGCGCCTATGCCGCCAATGCGTTGGTCGTGCAGGCGGAGGCGAGCCTGCCGTCGCTCACCAACACGGGCACGATCTCCGCGGTCAGCAGCGGCAACACCGGTACCGCTACCGCCATCCGCGACCTGTCGGGGACGCTCACGTCCATTGTCAACTCGGGTACGATCTCCGCGACGCTGAGCGGCGTCTATTCAGCGTCGCAGAACACCGCGATCAATCTGTCCGCCAATACCTCGGGCGTCGCGATCACCAACGCGCTGGCCAGCAGCACCAGCACGATCGCTCCCTTCATCACGGGCGCGGTGCTGACCGGCAGCGGCAACGACATGGTCGCGGTCTCGGCCGGCGGGCTGACGGGCGCGGTATCGCTGGGCGGTGGCGCGAACACGCTCGCGATCTCGGGCACGGGCACTGTCACGGGCGCGGTGGACCTGAGCGGCGGGGCGGGCACGCTCACGCTGGCGGGAACGGGCGCGCTGAAGGGCGACGTCGCCTTCGGCCCGGGCAGCACGATGACGCTGGGCGACACGGCGACCTTCACCGGCAACGTCGTCCAGAACGGGAATCCGCTCGCGCTGACGATCAACGGCGGCGCGTTCGGCGCCACCAACGGCGGCACGATCGCTCTGCGCAGCCTGACGGTCGGGCCTACCGGCGCGTTCGAGGTCAACGTCGATCCCGCCGCGGGTACCAGCACGCTGTACGCGGTGTCGGGCACCGCCAGCATCGCCAGCGGCGCGACGGTGGCGCTCGACATCGCGCATTTCCTTCTCTCCGCGCAGACCTACACCATCGTGTCCGCGGGCACACTGATTGGTGGGACGGGGCTGACCTTGCTAAGCACGTCGCTGCCCTACGTCTATTCCGCCGCGCTCGCCGCCAATCCCGCGGCCGGCACGGTGACGCTGTTGCTGCAACCCAAGACAACCGCGCAGCTCGGGCTCAACCGGTCGGGTGCCGCAGCCTATGCCGCGACCTATGCCGCGGCGCAGACCGACGCCACAGTCGGCTCCGCGTTTCTGGCGGTAAGCGACGTGGCCAGCTTCGCGCATCTGTACAGCGAGACGTTGCCCGAACACGCCGGCGGCCTTTTCCTGTCGACTCAGATGGTGTCGCAAGCGGTGTCCGATTTTGAGGCGCAACCGGTCGCGCCGCGCGCGACGACGGGCCGGTTCGGCCTGTGGATCATGCAGGCGGGCGGTCTCCTCAACCAGGCGCAGGGCGATACGCAGCCGTTCCACCTCGCCAATTACGGCCTCGGCATCGGCGCAGAATATCGCCTGGGCGTGTTCGGCACGGTGGGCGTCGCCTACGACTGGTCGTACAACCGCGTCGCCGATCCCGAGAACGCGAACGAGACCACCGGGGACATGTCCGAGGTCGGCGCCTATTGGCGCGCGGGCTGGGTCGGGGTCCAGCTGCATGCGCACGCAAGCTGGGGACACCTGTCCTCGACCAGCATGCGCGAGCTGTCCTCCCCCACCAGCGACAGCACGAACCTGGAGACCGCGACCGCGAACTGGGGCGCGACGACGAACGCGTTCGGCGGCGGCGCAAGCTACGAGGCGAAGTTCGGCCGAATCCGCCTTCGTCCGGCGGCGACCATCGATTACTTCCGGCTGGACGACGGTGCGCATGCCGAAACGGGCGGCGGCACTGCGTTCGACCTGTCAATCGCAGGGCGGCGCGACAAGTCGGTCACCGGCACCTACACGCTCGCGGCCGGCTATGTGCTCAGCCAGTCGTCGGACGTGAACAGCCGCCTGGAACTGGAGGTCGGCGAGCGCCAGCGGCTGAGCGGCGGGATCGCGGACACGATCGCCACCTATGCGGGCGGGCAGTCGTTCGACCTCACGGCGGACGGGCTGCGCTATGGCCCGCTCGCGAAGCTCAGGCTGGCGATCGGGACCGAGGTCCTGTCGGTGCTGGGCGAGGTGAAGGCGCAGAAGACGCAAGGCTCGACCGCCGCCGGCGCGAGCGTGGGGGTGCAGATCCATTTCTAGGCAGCACGAGTCCGGCGGCCTCGGCGGGCGCGGTCACATGGTCAGCTGCGCGGCATAGCCTGTCATATCTAGGTAGCCGCGCCGCCCGACGCGCGCACCGCGCCCTCCTGATAGTCGGGCAGGCCGCTGACGCGGTAGTCAACCTTCTGGCCGGAGAACAGCGGGTAGAGCGGGAAGCGGTGGACGCCGCTGGACACGCGGACGCATATTACAAAACGGCAGCTTTCCACCAACTGCTGCCGTTCAGCCCTGCTCACCAAAGACGCGAGGCTCAAGGTTCATTGGAACACCTGCCAATCGGTCTTTTGCGCATCGCGAGTGCGCGTACACGCTCTGGCACGAATCATTCTCGGTTCGGACCGCGTCTGCCCAACGCCATAAGCTCTCGACTGTGATCATGACTGCGCCAGCGTCGACGCGCTCGATCCCTCTGCCGCAAAACCAGCATTGATACTCCGTCATGATGGCGGAGCTGGCACGGTTACGTTCTCCCCTGCAACTCCGCCAGTCTGAGCAAAAGTACGCCTTTGTGCGAAACGGCAGATGAACTTCGCCTGGTCACAGAGGTTGACAGCACCGAGTAATAATTGCTTGGCGGGCACCGAAACCTTCTGATCGTCAGCAATATCACCCATAGCAGGAAACGACATGGACTCTGAACTGAACACCGTCGAGCTGGCTACCGAGTTAACCATTGCTTGGTTGGGCAACCACAATACCCGCACGTCGGCTGAGGACGTGCCTGCGTTCCTGAAATCAATGTACGATGCGGTTTCGAGGCTCGCCGGTCCGACCGCGGCCGCCCCCGCACCCGAACCGGTGGTAGAGGAATACGCGCCAGCGGTAACGGCGCGCAAGTCGCTCGCGTCGCCTGACCACATTGTGTCGATGATCGACGGCAAGCCGTACAAGACGCTGCGGCGGCATCTGTCGAGCAACGGCGTCACGCCAGAGCAGTATCGCGAGCGCTACAAACTCAAGGCCGACTACCCCATGGTTGCCGCAACCTACAGCGAGGCGCGCCGGGCGATGGCGAAGGCGATCGGTCTCGGCCGCAAGGCTGGGATCAAGATCGAAGACGTCGAGCAGAAGGTCGAGAAGGCGATGGAGCCGGTCACGAAGGCTGCACGTAAGGGCAGCAAAGCAGCCCTTGCCGCCGCCAAAGAAGCGCTCGGCACCGCCCAGTAGTGCTAAGCGGCCTCGCCGACGCCCTCGGCGGGGCCGTACCCCTTTTTATAACTCCGTTGCCATGTGCCTGTTTCGGGACGGCGCAATTGGGAACAGCTTTCGGGAAGCGGGCCTGCTGACAAGATAACGGGAGCTCCCTTGTTTCGGCGATCCCGGTCGAGCTTCCCTTTTGGGAAAGGCACCAGTGCCGCCGACAATCGGCTATCGCCGTCAGCCTTCCCGAAGCGGACCATCCGCTCCCGCCCATTATCAGCCATTGGTCCGGCGGGACGCCTGTGCAGGACCCTGGCCTGTCCGGGATCGTTCAACGGTCGACCGGCGCCATCGCGCCCATTGGAGCTGGTATGAAGGACTTCACCGTCAACCTATGCGACCAACTGGCCGAGCAGGCGCTGGACGCGGCGAGAACCGCCGACAGCCGCGCCGACCGGGCACGTCATCTCGACCGCGCAGCGGCCTTCGCGCATTGTTCCGAGGAAGGCCGCAAGGATGCGGCGCGCGTCGGACGGCCTCTCGACGGCAAGCTTCCCTGCCGTCCCGTGGCCAGCGCACTGGAGTAGCAACCGGTGCCGCCGAGGCGGGTCGGACGCCGACCGACAGGGCGGTTGTTCGCGCCGGGTGAACACCCCCGCGGACTGAAATAACGGGCTGCTTACAGCCATCATTGCCCCAAAGCGGCCGGACGGCAGGCGGCGTTCGGGGCCGAGGATGCCTCGGCCCGCCTTCCTCTACTTTGTCGTGGGCTTCTGATCGTCTTTCAGATGATCGTCTTTACCTTCGACGGAAGTGCTGCCATCATCTTCCCCAGCTTGATCGGCGACATGTTTATCGTTCGGTTTGTCGGCTTCGTTTTCATGCATGCTCATGGGACGCTCCTAGCGAATTGTTGGGGTCTACTCTTGGCCGGCGTTTGGATCGAAGTCTTTACGTCCCGCTTTCGCGAGATCCTGCGTCTTTGACTTTTCGTCCGGCGGGCTTTCCGTCTTACCGGCGGTTTTCGACGGATCACTTCCCGCGGTGTCGTGCTCAGCCGCTGATTTTTCGGTCATGCTCGATCTCCTGACCTGTCACCAACGTGCGCGGATGACGTTCGGCCCCGAACGGCGCGGAGGGTAACCCGGCCCTGACCAAGACTGAGCGTCAGAAAGGCTTAACCACAGCTATTGCGCCCTTGAGCAACCGTTGCGGGCTATCAGATCGGAACCAGCGGTTGAGGAACGGGCGTGCCAGGACAGACGGCGACCATCGAGCAGGTCATCCAAGCGCTCGTGGCGTTTGAAGATCTGCTTACCCCGGAGTTCCCCTCGAACACGTCAGCGTTCAGCCAGGCCCGGGTGGCTCTCGCAAAGGCAGTAAACGGCTTCGTCGCGGACGAGGGCGAGCAGATTACGTTATTGCAGCGCGTCGGGTTCGCCGGAGCATCGGATCTTCAGCAGCGAGAAGTGTACAACGCGCTTATCGCTGTCCGCCTCCGCTACTCGGCTCACATCTCGCAATGGACAGCCGCCAGGGTGGCGAGCGAGTGGCGTCGTTATCGCGCCGACTCGATCACCCTGATCATCGCTATGCGTAAAATACTGCGGGAGCGAACGGCTCTGCTTCCCAGCTCTGCGGCGGCGGACGTAGTACACTAGAGGTCACGCGGAGCGTGCCTCCGTTACGGTCGAGAGGTTATCGGTCCGTCACGGTTCTTTGACCGAACGCGTCAGCAGCCGCTTGCAGAAGGCGGTTAGACAGTTCGACCGCTGCACGTGGCGTCATTGCGATTATCGCGCTTCCAGGCCCGTCAACGAGGACCGCTCCTTCAAAAGCGATGACGTTCGACGGAGTGTCAGATAGCTGGCTCATGGACTGAACAAGCGCTCAATCTCTTTGCGCACAACCATCGAACTGCTAGTAAATGTCAATTGTTATCGAGCGCGTTTACTTGGTTACCGGAGATTAGTCCTCTGCTGGCCAGGGAAAGGCTTGAGGCTACATCGTTGGCCGACGTCGGTTTTGAGAGGCGGCGTTTTCAACAGAGTCCAACACTTCTCGCCGTTCGGGCCCGTCTATCGCGGCGGTCGGTGAGAACGAGGTCGGGCCACCCTGAAGACGCGGCGGCCTCGCCGTCGGCGATGACCACTGGCCGAGCAGAGGCGGCCGGAAAGCGTGGTCGCGTGTCCGTAGCCGTGGTAGCGCCTTGTCAGCACTTCGCAGCGATCAGGAACGACCATGCTTTTCGACCGAATGATCGAGGCCAAGGGCCGGTGCCTCGCCGGGCACGGGATGCCGGAGCAGTTCACCCTGTCGTCCCCCGACTACCTGACTTTCATCGGGACCCCGCACGCGCTGCGGACGGCGAACCACGCCGCCACCATCTGGCAGTTCGACCACCTGTCCGTCACGGAGCTGCCGGACAGCGCGTCCTGCCTTCACTACTTCAGCGCCGAAGACGACGCGACTAAGACGGCCGAGGTATAGGCGAGGCGCTCGGCCTGCTTTGAGCGGTCGAGCGACTTGGCGGTGGGAGCCTTGTTAGCAGAAATGGACGGGGGCGTACGCGCGTCTGGGCTCCCGTGGAACGCAGGCGTTACGTTAACCTGCGCCGCCGATAGCGTCGGCATGACCGACCGCGACGACCTGATCTACCGCTTCCACGCCCAAGCCCAGACCCACGTGGCCCTCGCGGTGATGGCGGCGGCCACCCCGGTTGCCGAAATGCACATCGAACTGGCGCTGTTCAGCGAGGAGCGGGCCCAATCGTTCGCGGAGCTGTACGGCGAGGACTGACGCGGTCTGCACACCGTGCCGCTGATCACTGCTGCGGACCGGGGCGGGGGGTATGGCTGGCGGGCACCTGTGAGGCGACCCGTGCGGCCGCCCGGCAGGGTCAGTTTCGCAGGCGTCCAGGGTCGCAGGCCGGCGCGCGGAGAGGGGGCGACGGACCCGCCGCGACGCTGCGCCCGGCCCGGCCGTTGCGTGCCCGCGCGCGACCATCGAGTAGCCGCCGGAGAGTAGGACGTCGCGCTGTGGCCTCAGCCGGACGAGTCAGAGAAGCGGGGCCGCACGGAGGCAGTGGATCGCTGAGCGCTGAGCGGCTCGGGACTTCGGCGGTCCTGTGCCGCCGCTCAGAGACGTCAAGCCGAGTGCTGGGAGGAAGGCGCGGCCCGATCTAGGATGTAGTCGACGACCCGGGGCGGGAGAGGATGGGCGAAGTCGAGGCCAATCTCGCCGTCGAGGCTCCAGGCAACCCAGCCATTTACGTCTGTAAAATGCGGAAGCTCTAAGGTGACGAACGCGCCGACGGACAAGAGCTGCGACGCCGACACGCGGCAGCCGAGGTGGGTGAGGTCGAGGACGCGGACCGGGCAGGGCGCGGTGACAGCGCCGTACAGGCGTGCCGCAATCGACGCGGCCCTGCGCCTTGCCTTCCGCTCGTCCATGCCGGACGCGTCCGGCAACGTTTTCTGATCGTGAACCGGCACCATGAGAATGCAGTTAGCCCGCTCAGGTCACCGATCGGTTAATCAGCTCGCCCAGCCGACAAGAGACGTGATCGAACGCACGCGGCGGGCGCTGCGAAGCACCCCGTCCTGGAGAAAGAAGGACGGGGTGCCCGCAGGTGGCCGCAGTCCAGTGAGGCCTGATGCGACCATGGCCGAAACTTCCTACAATGTGGTCAACGGCAGCGCTGAACGGGACCCCCCGCGGCCGCTGGGGGCCAGTTTCGCAGGATCGCAGGATCGCAGGCCGGCGGGCGGGAAGGGGGAGCGGAACCGCCGCGACGCTGCGATCCTGCGACGCTGCGCCCGGCCCCGCCGCCGCCCGCGCCGCCGCCGCATGCGCGCGTTTGCTCACCGGGTAGGCGCCTGGCATCAACGCGGGCCGGCGGGTGGCGTCCCCATGCCGGCCCCGTCGCGCGTCCCCTTGGCCCCAAGCCCCGTCGCGCGGCTACCTGCCCGCGCCTCCGGTCCAGCCGAGCAGCACGGCCGACCTGATCTCCTGCCGGTAGAGGAGGGCGAGGTCGTGGTGCATCGTCATGACCTCGTCCGTCTCGACCAGCGCGGCGCACCGCAGCTGCGCGTCCATCCCGTCCTGCAGCTCCCGGGGTGTCCGGCCGTTCAACTTCATCGGCCCCGCCTGGGCCGGCAGGGTTACGGCTAAGTTGCCGGACAGGCTTAACGGCGACGGATCGCTGGCCTTCTGTCCACGACGGCGTAGGGTCGGCCCGCGCGACCACGCGCACAGGAGAGAAGCCTTGAAGACCGTCACCATCGCGCTCGTCGTTGCCTCGGTCCTCGCGGCGGCGTCGCCGGCGCTCGCCCGTCCGATGCACCACCACCACCGGATGATGCACCACCACCACCATCACCACATGATGCGCGGCCACCGCTAAACGAGATCGCCCGCGGGGCGGTGCTTCGCGGGCGTCCCTTCGGCGTGCGGGGGCGTCCTGGCGGACAGCCTCTCCCGCAGCGCCAACAAGGCGCCCCGACCGTCAGCGGGTTGGGAGGGCACGACGGTTGGGACAAGCAGCTGGCCGACGGCATAGAGCGACTGCGCTTGCAATTCGGCTTGGAACGGGACCCGGGTCGGCGTTTCGCGCTCTGGTGCTTGCTACACATGCTCGGGGCTGCCCCCGATCTTGATGTGGCGTTCAAGACCGAAGGCGACCGCGATGCCGCACGCGATTTCATGGAAACCGTCGATCGCGTAGGCGGAAACGACAGCTGATCGGCATTCGCCACGCGGGGGGCTGCGGATCGGGAGGTATCCCGCGACCTGCCACGACAGGCTCCGAGCGGGCCGGTAGAGACAACGGGCCATAACGGGGTCGGTTTGCGGTAACCGGCCGGCTTCCCGCCCAGCATCGGCGCTCCGAGAACAAGGGATTCCCTCATGGTAAAGACCGATGCTGTGGCTGAGAAGGCATTACGCAATCATGCGCTGGCCGATGCGGCGACGATGTTCGAGCTGCACGGAGGCGCAGCAATCGGCGTCCTGACGCAGCGGATTCACGACCCAGAGCTCTCGGTCGACGAGCGTCGCCACTGCCGCCTTACCCGTGTCGAGGTGGAGCGCCTGGACCGAGCGCGGCGAAACGCGCGCAACCCCAATCCGCTTACAGTGTGGAAGCCGCCGCTGTTCAGTTGGGCAGGTATAGCTGCCAGGCTCGGGCTTCGCCAAAAGGAACGACGGCGGAAGCGGCGATAGCGCCCACACGACGTGGGTAAGACAGCCGGGTAGACGCACGGGTACCGACATTGCGCCGGTACCCGTGGCCAACTAATCAGCGGCGGTAGCCGTCCGGTCCACCGCGATCATAGTCACCGTAGCCACGGCCACGGTCATAGCCGCCGTCACGACGGTTGGCATAATACCCGTTGTAGCCGCGGTCATGGTCGTATCCACGATAGCCACCATCGTAGTAGCCGTTGTACGCCTGCGGGTAGACCACGACCGGGCGGGTATAGCCCTGGTCGTAGTAGGCGTTCTCGCGACGATTGACGCTCGATGCCAGCGCTGCGCCGATGGCGAGACCTGCGATCCCGGCGACGACAGCAGCTCCGCCATTGCCCCGGCCGCGATAGCCCTCGTAGCGCTGAGCTTCTGCGGGTGCCGCAACCGCAAGCGCCGATGCGCCGAGCGCGACCGCGAGCGTGATCTTCTTGATCTGAGCAATCATGATCTTTTTCCTCGGGTCAGTCGCGAACGATCGCTATTGATCCGCTTCGTGCTGGCTTGAGGATGTACTAGCGCCGTCCCGCTGAACTGAGCGGGAACGGACGCTGCAGCAGGTGTTCATGCCCATCATCGCGGAGGTCGCCCGCGAAAGAGGGTCGGACCCCGGCGCCAACAGCCTATCACCCGAGGCGATTACGGTGACGGTGAACCCGACGTTGGACATCACTTGGCTGGGTAGAGCCACGATCAATAAGCTGATGAACGGGAGCGTGCTGGAGTGGGTGGCGATGGGCGGTCGGACCCTCGTGCCGTCGCAAGCTTCGAGAAAAGCTCGGCCATTTAGTCGGCTTTCCGCGTAAGTTACAGGGCCACATCATCACCTCGTCGCGTTTGTCCCAATCGCTGGGAGCGCCTGCAACGCTCGACGTCTAGCTCAACAGATGATCCAATTCCGGTCGTTGTTGTGGATCGAGGTCAGTGAGCCAAAACTGAATGCAGCCCGTATCATGAGCCGCGTTCGCGCTCGCCTCCGCCGGAAGCGGCAGGGATCCGTTGTCATAGGCTTGCATGATCGCCAGCCAGGTGCCGAGGTCGCGCGCGGCTGCGGCGCCGAGGTCGACTGTCTCGCTGCCGGCCGGACCGCCTTGAACCTTGAAGATGATATGATGATGCGTGCCGCTCTTGCTGCGCGAGAGGTGACAACCTTTTGCCGTCACCCTGGCGTCCGCGAGCCGGAAGCGGACGTCGTGACGCCACGGCAACGGCGAATGTATCAACACCTGATCGCCTGTCGCCATGACATACCCCGTCATCGCTGTCGCCGCCGCGCCGACCATCGCAGCAAACAACAGGATCAGGGTCGTCAGCTTCGTGATCGGCTGGAGCCTGAGAAGTAAGACGACGATGGCCAGCATCGTGGGCACCAGGAAAGCGATGATCACCCAAGTATCCGGCTGAAACCAGAGAGCGGTCGACCCCGTGTGGGAACGCGCCAGATCCAAACTCCTCTCGCTAAGTCTGGATAGGTAGAACAGCGTCATCATGCTGACGGTGAACCATGCGAGCATGCCGATAATTTGAGCGACCTGCGCCGGAGACCGCTGATCGGAAAACCGGGTCTGCGGCCCCGGTACGTCCGACCGGGGCGAAACTGGCGTTTCCTGATAGCTGATCATGCCAGTCGTCCCCTGCGCCGCGACGATTGCCTACGAAGCCGAAGCCGAAGCGGTGAGTGGGCCATAAGCCCGAACGATGGGGTCTTCGTAAACGAGGGCCGCTGCTCGGCGCGCAGATCTTTTCGCCCCTTCCTCAGCGTCGCGCCAAGCTGCCACAGCCTGTACCGGATCGTCCACACCAACTCCGCCTCGTTCAGCCGGCTGCGACATGCGCTTGTGCAGCGCGGCTGGCTTGCTCCTGACATGTCGGTCGAGCGCACGCGGACTTGGCCATGGAACTCGGCAGCGCCGCGGGGATGGAAAGCGCAGACGGACAACGGGCACGAGGAGCCCGAACCGTCCGGCTGATCGGTCGGAATGGGACCTGATGCGGCTTAGGCTGCGCGCACCAGCATCACTGCCCAAGCGCGGCCGCCATGCTCGTCGGCGGCCCGCAGCTCGCGGCTGACGATACCCATCGTTTCCATACGGACAATCGCGTCCTGGACCGCGGTCGAGTCCCGACCCTTGCCGATCGCTTCGGACAAGTCGCTGATCGTCATTGTCCGATCGGGCGCTTCGAGCAGGGCGATGGCGATGCGAGCATAGAGCAGCGACGCCTTCGGATGCCCAGCGTGGACCGCGGCGATGATGCGGGCAAGCTCAGACCCGGCAACCCGGCCGGGTCGGGCAGCAGTCACAGTGCGTCGGGTCTTTCGCTCCGCAACCCGCGCCATGCGAGCCTTGAGGTCAGGGTGGCGGCGAATGGCGGCATAGAAACCGCCTTCGCTGATCGACGCCGCCGCCAGTGCACTGGCCCGTGCCGCACCGGCTTCGATCGCCGCGACGATCTTCACCAACTCTTCACGCGGCCGGGCCGGGCGACTGGATCGCCGAGGCAAGCCAAGTGCCCGCGTCTCACGCAGCGCGCGTTGCGATGCGGAACGGGCAGCTGCGGATCGCTCCGCATTGCCCGCGTAGTGCGCGTCCAGCGCCCCGGCAGCAATCTGGGCAGCGATCTTCTCTTGCCAGCGCTTCCGACTGGCGGGTGCGGTGAGCGGATGAGTACGACGGATGCCGTGCGCGTCGCGGTACTGGTCGACCTTCATGTCGTGTGCGCGAACGAGATGGTGGCCCAACGATCGAAAGCGCCGCCGACAAATTCGACACTCGACCAAGCCGTCGACGTGTTGATCGGGCGCATGCGGGCTATCGTCGACCGAGCCTAGTGCTTCCCGCCTCGGCCAGCATCCCTCGTCCGAGGTCATTGCATCGGTGCACCGTTGGGAACTGACCGCGCTACGCCATGAGCAGGTCGTGTGCCTGTCCGGTGTACGAGGTACGGAGCTGCCAGTGTCAGACCTGACATGACGGCCGCGATGGCGACGAACACCCAAGTTATGCGTCGCGCGCTCCTCCGGCGAGCAACGTCGCCGGGGTCGCTTCGATCGAGCATCACGAGCGCGTCGGAAAAATGGGGCCGCGCGCCGTCATCTGGTCCGCGGGGTACGGTCGTTGCAGCGAAACGACGTCGTCGTAAGTACCGCGTAGCCAGCGGTCCCAATCCGCCTCATGTAGGATCGTCACCATTGCTTTCGGGTGGATCGGCACGACGAGCTCATTGGGATCACAGGTGACCATCGTGCACCCAGATCCCTTGGCGGTCTTCTGCCAGAAGCCCGCAATGGCGAAGATCGGCTGCTCGGGCACGGCAAACCACATCTCGCCGCGGACCGGCTTCTTGCCGTCGCCAAGATCGACCGGCTCGGGCGTCCACTCGCAGAACTCCGTCACCGGCATGAGGCAGCGCTGTTCAGGATGCTCCGCAAGTCGGCGCCACTGCGGTAAGCCAAGGTTCCTGACGTTGGTCATCGGCCACTTCGCCTGCCCGCCGAGCACGTCCCAGCTCATGACGTCGAGCGCGCGGCGGTCGCGCTCCGTGCGGATCACATAGGCTTTGCCCCGCGGTACGAGTTCGACGGGATCGCGGTTGGGCCTGACCACGTCCTGCGCCCAGCTGCTGCCAAAACGCACGTGGATGGTCTCGGGGTCGCCGTCGAGGCGGGCGCGGTTGCACATGCGGCGGCTATACCCAGAGCAGGTAGACGATCACACCCATGGCGACGATCGTCACCGCCCAGGCAAGCGCGACGCCTATCCAGCTGTGGGGCTCGCGCGCGGCGGGATCGAAGCGGTTCATGTGGCGAGCGTACGCTATCTGATCGGGTCAACAAGATCAGGCAAAGAGTCCGACCAGCCAGGCGATGAACGCTGCAGTCATCAGGCCGCCTACGCCAACTGCTTCGATCTCCAGCAGCGTCGGACGTCGGATCACGAGACGGCAGCGAGCATCTGTTCGTACCGGGTCGCGATCTCGCGGAAGCGCACGACCCCGGCGTGATCGCCAGCGAGAGCCAGCGCGCCGCTCCGCTCCGCTCCGCTATCGAGCGAGGCGCATCGGCGCCGTGCAGGCGCTCGACGCCAATGCTTCTGCCCAGCGCTCCTGATCCGGTGTCACAGCGTAATGCTAGACGCTCTGCTCGCCGGCGCGCCAGCGTCAGCATCGGCTTGCCCTCGCACCGACGACCAGCGATGATCTCGCCGTGTTGAACCGACCGCGATCCCAGACCATCGATCTCGGCGCGATGCGGGCCGTGCGACAGGGTGGCCCGTCGCCGTTCGCCGACCTGTACTACCTCACGATGCAGGTGGGCTGGCCGGCGTTCGTCGGCTTTGTGTGCCTGACGTTCGCGCTCATCAATCTGGTATTCGGCGTCATCTACACGCTGCTGCCGGGCGCTATCGCGAACGCCGCGCCGGGTTCACTGACCGACGGCCTGTTCTTCTCGATCGATACGCTCGGCACCGTCGGCTACGGCTACATGTATCCGGCGACCCATCTCGCCCATGCGATCGCCGCCTGCGAGATCCTGCTGGGGCTGTTCTTCTCGGCGACGATCACGGGCCTGATCTTTGCGCGCTTCTCGCGGCCGCGCGTCGGGGTTGCGTTCAGCCGGTCGGCCGTGATCGGCAGCTACGAAGGGCAGCGCGCGCTGATGGTGCGTGTCGTGTCTCTACGCCCGCGTCCTCTGGCCGACGCCGACGCCCAGCTCGCGTGGCTGGAGACGTCGTATCAGCCGGACGGGTCTATGTTTCGTCGTCTCGCCCCGCTTGCGCTGGTGCGAGACCGCAACCCGATGTTCAGCCTGTCGTGGACGTTGGTCCACGTCCTCGCGGACGAAAGCCCGCTTTTGGCGGCGCTAGATAGCGACGAACGCTTCCTCATCACCGCGATGGTCCGCGGCACCGATACGCTGCTGGCAAGCGCGACGCTCGGCAGCATCAGCTACCAACGGAAAGACATCCGGCGAGGTCACGATTTCGTCAACATGATCACGAACCGGGACGACGTGCTTCACCTTGATATGGCGCTCCTACATGACACGCGGCAGAACGCGGCAGCCTCACTTAGCGCCGGTAGCCATCATCCCGATCATCGTGGTGGTGATGGTGGTGACGACCCGGGCCCCAATGACCCGGGCGATCCCCGTGGCATGCCGACAGGCTAACACCGGCGATCAGGAGAGCGGCTACGGCCGCGATCGACTTGGTACGCATACAAATCATCCTCTTATCCTCGTACGTCATACGGGTCGCGCTGGTGATCGTTCCTAACTGAGGATGGCAAGACCGGGCACGTTCCCGGTTGAGCTGACAGGTGCTCGGTGGCAGGCGACACGCCATGAAGCGAACCGCCTGCCTCCTCGCCGCCCTGATCACCGCCATTCCCGCCCCGGCGCTGGCTTGGGGATATGAGGGCCACGAGATCGTCGCCGACATCGCACGCGCGCGGCTCACGCCTGAGACGCTGGCCAAGGTCGACGCGATCCTGGCAACGGATACCAGCCACCTGACCAAGCACGACATGGCGTCCGAGGCGACATGGGCCGACGCGTGGCGTAGCGACGGCCATCGCGAAACGGCACAGTGGCATTTCGTCGATACCGAACTCGACGGCTCCGCGAACGAG
>JBPBQW010000141.1:0-25795 GCA_050955125.1 Janthinobacterium lividum
GTTAAGACTTTGAGGATAGAGCGCTTTGGTCTCCGAGAGATCAGGCGAGGTAGATCGTGGTGCTCATGACTAGTGATCGTCTAGACATCGAATGATGCTTGGTTGAATCGAGCGGCCCGATCTCCACCGTCTCAAGGTGCTTCTTGTCACAAACCTATGATCATGGTCGCCGCGACGGTTTGCGTCTGGCCTTGTCCGTCCTCGCCGCAGAGGAGGCCAGATGGAACGCGGTGCTGGGGGAAAGCCCTTCGTGGCGAACCAATGCGACCCGCGCGGTCCGGCACAAGACACTGCAGGTGGCGCAGACCCGCATCCGGACGATTCTGAACCGTTTGACGCCGAAAGACGGGACGGACGCCGGTGCGGAGCTCGCTTCGGCGCTCGACAAAATAGGTCTCTGATCTCACGCGCATGCGGCAAGACTCGCTGGTCGACCGATTTCCTTCCGATACGAAAGCCACGGCGACAGAGTGCGGCGGGTGAGGCAACGCCGCACAGAGCACAAGCACGCTCTCGCGACGCCCGACCGGTGGTGACGCCGTGAGCGGCCGGGCCAAGGGAGCCGTTAGGTGACCAAGCTTTGCCCGAGCTGCATGGGTCGGTAGATCCCCAGCCGAGTGGCTTCTCACCGGGTGGTTTCGGCGGCACTCGGACGTGCGCCGAGCCCGGGTCAAAGCGGGTTACGTATCGGCGGGCGGGGTCGGTCTCGCTGCGCACCATCGCCAGGTTGTCGTAATGACATCGGCGACCGGCCGATGATGCGCATCGACGGCGGGTCTGGGTCCGGCAGCCGGACGGCCCGGTTTGTCGAACGATCCACTCGTCGGGTGGCGCGGCGGCTTCGGAACCGCGTCCGTCATGGGGTTTTGTCGTCGAGCAGCGTGAAGGTGCGCCCCGATCCCTTCGCGCTCGCCAGCCATTCCGACCGACGCCCGGCCATCAGACACCCGCGCGGGTCGAAGTCGTCGGCTCGCCGGTTCAGAAATGGATGGCGAGTTGCCCGGACACGCGGGCGGCGCGATTGCCGGTGTCGAGCCGGTCCGCCGTGATCGGGATCGCGACCTCGATGCCGCCGTCCACCGGACCCTGGCCGACGCGCAGACCGACGCCGCCCGACGCGAGAGTACCGCCGCCGTAACCGTCACGCAGGTTGGTCACGGTTCCGCCGTCACCGAACGCGTACAACTGCACGCGCTGGGCCGTGGGCGCTAGCAGGCGTGCAAGATCGATCCGCACCTCCGCCGAGCCGAGCACGCCCTGGTCGCCGGTCCGCTCGCTATAGTCGTAGGCGCGGCCAAAGCCCGGGCCGCCCAGGCTGATCTCCGCCGTCGCGAGCAGCGGGCGAGAGGCGATCTGCGCGACGGACGCGAGCGCGATGCTGAACGGCCCGGCGATCGTGCGCGTCCAGTCGGCCTGGAACACGCCCGCCACGTAGCGCGCGTCGCCGTCGGGACGTGACGCGAGCGGGTCGCCTTCGTGCGTGGCTCCAGGGACCGGAAGGCCGGCGTTCACCTGCGCGCTGACGTGCAGCAACCCGCCGGCGACCGTACTGGCGCTGCGCAGCGTGCCGGAAAGGACGGTCAGGTGATCGTCCCGGAACCGGTATCCCAGCGCCGACTGCTCGGTCGCGAGGGCATGGAGGTCGACGTCGAACCACAGGCTGTGCGTTCGCGTCCGCTCCAGCACCGCGGAATAGCCAATGCCGAAGCCGTAGGACTCGCCGTTCAGCGCGAGATCGGAGAAGCTGCCGCCCGCATGGGTGCGCCCGTAAAAGGCCGAGATCGAGGCGGCCCCGCCGCCCGAGCCGATCGGCGCGGCATACCGCCCGCTCACGAACGCGAACTCGTTCGGGTCGATCGGCGTCACCGCGGCGACCAGCCCGATCTCGTCATTGGGGATCAACGCGCCGCGAACGCTGACCAGCCCGACGCCGCGGATCGGGCCGATCTCCCGCGTCCCGCGATTGTCGAACTGGACGTAGGTGCTGACCTTGATGTCGTCGAGCGTGACCAGAAGGATGCCGAACCCGTCCTGGCGCACGTAGCGGGTGTCCTTCACCCGCACGCCCGGCAGGTCGCCCACGAGCAGCAGCGCGCGTTCCAGTTCGTGCTTCGTCATCGCGCGATGCGTGACGAGCGTCGCCAGGATCCGGTCGGCCGCCGGGCTGCTCCTGCCGATCGAGCGCACCGCGTCGACCCGTCCCTCGTCCAGCGTCACGAACAGGGCGCCGCCCGCCAGATCCTGCGGCTCGATCGAGGCGGTAGCCAGCACCAGACCGCGGTCGCGCGCGATGCCCGCGACGGCGCCCGCCAGCAGGCGAAGGTCATCCTGCGACAAATGCCGGCCAAGATACGGTCCGGTCGCGGCGGTGAACGCATCGGCAGGCACCGCCGCGCTGCCCCGCACACCGATCGTCCGGGCGACCACGTCGCCCATGGCCAATGCGATCCTCGGCGCCGAGGGACCGGGCGGTTGCTGCGTCACCCGTTGCCGCGCGAGATCATCGTCGGTGACCGCGGGCGGCAACGACCGTGTGACCAGCGCCGGATCGACCCGGTCGGGGACGACCTGCCCGGCGACGGCCGTCGGAATAGTCATGCCGATAAAGGCGCTTAGAAAAAAACCCTGACGCATCTGCCACCCGTTCCACCGTCGCGGTTGGGTAGCGGCGGAGAGGTTTAGAAAGGGTGTGCGCGCATGAACGCCATGTTCACCATCCTGCGCAACCGGTCGCGAACCTTGCCGTCGCTACTGCCGCCGGGCGTCCCTCGGGGCGGAAGGTCACGGGGGTCGATTGGATGATGAAGCGTTGGATGTTGCTGGCGGTCGTCGCCTGGCCGACGCTGGCCGACGCGCGCACCCCGGCGTGGAGCTTCAGCGAGACCACCGGCGCCGTGACCGTCCTGCACACCGGCCTGTCGCGCGCGGCGACCCGGGGCCTGTCCGTTCAGCCCGGCGACGTCATCCGGACCGGTGCGGGTGGACGCGCGGTGCTGGTGCGCGGCCAGGAATACGTCATGGTCGCGCCGGGGTCGCAGGTGCGGCTACCCATGGACGCCGCCAAGGGAGCGATCACTCAGCTCGTCGAGGATGCCGGCAACGTCGTCTTCATGATCAAGAAGATGGCGATGCCGCATTTCGCGGTGCAGACGCCGTATCTGGCGGCCGTGGTGAAGGGGACGACGTTCAGCGTCTCCGTCGACGGTCGCGGCGCGTCGGTGCGCGTGCTCGAGGGCGCGGTCGACGTCGCGACCGTGGACGGCGGCGCGCATCAGATGGTCCTGCCCGGCGGCACGGCGAGCGTCGGCGCGGGCAGCCTCGACCTGATGCGCTCGGTCATGGCCGGTCGGGAGACGATCGTGCGCTCGCGGGCCGGAACGACTCCCCCCGTGGCGCCGGTCGGCACCGTGCGCACCGTGTCGCTGGTGAGTGAAAGCCCGGCTTTGGCCTCCACGTCCAGCGTCGTCGCCGCGCCGATCACGGAAGTGCCGGTGTCGCTGGCGGTCGTGACGGGGGGCCTCGTCAGCGACGGACCGGTCGTGGTGCTGGCAGATGCCTCGACATCGCTGAAACAGCTCGCGACGACACAGAACGCGGCGCGCGAGGCTCAGGTCACGGTGCGTCAAGCGATCGTGCAGCAGGACGCGGCGGACACGGCCGCAGTCGCCAGCGCCGCCGCCAAGGCGGATGCCGACGCGAAGGCGACGGTGGCGGCCACCGCTGCCCAGGCGGTCGCCGAGCAGACGGCGGCGCAGGCCGCGGCCCAGGCCGAAGCCGCCGCCTCCGCGAAACGGGCGGCGGTTCTCGCAGCATCGCAGCAGGCCGCGCTGGCCGCTGCGCAGCAGGCGCAAGCCGACCAGCAGGCACAAGCCGATGCCGCGGCGCGACAGGCCACCCTGGCCGCAACGGCGGCAGCCCAGGCGAGCGCGGACGCCGCGGCGCGCCAGGCGACCCAGGATGCGCAAACCGCGGCCGCCGTCGTGGCGAAGCAGGCAGCCGACGCAGCGTCGGCGCAGGCGGCCCAGCAGGCCGCGAAGGCTGCGGCGGACGCCGCGGCGCAGATCAACTCCGCCCAGGCCGCCGCGGCGGCGGCGGCGGCGCAGGCGACCGCGAACCAGGCTGCGCAGGACGCGGCCAATGCCGCCGCCTCGCTCGTCGCGCAACAGACGGCCGCCGCCTCTCAGGCCGCGATCAAGGCGAGCGCCGATGCCGCGGCCCAGCAGACGGCACAAGCGGCGCAGACCGCCGTCGCCACGGCGGCGAAACAGGCCGCCGACGCCGCCGCGGCGCAGGCGCAGCAGCAGGCGGCGAAGGCCGCGGCGGATGCGGCCGCGCAACAGACGGCGGCGCAGGCGGTAGCGGCACAGGCGGCGGCACAGGCCGCCTCCGCCAAGGCGGCACAGGATGCCGCCGCCGCCGCGACGGCACTGGCCGCCCAACAGGCGCAGATGGCATCCGCCGCCGCAGCCAAGGCCAGTGCCGACGCCGCCGCGCAACAGGCGGCGCAGACGGCGCAGACCGACGCCGCCACCGCCGCGAAGCAGGCCGCCGACGCGGCAGCGGCGCAGGCGATGCAGCAGGCGGCGAAGGCCGCGGCGGACGCTCAAGCCCAGCAGAGCGCCGCTCAGGCCGCGCAGGCGACCGCAGCGGCTCAGGCCGCAGCGACGAAGGCGGCGAAGGATGCGGCCGATACGGCTTCCGCGCTCGCCGCCCAGCAAGCGGCCACCGCGGCAGCGGCGGCACAGCAGGCCAATGCGGACGCGGCCGTGCAACAGGCGGCGCAGGTCGCGCAGGCGGCGGCAGCGGCGGCAGCGAAACAGGCGGCGGACGCCGCTGCGGCGAACGCGGCTCAGCAGGCCGCGAACGCCGCCGCGACCCTTGCTGCCCAGCAGCAGGCGGCCCAGGCCGCGACCGCCACTGCCGCCGCTCAGGCAGCGGCGAACAAGGCGGCGAAGGACGCGGCGGATGCGGCATCGGCGCTCGCCGTCCAGCAGGCGGCGGCGAGCGCGAATGCGGCGGCAAAGGCGAGCGCCGACGCTGCGGCCCAGCAGGCGGCGCAGGCTGCGCAAGCGGCTCAGGTGGCCGCTGCGAAACAGGCAGCGGAGGCAGCGACGGCCGCGGCCCAGCAGCAGGCGGCAAAGGCAGCGGCCGACGCCGCCGCGCAGCAACAGGCGGCGCAGGCTGCCGCCGCCACCGCCGCCGCCCAGGCTGCGGCGACCAAGGCGGCGAAGGACGCGTCGGATGCGGCGACGGCGCTCGCCGCACAGCAAGCCGCCGCTGCGGCCAATGCCGCGGCAAAGGCAAGCGCCGACGCTGCGGCCCAGCAAGCGGCTCAGGTTGCTCAGGCAGCGGCGGCGGCTGCCGCCAAGCAGGCGGCCGACGCGGCGACGGCGCAAGCCGCTCAACAGGCGGCAAAGGCGGCAGCGGACGCTGCGGCTCAAAAGAGTGCCGCTCAGGCAGCGGCAACTGCCGCTGCGACCCAGGCGGACGCCCAGAACGCAGCGCGCGACGCCGCGAACGCTGCGCAGGTGCTCGCATCCCGAGAAGAGGCGGCTCAGAAGAACGCCGCGACCCAGGCAGCTGCGGCCGCCGTCGCGCAACAGGCGGCCCAGCAGCAGGCGGCGCAGCAAGCCGCCGCGCAGAAGGCCGCTGCCGACGCCGCCGCGCAGATCGCCGCGGCCAAGGCTGCGTCCGATAAGGCTGCCTCCGACGCCGCGAAGGTTGCCGCCGCCCAAGCCGCAGCGGCTGCTGCCGCGGCGGCGCAGCTGGCGGCCAGTCAGGCGGCAGCGCAACAAGCCGCGGCGATCGCCGCGGCGGCTCAGGCCGCAGCCGCGGCCGCAGCGAACACGGTGCAGAACGGTCTGGGAGCGATCGGAGGCTTGGTCGGGGCCCTGGGTTCCGGTCCGGCGACGCCGCCTGCCGCACCAGGCAACGGCAACGGCAACGGCGGAGTCGGCAACGGCAACGGCGTCGGCAACGGCAAGCATTGACCGGCGCTCGATGAACCGGCGGCCCCTTGGGAAACGGCGTCTCGGCGGTCTTGCATCGCTGATCCTGCTGGTCGCTGCGTGCGTCGCCGTGGCGACGGCGCTGACCGGTGCGGGTATCGGGGTCGAGCGGGACATGCGCACGATGCGCGCGGGCTGGCGCCTGCATCCGGCGTCGGGCGAGCTGGCGATCGTGGAGGTGGACGCCCGCAGCGTCGCCGCGCTCGATCACTGGCCGTGGCCGCGGCGGTACCTGACGACGGCGCTCGATCGGCTGGGTGCCGCGGGCGCCCGCACGATCGCGTTCGACATCGACTTCTCGTCGCGATCCACGCCAGCGGACGATGCGTCGTTCGCCGCGGCGCTGGTGCGTCGCGGCGGCGCGGTGATCCTGCCGACCTTCAGCCAATATGCGCGCAGCGGCAGCGAGCGAACGCTCGACACCTTGCCGCTGCCCGTGTTCCGCAAGGCCGCGTTCATCGCCGGCGTCAACGTGTCACCCGATGCCGACGGCGTCGTGCGCAGTTACCCGTTCCAGATCACGACGCGCGGCGTCACCCGGCCGTCGATCGGCGCGATGCTGGCGGAGAGCGGCAACGTGGGGGGCGGTTCGGACTTTCCGATCGATTACGCCATCGATCCCGACACGATACCGCGGATCAGCTTCGTCGATCTGTTGGAGGGCAGGGTTCCCGCCGCCGCGATCGCGGGCAAGCGCATCCTGATCGGCGCGACCGCGATCGAGATCGGCGACCGCTATCCCGTACCGAGGCGCGGCGTGATCCCGGGCGTGGTCATCCAGGCGCTCGCGGCCGAGACGCTGATGCAGAAGCGGGCGCCGGTGGCTCTGGGTGCCGTGCCGCTCGCCACGTTCGCGATGATCGGGCTTGCCGCGATCATGCTGTTCCTGCGCGGACGGCGCCGCCTCGTCGGGATCGGGACGCTGGCGGTGCTGCTGTTCCTCGCGCCGCTACCGTTGGAGACGGCGGGACGGGAGGCGGACATGGTTCCCGCACTCGCGGCGGCGCTGGCGGCGCTGGCGACCGCGGCGGCGGCGATGGTGCTCGGCGAGCTGCGCAACCGTCGCTTCGCGGACCAGGAAAGCGGGCTGCCCAACGCCCGCGCGCTCGCCAAGGCGGCGACCGGCGACGAGCAGGTGGACGTGATCGTCGCCCGGCTCGACCGGCTGACCGAGATCGCGGCCGCGATCGGCCATGACGCGGCGACCGCGGCGCTGCTGGAGGTCGCGGGGCGGCTGGCCAGGATCGCCGACACGGTCATCTACCGGGTCGAGGAGGATGCGCTCGCCTGGATCGTCGTGGGCGAGGAGGATGCCGAGGCCGAGGGAGACCGGTTCCGGTCGCTGGCGGACGCGACAAGGGTTCCGGTCGAGGCGGGGCGGATCGCCCTCGAGCTGCGCGCGGCGTTCGGCGTCGCAGGCGGCCGCGGCCGTGACGTCAAGGACCTGATGGCGGGCGCGCAGATGGCGGCGCGCCGGGTGCGCGCGCGCGGCGGCGACTGGGACCGCTTTGTGGAGGGAGACGGCGACGCCGCGCGATGGGAGCTGTCGCTGCTCGGATCGTTCAGCGACGCGATCGCGAACGGGGAGATCTGGGTCGCGTACCAGCCCAAGGTCGCGGCGACGAGCCGGCGCGTGGTCGGGGCGGAGGCGCTGGTCCGCTGGCGTCATCCCACGCGCGGCATGATCCCGCCCGACAGCTTCATCCCGCTGGTGGAAAGCGAGGGGCGCGCTGCCGAGCTCACCGCGTTCGTCCTCGACACGGCGGCGCGCGATCTGGCGCGCTGGCGTCGCGACGGCGCGGACGTGTGCGTCGCGGTCAACGTGTCGGCGACGCTGCTGCGCGATCCGTCGATCGTGACGATGGTGGCCGACGCTGTCGCGCGCGCGGGGATCGACCCTGCGTTGCTGACGCTGGAGCTGACCGAGTCGGCGATCATCTCGGACGCGCAGGCGGCGGTCGGCACGATCGACGCGTTGCGCGCGCTGGGTGTGAAGCTGTCGATCGACGATTACGGCACCGGCCAGTCGACGCTGACCTATCTGAAGCGCTTTCCCGCCAACGAGCTCAAGATCGACAAGAGCTTCGTCCAGAACATCGTCCGCAGCCCGAGCGACCGCCTGCTCGTCCGCTCCACCGTCGAGCTGGCACATGCGATGGGGATGAGCGTGGTGGCGGAGGGGGTCGAGGACGAGGAGTGCCTCCAGGCGCTCGGCGCGATCGGCTGCGACACGATCCAGGGTTGGCATACCGGCAAGCCGATGCCTGCAGACGCGTTCGGCGACCTGATCGCCGCCCCGCGGGCGCTGGCCGCCTGATCGCGCCGACGCACACGGTATTCGGACACTCCGCGACCAGGCTCGGCTGGGAGCGGTGCACGGCGGTGAGGTGAGGCGGATAGTCGGATCGATGAAGGCGTGATGGCCGGCTATCATGGTCTTCCCAACGGCGGGGCCGGCGCGGTGCACGTGGACGGCGACGTGATCGCGCACCGGCGCGCTCGAAGGGCTCTGGCGCGACTATCCGCGCCGAACGGTGGCTGGTGGCTTCCACGTTGACGCTGCGGCGCAGCATGGTCACTGGCAGGGGATGACGATGAACACCGGCGACGGCGGCAGGACCGCCCTGGTCCTGATCGCGCTGGCCGCCGGCGGCTTCGCGATCGGCACGACCGAGTTCGCGACGATGAGCCTGTTGCCGTTCATCGCGCGCGGGCTCCACGTCGACGAGCCGGTCGCGGGCCACATCGTCTCCGCCTATGCGCTGGGCGTCGTGGTCGGCGCGCCGGTGCTGGCCGTGCTGTCGGCGCGGGTGCGGCGGCGACGTCTGCTCGTCGTGCTGATGCTGTTGTTCGCGGCCGGCAATGCGCTGTCGGCCCTGGCGCCGACTTATCGCTGGATGCTTTTCTTCCGGTTCCTGAGCGGCCTGCCGCATGGCGCCTATTTCGGTATCGCGGCGCTCGTCGCGGCGAAGGTCATGGGGCCGGAGCGGCGGACCGCCGCGGTCGGGCGCGTCATGCTGGGGCTGACGGTCGCGACGATCGCGGGCGTGCCGCTGGCCAACGAGCTCGGCCAGTGGGCGGGGTGGCGCTGGGGGTTTGCGATCGTCGCGGTCCTGGCGCTGCTGACGGCGACGCTCGTCCGCCTGTTCGCGCCCGACGACGCGGTGACGGAGGGAGCGTCGCCGCTGCGCGAGCTGGGCGCATTGCGGCGACGGCAGGTGTGGCTGACGCTCGGGACGGGCGCGATCGGTTTCGGCGGGCTGTTCGCCGTCTATGCCTACCTCCAGTCGACGTTGACGCAGGTAACCGGGCTGGCGTCGACCACCACGGCCGTGGTGTTCGCGACGTTCGGCGTCGGCATGACGCTGGGCAACATCGTCGTGCCGCGGTTCGCCGATCGCGCGCTGGTGCCCGCGGCCACCGCGATGATGGTGCTGGCCGCCGTGTCGCTCGCGTCGTTCCCGCTGGCGGCGCGGAGCTTCCCGCTGGTGCTGGTGGACGTGCTGGCGATCGGTTTCTCGGCCGCGCTCGCGACCATCCTCCAGACGCGGCTGATGGACGTGGCCGGCGAGGCGCAGGCGCTGGCGGCGGCGCTGAACCATTCCGCGTTCAACGTCGCGAACGCGATCGGGCCGCTGCTCGGCGGGCTGGCGATCTCCGCCGGCTGGGGCTGGGCCTCGACGGGCTATGTCGGCAGCGCCCTGGCGCTGCTGGGCCTGTGCGCCTGGGGTGTGGCGGTGTGGGACGCGCGGCGATCGGACGCGCGACCAGCCGCGGCGTGACCGGCGACGCTTCAGCCGAGCCCGAAGCCGGCCCGGCTGCCTTCGCCCGCGTCGGATCGCGCGCGGCCGGCGAGCACGTTCTCCAGCTCGTCGAGCGAATGCGGCACGTCGAGCTGCTGCGCGCCCAGGAACAGCCGGGTACCGCCGCCCTCCTGCGGCACCGCGTGCGTGACCTTGTCGATGTCCACCAGTGCCCGGCCGGCCGGAAGGATGTCGATCTGGACGAAACGCATGGCAGTTCTCCTGGTTGACCGTGACCTACAGCGTTCGCATGGCCACCCCAAGCCATGCCGCGGACATTCCACCCAGCCAAGGAAGACATCCATGAGCGACCGCATCCTGATCTTCTACGGCTCATACCGATCCGACCGGCAGGGCATCCGGCTGGCCGATCATCTGGTGCGCGCGTTCGCCGGGCGCGGCGCCGCGGCGGAACTGATCGACGCCAGGGCGCTCGACCTGCCGATGCTGGACCGGATGTACAAGGAATACCGCAAGGGCGAGGCACCGGCGGCGATGGAGGCGCTGGCAGGCAAGATCCGCGCGGCGGACGCGTTCGTGTTCGTGGCGGGCGAGTACAATTGGAGCGTTCAGCCCGGGCTCAAGAACCTGACCGACCATTTCCTGGAGGAGTGGTATTGGCGCCCGGCCGCCATCGCGAGCTATTCCGCGGGCCGTGTCGCCGGGGTCCGCGCCGGCCTCGCCTGGCACGGCATCCTGTCGGAGATGGGCATGGTCGTGGTCTCGAGCACGCTGGCGGTGGGGTCGATCGGTCAAGCCTTCGACGCGTCGGGCGCGCCAGCGGGCGAGGGCGGGGCGGCGCTGTCCCGCGCTTTCCCGCGGTTCGCGGACGACCTCGCCTGGTGGACACAGGCCGCCCGCGCGCAGCGAGCCCACGCCACGCCGCCCTATTGACCCGACGGAGACTGCCGGGCGCGCGACGACCGGCTCCGACTATTCGGGAGAGACAGCCGCATCGGCCGCCGCGAGAGCCCATTGCAGGCGTTCGACCACGACCTGCGGATCGACCAACCACAGGTGAAGGGTGTGCACACCGGCCCGCGTCGCGACCGTCGTAGCGGCAATGCGCCGGTTGGCGATGACGGATCGCTCCCAAGCCCTGTCGTCCTCGCCTGCTAGCATATCGAGGAGCTCGGGCCGGCCCCCGTCGAGCGACACGGCGATCCGCTGATGCCCCCGGCCGGTGACGTCGAGGCCCGGCGCCGCGACCACGCCGATCGTGACGCGGCCCGACCGGGGCACGACGATGCGATAGGCGATCTGCGGGCTGCGACCGCCGGGGTGCTCGATCGACGGTACCGACCCGGGTGTCGCGATCATCGCCGCGCCGTCGGCGGTGAAGCCGGCCACGCGTTGCCAGTGGACGCTCTTGCCATCGATCGCCCGTCCCGCGTCGGCCGCGATCAGGATGGCGCCGGGTAAGGAGGACGGCTGAGCCGGCTCGGGTAGCGACGCGGCGACACCGACGGTAGCCAGCGCGGGCATCGTGTCGACGGTCGGCTGTTGCCAGCCGGTATAGCCGATGTGCGTCTGCGCCATCATCTGCGGCCACTTGCCCCCGGCGAGCGCCTCGTAGCGACGGCGCAGGGCCGCGTCCTCGGCGAAGAAGCCTCGCGCGGCGCGCGCCCAGCGGTCCGCGCCGGCGGCGTCTCCGGCCCGCGCCGCCGCACGGTTCTCGGCGACCGCCTGGTACAGGCGGTGCAGGTTCGTCATCGCCTCTATCCGGTGCAGCACCAGTTCGTCGTACGCGTCGCGGCGCTCGGCCGGGATCGCGGCGGCGCCCGCGCGCGCCGCCGCGGCGAGGGCGTTCCACTCACCCAGCACACGGGCCCATTCGCCATCGGCCAGCGCGTAGCTGTCCGCGTCGAGCAGTTCGGGTTTGCGCCGGCTGGCGAGCTGGCCATAGCGGGCGATCAGGGCGCCGACGCGCGCGGCCTGCGCGTCGCCGAACTGCTGCGCGGCCCAGCCAGCGGGATAGGCTGCCATCGCCGCCGCCGTCATCCGGTCGGGGTTCCACGCCATGTCGAGGAAGAAGCTGGTGGCATATTCCATCGGCTTCAGATCGCCGACGTTGACGATCCACAACCGGTCGGCACCGTATTGGTGCGCCAGCTCCATCTGCTGCCACACGCGCGGGATCGAGTTGGTGTCGATCCACTTGTAATTGCGCGGGTCGCCGACGTAATCGAAATGATAATAGACCCCGTACCCACCGGCGCGCCGCTCGCCCGGCGGCGGCAGGCGGCGGATGTTGCCCCAATTGTCATCGGAGAACAGCAGCGTCACGTCGTCCGGCACGCGCATGCCGCCGTCGTAGTAATCCTGCACCTCCTTGTAGAGCGCCCACACCTGCGGCGTCTCGGCGGCGGGACGGCCGGTGACGTCGGCGATGATCCGGCGCTGGTCGGCGACGATATGCTCGAGCAGCGGAATCGCGGTGCCCTGCGTCATCGGCTCGTCGCCGTCGCCGCGCATGCCGATCGTCACCGGGTCCTCGGACGCGCCGCGCCGCGCGATGCCGGCCCGCCAGAACGCCCGCAACGCGGGTGCGTTCTTGGTGTAGTCCCAAGCGCCGCCGCCCTGGCGCTGCCATTCGATGTTGGCGCGCTCCATCGGCTCGTGGTGCGAGGTGCCCAGGACGATGCCCATCTCGCGCGCGAGCGGCGCGGACGCGGGATCATCCTGCCACAGCGACTTGCCCCACATCGCCGGCCACAGGTAATTGGCCTTCGAGCGCAACAGCAGCGTGAACAGGCGCTCGTAGACGCGGTGATCGACGCCGCCGAACGTCGCCTTGGCCCAGCCGCCGAACGCCGGTTCTTCGTCGTTGATGAAGATGCCGCGATATCTGACGACCGGATGGTCGGCGACGCGGCCCGCCGTCAGGTACAGCGTCGGGTGATGCTGCGCGGGCACGTCCGCCCACCAGGTCCAGGGGCTCACCCCCGCCTTCGCGCTGATGTCGTACAGGCCGTAGATGGTGCCGCGGCGGTCCGCGCCTGCGATCACCAGTGCGTGGTCGACGCCGGGAACAGGGTGGTCCACGACCTGCTCGACATAGCCTTCCCACTGGCCGGCGAGGCCGTGGACGTCGAGGCGGCCGGACCTGACCAGCGCGTCGACCAGCGGGCTGTGGCCGAGCGTTCCCGCGATGACGGTCGCGCCGCCCCGCACGTCGCCCGCCAGCCGGACCTCGCCGCCGCCCACCGCGGCGAGATCGGCGACGAGGTCCGTGGCCGCGCGGCGGACGCCGGCATCGTCGGCGGGATCGACGACGACGGTGGTGGCCCGCCCCGGCGTCAGCAGTCGCAGCGCGCCGGGCGCGTCGCCCGGGCACGCGGACACGGGCGCCGAGCAGACCTGGCCGACGGCGGGGATCGGGGACAGCGCGACGGACAGCAGCGACAGCGACGGCCAGAAACGAACGGCGTCCTCCTTTCGACGGCAACGCGCCACAACCGCAGCTTGGGGCGGCCCGCAGGATCGACGGGTTGTCGCACCCCTGCAAACGCCTATGCCCCAAGCCATGCAGCTGTTCGAGATCATTGTCGCCCTGCTGCTGATCGCCGTGCTGCTGCTCGGCCTCGCGCGGCGGTTGGGGGTGCCATATCCGTCGCTACTCGCGCTGGCGGGGGCAGGGATCGCGTTCGTGCCCGGGCTGCCGACGGTCTCGATCGATCCGCACATGGCACTGGCGCTGTTCATCGCGCCGGCGCTGCTGCACGCGGGCCTCGAAAGCTCGCCGCGCGGGCTGTGGCGCAACGCGGTGCCGCTCACCGCGCTGGCGGTGATCGCGGTGCTGCTCACCGCCGCCGCGGCGATGCTGACCGGGCATCTGATGGCGGGGATGCCGATCGCGGCGGCGCTGGCGCTGGGTGCGATCGTCGCGCCGCCCGACGCCGCCGCCGCCAGCGCCGTCCTGTCGCAAAGCAACCTGCCGCGGCGCAGCCTCTTCGTGCTCCAGGGCGAGAGCCTGTTGAACGACGCGACCGCGCTGCTGCTGTTCGGCGCCGCGACCAGCCTCGCGCTGCCCGAACACTCGCTGCACGACGACGCGCCGGGCCTGCTGCTCGGCATCCCGTTCGGCGTGGCGCTCGGATGGGCCGCGGCGTTCGGCTATCTGCGGCTGCTCCCGCGTTTCTCGGGGACGCTGGGCGCGACGGTGGTGGACATCGCGGTGACGCTCGCGCTGTGGCTGGTGGCGGAGCGGGTGCAGGCTTCGGCCGTCCTGGCAGTGGTCACCTTCGCGCTCGTCTCCGCGCGCCGGCGGCCGTTCATCGAGCCGGCGCGCGACCGCGTGCACGCGGCGTCCGTCTGGGCGGCCGGCGTGTTCATCCTAAACGTGCTCGCCTTCATGCTGATGGGATTGCAGGCGCGTACCCTGGTGGCCAATCTGGAGCCGTCGCAGCGGTGGCCGGCGATCGGCTTCACTCTCGCCCTGTTCTGCGTCGTCGTCCTCGTGCGACTGGGTTGGCTCATGACCTATCGTGCGGTCGCGGGGTTCCTCCATGCGCGGTTCGCGCCGCGGTGGCTGCCGACGCCGGTCCCGTGGCGGGTGGAGCTGCTCGTCGCCTGGGCGGGCATGCGCGGGCTGCTGACGGTCGCGACCGCGCTGGCGCTGCCGGCGAACTTCCCCGCCCGCGACCTGATCGTCCTGTCCGCGTTCGGCGTGGTGCTGGGCACGCTCGTCCTTCAGGGGTTCACGATCGAGCTGCTGGTGCGCGCGTTGCGGGTGCCGGAGGACACGTCGCTGAACGAGGCGTTGTCGACGGCGCGGGCCGCGCTCCTCCACGACGCGCTCGATACGATCGGCGCGCCGACCGACTCCAACCGTGCGCTCCATGCGAAATATGCCTCCGCGCTCAAGGTGGCGGAACGCGGCACCGATCCGCAGGGCGCGACCGATTACGATCGTGCCCGGCTTGCGGCGGTCCGGGCGCAGCGACGGCACCTGCTGTCCATGCGATCGGGCGGCGCGATCGCCGAGGACGTATTCCGGCGTCTGCAGGAGGAGCTCGACTGGGCGGAGATCGACGCGCACCCGCTGGCGGACATGCACCTCGACGAGGCGTGATCGCGCGCCGCGGACTGAAGTATTTGAACGGACAGGCTGCCAATGGCGTCGGCACGCGTTGCGCCTGCGGCAGGATCGGAGCGGACTACGATGGCGAACGGAGCGGCGCTGGTGGCAGGGGCGGCCGGCATTATCGGCGACGCGGTGTTGCGCGAGCTTGGCGGCCATGGCTGGGCCGTGCGCGGCCTGTCGCGCCGCGCGTTACGCGACCATCCCTCGATCCGGGCCGACCTGACCGACGCCGACGCCATCGCCGCGGCGGTGCGCGGCGCGAAGGACACGACGCACCTGTTCTATGCCGCGCTGGCACCCGATCCGGACCTCGCCGTCGAGGCGACGCGCAACGCCGCGATGCTCGGCAACCTGCTCGACGGGCTGGAGGCCGCGGGCGCGCCGCTGCGACGGGTCGTCATCTATCAGGGGTTCAAGATCTACGGCATCCATCTGGGCGCCAACGTCCGCACCCCGGCGCGCGAGAGCGACCCGCCGCACATGCCGCCCAACCTCTACATGGCGCAGGAGGCGGAACTGCGCGACCGCGCGGCGCGCAGCGCGTGGGACCATGTCGCGTTGCGCCCCGACGTGGTGGTGGCGATATCTGGGGCAATCCGATGAACATCGCGCTGGTCGTCGGCGCCTTCGCGGAGATCAGCCGGGCCCTCGGTATCCCGTTGCGATTTCCGGGAACGGACCAGGCGTTCGGCCAGCTCGTCCAGTTCACCGACGCCCGCCTGCTGGCGCGCGCCAGCCGCTGGGCCGCGACCAGCACGCGCGCGGGCGGCGAGGCGTTCAACGTCACCAACGGCGACACTTTCCGGTGGGAGCGGATGTGGGCCGACGTCGCCGGGCACCTGGGGCTGGAGACCGCGTCGCCGGTCCCGCTGACGCTCACCCGGCACATGGCGGACAAGGCGCCGCTGTGGCGCACGATCGCGGAACGCCACGGGCTTGCCGAGCCCGACGTCGACCGTCTCGTCGGCTGGGCGTTCGGCGACTTCATCTTCCATACCGAGACCGACGTGATCTCCGACGTCAACAAGATCCATGACCATGGCTTCACCGATCGCATGAACTCGACGGCATCGCTGCTCGGTGCGATCGACGGATTGAAGCGGCGACGCATCCTGCCCTGATCGCCCCGGCTTCGACCGGTCCGGCAAGCCGCCTCGACGCTCGCCGGCCGGCACCCCGACGTTCCTGACCCTGACGAAAGACACCGCCCGACGTGGACGCCCTGACCAGCCGACCTGCAAACGACACCCCGCGGGCGGTTCGCCGCCCTTTCGTCCTCGCCGCCGTCATGGCGGCGTCGTTCATGATCGCGATCGAGGCGACGATCGTGTCGACCGCGATGCCGCAGATCGCGAGCCAGCTCGGCGACCTGCAGCTGTATTCCTGGGTCTTCTCGTCGTTCCTGCTCGCGCAGACCGCGACCACCGTCGTCTTTGGCAAGCTGTCCGATCTGTACGGCCGGCGATCGGTCCTGCTGGTGGGGATCGGCATCTTCGTCGTCGGCTCCGTCCTGTGCGGCGCAGCCTGGTCGATGCCGTCGCTGATCGCGTTCCGGCTGATCCAGGGGCTGGGCGCAGGGGCGATCCAGCCGGTGTCGATGACCGTGATCGGCGACCTCTACCCGGCGCACGAGCGCGGGCGCGTGCAGGGCTGGCTGGCTAGCGTGTGGGGCGTGTCGTCGGTGCTCGGGCCGCTCGCGGGCGGCCTCATCATCAGCCACGTCAGCTGGGCGTGGATCTTCTGGATCAACGTGCCGATCGGGCTCGCGGCCGCCGCGGGCTTCTTCCTGTTCCTGCGCGAGACCGTATCGGCGCAGGAGCGCAACGTCGACGTAGCGGGCGCCTGCCTGTTCACGGTCACGGTGGCGGCGCTGATGGTCACGCTGACCGAGGCGGGGGCGGCGGACGGCCGGACGGCGATCGTCGCGGCGCTGGTCTGCGTCGTGGCAGCCGGGCTGTTTGTGTTGCAGGAGCGTCGCGCGAGGGACCCGATGATTGCCTTCGCACTGTGGACGCACCGCTCGATCGCGGCGACCAACGCGGCGACGCTGTTCAGCGGCATGGCGGTGATCGGCCTGACGACCTTCCTGCCCATGTACGTGCAGGCGGTGATGGGCCGTTCGCCGCTGGTGGCGGGATTCATGCTGACCGCGATGGTGCTCGGCTGGCCGATTGCGGCGACGCTGGGCGCGCGTAACTTCGCGCGGTTCGGGCTGCGGCCGATCCTGGTGACCGGCGCGGCGCTGCTGCCGATCGGCGGCATCGCGTTCGTGCTGCTGTCGCCGACGATGTCGCCGCTCGTCGCCGGGCTCGGCTCGCTGGTGATGGGATTCGGCATGGGATTCTTCAGCACCGCGGCGATCGTGCTGATCCAGGACAGCGTCGGCTGGGCGGAGCGCGGCGCGGCGACCGCGTCCAACCTGTTCGCCCGCAACCTGGGCAGCACGCTGGGCGCGACCGTGCTCGGCGCGGTACTGAACCTCAGCCTCGCGCGCGGGCACGCGGGATCGTTGCAGCAAATCCAGCGCCTGCTCGATCGGCAAGGGTCCGCGCTGGATTCGGCGGCGAGCCGGGCGGGCCTGGCCCACGGGCTGCACCTGACGTTCTGGGGCGTGTTGCTGATCGCGGCGATCACGCTGGCCCTGTCGGCGTTCGTGCCGCGGGTGACGTTCGGCGCGAAGGCGCCTGCCTAGGCGCCTTGCGATCAGGCGGCGGTCGGCGGCTCCGTCCGGGCGATGGCGAGATAGGCGGTCGCGACCATCAGGCTGCCGCCGACCACGTTGCCCAGCGTCACCCAAAGGAGGTTGTGCAGGATCGCCGGCAGGTCGACCACCGGCGTCGGTGCGAACTCGGCGATCGCGAACAGCGTCATGTTGGCGACCGAATGCTCGAACCCCGCCGCCACGAACGCGAGCAGGCACCAGGCCATGGCGATGATCTTCGCCGCCTCGCTCTTCAGCCGCGCCGGCACCCAGATGGCGAGGCAGACGAGCCAGTTGCACAGGCTGGCGCGGGCGACGAGCGCGCCGGCGTCGGCGCCGACCTTGTGCGTGACATAGTCGTGGAGGAACGGCGCCGGCGCGCCGAAGATCGCGCCGCCGCCGCCGGCCGCGAACACCCAAGCCAGCACGATCGAGCCCAGCAGGTTGCCGGCCCACACCCACAGCAGCATGCCGAGCGCCTGCGGCACGCCGATCTTGCGCCGCGCGAGGCCGAACGCCGCGTACATCACCGCGCCGGTGAACAGCTCCGCGCCCGCGAACGAGACCAGCAACAGCCCGAGCCCGAACACCGCGCCCGCTGCCAGCGGCCGCCCGCCTGCGGGCAGGCCCGCGCTCACCGTCAGCGCCAGGATCAGCGCAACGCCGATATACGCCCCGCCCAGCATCGATCCGACGGTGAAGCCGACCGGCGACCGTCTCAGCGCCTCGACCTTGTGCCTGCCGGTGTCGCTGAACCACTCGCATGTCTGATCTACGGTCACGGGATACTCTTCCGGTTGCTCGGTCGCGATCATTCCACGCGGACGTGGCCGCTGTCGACCCAGATGTGGATGCCGCCCGTGATCCGAAGAGTCGGGCGAGGGGGCGGTGGAGCTTCGGTTTCGCGACCGGTGCTTGAGTGGCGCGCTTGCAGCGGCCAGGGTAGGGCCGTGCTCCGCTTCCTGACCCTGCTCTTCGTCACCTTCGGTCTTGCCGAAGCTGTCCTCGCCCGAACTCCGTCGATTACCGACCGCGACGCGCAGGCGATCGATGCCGCGGCGCGGGAGTATCGGGCGATCGACGTCGCGCTGACCGCCAGGACGAGCGTCGCGGAACGCCGCGCGCTCCATGCCCGCGCCGTGGCGGTGGAGCGGGTCGCGGCCTCGCACACCGCCGATCTGCAGGCCCAGCTGACCGCGACGCAGGCGGCACTCACGCGGCTAGCCCCGGTCGCCGACGCGCCACACGCACCGACGCAGGCACGCCTGCAGCAGGCCCGGCTGGAGAAGCGGCAAGCACCGTTGAGCGACGACGTGCGACGCGGGCGACAGCTCGCCGCCGAAACGGCGCAGCTGATCGCCGAGACGCAGACGACCTCGCGCGACGTGCTGGTGGAGCAGTTGTCCGCCCGGGTCGCCTCGCCGCTGTCGCCCGAGTTCTGGCGGGCGATCGCGCGCGAGACGCCCCACGATCTGGCCAGGATGCGCCTGCTGGCCGCCGTCGAGGGCGACACGATCGGCGCCTCGCGGACCGGCGATCTGTGGTCGTTCCTGCTGGGATGCGCGGGCGCGCTGCTGATCCTGGTCCCGCTGCGGCTATGGCTGCGCCGTGTCGGGCAGCGGACCATGATCGACCGCGTCCCCGCCAGTCGCCTGCGCAAATCGGGCCAGGCCGGCTGGATGCTGGTGAGCGGGGCACCGCTCCCCGGCATCGCCGCCGCCTGCTGGGTGGCGGGCGTGCGGGGCGCGGGCATGCTGGCGCCGGCATGGGAGCCGCTGGCCGCCGCGCTGGTCCAGGGCGCGTCGGTCGCCGGGTTGATCGGCAGCCTGGGCGGCGTCCTCCTGATGCGGGGGCAGTCCCAGTGGCGGCTGCTGCCGATCGCGGACGGCACCGCACGTGCGCTGCGGCCGTGGACCTGGGCCGCGGCCGCGATGGTGTTCGCGGTGGTGGTGATCGACGCCATCCGCAACGCGGCCGGGCTCGGCGGTGCGGCGCAGGTCGGCACCGATGCGCTAATCGCAGCCCTGCACATCGGGTTCGCCGTCGGCCTGCTCCTGTGGATCGGGCGGGTCCGACTCCGGGCGATCGCGCAAGGCGATGCGATCGACGACGGGGCGGGCGAGACCGGGACCGCGCTCGGCTCGCTGGTCGCGTGGATCGCGACGCTCGCCGCCGCCGGCGCGCTGGTGCTCGGCTATGTGGGCCTGGCGGGGTTCGTCACCCGCCTGCTGATCTGGCTGCCGATCGTGCTGGGGACGTTCACCATCGCGCTGATGTTCGCCGACGACGTCTCGACGGCACTGGTATCGCAGCGCAGCCCGCTGGGCCAGGGCCTGCATCGCGGGTTCGGCGTGCGGGCCAGCCTGATCGACCAGGCGGGTGTGTTCCTGTCGGCGTTCCTGCGGCTCGCGCTCGTGGTGCTGGGGCTGACGCTGGCGTCCGGCCCGTTCGGCTCGAACGTCGGCACGCTGTTCGACCAGCTCGGCCACGTCGCGCGCGGGATCACGATCGGCGAGGTGACGATCTCGCCCTGGGCGGTGCTGCGATCGGTCGCGGTGCTGGTGACGGGGTTGTTCGCGGCGCGGATCGGGCGGCACTGGCTGACGCAACGGTACCTGCCCGTCACGGACCTGGACGCCGGCGCGCGCAACTCGATCGCGACCGTCGCGGGCTATGTCGGGTCGATCGTCGCCTGCCTGTGGGCGCTGGCGTCGCTCGGCATCGGCGTCGAGCGGATCGCGCTCCTGCTGTCGGCACTGTCGGTGGGCATCGGTTTCGGCCTTCAGGCGATCACGCAGAACTTCGTCTCCGGGCTGATCCTGCTGGCCGAGCGGCCGGTGAAGATCGGCGACCTCATCCGCATCGGCGACCAGGAAGGCGACGTGAAGCGGATCAGCGTGCGCGCGACCGAGATCCAGATCGCCGACCGGTCGACGCTGATCGTGCCCAATTCCGAACTCATCACCAAGACCGTCCGCAACATGACGCTCGCGGACCCGATCGGCCGGGTGCAGCTGCAATTTTCCGTCAACATCGATGCGGACGTCGCGAAGGTGCGCGAGATGTTGCTGGCGATGTACGCGGCGTCGGAGGCGGTGCTCGACGACCCGGCGCCCAAGGTCTTCGTCGATTCGATCGCGGACGGCCGGATCAACGTCAACAGCTTCGCCTATGTCGCGAGCCCCCGCGACGTCTATCCGACGCGGAGCGACCTGTTGTTCCGGCTGCTGGCCGAGCTGCCGGCGGCCGGCATCGATCTCGGCACGGCGCCCCAGCAACTCCAGCTTCTGGGCGGCGCGGCCTTGGCGCCGAACGCCGAGCCCAGGTCCGGCGACGCGGGCTAGGGGCGCGTCGCCCGGGGCAGCGCCGCCGTCTCGGGCACCGGCGTCAGCGCGCGGCCCTCGTCGAACCAGGCGATCAGATTGTCGACCATCAACTGACCCATCGCCGCGCGCGTATGCTGCGATGCGGAGCCGATGTGCGGCAGCAGCACGACGTTGGCCATCGCGCGCAACGTTTCCGGTACGTTGGGTTCGTCCTCGTACACGTCGAGCCCGGCGGCCAGGATCGCGCCGGAGCCGAGCGCCGCGATTAGCGCCGTCTCGTCGACGACGCTGCCGCGCGCCACGTTGATGAGCACGCCCTGCGGGCCGAGCGCCGCCAGCACCTCTGCGTTCACCAGATGGCGGGTCGCCTGGCCGCCGGGAACGATCGCGACGAGCACGTCCGACGCCGCCGCCAGCGCAGCGGCGGTCCCGTGATACGGGTACGCGACGTCCGCCTGCCGCGAGCGGCCGTGATAGGCGATCGCGACGTCGAACCCCTCCAGCCGTCGCGCGATCGCCTTGCCGATCGAGCCCAGGCCGATGATGCCGATCCGCCGGCCGCGCAGCGTCGGCGACAGCGGGAACGCGCCGGCGGGCCAGCGCCCCTCGCGGACGAAGCGGTCCGCCTGCGGGATGCGGCGCAAGGTCGCCAGCATCAGGCCGACCGTCAGGTCGGCCACCTCGGCATCCAGCACGCCGGGCGTGTTGGTGACGGTCACGCCGCGCGCCGCCGCAGCCGTCGCGTCGATCGCGTCGTAGCCGACACCGTAATTGGCGACGATTTCCAAGGCCGGCAGTGCATCGAACCAGCCGGCGTCGATCCGGCCCGCCGCCGTGCTGGCCGCCAGACCCCGGACCTGCGGGCCGACGGTCCGAAAATAGCCGTGTGGATCCGCCTGCTCCCACAGGCGATGGAGGACGAAGCGCTCGTCGAGCGCGGCGATGACGCGGGCGCCCATCGGCGCGGGCATCAGGATCTGGGGCTTGGGCATGTATTCCCGATAGCATGGTGCCGACGAGGTGTTCATCCGCCTCGACCGTCTCGCGCCCCGGATTTGGCGAGCGGCCGCGCCGCGGCTAAGCGCCCATGGATGATGGAGGGGCGTGATCGGTCGGTGACCAGGACGGGTGAGCGGACCCCGCCGCGGCGGCGTGCGATCCGGCGGCCGATCGCGGGCGGGCTGCTCGTCGTGGTGGTCGGTGGCGTCTCGACGCTGTGGTTGGTCCGCGTCCCGATCGCGACGTCGGTGATCGACCGCAGGCTGGCGGAGGCGCATGTGCCCGCCCACTACCGGATCGCCGATCTGGGCCTGGGGAGGCAGCGGCTGGTCGACGTGTCGGTCGGCGATCCCGCTCGTCCCGACCTGACCGCCCGCTGGATCGAGCTCGGGACGCGGATCGGCCTCGATGGGGCACGGGTGACGGCGGTGCGTGCGGGCGGAATGCGCTTGCGGGCGACGATGATCGGCGGCCGGCTGTCGCTCGGCAGCCTCGACCGGTTGATGCCGTCCTCGACGAGCGCCGGGGGCGTCCGGTTGCCGGCGATCGATCTCGACGTCGAGGACGGACGTCTGCGGCTGGCGACCGGGGCGGGGACGGTCGACGTCGGCCTGCGCGGCAGCGGGCGGCTGGACGGCGGGTTCGATGGCCGGCTGACGGTCGGGGTATCGGGCCTCGTCGCCGGCGGGTGCGGCATCGATCGTCTGTCGGCGGCGCTGAGGCTCCGGGTGCGGGCCGGGGAGCCGGAGGTGGGGGGCCCGGTGCAGGTCGCGGCCGCACGGTGCGGCGGCGCGTCGGCGACCGACCTGACGGGCTGGGTGGCGGCGACCCTGGGCAGCGGCCTCGCCTCGTGGAGAGGCACCGTCCGGACCGTCGTCGCCTCGGTGACGGTGCCTGGTCTGCGTGTGACGACCCTGACGGGAAACGTCGCCTTCGAGGGGAACGCGGCGCGGACACAGGGCACGGTGGCCCTGGCGAGTGGCCCGGCCGTCATGGCTCGGGGCGGGCGCGCCGACGGGCTCACGCTCGCGGGGTCGTACGGCGTCGGTCGCGACTGGCGGTTCGTGGGGCGGGCAGCGGCTTCGGGCGCGAGCCTGCCCCGCCCGTGGCTCGCCGTTCTTGCGGGGTGGAGCCGGTCGGCGATGGGGACGCCGGTGGGCCCCCTCGTCGCCAGGGCGACACTGGCGCTGGCCGCGGCCGGTCGTGCGTTCGATGCCAGCGCGGATCTGGCCACCGACGGCACGAGCGTCGCCCTGTCCCGCGCAGAGGCTCGTGCGCGAAGCGGCGCGACGATGGCGTTCGCCGGCGGCAGCGGCCTGGCGACGAGGCTGCGTACGCTGCGCCCCGTCGTCGACGGCACCGTGCGGTTCGCCGGCGGCGGCCTTCCCGCTGCGGTGGTCCGCCTGGCGCAGGCGAGGGTGGGCGCCCCGATCACGGGGGAGGCGCGGGTCGAGCCGTATGCGGCGGGCGACGCCCGGGTCACGGCGACGCCGGTGCGCTTCTCGGCCGATCCCGCCGGCAGGACCACCGTCGATACGGTGGCAACGCTGTCGGGGCCGTTGACCAGCGGCCGGATCGAGGGCCTGGTGCTGCCGATCGTTATCCGCCGGGACGCGGGTGGCGTGCTGACGATCGACCCCGGCTGCGCCACCATCCGCTTCGACCGGCTGGCGCTCGGCAGCGTGCGGCTGGCGGGTGCGCGGGTGCCGCTGTGTTCGACGGGTGCCGCGACCGTGTCGACGACCCGCGGGCGTCTCGCCGCCGACGCCCGCCTCGGGCCGGTGCGGCTGGCGGGCAGCATCGGAGCGACGCCCTTGTCACTGGCGTTCGACGGCGGGACGGTCGACTGGAGCCGGCGCGCTTTCTCCCTGTCGGGTGTCGCCGCGCGGCTGGGCGCGGCCGATGCCGCTACCCGGCTGGACGTGGGCGAGCTCGGCGGCGCACTGACGGGCGACGGCATCCAGGGCCGCTTCGCGCGCGCGGGAGGGCGGATCGGCACGGTCCCCCTGCTCCTGTCGGGGGCGGACGGCACGTGGCGGGAGCGCGGCGGCGCCCTGGGCGTCGACGGCACGATGACCGTCGGCGACACCTCCCCACGGCCTCGGTTCGAACCGCTCCGCGCCGAAGCGATGACCCTGACGCTGGAGGATGGCACGATCCTGGTTCGCGGCCGGCTGGTCTCGCCGGCCGAGGCGGTCCCGGTCGCCGACGTCGCGATCACGCACGACCTGGCGGCGGGCAGCGGCAGCGCCGACCTCGTCGTGCCGCGGCTCGTGTTCGACGAGCGGTTCCAGCCCGACGCGCTGACCCCCCTGACCTTCGGCGTGATCGCCGACGTGCGCGGGACGATTGACGGGCGCGCGCGAATCGCCTGGGGCAGGGACGGGGTGTCGAGCACCGGCAGCTTCCACACCGACGGTACCGATCTGGCGGCCGCGTTCGGGCCGGTGGCGGGGATCGCCGGCACGATCCGCTTCACCGACCTGTTGTCGCTCACCAGCGCCCCCGACCAGACCGTCACGCTCGCCTCGGTCAACCCCGGCATCGCGGTGACGGACGGCCGCGTCGTGTTCCAGACGCTGCCGGACTCGCGCGTGCGGGTGACGAGCGGGCATTGGCCGTTCGCCGGCGGCTCGCTCGACCTCCGCCCGACGCTGCTCGACTTTTCCGCCGCGACCACTCGGCGCATGACGTTCACCCTGACGGGCGTCGACGCCGGGCGCTTCCTGCAGCAGTTCGACTTTGCCAACGTGAGTGCGACGGGCGTGTTCGACGGGGCGCTGCCGATGGCGTTCGATGCGGCGGGCGGCCGAATCGAGAACGGCGACCTCCGCGTCCGCCCCGGGGGCGGAAGCCTCGCCTATGTCGGCGAGTTGACGCAGAAGGACCTAGGCACCTGGGGCAACCTGGCGTTCCAGGCGCTGCGGTCGATCGACTATCGCAACCTGTCGATCGCCATGAACGGCCCGCTCGACGGCGAGATGGTCACCGCCGTCCGCTTCGCGGGCATCAGCCAGGGCAAGGGGGCGAAATCGAACTTCGTGATCCGGCGGCTCCAGAGACTCCCGTTCGTGTTCAACATCCAGATCAGGGCGCCGTTCCGCGGCCTGATCGACAGCGCGCAATCCTTCTACGATCCATCCCGGCTCATCGAGCGCAACCTGCCGATGCTGCTCCAGCAGCAGGCGGCGTCGCGCAGTCAGCCTGCCGAAAGCAACACCGTGCCATGACCAGCCCATCGACGATGACGAACCCTGTCACCCATCATCGCGCCATGAGGATGGTGGCGTCGGCCGGCCTCGCCCTGATGGCGGGCGCGTGCGTCAACGTGACCGCGCCCGACAAGCCGATCGTCATCAACCTCAACATCAACGTCACGCAGCAAGTGGTGTATCGGCTCGACAATCAGGCCAAATCGCTGATCCAGCAGAACCCGGGGATATTCTGAGATGACACGCAATCCGATCCTGATCGCCGCGGCACTCGCAGCCCTCGTCGGCGGGGCAGGAGGCGCGCTCGCGCAGCGCGAGCCGGGCTATGCCGCGGCGCGGTCGGCGGGCGCGGTGGGCGAGCAGCCCGACGGGTATCTCGGTATCGTCGGCGCCGCGACACCCGAGCTTCGCGCCCTCGTCGGCAACATCAACATCCAGCGCAAGGCCAAGTACACGCAGAGCGCCGAGGCCGGCAATGCGACGGTGGAGCAGATGGCGTTCACCAGCGGCTGCAACCTGATCGGGCAGACGGCGCCCGGCGAGAAGTATCGCTCGCCCGACGGCGTGTGGAAGACCCGCACCGCCGCCGCGCCCGAGCGGGACAGCCGCTGCCTCTGACGACCGTTACTTGGCGGGAGCCATCCCGCGATCTTCCAGCAT
>JBPBQW010000142.1:0-24328 GCA_050955125.1 Janthinobacterium lividum
CACGCGCCCGTTCGACGGCGACACGCAGCTCGCGCTCGTCACCGCGAAGGATGAGGCCGACGCGCTCGAACTCGTGCGTCACGACCTGGCGCATGTCATGGCCGAAGCGGTGCAGCACCTGTTTCCGGGTACGCAGATCACTTTCGGCCCGGCGACGGCGGACGGTTTCTACTACGACTTCGCGCCGCCCGCCGCGCATGGCCCGTTCACCGAGGAGGACCTGCCCGCGATGGAGGCGGAGATGCGCCGTATCATCGCGCGCAACGAACCGTTCGTGCGCGAAGTGTGGAGCCGCGAGCAACTGATCGAGACGTGGCGGCGGCAGGGCGAGACGTTTAAGGCCGAATGGGCCGCCGAGCTTCCCGACGGCGAGGAGCTGACGATCTATCGCCAGGGTGCGTGGCTCGACATGTGTCGCGGGCCGCACATGGCATCGACGGGCAAGCTCGACCCGCAGGCGTTCAAGCTGACGCGCGTGTCCGGCGCCTATTGGCGTGGCGACCAGCGCAACGCGATGCTCAGCCGCATCTATGGCACCGGCTGGCTCAACAAGAAGCAGCTCGACGCGCATCTGACGATGCTGGAAGAGACGGCCAAGCGCGACCATCGCCGCATCGGCCAGGAGATGGATCTGTTCCACCTCCAGCCCGAGGCGCAAGGGAGCGTGTTCTGGCACCCCAAGGGTTACCTCATCTGGCGCGCGCTCGAGGCTTACATGCGCCGTCGGCTCGACGCGGCCGGCTATGACGAGGTCAAGACGCCGCAGCTGATGGACGCGCGTCAGTGGGAACAGTCGGGCCACTGGGGCAAATATCGCGAGAACATGTTCGTCGTGCCGGACGAGATTCCGAACACGGAGGACGAGGGTGCGATCCTGTCGGGCGACGCCGACCTGATGGCGTTGAAGCCGATGAACTGCCCCGCGCACGTGCTGATCTTCCGCCAGGGGATCAAGAGCTATCGCGATCTGCCGATCCGCATGGCGGAGTTCGGCTGCTGCCACCGCAACGAGCCGCACGGCGCGCTGCACGGCATCATGCGGGTGCGCCAGTTCACGCAGGACGACGCGCACATCTTTGTGCGCGAGGATCAGCTGGTCGACGAGGTGACGCGATTCTGCGAGCTGCTCGACAGCGTCTATCGCGACCTGGGGTTCGAGGATTACGCGGTGAAGCTGGCGCTCCGCCCCGACAAGCGGTTCGGCAGCGACGCGATGTGGGACCAGGCGGAGGACGAGCTGCGCCGCGCGGTCCATGCCTCCGGGCTGTCCGACGCGATCAAGGCGAAGTTCGAGGAATTGCCGGGCGAGGGCGCCTTCTATGCGCCCAAGCTCGAGTTCCACCTGACGGACGCGATCGGGCGGACGTGGCAGGTCGGCACGATCCAGTCGGACCGGGTGCTGCCCGAGCGACTCGACGCGAGCTACGTCGGTGCGGATGGCGAACGGCACCGGCCGGTGATGCTCCACCGCGCGATCCTGGGCACGTTCGAGCGGTTCCTCGGCATCCTGATCGAGCATCACGCGGGCCGCTTCCCGCTGTGGCTGGCGCCGGTGCAGGTGGTGGTGGCGACGATCGTGTCGGACGCCGACGAGTACGCGCTCGAGGTCGCCGCCGAACTGCGCCGCGCGGGCCTGCGCGTCGAGACCGACCTGCGCAACGAGAAGATCAACTACAAGGTGCGCGAGCACAGCCTGGCCAAGGTCCCCAACCTGCTGGTCGTCGGCAAGCGTGAGGCGGACGAGGGCACGGTCGCGATCCGCCGGCTGGGCAGCCAGGGGCAGCAGATGATGGCGTTGGCGGAGGCGGCGGCGGCGCTGCGGGCGGAGGCGACGCCGCCCGACCTGCGTGGCGGCGCTTCCTAGTTCTTGTTGAACGCGGCGCCTTCAAAAGCGACGTGAAAAAGGCTATATACCGTCTGAAACCACCACAGGAGTCTCACCTATCCCTCCTCCCATGATGCGCCGACCGTTGCAGGCGCCGGCGATGAACGGCCCTCGATTCAACGAGTTCATCACCTCGCCCAAGGTCCGCGTGATCGATGGCGACGGTGAGAATCTCGGCGTGATGTACACGCGCGAGGCGATGGAGCAGGCCAAGGAGGTCGGCCTCGACCTCGTCGAAGTGTCGCCCAACGCCGATCCGCCCGTCGCCAAGTTCCTCGACGTCGGCAAGTTCAAGTACGAGGCGCAGAAGAAGGCCAATCTCGCCCGCAAGTCGCAGAAGACGCAGGAGATAAAGGAGATCAAGATGCGTCCGAACATTGACGACCACGACTACGACACCAAGATGAAGAAGGTGCACGACTTCATCGAGGAGGGCGATAAGGTGAAGATCACCCTGCGCTTTCGTGGTCGCGAGCTGAGCCACGGCCAGCTGGGCATGAACCTGCTGAAGCGGGTGCAGGACGACAGCGCCGAGGTCGCGAAGGTCGAGGCCTATCCGCGCATGGAAGGCCGTCAGATGCTAATGGTGCTTTCCCCCCGCTGATTGCTGCCGACATCGGGCATCGCCATGCGCCATGCCCGATGTTCGGATTGCTGTGGCGCGGGCGAACCACCGGTTCCGAAATCCATCGGCAACAGGGCAAGGGGCTTGACGCCGCCGCTGCCGAGCCTCACCCATCGAACAAACCATAAGTTCGAAAATATGGGAGAGGTTCATTGCTGAAGTCCACGCTGCTGTCCGCGGTCGCGATCATCGGGATCGCCGCGCCAGCCTATGCCCAGTCCGCCGCCGATCCCGCCCGCCTGCCGAGCGCGGCGGATGCCGCCGCAGCCGGCACGCAGGCGACGACCGCGCCGCCCGTCTCGTCCGGCCGTCCGACCGCGACCGGCCAGACCGCGAACGGGACCGGCACGACCGGAAACGTCGACGACATCATCGTCACCGCCCAGCGCCGCAGCCAGAGCCTGCAGGACGTGCCGATCGTCGTCACCACGGTCAGTCAGCAGCAGCTGCAGGATCAGGGGATCCGTGACATCAAGGACCTGGCGCTGCTGGCGCCGGGCCTTCTGGTGACCTCGACGAGCAGCGAGGCGTCCACGACCGCGCGTATCCGCGGCATCGGCACGGTGGGCGACAACCCCGGCCTTGAATCGTCCGTCGGTATCGAAATCGACGGGGTGTACCGCCCGCGCAACGGTGTCGGCTTCGGGGATCTGGGCGACGTCGAACGGATCGAGGTGCTCAAAGGACCGCAGGGCACGCTGTTCGGAAAATCAGCGACGGCGGGCGTCATCAACATCATCACCGCCCTCCCGCAGTTCACGCTGGGCGGCGGCGCCGTATTCGAGGCGGGCAATTACGGCGCGATCGGCGGCTCGGCAGAGGTCACCGGACCGATCATCCCCGACAAGCTGGCGGCCAGCGTCTATTTCGCCGATCGGCAGCGCGACGGCTTCTTCCACGTCAACACCGGGCCCGGCCCGCGCACCGACGATTTCGACAACAACCGCAACTTCTACACGCTACGCGCGCAGTTGCTTTACAAGCCGACCGACGCGCTGACGCTTCGCCTGATCGGCGACGTGTCGCGCCGGCGCGAGGATTGCTGCACGGCGGTCATCATCCGCGGCAGCCAGGGCTCGAGCGCGGCGACCGGGCTCAACCTGGCGCAGAACATCGTCGCGGCGCTGGGCGGCAGCGACGGCAACCCCGCCGATCCTTACGCGCGCAACGCTTACTCGAACCGCCCCGATCGCCAGGTGACGCATGACCAGGGCGTGTCGTTGCAGGCGGACTGGGATCTGGGTCCGGGCGCGCTGACGTCGATCACCGCCTATCGCGACTGGAAGCAGACGGGCGGCTTCGACGCCGACTTCTCGACCGCGGACATCGACTATCTGCCGGACAACGACAGCAACTCGTCGCGCTTCCGCACCTTCAGCCAGGAACTGCGCTACGCGGGCACGTCGGGCAAGCTGGATTACCTGGTCGGTGGGTTCTACTCGAACGAGAAGCTCGCGCAGAACACCAGCGTGCTCGTCGGCAGCCAGTTCTCGCCGTATCTCAGCCTGCTGTTCTCGTCGCTGGTCGAGGGCAAGCCCGATCCGACGTTCCTGCGTACCGGGCTCACCTTTCCGTACGTCGGGGGCGTCAACTATGCCGCGAACACCGGTTCGGTCGACCGGTACCGGCAGAACGACGACACCTACGCGCTGTTCACCAACGACACGCTGCACCTGACCGACCACCTCGATTTCAACGCCGGGCTGCGGTACACGATCGACGCCAAGCAGTTGCTGACCAACAGCACCAACATCGGCGGGGGTGCCGGATGCGGCGCGGCGAACGCGGCGTTCCGCATCCTGGCCGCCGCCGCGCCCGCGAGCGCGGCGGCGCTGGACGCGGTGAACGCGACCTTGTGCCTGCCGTTCCTGAGCCCGGGCTTCAACAACTTCGCCGACAGCCAGCGCTCGACCGAACACAATCTGTCGGGCACCGCGAAGCTCGCCTATCGGTTCAACCGCGACCTGCTGGTCTATGCGTCCTATGCGCGCGGCTACAAGGCGGGCGGGTTCAACCTCGATCGCGTGACGTGTCAGCTCGGCGTGGATCCGGGGTGCACGCCGGGCAGCGCGGCGGTGAACACGCCGATCGCCAACACCGCGTTCGGCAAGGAGACGAACAACGCGTTCGAGATCGGCGAGAAGGCGACGCTGTTCAACCGCAAGCTGCTGTTCAACGTCACCGCTTTCTACCAGCGGTATTCGGGGTTCCAGCTCAACACGTTCAACGGTCTCGTGTTCGTCGTCGACTCGATCCCGCACGTCGTCAGCAAGGGCATCGACAGTGACTTCGTGTGGTTCGCCGCGCCGCGGCTGAGTTTCCAGGGCGGCGTCACGATCGCGGACACGCGCTACGATCTGAACCAGGCCGAACTGACCAGCCTGGCGGTCAAGACCGGCTTCCTGGGCTACGCGACGTCGCGGCTGTCGCTGGCGCCGCTCGTCTCGGCATCGCTGTCGGGCGCCTACACGTTCGAGATCGGCGGGGCCGACAAGCTGCGGCTGAGCGCGGGCGGCAAATATTCGTCCGCCTACAACACCGGATCCGATCTCGATCCGGGCAAGCGCCAGGGCGACTACGTGCTGGCCAACGCGCGCATCGCCTTCGGACCGCGCAACGACCGGTGGAGCGTGGAGGCCTGGGTCGAGAATGCGTTCGACACCGACTACAAGCAGATCGCCTTCGATTCGGGCTTCCAGAACGTGCCGACGACGGCGACGGGCACGCTCGACGCGTTCCTGGGCGCCCCGCGGACATTCGGCGGCACGCTGCGCGTCAAGTACTGATCGCAGGAGCGACGCGGGCGCGCCTCAGGCGCCCGCGTCGGCTGTCTCGCCTGCGGCGGTCGCGAGCAGTCGGTGCTCCAGCGCCGCGAGCCTTGGCCCGATGATCTTGTCGCCGGTCAGGTCGGTGACGTAGAAGGTGTCGACCGCGCGTTCGCCATAGGTGGCGATGTGCGCGGAATGGATCGTCACCTTCGCCTGGAACAGCGCGTGGGCGAGCTGGTTCAGCAGCGCCGGCCGGTCGCGCGCGTTCACCTCCACCACCGTGAACCGATTGGACGCGCGATTGTCGATCAGCACGTTGGCCGCGATCGGGAACGCGGCGGCCCGCGGGCGCGGCAGCGCCTTGGCGAGCAGCCGGTCCGACAGGTGGCCGCGGTTCGCCAGTGCGTCGGCGATCGCGATCCGCATCCGGTCGAGCTGCTGCGCCTCCTCGAACGGGCGTCCCCAGGGATCCTGAACGAGGAAATTGTCGAGCGCCATGCCGTCGCGGGTCGTGTGGATGCGCGCGTCGATGATCGAGCCGCCGGCGAGGTGGATCGCGCCGGCGATACGATAGAACAGCCCCGGATGGTCGGCGGCATAGATCGTCACGAGCGCCGCGCCGCGGCCCGGATAGGGTTCGGCCGCGATCGACAGCGGCGCCTCTCCCGCGCCGGCGATCAGCCGGGCGTTGCGTTCCAGCACGTCGGCGGTCTCGGCGATCCAGTAGCTGTCGGGCAGCCGCCTCGCGAGCGCGACGAAGGCCGTATCGTCGGGCGCGAGCGCCGCGCGCAACGCATCCTGCTTGGCGACGATCCGCTCGGCACGACCGCGCGCCTGATGGCCGAGCCGCAGCACCTCTTCGGCGCGGCGGAACAGTTCGCCCAGCAACTGGCCCTTCCACCCGTTCCAGGTGCCGGGGCCGACCGCGCGGATGTCGACGGTGGTCAGCACGGTCAGCAGCCGCAGCCGCTCGACGCTTTGTACCGTATCGCGGAAATCGAGGATGGTCTTGAAATCCGACAGGTCGCGCTTGAACGCGGTATCGCTCATCAGCAGGTGGTGGCGGACCAGCCAGGCGACGGTCTCCGTCTCCGCCGCCGACAGGCCGAAACGCGGGCACAACCGGTTCGCGACGCCCTCGCCCAGCACCGAATGGTCGCCGTTGCGACCCTTGGCGATGTCGTGGAGCAGCACCGCGACGTACAGCGCGCGGCGCGAGGCGATCTGGGGGAAGATCTCGGTCGCGAGCGGGTGATCCTCCTCGAGCTCGCCCTTCTCGATCCGCGCGAGCAGCCCGACGGCGCGGATCGTGTGCTCGTCGACGGTATAATGGTGGTACATGTCGAACTGCATCTGCGCGACGATGCGGCCGAAATCGGGTACGAAGCGGCCGAGCACGCCCGCTTCGTTCATGCGGCGAAGCCCCCCGGCGGGATCGCGCGGGGAGGCGAGCAGCGCCAGGAACAGGGTGTTGGCCCGCGGATCGGCGCGATGATCGTCGATCAGCTTGGCGTCGCGCGCGGCGGCGCGCATCGCCAGCGGGTGGATTTCCAGGCCGTGCCGGTCCGCCAGCTCGAACATCGCCACCAGCCGCACCGGATCGTCACGGAAGAACCGGTCGTCGGGCAGCGCGAGCCGGCCGCGGTCGACCACGAAGCCCTCCAGCCGGCGCCGCCGCCTCGGCAGCGGCAGGCCGAACCGCCAGCGCCCGCCTGCCTCGCTCTCTTCATCCAGATGGGTCAGGAACACGCCCGTCAGGTCGCCCACCGTCTTGGCCTGGAGAAAGTAGAGCTGCATGAACCGCTCGACGCTCGACTTGCCGGGCCGGTCGGCGAAACGCATCCGGCGCGCGATCTCGGGTTGCAGGTCGAACGTCAGCCGGTCCTCCGCACGCCGGGCGACGACATGGAGGTGGCAGCGGACCGCCCACAGGAACTGGTCCGCGCGATGGAAGCGACGATATTCGGCCCGCGTGAACAGGCCGACGCCGACGAGCTGCGACGCGCGCTGGACGTCGTGGACGTACTTGCCGATCCAGAACAGTGCATGGAGATCGCGCAGGCCGCCCTTGCCCTCCTTCACGTTGGGCTCGACGACGTAGCGGGTGTCGCCCATCCGCTGGTGCCGATCGTTGCGCTCCGCCAGCTTGTCGGCGATGAAGCGTCGCGCGGTGTCCGCCTGGACCTCGGCGTGGAAGCGGGCCGCGGCCTCGGCGTACAGCGCGCGATCGCCCCAGACGTAGCGCGCCTCGAGCAGCGCGGTCCGCACCGTCACGTCGCCGCGCGCCTCGCGGATCATCTCGTCGAGCGAGCGGCTGGAATGGCCGACCTTGAGGCCCAGATCCCATAGCGCATAGAGCATCGCCTCGATCACCTGTTCGGCATGGGCGGTGGGCTTGCCGGGGGTGAGGAAGCCGATGTCGACGTCGGAGAACGGCGCCATCTCGCCGCGGCCATAACCGCCGACCGCGATCAGCACGATCCGCTCGCCCGTGGTCGGGTTGTGGCGCGGGTACAGACGCGTGGTGACGAGCGCGGCGAGCGCGATCAGCAGCTGATCGATCAGCCACGCCTGCGCCGCGGCGGCGTCGAGCCCGCGCGAGGGATGCGCCATCAGCCGTCGCTCGACCTCCGCCCGGCCGTGCGCCAGCGCTTCCTTGAGGACGGCCGTCGCGGCGCGGCGCAGCGGCTCGGGCGCGGCGTCGGGCAACGCGGCTAGCCGTTCGGCGAGCGCGGCGGGATGGACGATCGCATTCCTGTCCGCCAGCCCCTCGAAACAGCGGGCCTGGACCAGGTCCTCGGGCGGTGTCGCGGCGGCGGGCGCGGCCGGCCGGCGGGAGAGGGGGGAGCGGAGACGGGCCATGGACGTCCTGTAGCGCATGCGGCCGCCGCCGCCATCGCCGACCCGTGACGAGGAGCTACCGGACCAATCGCGGCCGTCGGATCGCCGCTTCGCGCATGATCCTGCCCTCGCGGAAGGAGCGGAGCGCGGCGACCGCGGTCAATGCCACCGCCGCGACCAGCGCGCCGAGCAGCATGTCGACCAGGTAATGCGTCCCCTCGACCGGCGTCGACGCCAGCATCGCGACGTTCAGTCCCAGCAGCGGCCAGCGCAGCCGGCGGATCGGCCAGGCAGTCACGATGTACAACACCGCCGCGGCGGTGTGGAAGCTGGGCGCGGAAACGAGGCCGCGCAGCTCGCCCAGGTCGATCGCGTGGACGGCATGGTGGCGCAGCGCGGGGATCAGTTCGGGCTGCCACAGGCCGCTGTCGGGCATGTACGGGATGGGGCGGTGCCACAGCAGCGCGAACGGCCCCTCCGCCGGCATCGCGCCGAACAGCGCGATGGTGACGAACGCCGCCAGCCAATAGGCGGACAGGAACGCGCGCGCGTCCGCCCGGCGGCCTTGCCACGCGAACCAGGCGAACAGGATCGCGGGGCTGAGATAGATGCTCTGATAGGCGATGTGGCCGACGACCTGCAGCATCGGGTGCGCGGCCACCGCCTCGTACCACGCCAGCCAGTCGAACCGCAGCGCGACGTCGATCCGTTCCAGCGTCCCGTCGACGAACCCGCGGCTGAGGCCCGCGACCGGATAGGTCGCCACCGCGCCCATCAGCGACATGGTGGTGATGAGGCCATAGTGCAGCGCGCAGTCCGCCACCGCCTGACCACGCGCGCCGGCGGCGTCGCGCAGCAGCCACGTCGCCCCGAACGTGAGCGCCAGCCAGATCAGGACCGGCGTCGCCGCCGGCGTGAACAGATGGACGACGATCCGTCCGTCGACGAGCAGCCCCAGCGTCAGCGCCGCACTGCCCGCCATCGCGAGCAGGATCCAGGCGAGCGGGAAAGCGACGCGCCGATCATCGCTCGACCGTGCCGCCACGTCCTGCGCGACCGAGAGGGGGACGATGTACACGGCAGCACCTTGTTGCGGGCGCGCGGTGTCCCGACGCGCAAATGACTGCGCTACGCTACCGTTTGTGACGGTTCAATGAAACGGGGGTGACGCCGGCCGATCGCGCGGATCGTCCGTCAGCCCTCGCGCGCGAGCGTTTTGAGCCGGTATAGTGTCTCCAGCGCCTCACGCGGCGACAGCGTGTCGACGTCCAGCGCCTCCACCTCGGCACGGATCGCGTCGCAGGTCCGCTCCTCGATCGCCTGCGCGGCGGCGAACAGCGGCAGGTCGTCGAGCCCCGCCGCGATCCCGCCCGTCCGCGCGCGCCCGGCCTCCAGTTTCGCCAGCACCGCCTTGGCGCGCGCCACCGTCGCAGGCGGCAGGCCGGCGAGCCGCGCGACCGCCAGCCCCCAGCTGCGGTCCGCCGGCCCGTCGGCGAGCTCGTGGAGCAGCACCAGCTCGCCCTTCCACTCGCGCGCGCGGACGTGGTGGAGGCTGAGCGCGTCGCAGCGCTCGGCGAGCCGCGTCAGCTCGTGATAGTGGGTCGCGAACAGGCAGCGACAGCGATTGTCCTCATGGATCGCCTCCGCCACCGCCCAGGCGATCGCGAGCCCGTCGTAGGTGGAGGTGCCGCGCCCGACCTCGTCGAGGATCACGAAGCTGCGGGGCGTCGCCTGCGCGAGGATCGCGGCGGTCTCCACCATCTCGACCATGAAGGTCGAGCGCCCGCGCGCCAGATTGTCGGAGGCACCGACGCGGCTGAACAACCGGTCGACGATGCCGACGCGCGCCCGCGTCGCGGGAACGTAGCTTCCCGCCTGCGCCAGCACCGCGATGAGCGCGTTCTGCCGCAGGAACGTCGACTTGCCGCCCATGTTGGGGCCGGTGACGAGCCACAGCCGTGATGCCGGGGCACCGAGGGCGCAGTCGTTGGCGACGAACCGGCCACCGCTCCGCGCGACCGCCGCCTCCACCACCGGATGTCGGCCGCCCTCGACCTCGAAGCAAGGCTCGTCGGCCAGCGCCGGCCGACACCAGCCACCCTCGCACGCGCGCTCGGCGAGCCCGGCGGCGACGTCGAGCCGGGCGAGCGCGTCGGCGGTGCGCGCGATCGCGTCGCGCCCGGCGAGCGCGGCGGCGGTGAGCTCTTCCAGGTGCGCCGCCTCCGCCGCGAGCGCGTGCGCGCCGGCCTGCGTCACCCGTTGCGCCAGTTCGTGCAGCTCGGGCGCGTTGAAGCGGACGACGCCGGCCAACGTCTGGCGATGGGTGAAGCCGCTGTCGGCGGCCATCAGCGGGTCGGCGTGCCGCGCGGGCACCTCGACGTGGTAGCCGAGCACGCCGTTGTGGCGGATGCGGAGCTGGCCGACGCCGCTCGCCTCGCGGAAGCGCCCCTCCAGCGCCGCGATCGCGCGCCGGCCGCCCGCACCGGCGTCGCGCAACTCGTCGAGCGCCGCGTCGTACCCGGCCGCGATCGCGCCGCCGTCGCCCGCGTCGACGGGGGGCGAGGGCATCAGTGCGCGCTTCAGCAGGTCGACCAGCGCGCCGTGCCCGCCCAGATCGGGCACCAGCCGTTCGAGCAGATCGGGCCGGTCGGGCAGAGGGGCGAGCCGGTCGGCGAGCGCCCATGCCCCGTCGAGGCCGTCGCGCAATTGCGCCAGGTCGCGCGGCCCACCCCGGCCGGCGGCGAGCCGCCCGATCGCGCGGCCGATGTCGGGCAGCGCGCGCAGCGACCGGCGCAGGTCCTCGCGCAGTACCCCATCCTCCACCGCCCACGCGACCAGCGCGAGACGCCGCTCGATCGCGGCCCGATCGGTCATGGGCGCGCCCAGATCGGCGGCGAGCGCGCGCGCGCCGGCCCCCGTCACGGTGCGGTCGACGGCGTCCAGCAGGCTGCCGCGCCGCTCGCCGCCGGTGGTGCGCGTGATCTCCAGGCTGTCGCGCGTCGCCGCATCGATCGCCATCGCCTCGGCCGGTCGACGAAGCCGCGGTGGCTGGAGGAACGGGGTCGCGCCGCGCGCGGCATGCTCCAGATAGGCGACGAGGCCGCCCGCCGCCGCCAGTCCCGCCCGGCCGATCTCGCCGAACCCGTCGAGCGTCGCGACGCCCCATGTCCGCCGCAGCCTTGCCTCCGCGCCGGTGCTGTCGAAATCGGCGCGGGGGCGCAGCGTCGTCGCGGCGCCCGCCTGCGCGCTGCCCTCCGCCGCGACCACCTCCGCCGCCGCCAGCCGCGCCAGCTCCGCGCCCAGTGCGTCGGGCGTCGTCTGGGTCAGCTCGAATCGGCCGGTCGACACGTCGGCGGCGGCGATCGCGACGGCGCCCGCCGCCTCGCCGATCGCGACGCACCAGTTGGCCGCGCGCGTGTCGAGCAGCGCCTCCTCGGTCAGCGTGCCGGCGGTGACGAACCGGACGATCCCGCGCGCCACCAGCGCCTTGGACCCGCCGCGCGCCTTTGCCGCCGCGGGCGTCTCGGTCTGTTCGGCGACCGCGACGCGGTGGCCGGCCTTGATGAGCCGGGCGAGATACCCCTCGGCGGCATGGACGGGCACGCCGCACATCGGGATCTTGGCGCCGTCATGCTCGCCGCGTGCCGTCAGCGCGATGTCGAGGCACGCGGCGGCGATCCGCGCGTCGTCGAAGAACAGCTCGAAGAAATCGCCCATCCGGTAGAATAGGAGCGCGTCGGCAGCCTCCGCCTTGAGCGCGAGATATTGCGCCATCATCGGGGTCGGGGCGGGAGGTGTCGTCGGGAGCATGGATCAGGAACGGCGCGATCGTTGGCGACCATGACGGCCAGGAGCAAGGGGATAGTCCGGTCGACCTGGCTCATGGGGGCCGGGCCGGGTGGTGAGCACCGGGCGCTGGATGATGTCCGCGGTATAGCCCCGCGCGCCTTCGCTGGCTAGGGATGGGCCAACGGCGACGCGAGGTTCCCCAATGTCCGACCATCCCAACGTCCAGTTCTCCGAGCGCGAGGCGCTGCTGTTCCATTCGGAGGGGCGGCCGGGCAAGATCGAGATCATCGCGTCGAAACCGATGGCGACGCAGCGCGACCTGGCGCTCGCCTATTCGCCCGGCGTCGCGGTGCCGGTGCGGGCGATCGCCGCGGACCCGTCCGCCGCCTACGACTACACCGCCAAGGGCAATCTGGTCGCGGTCATCTCCAATGGCACCGCGATCCTGGGGCTGGGCAACCTCGGCGCGCTCGCCTCCAAGCCGGTGATGGAAGGCAAGGCGGTGCTGTTCAAGCGCTTCGCCGACGTCGACTCGATCGACATCGAGCTGGCGACGGAGGACGTCGACCGGTTCATCGATGCGGTGGAGCTGATGGAGCCGACGTTCGGTGGCATCAACCTCGAGGACATCAAATCCCCCGAGTGTTTCGTGATCGAGCAGACGCTGCGCGAGCGGATGAACATTCCCGTGTTCCACGACGACCAGCACGGCACTGCGATAATCGCCGTCGCCGGCCTCATCAACGCGCTGTATCTGACCGGGCGCGACATCAAGACGACGCGCGTGGTCATGAACGGGGCCGGCGCCGCGGCGATCGCGTGCGCGGAGCTCATCAAGGCGATGGGGCTGCCGTCCGACCACATGCTGATGCTCGACCTGAAGGGCGTGCTGCACCGCGATCGCGACGACATCAACCAGTGGCAGTCGGCGCACGCGGTCGCGACCGACAAGCGCACGCTGGCCGAGGCGCTCGACGGCGCGGACGTGTTCGTCGGCCTGTCCGCGGCGGGCGCGCTGCCGGCCGAGCTGCTGCTGAAGATGGCCGCCCGGCCGATCGTGTTCGCGATGGCCAACCCCGATCCCGAGATCACGCCCACCGAAGCCAAGGCCGTTCGGTCGGACGTCATCATCGCCACCGGCCGGTCGGACTATCCCAATCAGGTCAACAACGTGCTGGGCTTCCCGTTCATCTTCCGCGGCGCGCTCGACGTGCGGGCGACGGGGATCAACGACGAGATGAAGATCGCCGCGGCGCAGGCGCTTGCCGCGCTCGCGCGCCAGCAGGTGCCCGAGGAAGTCGCCGCGGCTTATGGCGTGCGCCACCATTTCGGCCCCGACTATATCATCCCGGCGCCGTTCGACCCCCGGCTGATGGAGGTCGTGCCGCTCGCCGTCGCGCGGGCGGCGATGGCGACGGGGGTCGCGACCCGCCCGATCGTCGACATGGAAGCCTATCGCCAGAAGCTGCGCGCGCGGATGAACCCGACCACGTCCGTCCTGTCGCTTGCCTACGAAGGCGCGCGCGCGAACCCCAAGCGGGTGTTGTTCGCGGAAGGCGAGGAGGAGGTGGTGCTGCGCGCCGCGATCGCGTTCAAGGAGGGCGGCTACGGCACGCCGGTGCTCGTCGGCCGCGAGGAGGTTTACGACAACCTGCGCGAGCTCGGCGTCGACGACCCGCACGAGTACGAGGTGCACAACAGCCGCGTCAGCCCGCTGGTGCCGCGCATGGTCGACTTCCTCTACGAGCGGCTGCAGCGGCGCGGTTACCTGCGCCGCGAATGCGAACGGATGGTGAACCAGGACCGCAACATCTTCGGCAGCCTGATGCTCCAGCTGGGCGAGGCCGACGCGATGATCACCGGCATCACCCGCACCTGGGCGCAGTCGATGCGCGAGGTGAAGCGCGTGATCGACGCCGACGCGGGCGGCATCCCGTTCGGGATCCACATCCTGGTCGGGCAGAGCCATACGGTGTTCATGGCCGACACGACGGTCAACGAACGGCCGACCGCGGAGGAGCTGGCCGACATCGCCGAGCGCACCGCGATGGTCGCGCGCCGCATGGGCCACGAGCCCAGGGTCGCGTTCCTGAGCTATTCCACCTTCGGCAATCCCAAGGGCGTGTACCTGGGCAACGTGCGCGACGCGGTGCAGGTGCTCGACGGGCGGGAGGTCGGCTTCGAATATGAGGGCGAGATGCCGCCCGACGTCGCGCTCAACCCCAAGCAGCTCGCCAATTATCCGTTCGCGCGGCTGTCCGGGCCCGCCAACGTGCTCATCATGCCGGGGCTGCAATCCGCGCACATCTCCGCCAAGCTGCTGCGCGAGCTGGCGGGCGAATCGGTGATCGGGCCCGTCCTGGTCGGCATGGAGAAACCCGTGCAGATCGCGGCGATGACGTCGACAGCGAGCGAGCTGGTCACGCTGGCGGTGCTGGCGGCGGGGGGTATCGCGCGATAGCGGCGTCGGCAGGCAGACGGCGCGATCCGGCCGGCTGAACGGGCGAGAACGGTCGCGTTCATCGCCCGTTACTCACCGGTGCGGCAGGAGTGCGTCGTGTTCTTGTGAGGATCCGACGCCGATGCGCTTTTCCACTCTCAGCCATTCCGCCGTGCTGCTCGCCGGCCTGTCCGTCGTGCCGACGTCGCTCGCCGCCACCGCCGCGGAGGCGCAGGCCTATCCGCAGTCGGGCGGCTACGGGGGGCAGTATCAACAGGCGCCGAACTATCCGCAGCAGCAGGACGATCAGCAGAGCTACCAGCGACAGCAGAATTATCCGCAACAGCCTGCGTACCAGCAACAGCAGAACGATCCGCAGCAGCCCGCGTACCAGCAGCAGCCCGGCTATCAGCAGCAGCCGTACGATCAGCAGGACAGCTACGACCAGAGCTATGCGTCGCCGCAAGGTTTCGACGACTATGATCGTGCGGCGCCCGGCAACTACGATCCTTCGCGTCCGCCGCCGCCGCCGCCCGGCTACCGCCCCGATCCGGCCTATGCGTCGAACCCGGATCAGGACCGCCGGTACGAGGCCTATGCCGAGGACTGGTCGCAACGGTATTGCACCAGGGCGCACAGCAACGCCGGCGCCGGCGCGGTGATCGGCGGGCTGTTCGGCGCGCTGGTCGGGTCGAGCGTCACGCGCCGCCGCGACAGCGGGACGGGCGCGCTCGTCGGCGGCCTGGCCGGTGCGGCCGGCGGCGCCGTGGTCGGGAGCAGCAGCGCCAACGACACCAGCCCTGGTTGCCCGCCAGGATTCGTCGTCCGCGGCGGCGCCCCCGCCTTTGCCTACGAAGGCTATGGCACGCCCTATTACTACGCCGCGCCGGGCTGGTATCAGCCATGGATCTTCATCGGTGGCCGCTGGAACTACCGTCCCTATCCGTACCACGGCTTCTATTACAGCACGCGCTATTACGGCCACGGCGGCTATCGTGGCGTATATGGACGTGGCGGGTACGGCCGCGGCGGCTACGGGCACGGCGGCTATCGCGGCCGCGGCTATTGAGGGTGCGGGGAGGCTCGATCAGCCCGCGATCGAGCCTCCCAGGGCGGCGTGGACGAGGCCGCCGTCGACGGTGATCGTCTCGCCGACCACATAGTCCCCGGCGCGGCTGGCGAGATAGATCGCCGCGCCCGCCATGTCCTCGTCGACGCCGATCCGGCCGGCAGGGATGCCGTGAGCCACCGCATCGCCATGGTCGCGCGCCGCCTTGTTCATGTCGCTGGGGAAAGCGCCCGGCGCGATCGAGGTGACGTTGACGTGGTCGCGCACCAGCCGCGCCGCCATCCGCTTGGTCAGATAGATCAGCGCCGACTTCGACGCATGATAGCTGTACGTCTCCCATGGGTTGAGCCGCTGGCCGTCGACCGAGGTGATGTTGATGACCTTCGCCGGCCGCGTCGCCGATCCTGCGGCCTTCAGTGCCGGGTACAGCGCCTGCGTCAGGAAGAAGGGCGACTTGACGTTCAGGTCCATCACCTTGTCCCAGCCGGCCTCCGGGAACTCCTCGAACGGCACGCCCCAGGCGGCGCCCGCGTTGTTGACGAGGATGTCGAGGGCGGGTTCGCGCTCGGCGAGCTGCTCGGCCAGTGCCTTGCACCCCGCCACAGTCGAGATGTCCTGCGGCAGCGCGATGCAGTCGGGGCCGAGCTCGGCCGCAACCTCCTCGCAAATGGCAGCCTTGCGCGACGAGATGTAGACCTTGGCACCCTGCGCGACGAAGCCGGCGGCGATCATCCTGCCGATCCCCCGCGATCCGCCGGTGACGAGCGCGACGCGGCCGTCGAGCCGGAACAATGTGGTGGTGTCCATCGATTTTCTCCCTCTCCCCCCTTTGCGGGGAGAGGGCCGGGGAGAGGGGCAGTCTCTCCTTCGACCCTGTTGCTTGCTTGTGCCGACTGCCCCTCTCCCGACCCCTTCCCCCGAAGGGGAGAGGGCTTCACCCGCCGCGCTTCAGCGTCTCGCGTGCGATGATGATCTGCTGGATCTGGCTGGTGCCCTCATAGATGCGGAACAGGCGCACGTCGCGGTACAGCCGCTCGATCCCGTAATCGGCGATGTAGCCGGCGCCGCCGAAGATCTGCACCGCCTTGTCGGCGACCCGCCCGACCATCTCGCTGGCGAAATACTTGGCCGCGGCGCTTTCCAGTACGACGTCGCGTCCGGCATCCTTCGCCGCCGCGGTCTCCAGCGTCAGCGCGCGCGCGGCCAGCGCCTCGGTCTTCATGTCGGCCAGCATGCCCTGGATCAGCTGATGCTGCGCGATCGGGTGGCCGAACTGCCGGCGCTCGGACGCGTACGCGACGCAGTCGGCGATCAGCCGCTCGGCGACGCCGACGCACACCGCGCTGATGTGCAGACGGCCGCGGTCGAGCACGCGCATCGCGATCTTGAACCCCTCACCCTCCGCGCCGAGCCGGTTGGCGACGGGGACGCGCACGTCGTCGAAATGGACGTCGGACACCTTGGCGCCACGCTGCCCCATCTTCTTCTCAGGCTCGCCCAGCGTGATGCCGGGCAGGTCGCGCGGCACCAGGAACGCGGAGACGCCGCGGCCGCCCGCTTCCTCGCCGGTGCGGGCCATGACGGTGAACAGCTGCGCCTTGTCGGCATTGGTGATGTACCGCTTGGTACCGGTCAGGCGATAGACGTCGCCGTCCCTCACCGCCCGGGTCTTCACGCTGCCGCTGTCGGAGCCGACGTCGGGCTCGGTCAGCGCGAAGCTGGTGACGATCTCGCCGCTCGCGATGCGGGGCAGCCACTCCGCCTTCTGCTCGGGCGTGCCGGCCATCACGAGGCCCTGCGAGCCGATGCCGACATTGGTGCCGAACGTCGAGCGGAACGCGGGTGTCGTGCGCCCCATCTCGATCGCGACGCGGCATTCCTCGACCATGTCGAGCGCCAGGCCACCATGGTCCTCGGCGATCGACAGGCCGAACAGACCCATGTCCTTCATCTCGGCGATGATCGCGGGCGGGATCGCGTCGTCCGCCTCGACCTGCGCCTCAAGTGGCCGCAGCCGTTCGGCGACGAAGCGGCGGACGGTGTCGATCAGCGCGTCGAAGGTCTCGGGGTCTAACGCCATGCTGCTCGTTCCAACTGGGGGTCGTCGAGCGCTACCGCAGGTCATGGAGAGCGGCAAGGCTAGCCGGACCGGGTATTCGAAAAGGTGTGAGCGCCAGCCATGTCCCGCCGGTCGCGGGCCGGTCTTGCGCAATGCGTGACCTCGGCGTGCCGTCCATGGATCGAGGGGTCGAAGCGGTCGGCCTGTCGGGCTCAGGTGAACGGTGTACCCGCGGAACAAGGTCGGGTCGGCCGACCCGCTTCGCTGTCGCTGGATCAGGTCGTCGGCGACCACACACGCTTCGTCCCGATTGGTTCCGTTCGCCCGGCAGAGGGGGTATTTTTCTTTAACCCTTGCCCGTAGCCAACCCTCATACCGAGATTGGGTCTTCGGGGGTTCCATGAAGTTCAAGGGTTTGGCAGCGCGTTTCGCGCTGGTGTTGACGTGCGCCTTGTCGCTGGCGGGTCCGGCGGCGGCCCAGTTCTGGCAGTGCGCCCCCTATGCCCGTGAGGTTTCCGGCATCCAGATCCGCGGCAATGCCGATACCTGGTGGGGTCAGGCGGCCGGCCATTACGATCGCGGCCATGCTCCCAAGGTCGGGGCCGTGCTGGCCTTCGAGGCGACGCACCGGATGCGCGTCGGCCATGTCGCCACCGTGTCGAAGGTCGTCAGCGACCGCGAAGTCCTGCTCACCCATGCCAACTGGTCGCGTCCCGGCCGGATCGAGACCGACGTCCGCGCGGTCGACGTGTCGGCGGCGGGCGACTGGAGCATGGTGAAGGTTTGGTACGCGCCGCAGGGCGGCCTCGGCACCACCGCCTATCCCGCGCACGGCTTCATCTATGGCGACCACGCCCCGACAATGCAGTTCGCGCATGCGGCCGTCGCTGCCGACGACGCCTCGGGCCCGATGCCCACGTTCGCTAGCGACACCGGCGCGGTCATCGCGTCCAGCGCGTCGCCGGCCTATTGATCGATCACACCTTCTGCGCGTGGAACGTCATCCCCGCGCCGTTCATGCAATACCGCTTGCCCGTCGGCTTGGGACCATCGTCGAAGACATGGCCCAGATGGCCGCCGCACCGGCCGCAATGCACTTCCGTCCGGCTGATCCCCATCGAGGAGTCGTCGCGCGTCGCGATCGCGTGGGGCAGGGGCGCCCAGAAGCTCGGCCAGCCGGTGCCGCTCTCGAACTTGGTGTGCGAGGTATAGGCCGGCTGATCGCAGGCGCCGCATGCGAAGACGCCGGCGCGATGCTCGCCGTTGAGCAGGCTGGAGTAGGGAACCTCCGTCCCCTCCTGGCGCAGGATGTCGTAGGCCGCGGGTGACAGCTTCCGGCGCCATTGCGCGTCCGTCAGCGTGACGGGGAAATGCTCGGCTGCACGGGCCGGCTCGCCGGTGCAGCCCCAGAGCGCCACACCGGCAAGACCGGTAGCGGAGAGGGCAAGGAAGCGGCGGCGGTCGGTGGGATCGATCATGGACGCGATATAGGAAGCATCGGCGCAGGCGGGAGGGGTTCCTGTCCTCGCACGGGCGGAAGCCCGGCCGCATCCCGAGCTGCGCGAGGCATACGCAAAAGGGCGCGGCGATCGCTCGCCGCGCCCTTTCCTCATCAGACCGGAGGCGTCACTCCGCCTCGACCGGCTCCGTCTTGCCCTTGCCCTTGCCCTTCGGCTTCTTGGGGGCGGCGGGGACGATCTCGAACGACAGCGCGCCGTCCTTCATCTTCACCGTGACCTCGCCGCCGTGGACGAGCTTGCCGAACAGCAGCTCCTCCGCGAGCGGCTGCTTGATCTTCTCCTGGATCAGCCGGCCCATCGGGCGGGCGCCATACGCCTTGTCATAGCCCTTCTCGGTCAGCCAGCTCTTGGCCGCGTCGTCGATGCTGATGTGGACCTGACGATCCGCCAGCTGCAGCTCGAGTTGGAGGATGAACTTCTCCACCACGCGCGCGACCACCTCGGGCGGGAGGTAACCGAACGGCACCACCGCATCCAACCGGTTGCGGAACTCGGGCGTGAACATCCGCTGCACCGCCTGCTCGTCCTCGCCCTCGCGATTGAGGTTGCCGAAGCCGACCGTCTCGCGGGCCATGTCGGCGGCGCCCGCATTGGTCGTCATGATGAGGATGACGTTGCGGAAATCGACGGTCTTGCCGTGCTGGTCGGTGAGCCGGCCGTTGTCCATCACCTGCAACAGGATATTGAACAGGTCCGGATGCGCCTTCTCGATCTCGTCGAGCAGCAGGACGCAATGCGGGTTCTGGTCGACCGCGTCGGTCAGCAGCCCGCCCTGGTCGAAGCCAACGTAGCCCGGCGGGGCACCGATCAGCCGCGAGACCGAGTGACGCTCCATGTACTCGCTCATGTCGAACCGCTGGAGCGGGATGCCCAGAATCGTAGAAAGCTGCTTGGCGACCTCCGTCTTGCCGACGCCGGTGGGGCCGGTGAACAGATAGTTGCCGATCGGCTTCTCGGGATCGCGAAGTCCCGCCCGGCTGAGCTTGATCGCCGACGACAGCTTCTCGATCGCCGCGTTCTGGCCGAACACGACGCGCTTGAGGTCCGTCTCCAGCGTCGCGAGCGCCAGCTTGTCGTCCGACGACACCGACTTGGGCGGGATGCGCGCCATCGTCGCGATCACGGCCTCGATCTCCTTGGCGGTGATCGTCTTCTTCCGCTTGGACGGCACCACCAGCATCTGCATCGCGCCGACCTCGTCGATCACGTCGATCGCCTTGTCGGGCAGCTTGCGGTCGTTGATGTAGCGCGCGGACAGTTCGACAGCGGACTTGATCGCCTCGGGAGTGTACTTGACCTGATGGTGCTCCTCGAACGCCGAGCGTAGCCCCGCCAGGATCTTGATCGTGTCCTCGATCGTCGGCTCGTTGACGTCGATCTTCTGGAACCGGCGCAGCAGCGCGCGGTCCTTCTCGAAGTGGTTGCGGAACTCCTTGTAGGTGGTCGAGCCGATGCAGCGAATCGAGCCGCCGGACAGGGCGGGCTTGAGCAGGTTGGACGCGTCCATCGCCCCGCCGCTCGTCGCGCCGGCGCCGATGACCGTGTGGATCTCGTCGATGAACAGCACCGCGTCGGGCATCTTCTCGAGTTCGGTGACGACCGCCTTCAGCCGCTCCTCGAAATCGCCGCGATAGCGCGTGCCGGCCAGCAGCGCGCCCATGTCGAGCGAATAGATGACCGCGGAAAGCAGCACCTCGGGCACGTTGCCCTCGACGATCTTGCGCGCGAGACCCTCCGCGATCGCGGTCTTGCCCACGCCCGGATCGCCCACGTAAAGCGGATTGTTCTTCGAGCGGCGGCACAGGATCTGGACCGTGCGGTCGACCTCCGCCGAGCGGCCGATCAGCGGATCGACCTTGCCGTTTCGCGCCTTCTCGTTGAGGTCGACGCAGAACTGCTTGAGCGCGCTCTCGCCCTTGCCCTTGGCGTCGGGCTTGGCAGGCTTCTCCTCCTCGGCGCCCTTGGGGCTCGACGCCTCGGGCGTGCCGCCCTTGCCGACGCCGTGGCTAATGAAGCTGACCGCGTCGAGGCGGCTCATGTCCTGCTGCTGGAGGAAATAGACCGCATAGCTCTCGCGCTCGGAGAACAGCGCGACCAGCACGTTGGCGCCCGTCACCTCGTCGCGGCCCGACGACTGGACGTGCAGAATGGCGCGTTGGACCACCCGCTGGAAGCCGCTGGTGGGCGACGGGTCCGTCGCGGCCGCGACCTTCAACGCGTCGAGTTCGGTGTCGAGATAATGGGCGACGGTGGTCTTGATCTCGCCCAGGTCGACGCCGCACGACGCCATGACCTTGGAGGCATGCTCGTCGTCGACGAGCGCGAGCAGCAGATGCTCGAGCGTCGCATATTCGTGGCGGCGCGACGAGGCGGCTTCGAGCGCGCGATGCAGCGTCGTCTCGAGCGCGGAAGCGAAGGATGGCATGTCAGATTTCTCCATCCGGGCCGACGCGATGCGGCCCGTTTGTCACTATGTCGGAAGGGCGAGGCCCCGCATCAAGCACCGCCGGGCCGCCTTCCCGAAGCGCCCCCAGGAAGAGGTCGCCACCGCCGGGAGGGAAGGCCAGCGGAAAGGACCGTCACGGACGGAACAGCGAGTCGGCGACCGCCCGATGTTCGACCGCCCGCCCGGCATGGGCCCGTGTGCGCGCGATCTCCGCCTCCAGCGCGGCGACCCGCGCCTGCAACTCCGCGACCGACAATGGGTCGAGGTCCTGCCGTGCGAGCAGGCTCAACAGGTCTGGCCGGACCGGCAGGTGATCGTCCATGTCCATGAACGGCAACGTTGACCCGCGCCCGGGCGATGTCAATAACGCGACCGCCTGCCGATCGCAGGGAGGGAATCTTTGATGGCCGAGACGGGTACGAGCGGGATCCCTGTCACGATGCGCGCGATCGATCCGGTGGCGCCGGGCGGGCCCGACGTGCTGGTGCCGGTGACGCGTCCGGTACCCGTGCCGGGCCGGGGCGATCTGCTGGTCCGCGTCCACGCCGCCGGCGTCAACCGGCCAGACGTGATGCAGCGCCAGGGGCTGTATCCGCCGCCGCCCGGCGCGCCGTCGGTCCTGGGGCTGGAGCTGTCGGGCACGGTCGTCGCGATCGGCGACGAGGTCGGGCCCGAACTGATCGGCCAGCCGGTGTGCGCGCTGGTCGCCGGCGGCGCCTATGCCGAGTACGCGATCGCGCCCGCCGGCCAGTGCCTGCCGGTGCCGCCCGCGCTGTCGATGACGGAGGCGGCGGCCCTCCCCGAGACGCTGTTCACCGTCTGGACCAACCTGTTCGAGCGCGCCTATGCGACCGAGGGGGACAGCGTGCTGGTCCATGGCGGCACCAGCGGGATCGGCACGATGGCGATCGCGCTGGGCCGATTGTTCGGGCTGACCGTGATCGTGACGTGCGGCTCGGCGGAAAAGTGTGCGGCGGCGCTGGCGCTCGGTGCCGCGCACGCGATCGATTACAAGACGCAGGATTATGTCGCGCGGGTGCGCGAGATCACCGGCGGTCGCGGCGTGGCGGTGGTGCTCGACATGATCGGCGGCGACTATCTGCCGCGCAACCTCAAATGCCTGGCCGACGATGGCCGCCACGTCTCGATCGCGGTGCAGCGTGGGGCGGAGGCGACGATCCCGATCTTCGAGATCATGCGCCATCGCCTGACCCTGACCGGCTCGACGCTGCGGGCGCGCGACCCGGCGTGGAAGGCGCTGGTGGCCGACGAGCTGTCGCACCAGGTGTGGCCGCACGTCACGGCGGGCGCGCTCAAGCCCGTGATCGACAAGGTGTTCGCGTTCGATCAGGCGGCGGACGCGCACCGCCGGATGGAGGCGGGGGACCATGTGGGGAAGATCGTGCTGACGATGGAATAGGACTGTGGCGAGGTGCTGACCGGTCCGCCACCCGCCGCCGTCCCCGCGCAGGCGGGGACCCATCGCCGATCGCCGGAACGTCATGCCCGCCTACGTCTACATCCTCGCCAATCGCAGGCACGGCGCGCTCTACATCGGCGTGACGCCCGACCTCGCCGCCCGCATGAGCCGGCATCGCGCGGGCAAGGGCAGCAGCTTCTGTGCGAAATACGGGATCACCTGCCTGGTCCACGTCGAGGAAGCGAATCGGATCGAGGACGCGATCGCTCGCGAAAAAGCGCTCAAGAAGGGGCGCCGGGGGTGGAAGATCGAACTTTTCGAGGCACGTAACCCGGAGCGACGGGATTTTGTATCACGAGATGAACCGGTGATCCGGCGCGCAGAAGATGGGTCCCCGCTTGCGCGGGGATGACGGGAGAGGGGCGAGGCTTGCCCTGTACCCGACATGAGCCTAGATTGCTGTCATCGAGGCCGCTCCGGAAAGGGGCGGCCGTTTTTGTTTCGGAGTTTGCCCGTGGCCCAGCCGCTGATGCCCCATGCGACCGCTTCCTGGATGGTCGACAACACGTCGCTGTCGTTCGATCAGATCGCGGACTTCTGCGGGTTGCACATCCTGGAGATCCAGGCGATCGCCGACGACATGGCGGCGACCAAGCTGACCGGCCGCGATCCCGTGCGCACCCACGAGGTGACGCAGGAGGAGATCGACAAGGGCCAGGCCGACCCGAGTTATCGCCTCCAGATGATCAAGGGCCCCGAGCAGGTCCGCCGCACCAAGGGGCCGCGCTACACACCGGTGTCGAAGCGCCAGGACAAGCCCGACGGCATCGCCTGGATCATCCGCAACCATCCCGAGATCACCGACGGCCAGATCGGCCTGCTGATCGGCACGACCCGCACCACCATCGCCGCGATCCGCGACCGCAGCCATTGGAACATCGCCAACATCACGCCCAAGGACCCGGTGACGCTGGGCCTGACGACGCAGCGCGAGCTCGACGCCGCGGTCGCCAAGGCGGCCAAGGCGGCCGGCATCGAGCCGAACCAGACCGACACCCGGCTGGAGGGCGATCGCGAGGCGCTGCTGACCTCGCTGCGCGCCGAGCGTGACCAGCATGCGCGCGATGCGGAGGCGGCGCTGCGCGGCGAGGCGACCGACGCCCGCGCGCTGTTCGAGGATCCGTTCAAGCGTTGATCCCGACGACGGGCGGTCCGGACTATCCGCTGGGCGATCGCGCGCCCGCGCCCGGCGAGGCGATCGAGGTCGCACCCGGGCTGCGCTGGTGGCGCGTGCCGATGTGGGGGCCTCTGAAACACGTCAACGGCTGGCTGATCGACGACGGCGACGACGTCGTCGCGGTCGACACGGGGATCGCGGGCAAGGCGTCGGTCGCCGCGTGGGAGGCATTGCTCGCCGGGCCGATTTCCGGGCGGCGGATCGGGCGGGTGGTCTGCACGCACTTCCA
>JBPBQW010000143.1:0-19803 GCA_050955125.1 Janthinobacterium lividum
CGCACGCCAGACCGCGTTTCCGATGGGGACACCGCTCGCGATCGTGACCCGGACGGAGGTCAACACCAAGCAGATGATGCCCGGCGACCGCGTGTATCTCGAAGTCGCCGAGAACCTGACCTATCGCGGCCAGATCGTCGTTCCCATCGGCGCGCCGGTCGTGGCGGAAGTCGGCCGTTCGGAGCGCAACGGCCATTTCGGCAAGAAAGGCACGATCCAGCTGCGCATGCTCTATGCGCAGACCCCCAGCGGGCCGGTGCGGCTGACCGGCGGCACGATCCGCCAGGGCAGGGGGGCGACCGCCTGGTCGGTCCCGGCGATGATCCTGTTGCAGGCGCCGGTGCTGGCGCTGGTCCACGGCACCAGCGGCTACATCCGCCAGGGCACGCCGATCACGGCCTATACGCTGGAGCCGCTGGTCTTCACGCCGCAGGTCGGCGAGGCGCAGACAGCGAGCGTCGCGCGGCCGGATGCCGCCCGCGTCCTGCCCGCCCGCTTCGACGCCAGCGTGTTCGGGGGGAACGGGCCGGGGTTCGCGAGCCGCTGAGGGTAGCGCTCACGGGGTCACGACAGCTCCGGGGTGCAGTGGATACGAGAAGGGCGGCGTCATCGCTGACGCCGCCCTTTTGTGTACCGGGCCGTCACGGGAGTACGTCCCGTGACGTCGACGCTCGGCGGTGCCGAGCCCGGCCGGCCTTGCGGGTCTCGCCAGCCGACGTGCCCGCTGCGGCTTACTTGACCTCGACGGTCGCGCCGGCGGCTTCCAGCTGGGCCTTGATCTTGGCGGCCTCGTCCTTCGACACGCCCTCCTTGACGGCCTTCGGCGCGCTCTCGACCAGGCTCTTGGCCTCGGTGAGGCCCAAAGCGGTGATCGCGCGGACCTCCTTGATGACGTTGATCTTCTTGCCGCCGTCGCCGGTCAGGATCACGTCGAACTCGGTCTGCTCCTCGGCGGCAGGCGCAGCGGCGCCACTACCGGCGGCGGGCGCAGCGGCGACGGCCGCGGCGGCCGAGACGCCCCACTTCTCTTCGAGCATCTTGGAAAGCTCGCTCGCCTCGAGGACGGTGAGAGCCGAGAGCTGGTCAACCAGCGTGTTCAGGTCTGCCATGGTATCTTCCTTGCGTAGTAGCGGGGCGGCGCCCCTGGTTCAATAGGTACGAACGATCCGCGCTCAGGCGGCTTCGGTTTCCGCCGCGGCATCGGCCCCGGTGTCGGAGCCTCCGCCGTTCTTCTCGGCATAGGCCGACAGCACGCGCGCAATCTGCGCGGCCGGAGCCTGTGCGATCGTCGCGAGCTTGGTGGCAGGTGCCACCAGCAGGCCGACGATCTTCGCCCGAAGCTCGTCAAGCGAGGGCAGCGTCGCCAGCGCCTGGACGCCCGCCACGTCGAGCGCGGTGGCGCCCATCGCGCCGCCGACGATCTCGAACTTGTCGTTCGTCTTGGCGAAATCCACCACCACGCGGGCGGCGGCGACGGGGTCGATCGAGCTGGCGAGACCGACCGGCCCGGTCAGCAGATCGCCAAGCGAGAGATAATCGGTGCCGTCCAGCGCGATGCGGGCAAGCTTGTTCTTCGAGACCCTGTAGCTCGCGCCGGCTTCCCGCATCCGGTTACGCAATACCGTCGACTGCGCCACCGTCATCCCCAGGTTGCGGGTGACGACCACCACGCCGACCTCGGAGAAGGTCTGCTTGAGCTCGGCGACGGCTTCGGCCTTTTGACCGCGATCCATGCCATTCTCCACTTGGGGGCGCCGGTTGAACGACGCGCCCGGTTACGACCCGGCGAGGCGACGAGCCGCACCGGAAAAGTCCAGCGATGGGGAATGGGTGCGTGCGGGCGCATGGCCACGACGCGAACCGGGACGAAACCCAGCGATCCTGTCCCCGCCTAGGCGGGGAATTAAGACCCCCGAAGGGGTCACCCGCTGTCTCGGACGGATCCGGCGTCCCACGAAGGCCTGCCGGACATTGACGCGGGCCATAGCGGGTGAGGGCGGGAAGTCAACTCGAAGCGACGCTGGCACCCGCTTCCGCTCTCGCCGAAGAACGGCTCAGACCCGCACGGCGCCTGCCGCGCGCACGTCGGCCAGGCTCGGCCACCCGTTCACCGCCATCAGCAGGTCCGCCTCCGCCAGCAGGCACCGCAGCACGTGCGCCGCCCCGTCCGCGCCGCCCAGCGCCAAGCCATAACTATACGGCCGCCCGACGCCGACCAGCGTCGCGCCCAGCGCGATCGCCTTGACCACGTCCGTCCCCGACCGGACGCCCGAATCGAACAACACCGGGAGCTCGCCGCAGACCGGCGCGACCTGAGCCAGACAATCGATCGCCGCGACGCCGCCGTTCGCCTGCCGCCCGCCGTGGTTGGAGACGTACACCGCGTCCGCGCCGCCGTCGATCGCGCGGCGCGCGTCGTCGGGATGGCAGATGCCCTTCAGCACCAGCGGCAGCGTCGTCAGCGAGCGCAGCCACGGCAGGTCCGCCCAGGTCAGCACCCGGCCGAACGTGGCGGCCCAGGCGCCGATCGCGGCGCGCGGATCCTCTTCGGGCGGCTTGGCCAGCGACGCGCGGAAGACCGGATCGGTGAAATAGTTGGTCAGCACATGGCCCCGCAGCTGCGGGAAATTGGCGACGTTGAGGTCGCGCGGGCGCCAGCCCGTCACCCAGGTGTCGAGCGTCACGACCAGCGCCTTCGCACCCGCGCGCTCGGCCCGGGAAACGAGGCTCGCCGCCAGTTCCGCGTCGCGCGGGCAATACAGCTGGAACATTGCCGGCGTGTCCCCGCACGCGGTCGCGACCCGTTCGACGGGATCGTTGCCCAGCGTCGAGATGGCGAGCGGCACGCCCGTCTCCGCCGACGCCCGTGCCGCCGCCACGTCGCCGTGCCCGTCCTGTGTGCACAGGCCCGTTACCCCGATCGGCGCCATGAACAGCGGCGAGGGCAGGTCCATGCCCAGCACCCGGACCGACAGGTCGCGCGTGCTGGTATCCACCAGCATCCGCGGCACCATGCCCCAGCGCGCGATCGCGTCGGCGTTCCAGCGCTGCGTATGCTCGTCGCCGCACCCGCCCTGGACGTAGCCGAGCACGGACGACGGCATCGCGGCCGCGGCGCGCGCCTCCAGCGTCGCGAAATCGACCGGCAACGTCGGCACCACGCCCGACATGCCGGCGAAGTAGATCCGGTTCTGGTAATCGCCGAAGTGGCCCACGCGCATCCTCCCGCCCGCATGGTCGCGGGTCTCGTGCGCGAGTGTCGGCCCGTCGCGGGGCCTTGTCGAGCCGTGCGCGTCGCTCGCCGCCCCGCATGGCGGCGATCAGGCGGCGATCTTCAGCGTCACGCCTTCCTCGTCGATCAGCAGCGCGCGCAAGTGGGCGACCATCGTGTCGCCATCGGCGGCGGCGAAGTCGAACCCGCTCGACGCGGCGTAATGGCCAAACTTCTGCCGCCCGCGCTCGTCGCTGCCGACGAAGGCCATCGACCAGGTCGGGAACACCCGTGCGTCGGTCGGTGCGAACGACAGCAGCTGTACCTCGGCGTGGCGGTCATCGAGCTGGATCCGTTCGAACACCGTCTCCACCGCCTCCATCGACCCTTCCAGCACCTGCGCGAAGAAGCCGTCGGTGAACATCAGCGCACCGGTCACGCCGACGGCTGCGTTGTTGCGCTGCGATGCCGCCAGGATCGCGTCGACCGAGGCGGTCACCTCCTCGTCGACGCCGAAGATCGCGTTGCGGCTATAGTAGACGAGGCGATAGAGCCCGATCTCGGGTTCCGGCTCGGGCAGGACGGTTACGACGGGCGTCGCCTTCGGGGCGCCCGCCGCCGCCGCCGCGTCGACGCGCAGGCTCTCGAACAGCGCCGCGACCTCGGCCGCGGGCACCGGGCGGCTGAACAGGAAACCCTGCGCCGATCCGCATCCGCTCAGCGCCATGTTGCCCAGCTGCGCCTCCGTCTCCACGCCCTCGGCGATGGTCGACATGCCCAGATGCCGGCCGATCGCGGTGATCGCGCGAATGATCCCCTCGTTCTTCACCAGGTCGCCGTCGCGCACGAAGCTCTGGTCGATCTTGATCTTGTCGAACGGGAAAGAGCTGAGATAGCTCAGCGACGAATAGCCGGTGCCGAAATCGTCCATCGACACGCGCACGCCCAGGTCGCGCACCTTGTGCAGCGTATCGACGCAGCCCGCGACGTCGCTCATCAGCACGCTTTCGGTGATCTCCACCTCCAGCCGGGACGGAGGCAGGCCCGCGCGCGCCAGCGCGTCGCGCACCGCGCGCACCAGCTTGCCGCTCGCCAGCTGCTTGGCCGACACGTTCACCGCCACCGACGCTTCTCCCGGCCAGGTCGCCGCGTCCTCGCACGCCTGGCGGATCACCCATTCGCCCAGCGGCACGATGAGGCCGGTCTCCTCCGACAGCGGGATGAAGTCACCCGGTGCGACCATCCCGCGGGTGGGATGCCGCCAGCGCAGCAGCGCCTCCATCCCCGTCACCCGCCGGGTCGCGATATCCATCTGCGGCTGATAGTGAAGCTCGAACTGGCGGAAGGCGAGCGCGCGGCGCAGGTCGAGCTCCAGCGCTCGGCGCTCCTGCATCGCCTCGTCCATGTGCTGCTCGAAGAAGCAGTAGCGGCCGCGCCCGCTTTCCTTGGCACGGTACAGCGCGATGTCGGCCTGTTTGAACAGCGCCTCGCTGTCGACGGCGTCGGCGGCGATCGCGACGCCGATGCTGGCGCCGATGTCGATCATGTGACCGCCCACGACGTATGGCCGGCTCAGCACCTCCACCAGTCGCTTGGCGAGCGTTTCGGCGCCCGACGGTTGCTCGCCGCCCATCTGCAGGATCGCGAACTCGTCGCCGCCCAGCCGGCCGACCGTGTCCGTCGCGCGGAGCGACGCGGTCAGCCTGTCCGCGACCTTGCGCAGCAGCGCGTCGCCGATCGGGTGGCCGAGCGTGTCGTTGACCGCCTTGAACCGATCGAGGTCGATCATCAACAGCGCGGCGCGGCGGCCGGGGTCGGCGAGCGCGCGCGCCACCTCGGGCAGCAGCGACGACCGGTTCGCCAGGCCGGTGAGCGGGTCGTGCACCGCCACCTCACGGGCGGCGGCCTGCGCGTCGACCCAGCTCGTAACGTCCTGCGTCTGGCACAGCCAGCCCCAGCCTGCGACGTGGCGCGCCGATACCGACGAATGCCCTCCGCCCAGCGCCACCGACCGCTGGGACGGCGACTGGAACGCATCGGGCGCGGCGCCGAACAGCGTGGCGAAGTCGATCGCGTGCGCCTCCGCCTCAGTCAGCCCGGCCGCGGCCAGGAACGCGGGATTGGCCTCCACCAGCCCGCCATCGTCGTCGAACAGCGCAAGGCCGCCCGGAAGTTCATGCATCAGTCGCAGATCGAGGGCGCTCGGCCCAATGCTGATCCCCACGTCGTCACCACCCACAGTCGTCACCAATGTGGTTGGGATAGGCCCGATCGGATAAGGTTTGACTAACGGTGCGGGCGACCCCCCGGCCTCACATGCAAAAGGGGCCGGGATCGCTCCCGGCCCCTCAAGACGGCACCGCGGTGGGGCGGCTTACGCGCCCGTGACCTCGGCGGTGTCGATCTTGATGCCCGGGCCCATCGTCGAGGACAGCGCGAGCTTCTTGACGTACTTGCCCTTGGCGCCCGACGGCTTGGCGCGGACGACCGCGTCGATCAGCGCGTCGAGGTTGGCGCGCAGGTCCTCCGCCGGGAAGCTCGCCTTGCCGATGCCCGAATGGATGATCCCCGCCTTCTCGACGCGATATTCCACCTGGCCGCTCTTGGCGTCCGTCACGGCCTGGGTCACGTTCATCGTCACCGTGCCGAGCTTGGGGTTGGGCATCAGGCCCTTGGGGCCCAGCACCTTGCCGAGGCGTCCGACGATGCCCATCATGTCGGGCGTCGCGATGCAGCGGTCGAAGTCGATCGTGCCGCCCTGGATCGTCTCCATCAGGTCCTCGGCGCCCACGACGTCGGCGCCGGCCGCACGGGCTTCGTCCGCCTTGGCGCCGCGCGCGAACACGCCGACTCGCACCGTTTTGCCCGTGCCCTTGGGCAGGTTCACGACGCCGCGGACCATCTGGTCGGCGTGGCGGGGGTCGACGCCGAGGTTCATCGCGACCTCGATCGTCTCGTCGAACTTGCTCGACGCGTTCGCCTTGGCGATGCCGATCGCCTCGTCGATCCCGTGCAGCTGCTCGGGGTTGATCGCGGTCGCCTTCTGCTTCTTGGTCAGCTTAGCCATGGTTCAGCCCTCCACCACGCTGAGGCCCATCGCGCGCGCGGAGCCTTCGATGATCTTCGTCGCCGCCTCGATGTCGTTGGCGTTCAGGTCCTTCATCTTGGCCTGCGCGATCTCGGACAGCTGCGAGCGCTTGATGTTGCCCGCGGTCACCTTGCCCGGCTCCTTGGAGCCCGACTTGAGCCCCGCGGCCTGCTTGATGAGGTAGCTGGCCGGCGGCGTCTTGGTCTCGAACGAGAACGAGCGGTCCGCGTACACGGTGATGACGGTGGGCAGCGGCGTGCCCTTGGCGGTGTCGCCCGCGGTCGTCTGCGCGTTGAACGCCTTGCAGAACTCCATGATGTTCACGCCGCGCTGACCCAGCGCCGGCCCGATCGGCGGCGCGGGCTTGGCCTCGCCGGCCGGCACCTGCAGCTTGATGTAGCCTGTGATCTTCTTTGCCATGTGTCACTCTGTTCCAAGTTTAGCGGTGATGGCGGGCGCGTGACGCACCCTCCCGCAAGAGGCTTTCCATCGATGTGGAAGCCGCGCGCCATAGCGGACGCGGCGCCCGCTTGCAATGTTGGAGAAGTCGCGCGAGCCCGTCGCGCATGGCCATACCCTTCAGCCCCCGGCAGCACCGCCAGAACGCCGCCTTCCTGCGCGTGCTCGCCCGCACCGGCAACATCCGCGAGGCCGCGCGCGCGACTGCGCTTGCCTATGGCACCGTCCAGCACCGACGCCGCGCGTGCCCCGTGTTCCGGCAGCGGTGCGACGCCGCGGTCGCGACGGCGCAGGCGCGGCTGCACGCGGCCGGCGGCGCGCATCGACCCGAAGCGTCGCGAGCCGGCCCGGGCGCCGACCCGCGCCGCACGCCATCCCCCGACGTGCTCCGCACGGCCGGAGGCGAGCCGGTGGTGATCCGCCGGCGCGACGGACGGCTCCAGTTGCGGCGGGCGCAGCCGGGCAAGCTGACGGGCGAGGCGGAACGGGCGTTCCTGCTGGCGCTGTCCGCCACCTGCAACATCGCGCTGTCGGCCGCCGCCACCGGGGCGAGCCCGCGTGCCTTCGCACGCCGCGCCAGCCGCAACCCGGGCTTCGCGCGCGAGATGCGGCTGGCGCTCGAACGGGGGTACGGCCGGCTGGAGGCGGCGCTGCTCGAAAGCGTCGGTCCCGAGGCGCACGTCCACGACGGCTGGCGCGACAACGAGCCGCCCGCGATCCCGCCGATGAGCGTCGGGCAGGCGATGCAGCTGCTCTACCTGCACCAGAAGGAGGCGCGGCTGGGCGGCACGCCCGAGCCGCTGCGCCGCCGCCGGAGCGAGAGCGACGAAGCGCGCTCGCTGCGCTTCCAGTTGATGGTCGAGCACCGCGACGAGCAGGCGCGCGAGGCCTTCCGCATCGCCGAGGCCGCGCGCCGCGACCGGGGAGAGCCGCTGTGGCTGCCCCAACTCGCCCACGAACTCCCCCCGCCCGCGCTTCCCGACCAGCCGGCGAAGCCGGTCCTGCCCGATCTGTCGCAGGTGACGGGGTGGAGCAAGGCCGACCCGGCGAAGGTGCCGCACGACCCGGACGTCGCGCTGTTCGGCGGATTCCGGGTGAAGCACCTGACGAAGGAGCAGGTGGAGAAGGGGCGGGCGAAGCGGCGGGGGGACTAGGGTGTCGGTGGGGCGGCGCCGACCCGCAAAGGCGATGGGGCAGCGGCACGGGAGCGACGGCCGAAACGCCGGGCTCCCCGCCTTCGCGGGAGGGACGGGCGGGCCTTGCGCTTGGGCGTCGCTACGCCGCCAGCCCCCAGATGCGCCGCCAGTTGGGCGCGACCTGATCCGCGGGCGCGTTCAGCCGGTCCATCTCCGCCTTGAACTCGGCGAGCAGCGCATCGCCTTCGCCGCCTTTCAGCCATTCGGCCATGTACGGGAACATGGCGGTGTGCGAGCGCAGCTTGCGCGGGGTCCAGGGGATCACGTCGGCGCCCCGTGCCTCGGCGAGCAGTTCGTGCATCAGCGCGCGGATCGTCTCGGGCGTGTGCTCGACGGGCCGGGTGAGCGGCATCGGCGCGGTGAAGAGCTCCCCTTTCTGGGGGACGTGACCGAACAGATCGTCCTGCATGGCGTAGCCATTACGCCAAGGCGGGGGTCGCCTCAACCGGGCCAAGCAGCTCGTCCACGAGTTTCTGGCGATGCCATCCTCGATCAGCGCATCGCGCACGCGCTTGCGGGCGCGCTGGAACTTCTCGCCCTCGACCAGATCGACCATCCCGGCGACACGCTCCGCCTCCTGTCCGGCAGCGGCGAGCGGCCCGTCAGATGCCCTCGAAGAACGCCGTATCCACGCTGATCTCGTAGGTGGTGACCGGCTTCACCGTGACGCCCAGCCCCTTGTCGCGTAGCAGCTCGCACAGGCTGTCGCCGTCGATCAGGTCGATCGCGGGCGCGCCGTCGCGGGTCGCCTCGCGCCGCGCATCCGGCGTGAACGTGCCGGTGGTAATGACCAGCCCCTTGTCGGCGCGACCCTGCATCGCACCCCGAAAATCGCGGATCGTGCCGGCACCTACTGATCCCTTGTACCGCTTGCACTGGAACAGGACGTGGAACGAGACGAGATTGACACGAAGGACGCCTTGGCCGTCAATGCCGCCGTCGCCGGATTTACCCGTCACCTCGACTCGGGTGAAGCCGTATTCACGCAAGAGCCGTTGGCACAACCGCTCGAAGGCGGCCGGATCCATCGCCAGGAGCGCCGCCAGCAGCTGGTCGGACCAGGTTACGATATCGGAGTCCGCTTCGGCTTCCGGCGCTGCCGGCTCGGCGCCGCTGTCGGGTTGACTGGCGATCCGTGCGGCGTTCGCGTCCTTCACCTTCTGCGCGACAAGCTTCCGCACGGCTTCCGGCGATAGCTTCATGGTATCGCGGCCGGCATCGGTCAGGAGCCACACACCTTTACCACCGCTTGCGGTCAGGCCGGCTATCCGAAGGTAGCTCCGCGCCCACGACATACGATCGGTGACGACAAGCGCCCCGCTGGTCGGATAACGTACGTCGAGCTGCTGCTCGCTCAACTGCATCGCTTCAATCAAGCCGTCGTTGATCTCGTCCACGGCAGCCGATCCGCCGAGTGACGCGAGAACTTTCAGCGTCGGCTGCATATATTCGTGATATTTCGGAACCGGCGCGCTCACAACAAGCTCCCCTGCTTGCCCGTATCCTCGCGTCCCGCCTTCTTGAACGCGGCCGTCGGATCGACGTACGGGATGTCGGGCTTCTTGCCCTGCAGCATCAGTTCCGCGAGCGTCAGTATCTGGAGGCGCGGATAGCTCTTGCCCGTCGCCTCCGAATGGAACCGGCCTACCGCGGCGGCTTCCTTCAGCATCGTGGACGGCATCGCCTTAGTGATGAACATACCCCCGGTGGGAGACTTGAACAGGATGTTGTAGTTGGCGTTCGAGTTGAACGGTGGATCGAGATACACGAGGTCGACGCTGCCGCTCTTCACATGCTCGTGCAGCACGTCGAGGTTGTCGCCGTAATAGAGCCGGTTGGTCAAAGGGCGCTCCGTCGCGGAAGGGAAGCGCGGACGCTAACCGGATGGCGGCGGGAGTAAAGCGGAGAGGGGGTGGATGAGGAGTACGGCAGCCCTCGCGCCCCCTCATTCCGTCCGCGCAGGCACACGGACACGGTTTCCGGGTTATGGGCCCGGCGCTGCCGGTCGGGGATATAGGACAGAAGGGGCGTCGCGGCAAAGCCGCGCCGGGACGTCGGACGGGTCGGGCTTGCCGCTTCGCGGGCTCGACCGCCCGCCGGCCGGTCGAGCGCCGTCTCGCTTCTAGCTTCGCTAGGCGCGTGCGGAAGTGAGCCGCAAGCAGCTCACTTCGAGCGCTCGACCTGCTCGAACTCCAGTTCCACCGGGGTCGCGCGCCCGAAGATGCTGACCGACACCTTCACGCGGCTGCGGTCGAAATCCAGGCCCTCGACCGTGCCGTTGAAGCTGGCGAACGGGCCGTCGAGCACCTTGACGGTGTCGCCGATCTCGAAGTCCACCTTGACCTTCTGCTTGGGCGCGGCGGCGGCTTCTTCCTTGCTGTTGAGCATGCGCGACGCCTCGGCGTCGCTGACCGCCTGCGGCTTGCCCATCGATCCCAGGAAGCCCGTCACCTTGGGCGTGTTCTTGACGAGGTGGTACACCTGGTCCGTCATGTCGAGCTTGGCCAGCACGTAACCCGGCATGAACTTGCGCTCCACCGCCACCTTCTTGCCGCGGCGCGCCTCCGTGATCGTCTCGGTGGGCACCTCGATCTGCTCCACCAGCCGGTCGAGCCCCATGCGGGTCGCCTCGGCCATGATCGAATCGCGGACCTTGCCCTCGAATCCCGAATAGGCATGGATGATGTACCAGCGCGTCATCGCGTGTAACCTTCTTGTCTGTCTGATCGGCGGAGGGGTCGGCGAGTTATTGGGCGAACTTTAGCAGGCCGCGCACGATCGCCTCGAACACCGCGTCGACGCCCAGGAAGAACACCGCCAGCACGCTCGTCATGATGACGACCATCACCGCGGTGACCCACGTCTCCTTCCACGTCGGCCACACGACCTTGCGGGTCTCGGCGCGCACCTGGTTGATGAACTCGGTCGGGGTCGTCTTGGCCACGCGTTCGTCCTGTTCGTTCCGCCACCGGCACCGCGCCGCCGCCGCTCCCGGCAGAAGGGAGCGGGCTGGCCCGTCGACGCTGTCGGATGAGGGGCGGGATAGCGGGGGCGGGGGGCGAAGGCAAGTGGCGGGAGAGGAGGGGGCCGCGCCGCGCCGGGGCTGGGATTGGGCGGTCACGGGCAAAGCCCGTGACGTCAGTCGCGGCGGGCCGCGCTGGCCGGCCTTGCGCCGCCATGCGGCTGACAAGGCGTGGCAGGGGAGCTCGGACTCGAACCGAGGGCCTTCGGTTTTGGAGACCGACGCTCTAACCAACTGAGCTACACCCCTGTGCCGCGCCCGGTTAGCGCGGCAGCGCGGAACCCGCAAGGCCGGCCGACGCGGCTCGCCCGCCCGGGCTCACGCCGCCGCCGCCTCCTTCCACCGCGGCTGCGTCGCCAGCGCGCGCGCCTCCGCGACCGGCAGCGGGCGTCCGAAGTAATAGCCCTGGACCTTGGTGCAGCCGAAATCCTGGATCATCAGATGCTCCGACTCGGTCTCGACGCCCTCCGCGGTCGTCGCCATGCCCAGGCTCTGCGCCAGCGCCACCACCGCGCGGATGATCGCGATCGCCTCGCGCGATCCCTTGGACGCACCCTGGACGAAGCTGCGGTCGATCTTGATCGACGAGAAACGCGTCCGCGACAGATAGCCGAGCGAGGAATAGCCGGTGCCGAAATCGTCGAGGCTCAGCCGCACGCCCAGGTCCAGCACGCGCTCGAGCACCTGGACCGCGCCCGTCCCCTCGCGCAGGAACACGCCCTCGGTGACCTCGAGCTCCAGCCGCTGGGCGGGCAGGCCGCTCTGCGCCAGCGCGGAGGCGACCACCGTCACGAAATTGGGATTGTGCAGCTGTTCCGGCGAGACGTTCACCGCGATGCGGATCTCGCTCGGCCAGCGGGCGGCCTCCTCGCAGGCGGTCCGCAACACCCATTCGCCGATCGGCGCGATCAGCCGCGTGTCCTCCGCCAAGCCGATGAACTTGAGCGGGGAGATGTTGCCGAGTTCGGGGTGGATCCAGCGCAGCAGGGCTTCGAACCCCGTGAGCTTGCCCGTCCCGGCGTCCACGACGGGCTGGTAGTGGAGGTGCATCTGACCTCGCTCCAGTGCGCGGCGCAACTCCATCTCGAGCACGCGCCGCTCCTCCGCCTGGACGTGGAGCTGGGGCTCGTAGAGGTGGAACGAGCCGCCGCCCGAATCCTTGGAGCGATAGAGCGCGAGGTCGGCGGAGCGGACCAGCATCTCGGCGGTGCGCCCGTCGCGCGGGCCCGTGGCGACGCCCACCGACGCGCCGATGTACAACGTGTGCTGGTCGACCTCGTAGGGGCGCGACAGCGTCTCGATGATGGTGCGCGCGAACTTCTCCACCGCGGCGGTGTCGGACGCGTCGCGCACGACCACGGCGAACTCGTCGCCGCCCAGCCGGCCGACGAGCTCGTTGGGGGTCATCATCTGCGACAGGCGCTCGGACACGCGGCCCAGCAACCGGTCGCCGATCGGATGGCCGAGCGTGTCGTTCACCGCCTTGAACCGGTCGAGGTCGATCATCATGAACGCGCAGCGGGTCGACCAGCGCTCCGCCTCCGCCATCGCCCGGCTCATCGCCTCGTTGATCGCCAGCCGGTTGGGCAGGCCGGTGAGCGTGTCGAACCGCGCCATGCGGTTGATCTTGTCCGCGCTCGCGCGCTGTTCGGTGACGTCGGAGCCGACGCCGCGGAAGCCGACGAACGCGCCGCGCTCGTCGAAGCGCGGCGAGGCGGCGATCTCCCACCAGCGTTCCTCGCCGTTGACCGTGACCGGCAGGCGCAGGTCGCGGAAACTGTCGCGCGCCTTCAGCTTCTCCGCCAGGTCGCGCAGGCCGGCGGCGAAATTGCCCGCCTCCCACGTCGCTCCTGCGAGCACCTGGAGGAACGGCATCCCGTTGATCGCGACCGGATCGTAGCCGCAGGCATAGGCGAAGCGCGGGCTGGCCTTGACCACCCGGCGCGCGGCGTCCGTCTCCCACAGCCAGTCGCTGCCCGTATCCTCGAACTCGCGCAGCAGCAGGCTGACGGTCTCGTCCCGCTCGGCCAGCGCGATCTGCCCGGCGCGGACCGCGACCAGGCTGCGCGCGCGCATCAGGCAGGCGAGCATCAGCAGGCCGACGAACAGCAACGTCGCCCCGCTCATGACGAAGGCGTGCATCAGCAGCAGTCGGACCGCGACCGCGGCGCCGGCCAGACCTAGGAAGATCAGCGTCGACATCGCCAGCGGCGCCAGCGCGATCGCCGACGCGGTCATCAGCACCGACAATACCATCCACAGGCCGAACACCGCGCCGGCACCCGACTCGACGTCGAACGCCAGCGGCGGGACGATCCACACGGCGCCGAGTGCCAGCCCTTCGAGATAGGTGTCACGGATGTCGGTGGGGGTCGCGGCGCTGTCGGTGGTGTTGCGCGAGGCGAGACGGCGGAACGCGACCGCGGTCGCGACGGCGGCCGTCACGGCGCCCCATGCGCCCAGCTGCCACAACGGCACCGCGCCGGCCAAGACGATCGCGACCATCGCGGCACCGATCAGATGCGCGGCGAGGTGGAACAGCGCGAACTGGCGACCGGCGCGCAACTGGAACGCGCGGATCGTGCCCCAGTCATGGGGTTCGGCAGGGGTCGCGAGGCCGAGCAGCGCTCGGGTGTCGACCGTGGTTTCGGACGGGGCGGGGATGGTCACGCCCGCATCCTAGAATCCGCTGGTTACCGCTTGGTTTCCCGCGACCGTGGAATGAGGGTTAACGCGGCGATCGTCTCGTCAGGCGGCGATGGCGTACGGCTTGATCTCGCCGGCGAGGTACAGGTTGCGCGCCTTGGCACGGCTGAGCTTGCCCGAACTCGTCCGCGGCAGCGTGCGCGGCGGGATGAGTTCGATGACGCAGTTCATGCCGGTGACCGAGCGGACGCGCTCGCGGATCGCCTCGCGCAGCCGGGTGCGTTCCGCCTCGTCGGAGCTGCGGCACTGGACCAGCACGGCGGGCGTCTCTTCGCCGCCGGGGGTGGTGATCGCGAAGGCGGCGATGTCGCCGGCCTTGAACCCCGGCAGCTGCTCCACCGCCCACTCGATGTCCTGCGGCCAGTGGTTGCGGCCGTTGACGATGATCATGTCCTTGGCGCGGCCGACGATGTAGAGATAACCGTCGCTCATGTAGCCCATGTCGCCGGTGTCGAGCCAGCCGTCGATCAGGCAGGCGGCGGTGGCGTCGGGATCGCGGAAATAGCCGGCCATGACCGACGGCCCGCGGCACCAGACCTTGCCGATCGCGCGTTCGGGCAGGTCCGCGCCGTCCTCCTCGCGGATCGCGATCGCCATGTCGCGCACCGGACGGCCGCAATTGACGATCGCGCGATACCGCTGCGGGCGGCGCAGGCCGCCCTTCCGGCCGCCGTCGCCGGCGCCGTCGACGAGGTCGCCGCCCGACAGCTGCGTCTCCTCGACCAGCTCGGCGCGGATGCCCTCGCCCGGCGGCATGATCGACACCGCCAGCGTCGCCTCGGCCAGGCCGTAGCTCGGCAGGAACGCGGACGCCTGGAAGCCTGCGGGGGCGAACGCGTCGACGAAGCTCTGCATCACGTCCGGGCGGATCATGTCCGCGCCGTTGCCCGCAATGCGCCAGCGCGACAGGTCGAGCCGATCCTCGACCCGGCTCTGGCTGCCGATGCGGCGCGCGCAGATGTCGTAGCCGAAGGTGGGGGAGTAGGAGAGGGTGGTGCCCGGATGGCGGCTGATCATGTCGAGCCAGGCCAGCGGGCGGCGCGCGAAATCCTCGGTCTTCAGGTAATCGGTCGACACCTGGTTGGCGACCGGCGACAGCATGCAGCCGACGAGGCCCATGTCGTGATACCAGGGCAGCCACGATATGCAGCGGTCGCCGGCGCGCACCTCCATGCCGTGGCTGTGCGCCGCCAGATTGTTGAGCAGCGCGGCATGGGTGATCGCGACGCCGTGGGGGAAGCGCGTCGATCCGCTGGAATATTGCAGATAGGCGATGCTGTCGGGGTCCGCGGCCGGCAGCGGCGCGGGATCGGCGGCGCGGGTCGCGAACCGATCCCAGTCCTCGCCCGGCACCCCGGCCAGCGACGCCGCCTCCGCCGCCATCGGCGCGAGGTCGGGCGGGTAAATCAGCAGTGCGGGCTCGCAACTGGCCAGCTGGGCGCGCAGCTGGTCGATGTACGAGTCGCGGCCGCCGAACGAGGTGGGCAGCGGCAAGGGCACGGGCCAGGCGCCGGCATAGACCGCGCCGAAGAACAGCGCCGCGAACTCGGGACCCGTCTCCGCCACCAACGCGATCCGGGTGCCGGGCCCGAATCCTGCGCCGGTGATCCGTCGTGCGGCGGCGAGCGCGTCGTCGCGCAGCTCGCGGAACGGATACGGCCGGACGAGCTGGCCGCGTGCGTCGTGGAAGTTCAGGCCTTTGTCGCCGCGCGCGGCATAGTCGAGCGCGTCGCCCAGCGTCGCGAAATCGGCGAACCGGCGCGGCAGCCCGTCGTCGGTGGCCGTCGCCGCCCGTGCTCCCGTTCCGTCCGTCGTTCCCGCCATCAACCCAAGCCCCTGTCGACGGCCACCGGCCGTTGCCCGGATCGCACGGGCATGGACCCTCGCAATCCCCAACCAGTGTGGCACAATCATGGCGCATGCCGCCCCGATCCCCTTCCCGACCCTCGCCAGGCGCCCGTTCCGCCCGCTCGCGCGAGCGGGCGCCGCCGCCGCCGCTCGACCCGGCGGCGCTGGAGCGGCTCGCCTTGCGCTACGTCGAGCGGTTCGCGACGACGCGCGGGCGGCTGGCGGATTATCTGCGGCGCAAGCTGCGCGAACGGGGCTGGCGCGAGGGCGAGGCGGCCGCCGATCCCGAGGCGCTGGCCGGGCGGATGGCGGATCTGGGCTATGTCGACGACCGCGCCTATGCCGAGGGCAAGGCGGCGGCGATGGCGCGCCGCGGGCTGGGCGCGCGGCGGGTGGCGGCGACGCTGCGCGCCGCCCGGCTCGGCACCGACGACCTGGACGCGATCGCCCCCGACGTCGCGGACCGCGCGATCGAGGCCGCGCTCACGCTCGCGCGGCGGCGGCGGATCGGCCCGTTCGCGCAGACGGCGGCGGACCGGCCGCTGCGCGAGCGACAGCTCGCCGCGATGATCCGGGCCGGACACGGTTTCGCGCTGGCCCGTCGGATCGTCGACGCGGCGCCCGGTGTTTCTTTCGAGGACGATGGCGGCGGCACGGACGGTTGTGATGACGACGAACCGTGTTAGCGTCGCTATGAGGGACATCGATGCGAAGCGAAGCGGAGCGACACTCTGACGGCGGGGAGGAACCACCGCCATCCCCGGACGGCGATGCGCCGGACGCGGACGGGTCGCGCGCGGGCGACGGCGCGGCGCCCGACGCGGGTCCGCTCGACCTCTCGCCGGCCATGCCGGGCGAGCGCCACACCGGGGTGGTCAAGTGGTTCGACGCCACCCGCGGCTTCGGCTTCGTCGTGGGCGGGGAGGAGGCGGGCGACATCCTGCTGCATTTCTCCGCGCTCCAGCCGCTGGGTCGCCGCTCGCTGCCCGAGGGGACGCGGGTCGACGTCGTGGCGGTCCGCGGCGCGCGAGGGCTTCAGGTGCGCGAGATCCTGGCGGTCGACACCAGCACGGCGGTGGAGCCGCCGGTGCGGGAGCGCGCGCCGGGCGACCGGATCGATCCGCTGGCGCTGATCGGCGACGCCGGCCCGTTCGAGCGGGCGACCGTCAAATGGTTCAACAGGCTGAAAGGCTATGGCTTCCTCGTCGCCGACGCGGTCGAGGGGGATGTGTTCGTGCACATGGAGACGCTGCGGCGGGCGGGCATCGTCGATGCGATGCCCGACGACCGGCTGCGCGCGCGGATCGTCCGGGGCCGCAAGGGGCCGCTCGCGGTCGAGGTGGAAGAGGATGACTGACGTGACCCGTCGCACCGCACCGGCCGTCGCGGCCGCCCTGGCGCTGCTCGCGGCCGGCCTGACGACGACGGCGTGCGGGCGGAACGGCGGCGCGGCGGCGGCGGCGGACACCGGGCCGCTGACGGTGACGGTGGCGGGCCCGCGCGGACGCCACGCGTTCCGGATCGAGCGGGCGCGCACCGCCGCCGAGCAGGAGCGCGGCCTGATGTACCGCACGGCGATCGCCCCCGACGGCGGCATGCTGTTCTGGCCCTACCCTCCGCAGGGCGGCGCGCCGCGGGTCGCGAACTTCTGGATGAAGAACACGCCCAGCGCGCTCGACATCGTCTTTATCCGCGCGGACGGCACGATCGCGCATATCGCCGAGAACGCGGTGCCGTTCGACGAGACACCGCTGTCGTCGGGCGAGCCGGTGGGCGCGGTGCTGGAACTGCGCGGCGGCCGCGCCGCCGAACTCGGCATCGCGGAAGGCGACAAGGTCACGTGGCGCTGACGCAGGCAGCCGGCGGTGACGCTATCGCGGGTTGATGGCCCGGCGGCGGCCCGCTAGGCACGGAACCATGGGTATCGGCATCGTCACCTGGTGGAACTCCATCACTCTGGGCACCTGGCTCGGCCTGCGCGGCAAGCGCCAGGTCGGCACCGACGGGTCGGGCAACGTCTATTACGAGGGCGGGCGCGACACCGCGGGCCGGCCGCGCCGCTGGGTGATCTATGCCGGCGCCAACGACGTCAGCCGGATCCCGCCCGAATGGTTCGGCTGGATGCACCACCAGGTCGAGGACGTGCCCGACCGGTCGATGCCACCGCCGCGCGCGTGGCAGAAGCCGCCGATCCCCAACATGACCGGCACCGCGCTCGCCTATCGCCCGGCCGGCGCGCTCGAGAAGGGTGGCCACCGCGCCGCCGCGACCGGCGACTACGAAGCCTGGACGCCCGAAGGGTGAAGCGGGTCGTCGCCGGCGCGGTGCTGGTCGCCGCGCTGGCCGGTGGCGGCTGGTGGATCGCGGAGCATCGCGGCGGCGACGGGTCCGTGGCCGTGACGGTGCCCGTTCCCGCCGCGACACCCCTGCCCGGCAGGGGCGGCACGAACGGCGTCGAGACGGTCGGCGGCTCGGCGGCGCAGGCGGCGCCGATCGGCACGCCGATGGCGCAGCGGGTCGCGGTGATCGGATTGCTCAACAAGCGCAACGGCGCCAGCCGCGACCTGACGCTGCGTCCCGGCCAGTCGATCCGGATCGGCGGCGTGGTCGTGCACCTGCGCGCGTGCGAGCAGACCGCGCCCTGGGAGCAGGAGCAGCTGACGGGCGCGTTCGTCCAGCTCGACGTCCAGCAGGTCGACCGCCGCTGGCGCCGCGTCTTCTCGGGCTGGCTCTACAAGGAGCGGCCCGGCCTCAACGTCGTGCAGCACCCCGTCTACGACGTGTGGACCAAGAGCTGCACGATGTCCTTTCCCACCGGCGGCCCCGACACGACGGCCGTGCCCGCATCGGGCGCCGTCGAGGGCGGCGCGGCGCGGTCGAGCCGGAAGAAGTCGCCCGCCGCGGATGCGGCCGATGACGCCGGTGACGCCGCGCCGGCCGACGACGCCGCGCCCGCCTCCACCACCCCGGCGAGGGCGGCGGACAGAAGCGACACGTAGTCCGCCCGGCCGATCTCCACCGCGCCCAGGCTGGAGAGATGGTCGGTCTGGAACTGGCAGTCGAGCAGCTCGTACCCCCCGGCGCGCAGCCGCGCGACGAGCCAGGCGAGCGCGACCTTGGACCCGTCCCGCTCGCGCGACACCATGCTCTCGCCGAAGAACGCGCGGCCGAGCGCCAGGCCGTACAGCCCGCCCGCCAGCCGGTCGCCGTCCCAGCATTCGACCGAATGCGCGAACCCCATCGCGTGCAGCGCCAGGAACGCGCGCTCGATGCCGGGATTGATCCACGTCTCCGGCCGACCCGGCACGCTTTCGGCGCACAGGCGGATCACCTGGGGGAATGCCGCATCGGCGGTGACGCGGAAGCGGTCGGCGGCGATCGTCCGGCGAAGCGAGCGGGACAGGCGGAAGCCGCCCAGCGGCAGGATCGCGCGCCGCCGCGGCTCGACCCAGTACACGCCGTCCGCCTCGCGGCTGTCCGCCATCGGGAACACGCCCACCGCATAGGCGCCGAGCACGAGCTGCGGATCGAGGACCGCGCTCATGCCGCGAGCCGCGCCTCGACGGCGCGCCACAGGTCCGCAAAGGCCCGCGCCGCCGGCGAGCGCGGCGCGGTGTCGCCCACCGCCGCCCGCTCGGCGGACGCGGCCTCCACCGCGCTGGCCATCGGGATCGACGGCCAGTCGGGATGCGCGGCCAGCGCGGTGCGGTGGAGACCGCGGCGGCGGTCGACCATCGAATGGACGGGCAACAGCGGCCGTCGGCCGTTCAGATGCCGCTCCACCTCTTCATACGCCCGCGTCGACAGCGGCGAGGGCACGACGGGCATGACGACGAGATCGGCGGCGTCCAGCGCCTGCTCCGCCGTCTCGGCGAGGCCCGGCGGGCAATCCAGCAGGACGCGGTCATAGCCGTCGAGCCCCTCGATCAGCCGGCGCAGCCGCTTGCGCTTGGCCAGATCGCCCAGCAGCCGGTCGAGCCCGCGCAGCGACGCGTCGGCGGGCATGAGGTCGAGCCGCGGGATCGCGGTCGGCATCACCGCGCCGGCCAGCGCGACCTCGCGCGAGAACACCGCGCGCGCGCGGTCGCGGACGGGCGAGGCGCGCAGCAGCCAGGTCGCCGCGCCCTGCGGATCGAGGTCCCACAGCAGCGTCCGCCGCCCGCTCGCGGCGGCGCAGGCGGCCAGGTTCACGGCCAGCGTCGTCTTTCCGACCCCGCCCTTGAGGCTGTACACCGCCACCGTCGTCGTCATGGCGCCAGAGTGGCGCGCCCGG
>JBPBQW010000144.1:0-19096 GCA_050955125.1 Janthinobacterium lividum
TCGCGGCGGCGCCCGTCGTCGGCGTGCTGCCGGGGCCGGGCGGCATCTTCCTGTTCGCAGGCGGGCTGGCGCTGCTGCTGCGCAACTCCGCGCGGGTGCGGCGCTGGTTCGTGCGGGCGAAGCGGCGTTGGCCCCGCACCGGCGCGCTGGCGGACCGGGCGATGCGGCGGCCGAGCGCACGCCGGCGTCGCGAGCGGGCCGCGCGGCTGGCTGGAGGACGGGCTGGTGGACCGGCTGGAGGGCGGGCGGGCGCTCAGCCGACGCGTTGACTTGGCGCGCATCGGCGACTATGCGCGCCTCATCAACGGCCGTCCTTCGGGCGGCCTTTTCCTTTTCGAGTGCACGCAGCACGTGCCAGTCGGGTGATGAACGATGAAGCGGACTTTCCAGCCGAGCAATCTGGTGCGGGCGCGCCGTCACGGCTTCCGCGCGCGGATGGCGACGGTGGGCGGCCGCACGGTCATCCGCGAGCGCCGCAACCGCGGCCGCAAGAAGCTGTCGGCGTAAGCTTGGCTGGCCCGGCTGTGCCGGGCGGCGGTGCCGGCGCCGCCACCGAGATAAGAACGCTGACGCAGCGGCGTGATTTCCTGGCCGCCAACAAGGCGCGCCGGGCACCGATGCCGGGCTTCGTGCTGCTGGTCCGGCGGCGCGACGACGACGATGCGACCATCCGGCTGGGCATCACCGTCACCAAGAAGATCGGCAACGCAGTCGTCCGCAACCGCATGAAGCGCCGGTTCCGCGCGCTGGGCCGCGAGCTGTTGCCGCTGCAGGGTGTGCCCGGCGCCGACCATGTGCTCATCGGCCGCGGCGACGGTGTGGAACGGCCTTTTGATCAGCTCCGCGCCGAACTGGTCAAGGCGCTGGCGAAGGTCGCCAGGCGGTGAACCGCTGGGCCGCACGCCTGCTGATCCTGCTCGCGCGGGGATGGCAGCTCGGCCCCTCCCTCCTCCTGCCGCCGACGTGCCGGTTCAGTCCCAGCTGCTCGGCCTATGCAATCACCGCGCTTGGCCGCTATGGAGCGGCCAAGGGGGGCTGGCTGGCGATCCGGCGCATCGCGCGCTGTCACCCGTTCGGCGCCCACGGCCACGATCCCGTGCCCTGATCCCCCGGGCGCGGCATCGCGCCCTGACCCAAGGTTGAGTGCCCGTGAAGGAAGACACCCGCAATTTCGTGATGTTCGCGGTGCTCGCGGCGCTGATCCTGATCGGCTGGCCGATCGTGTCGGCGCGCTTCTTTCCCGCCGCCAATCCGCCCGCGACGCGGATCGTCAACGGCAAGACGCAGGCGCTGCCCAACCCCGCCGCCGATCCCACCGCCGACGGCCCCGTCGCGACGCGCGACCGCGGCGCGGTGCTGCGCGAGACGCCGCGCGTCCGGATCGCGACGCCCAGGCTCGCGGGCTCGATCAACCTCAAGGGGCCGCGGATCGACGATCTGGTGCTGACCCAGTACAAGGAGACGGTCGCCAAGGATTCGGCGCCGATCCGGCTGCTCTCCCCCGCCGGCGCGCCCGAGGCGTATTTCGCGCAGTTCGGCTGGCGCGGCGACGGGCTGAAACTGCCCGATGCGAACACGGTGTGGAAGGCGTCGGCCCCCGTCCTCTCGCCCGGCCACCCGGTCGCGCTCACCGCCGACAACGGCGCCGGCCTCGCGTTCCGGATCGATCTGGCGGTCGACGACGGGTTCATGGTCACCGTTCGCCAGACGGTCGGCAACGCGAGCGGCGCGACGGTGCCGGTCGCCGCCTATGGCCTCGTCAGCCGCACCGGCGTGTCCAAGGACGCGACCAGCCGCACGATCCACACAGGGCCGATGAGCGCGCACGACGGCAAGGCGGATTACGGCACCGACTTCGCCGACGTCGACAAGGCGACGCAGCGCTTCACCACGACGGGGGGCTGGCTGGGGTTCACCGACAAATACTGGCTGACCGCGCTGGTGCCCGACCAGGGCCGCGGCTTCGACGGCGAGTTCCGCGCCGGCGCCGGCGAGGGTCCGACGCGCGCGTACCAGGCCGACTTCACCGCCGCGCCGCAGACGCTCCGCCCCGGGCAGGCCGTCACCCAGGTCAGCCGGCTGTTCGCGGGCGCCAAGGAGACGCGGCTGATCGACGCCTATAACGACGGCGACAAGGGCGGCGGCGGCATCGCCAATTTCGATCGCGCGATCGACTGGGGCTGGTTCCGGATCGTCGAGAAGCCGATCTTCTATTATCTCGACTGGCTGTTCCGCCACGTCGGCAACTACGGCATCGCGATCATCCTGCTGACGTGCACGATCCGGCTGCTGATGTTCCCGATCGCGCAGCGCCAGTTCGCTAGCATGGCGTCGATGCGTGCGATCCAGCCCAAGATGAAGGCGCTGCAGGAACGTCACAAGGACGACAAGGCCCGCCAGCAGCAGGAGGTGATGGCGCTGTACAAGGCGGAGAAGGTGAACCCGCTCGCCGGCTGTCTGCCGACCTTCCTTCAGATCCCGATCTTCTACGCACTCTACAAGATGCTGCTGGTGACGATCGAGATGCGGCACCAGCCGTTCGCGCTGTGGATCAAGGACCTGTCCGCGCCCGACCCGCTCACGCCCGTCAACCTGTTCGGCCTGTTGCCGTTCACGCCGCCCGGCGTGCTGCACCTGGGGCTGCTCGCGATCCTGCTCGGCGTCACGATCTGGTTGCAGATGCGGATGAACCCGGCGGCGGCGGACCCGACGCAGCAGCAGGTGATGGCGTTCATGCCGTGGATCATGATGCTGTTCTTCGCGCCGCTCGCGGCGGGGCTGCAGCTGTATTACATCGCCAGCAACCTGCTGACGCTGGCGCAGCAGCGGTTCCTGTACTCCCGCCATCCGCAGTTGAAGGCGGCGCCCGCGTCGTCCGTCGTGGTGAAGGGCAAGTGAGCGATCTTGGCCCCGACAACATAGCCCCTGACGACGAGACACGGGCGGCGCTGGTAGAGGCCGCGCGCAAACTGTTCGCCGGGCCGGTCGCGTTCCTGCGTTCGGCCCCCGCGCTAGAGCATCTGCCCGATGCGATCGTGCCCGAGGTCGCGTTCGCGGGCCGGTCCAACGTCGGCAAGTCGTCGCTGCTCAACGCGCTGACCGGTCGAAACGCGCTCGCGCGCACGTCGAACACGCCGGGACGGACGCAGGAGCTCAACTTCTTCGACGTCGGCGGCGGCGAGGGCGAGCCGCCGCTGTTCCGGCTGGTCGACATGCCCGGCTACGGCTTCGCCAAGGCGCCGCCCGACGTCGTCCGCCGCTGGCGCTACCTCGTCAACGACTTCCTGCGCGGGCGTCAGGTGTTGAAGCGCACGCTGGTGCTCGTCGACGCGCGCCACGGGCTCAAGGACGTCGATCACGAGATCATGGCGATGCTCGACAAGGCCGCGGTCAGCTATCGGCTGGTGCTGACCAAGGTCGACAAGATCAAGCCGAGCGAGCTCGCTACCGTCGCCGACGCGACCGCGGCCGAAGCGCGCAAGCGCCCGGCGGCGCACCCGGAGGTGCTGTCGACGTCGAGCGACACCGGCCTCGGCATCGCCGAGCTGCGCGCCGCGGTGCTGGAAGCGGTGGGCTGAGCCGGGCACCGCGATCCGCTGACATGGATCAGTCCGTGCGTTGACGTCACCGCGCGAAGCGTCGATCACGGGCGGAACGAGCGGGAGGACGGGGATGGCCGGCATGGCGAATGGACGGACGGGGTGGTCGAACGACCGGCGCCAGTTGCGCTACACGAACGTCGCGATCCTGCTGCACTGGGCGATCGCGCTGGGCATCCTCTACAATCTGGCGACCGGCCTGTTCGGCGAGTATCTGCCCGCCGGCGCGTTCGCGTTGCACGTCTCGTCGGGGATCACGGTCCTGGCGCTGACGGTCGTGCGGATCGCGTGGCGGCTGACGCACCGGCCGCCGCCGATGCTGTCGGTGCCCGAGTGGCAGAAGACGCTGGCCAAGGCGGTGTACGCTCTGTTCTACGCCGGGATGGTGCTGCTGCCGCTGTCGGGCTGGGCGATGGTCTCCGCCAGCCCGCCGGCGGGGTCGGCGGGCGCGGCCTGGGCGCAGGCGCATCCCCGCGTGCCCCCGCCGCCACAGCCGCTTCCCGCCGCCGCGTCGCCTGCGGGCAAGGCCGGCACGCCGACCGGCGGACACGCCGGCGAGGGCAAGGGCGGTGGCCAGCCGCCGCACAAGCGCGGCCCGTTGATGATCTGGGGCCTCTTCCCGCTTCCGCTGATCGCGCCGATCAACGACATCGGTCGCGAGCCCTCGGGCCTCGCCGGGCAGCACGAACTGCACGAGCGGATCGAGACGGTGCACCTGATCGGCGGCTGGGCGATGCTGGCGCTGCTGGTGCTGCACGTGGCCGGCGCGCTGAAGCACCAGTTTGTCGATCGCAAGCGCGAGCTGCAGCGGATGGGGCTCGGCCGCCGGAGCGCCGAGCGTGGCTGAGGAGTTCGAGGTCCGCGGGCACCACGAACGCGTCCTCGACGAAGCGGCGGAGGCGGGAGAGCCGCTGGCGCAGCGGATCGCGCTGTTCTCCGCCGTGCTGGCGACGATCGGCGCGGTCGTCAGCCTGGCGGGTGGCCATACCGAGAGCGACGCGCTCTATTCCAAGAACGAGGCGGTGCTGCTGAAGGCGCAGGCGTCCGACGTCTGGGCCTATTATCAGGCCGAGGGCATCAAGCGGCATCTCGACGAGCGCTCGCCCGACGCCGCCTCGCCCGAGCGCCGGGCGTCGATCGCGCGCTATGCCGCCAAGGCCCGCGCGCTGCAGGCGCAGGCGGAGGCGCTCGACCGGCGGTCGGAGGAGGCCAATGTCGAGTCCAGCCACGCGTTCAGGCCGCACATCAAGCTCGCGATCGCGATGACCTTCGTCCAGATCGGCATCGCGCTGGCCTCGATCACCGCGCTGACGCGGCGGCGCTGGTTGTTCGGGCTCGCGGCGGGCGCGGCGGCGACCGGGTGCCTGCTGGCGGCGATCGCCTGGTTCTGACCGTCACGCGCGCGGGTGCGCGTTGCGGTACACGTCCATCAGGTGCGCGGCATCGACCTGCGTATAGACCTGCGTCGAGCTGAGGCTGGCGTGACCGAGCAACTCCTGCAGCGACCGCAGGTCCGCGCCGCGGCCCAGCAGATGCGTCGCGAAACTGTGGCGCAGCGCGTGCGGTGTGGTGCGCTCCGACAGCCCCAGCACGCCGCGCGCCGCCTGCACCGAGCGGCGCACGATCGCGGGGTCGAGCGCGCCGCCCTTCGCGCCGCGGAACAGCGCGGCATCCCGGTCGATGCGCCACGGCACCTGCGCGGCATAGGCGTCGATCGCGTCGCGCACCTGCGGCAGCAGCGGCACCATCCGCGTCTTGTCGCGCTTGCCGACCACGGTCAGCACCCGCCCCAGCGGTAGCACGGCGCCCGTCAGCGCCAGCGCCTCGCCGATCCGCAGGCCTGCGCCGTACAGCAACAGCAGCACCGCCCAGTCGCGCGCGCCGATCCACGGCGCCACCGCGCCGTCGGCCACCGTCTCGGCGAGCGCGACCGCCTCCGCCGGCGAGATCGGCCGCGGCACGCCCGGCTTCACCCGCGGACCACGCACCCGCACCGGCTCCACGCCGCAGAACGCGAGGAAACCGCGCACCGCCGACAGCTCGCGCGCCGCCGACGCGTTGACCAGCCCCTCGCCGCGCCGCGCCGCCAGGAACGCGCGCAGGTCCGCCGCCTCCAGCGTCGCCAGCGCGGCCCTGCCCGCCGGCTCGCCGCGATGCCGCGCGAGGAACGCGAGCAGCCGGTGCGCGGTCGCTGCATAGGCGCGGACGGTGTGCACGGACCGTCGCCGGTCGAGCGCGAGGTGCGCGGCCCACGCCGGCACGAGCGCATCGGGATCGAACGGGTCCATGCCGCCTCCGTGCGCCCGACCGCCATCCGATCGCAAAGGCTTTTTAACCCTCCGCGCGTACGTCCCTTGCATGACGACCGATCCGCTGACGCTGACCCCCGACGAGCATGCCCGGCTGGCGGCGCTGCACGCGCTGGCGTTGAGCGATGCGGATCGACGGGAGGATTACCAGTCGCTCGTCGCGCTGGCGGGGGACCTGCTCGGCTGCCCCACGGTGATGCTCAACCTCGTCGATCGGAACCACGTGCACATCTATGCCGGCACGGGCCCGGCGCAGTCGTTCGACCGCGAGGGCAGCGTCTGCGACACGACGGTGCGCCAGGATGCGACGACGATCGTCGAGGACCTCACCCGCGACGCGCGGTTCGCCGCCAATCCGATGGTCGCCGGGCCGGACGGCCTGCGTTTCTATGCCGGCGCGCCGATCCATGCGACCGACGCGGACGGTGTCCGCCAGCCGATCGGGACGTTGTGCGCGGTCGACGTCGCGCCCCGGACGCTGAGCGTCGCCGCGCGGCGCATGCTCGACAATCTGGTCACGCTGGCCGAAGCGCTGATCGCCGCGCGGGCGACCGCGATGCGCGCGGTGGACCTCGCCCGCGAGAGCGACATTCAGGCCGCCGAGCTGGCGCGCAAGGACAGCATCTTCCGTCAGGCGGAACGGATCTCGATGATCGGGTCGTGGCGGTTCTCGCTCGCCGACGCGGCGCTGGAATGGTCGGACAACGTCTATCGCATCCATGGCCTGCCGATCGGGGAGACCCCGCCGATCGACGGCGCGCTCGACCATTACGAGCCCGCCGCGCGCGGGGAGATCAGCGCCGCGCTCGCGCGCACGATCGAGACGGGCGACCCGTTCGCGATCGAGGCGGGCTTCATCACCGCCCGCGCGGAGCGGCGCCGGGTCCGCGCGATGGGCGAGATCGAAAAGGTCGACGGGCAGCCGGTCGCGATCATCGGCGTGTTCCAGGACATCACCGACCAGCACGAGCTCGAGACGGCGTTGCGGCGGTCCGCGGAGACCGACATGCTCACCGGGCTGAGCAACCGGGTGGCGTTCGAGCGCACGTTGCGCGTCGCCATCGACCGCGCCCGCGACGAGGACGCACCCTTGCTGCTGGCGATGATCGACCTCGACGGGTTCAAGGCGATCAACGACACGCTCGGCCATCTGGCGGGCGACGACGTGCTGAGGGGCGTCGGCCGGGCGTTGCGCCAGCCGTGGATGGCGGGCAGCTGCGCGGCACGGCTGGGCGGGGACGAGTTCGCGGTCGTCATCGAGGATCCGGCGCTCGCCGCCGATCCTGCCGCGGTCGTGCGCCGGCTGGAGGATTCGTTGCGGGTACCCGTCTCGCACGGCGGCCTGGGCATGATCGCGGCGGGCACGGTCGGGATCGCGACGCTCGAGGCGGAGCATGTCACCGTGCGCGACCTGATCCATGCCGCCGACACCGTCCTGTACACGGCCAAGCGCCTGCGGGTCGGCGAGCGTCGGCGGGCGAATCGCCAGGCGGGCTGACCGCGCCGACGCGCGGCTAGGCCAAGGCGGCTACCTCGCCTATCTAGGGGGCCATGTCGCGTGCCCGCGTAATCCTCCTCAACGCCGCGCTCGGCCCGCTCGACTATCGCGTGCCGCACGGGATGCACGTCGAGCCCGGATCGATCGTCGTCGCGCCGCTCGGGCCGCGCCAGCTGATGGGCGTGGTGTGGGAGCCCGACGCGATGCCGTCGGATGCGGAGGTCGGCGACAACCGGCTGCGCAACCTTGTCTCCGTCGTCGACGCCGCGCCGCTGGGCGCACCGCTGCGCCGGCTGGTGGAGTGGACCGCGGCCTATTACCTCGCGCCGCCCGCCGCGGTGCTGCGGATGGCGCTGTCGTCGACGAGCGCGCTCGAGGGCGCGCGCATGATGGTCGAGTATCGCGCGACCGGGCAGGTTCCGCCGCGCCTGACGCCGCAGCGCGCGCAGGCGCTGGAGCGGATCGGCGACCGCCAGGGCCTGATCCGCGAGCTGGCGACCGCGGCGGACGTGTCGGACGCGGTGATCCGCGGACTGGTGAAGGCAGGCGCGATCGAGGCGGTCGCGGCGGACATCGACAGTCCCTACCCCGTCCCCGACCCCGACCATGCGCCGCCGGTGCTCTCGCCCGACCAGCAGGCGGCGGCGGACCGGCTGGCGGGCGACGTCCGCGCCCGCGCGTTCGCGCCGACCTTGCTCGACGGCGTCACCGGATCGGGCAAGACGGAAGTCTATTTCGAAGCGGTCGCCGCCGCGATCCGGGCGGGGCGGCAGACTCTCGTGCTGTTGCCCGAGATCGCGCTGACCGAGCCGTTCCTGCGTCGCTTCGCCGATCGGTTCGGCTGCGAGCCCGTCGCGTGGCATTCGGGCCTGCGCTCGACGCAGCGGCGCCGCGCGTGGCGGGCGATCGCGGGCGGCGAGGCGCTGGTGACGGTCGGCGCGCGCTCCGCGCTGTTCCTGCCCTATCGCGACCTCGGCCTGCTGGTGGTCGACGAGGCGCACGAGACGAGCTTCAAGCAGGAGGAAGGCGTCCACTACCACGCGCGCGACGTGGCGGTGATGCGCGGGCGGTTCGAGGACTGCCCGGTCGTGCTCGCCTCCGCCACGCCGGCGATCGAGACGCGCCAGCAGGTCGCGCTCGGCCGTTATGCCGAACTGCGCCTGCCGAGCCGCTTCGGGCTGGCGGAGATGCCCGCGATCGCGGCGATCGACCTCATCGCGCAGCCGCCCGAGCGCGGCCGCTGGCTCGCCGGGCCGCTGGTGGCCGCGTTGACGCAGACGCTGGAGCGGCGCGAGCAATCGCTGCTGTTCCTCAACCGCCGCGGCTATGCGCCGCTCACGCTGTGCCGGACGTGTGGGCATCGCTTCCAATGTCCCAATTGCACCGCCTGGATGGTGGAGCACCGGCTGATCCGCCGCCTCGCCTGCCACCATTGTGGCCATGCCGAGCCGACCCCGCGCGTCTGCCCCGAATGCCAGGGGGAGGACACGCTGGTCGCCTGCGGCCCGGGCGTCGAGCGGATCGCCGACGAGGTGCGCGCGCTGTTTCCCGCCGCCCGCGTGGCGATCGTCACCTCCGACACGATCTGGTCGCCCGCCAAGGCGGCGGAGTTCGTTGGGCGGATGGAGGCGGGCGACATCGACATCGTGGTGGGCACGCAGCTCGTCACCAAGGGCTATCACTTCCCCAACCTGACGCTCGTCGGCGTGGTCGACGCCGATCTGGGGCTCGAGGGCGGCGACCTGCGCGCGGCGGAGCGCACGTTCCAGCAGATCCGCCAGGTGTCGGGCCGCGCCGGCCGGGGCGAGAAGCCGGGCCGCGTCTTCATCCAGACGCATCAGCCCGGCGCGCGGGTGATGCAGGCGCTGGTGACGGGCGACGCCGACGCCTTCTACGCCGCCGAGACGGAGGCCCGGCGCGAGGCAGGCGCGCCCCCCTTCGGCCGCTACGCCGCGATCGTCGTGTCGTCGGAGGAACAGGTCGCCGCGCACGCCGCCGCCACCGCGATCGGCCGCGCCGCGCCGGACGTCGATGGCATGCACGTCTATGGTCCCGCGCCCGCCCCGTTGGCGATGCTGCGCGGCCGCCACCGCTATCGCCTGCTCGTCCACGCCCGCCGCGCGCTCGACGTCCAGGACGTGATCCGCGGCTGGCTGGGCGCGCTCGACTGGCCGTCCAAGGTGCGCGTGGCGGTGGACGTCGATCCGTACAGCTTCCTGTAGCGGGCTTGCGGAAAGCCGCGCGGTCGCGGTAGCCTCGTGTCGGGGCATTGGGGGGAGAAGAGGATATGGTTCGCCGATCGTTGGCCGCCGCGCTGCTGCTCGCCTCGTCGGCCGCCGCGCCCGCGGCATGGCAGAAGGCGAGCTCGCGGTATTTCATCGTCTATTCGGACGACACGCCCGACCATGTCCGCGCCTATACCGAGCGGCTGGAGAAGTTCGACAAGGCGATCCGCGTCTGGCACCAGGCGCCCGAGGACGTGCGCGGCGACAGTGCCCGGGTGACGGTGTTCGTCGTCGGCAACATCGGCGCGATCCAGAAGCTGGCGGGCTACGGCGGGGTCGCCGGGTTCTACGATCCCCATGCCGGCGGATCGGTCGCGTTCGTGCCGCGCAGCTCGGGAGAGGGCGGCGACTATGGCATGCGGCCGCAGGCGATCCTGTTCCACGAATACACGCATCACTGGATGCTGACGAACTGGACCGATGCGGCGATGCCGCCCTGGTACGTCGAGGGCGCGGCCGAGCTTCACGCGACCGCCGAGTTCCGGGGCGGCGGCGTCACCTTCGGCGCGCCGCCGCTGTATCGCGGCTACACCGTCGACAACTACAACCTGCTGCCGGCCGACATGCTCGTGCGGCCGAACCCGGGCAAGCTCGACGGCGAGCGGCGCGACGCGCTGTACAGCCGCGGGTGGCTGCTCACCCACTATCTCACCTTCGACCCCGGCCGGCGCAAGCAGCTGGCCGACTATCTCGCGGCGATCAACGCCGGCAAGTCGGGCGACGCGGCGGCGGAGGCGTTCGGCGGCACCGGCGGCCTCGATCTCCGGCTCAACGGCTATCTGCGCAGCATCGCCACCCACCATCCCTATTTCACCGCGGCCGCGGACCAGCTGGCGATCGGCCCGATCGCGCTGCGCCCGCTGACCGCCGCCGAGGCCGCGGTGATGCCCGCCTACATGGCCTCCAAACGCGGCGTGTCCGCCGCGACCGCGCCACAGGTCGCCACGCTGGCGGAGGGTGCCGCGGCGCACTTCGCGTCCGACGCCTTCGTGCAGGACGAGGTCGCCGAGGCGGAGTATGACGCCTGCAGCACCGACAAGAAGGCCGACGCAAGCTGCTTCGCGCGTTCCGAGGCGGCGGCGGAGCGGGCATTGGCGCTCGATCCCAGGTCGATCCACGCGCTGGTGTACAAGGGGATGGCGCAGGAGGCGGCGGCGCGACGGGCCAAGGTGACGGACCCGGTGCGCTGGACCGCGATCCGGCGCGTGTACCTCGCCGCCAACAAGGTCGATCCCAATGCGCCCGAGCCGCTGCTGCGCTATTACACGAGCTTTGCCGACTCGGGCGCCGAGCCGACTGCGAATGCGGAGGGCGGCATGCTCTATGCCTATCAGCTGGCGCCCTATGATCCCGACGTCCGCCTGAACGCGACCCGCGTCCTGCTGCACCAGAAGGACGCCGCCAGGGCGCGGGTCGCCGTGGCGCCGGTCGCCTACAACCTTGATGACGCGGGCCATGCCGCGTTCGGACAGAAGGTGCTGGCCGCGCTCGACAAGGACGGCTCCGCCGCGGCGCTCGCCGAGTTCGGCAAGGCGGACGCGGAGGCGCGCAAGAAGGAGGCCGATCCGGGCAAGCCCAAGGCGGGCTGACCCGCCGCCGCGGGGTCAGGCCCGGTCGGGCGCCTTGGCCCCGGACGCCGTCGCGCCGCCGATCCTGTCCGTCGCGACGCCGGTCCGCTCGGCCAGGATGGTGAGCCCGGTCGCCGACACCTCGGCGAACCCGCCCTCGATCGCCAGCGTCTCGGTCGCTCCGCCCGGCGTCCGCTGGATCACCAGCATACCGTCGCGGATCGTGGACATGACGGGTGCATGACCCTCCAGCACGCCGAAGTCGCCCTCGGTGCCCGGAACGGTGACCATGAACACCTCCTCGGATCGGACGAGGCGCTCGGGGGTGACGAGTTCGAAGTGCAGCATGTCTTCTTCTCCCCCCTCCCGCCTGCGGGAGGGGTCGGGGGAGGGCAACGGGGATGAGAACGACGCCGACGGCCGCTCCCCTCCCCTGACCCCTCCCGCAAGCGGGAGGGGAACTCGGGTCTTACGCCTCGTTGGCCATCTTCTCGGCCTTGGCGATCACGTCGTCGATGCCGCCGACCATATAGAAGGCGCTCTCGGGCAGATGGTCGTACTCGCCATTCACCACCGCCTTGAACGAGCGGACGGTGTCCTCGATCTGCACGAACTTGCCCGAAATGCCCGTGAAGACCTCGGCGACGTGGAACGGCTGCGACAGGAAGCGCTGGATCTTGCGCGCCCGGCTGACCGTCAACTTATCCTCTTCGGAAAGCTCGTCCATGCCCAGGATGGCGATGATGTCCTGCAGCGACTTGTACTTCTGCAGCGTCTGCTGGACGGCGCGCGCGGTCTCGTAATGCTCCTGGCCGACGACGCGCGGCTCGAGCACGCGGCTGGTCGAGTCGAGCGGGTCGACGGCGGGATAGATGCCCAGCTCCGAGATCGCGCGGTTGAGCGTCGTCGTCGCGTCCAGATGCGCGAACGAGGTGGCGGGCGCCGGATCGGTCAGATCGTCCGCGGGGACGTAGATCGCCTGAACGGACGTGATCGAGCCCTTGTTCGTGGACGTGATCCGCTCCTGCAGCGCGCCCATGTCGGTCGACAGCGTCGGCTGATAACCCACCGCCGACGGGATGCGGCCGAGCAGTGCCGACACTTCCGACCCGGCCTGGGTGAAGCGGAAGATGTTGTCGACGAAGAACAGCACGTCCTGTCCCTCGACGTCGCGGAAATACTCGGCGATCGTCAGGCCCGACAGCGCGACGCGCGCGCGCGCGCCCGGCGGCTCGTTCATCTGGCCGAACACCAGCGCGACCTTCGATCCCTCGCTGATCGCGTTGCCGTCGGCGTCCTTGGCGATGACGCCCGCGTCGAGGAACTCGTGATACAGGTCGTTGCCCTCGCGCGTGCGCTCGCCGACGCCGGCGAACACCGACACGCCGCCATGGCCCTTGGCGATGTTGTTGATGAGCTCCTGGATCAGCACCGTCTTGCCGACGCCCGCGCCGCCGAACAGCCCGATCTTGCCGCCGCGCGCATAGGGCGCGAGCAGGTCGATAACCTTGATGCCGGTGACGAGGATCGCGCTCTCGGTCGACTGGTCGACGAACGGCGGCGCGGCGGCGTGGATCGGCGAGTGGAACTCGGAATTGACCGGGCCGCGCTCGTCGATCGGCTCGCCGATGACGTTGAGGATGCGGCCGAGCGTCGCCGGGCCGACCGGCACGGTGATCTGCGCGCCGGTGTCGCGCACCGTCTGCCCGCGTGTCACGCCGTCGGTCGCGTCCATCGCGATCGTGCGGACCATATTCTCGCCCAGATGCTGCGCGACCTCGAGCACCAGCCGGTTGCCGTTGTTGTCGGTCTCGAGCGCCGACAGGATCGAGGGGAGATGCCCCTGCTCGAACTGCACGTCGACGACCGCGCCGATCACCTGCGCGATGCGGCCGACGTTGTTGGTGCCCGTTGCGGCGGGGCGATCCTCTAGGACAGTTGCCATGATCTGCTTCCTTGCCTTCTTGCGTGTCCCCGCGAAGGCGGGGACCCAGTCTGGGCTCCCGACTTCGCGGGAGAACACGGTGAACTTACAGCGCTTCCGCCCCCGAGATGATCTCCACCAGCTCGGTGGTGATCGCCGCCTGGCGCGCGCGGTTGTACTGGATGGACAGGCGCTTGATGAGGTCGCCCGCGTTGCGCGTCGCATTGTCCATCGCGGTCATCTTGCTGCCCTGCTCCGACGCCGCGTTCTCGCGCATCGCGCGGAACAGCTGCACCGCGACGTTGGTGGGCAGCAGCGTCGCCAGGATCGACTCCTCGTCGGGCTCGTACTCGACCGCCGCCTCGCTGCCCGACGCCGGCACCATCGTGCGCCCGTCCTCCGACGTCCTGGCGACCATCCCTGCGACCGGCGAGATCGCCGCGGCCACCGGAATGATCTGCTGCTCGGTCGGCTCCTGCGTCAGCACCGACTTGAAGTGCGAGTAGAACAGATGCGCGACGTCGAACTCGCCCGCCTCGTAGCGGTGGATCAGATCGTCGGCGAACCCGCGCGCCTCGGCATAGGTGAACTTGCCCAGATCGCCCGCGTCGATCGAATGGACGATCTCGGTCCGGTACAGCCGCGCCAGCACGCCGCGGCCCTTCTTGCCGATGGTCAGGAACTTCACCGTCTTGCCGGCGGCGCGCATCTCCTCGGCGCGGCGACGCGCGAGGCGGGCGATGTTGGTGTTGAACGCGCCCGCAAGGCCGCGGTCCGACGTCGCGACGACGAACAGATGGACCTGATCCTTGCCGGTCCCCGCGAGCAGCCGGGGCGTGCCCTCGCCGATCGTCACCTGCGCCGCGAGGCTCGCGACCACCGCCTCGATCCGCTGCGCATAGGGTCGCCCCGCCTCCGCCGCGTCCTGCGCACGGCGCAGCTTGGCGGCGGCGACCATCTTCATCGCCTTGGTGATCTTCTGCGTCGACTTCACCGAGCCGATGCGGATCTTGAGGGCCTTGAGGGATGCCATTGTTCTTCTTTCCCCCTCTCCCCTTCAGGGGAGAGGGCCGGGGAGAGGGGGAGTGATCGGGACGGCTGCCACTGTCCCTCTCCCCTACCCTCTCCCCTGAAGGGGAGAGGGAGATTGCGTCACGCGAACGTCTTCGCGAAGCCGGTCAGCGCGCTCTTCAACGCCGCGTCCGTCTCCTTGGAGATGTCGCGCTTCGTGCGGATGTCGTCCAGCAGCGCGCCGTGGTCCGACCGCATCGTGGACAGCATCGCCGCCTCGTAGCGCGTCACCGCCTCGACCGGCACCGCGTCGAGATAGCCTTGCGTGCCCGCGAAGATCGACACCGCCTGCTCCTCGAATGGCATGGGCGAGAACTGCGCCTGCTTGAGCAGCTCGGTCAGCCGCGCGCCGCGCGCCAGCAGCTTCTGCGTCGAGGCGTCGAGGTCCGAGCCGAACTGCGCGAACGCCGCCATCTCGCGGTACTGCGCGAGCTCGAGCTTGATCGAGCCCGACACCTTCTTCATCGCCTTGGTCTGCGCGGCGCTGCCCACTCGGCTCACCGACAGGCCGACGTTGATCGCCGGGCGGATGCCGGCGAAGAACAGGTCGGTCTCGAGGAAGATCTGGCCGTCGGTGATCGAGATCACGTTGGTCGGGATGTAAGCCGACACGTCGCCCGCCTGCGTCTCGATGATCGGCAGCGCCGTTAGGCTGCCGCCGCCGTTCGCGTCCGACATCTTGGCGGCGCGCTCCAGCAGGCGCGAGTGGAGATAGAACACGTCGCCCGGATACGCCTCGCGGCCCGGCGGACGGCGCAGCAGCAGCGACATCTGGCGATAGGCCACCGCCTGCTTGGACAGATCGTCGAACACGATCAGCGCGTGCATGCCGTTGTCGCGGAAATACTCGCCCATCGCGGCGCCGGTATAGGGCGCGAGGAACTGGAGCGGCGCGGGCTCCGACGCGGTCGCGGCGACGACGATGGAGTATTCCATCGCGCCCTGCTCGGTCAGTGTCCGGACGAGCTGTGCCACCGTCGACCGCTTCTGGCCGATCGCGACGTACACGCAATACAGCTTCTTCGACTCGTCCGTGCCGGCGTTGGCGGCCTTCTGGTTGATGAACGCGTCGATCGCGACCGCGCTCTTGCCCGTCTGGCGATCGCCGATGATGAGCTCGCGCTGACCGCGGCCGACCGGCACCAGCGCGTCGATCGCCTTCAGGCCCGACTGCATCGGCTCCGACACCGACTGGCGCGGGATGATGCCCGGCGCCTTCACCTCGACGCGGCTGCGCTGGGTGGCGACGATCGGGCCCTTGCCGTCGATCGGGTTGCCCAGGCCGTCGACCACGCGGCCGAGCAGGCCCTTGCCGACCGGCACGTCGACGATCGTGCCCGTGCGCTTGACGACGTCGCCTTCCTTGATCTCCGCGTCCGAGCCGAAGATCACGACGCCGACGTTGTCCGCCTCGAGGTTGAGCGCCATGCCCTGCACGCCGTTGGCGAACTCGACCATCTCGCCCGCCTGGACGTTGTCGAGGCCATAGATGCGCGCGATGCCGTCGCCGACGCTCAGCACCTGGCCGGTCTCGGAGACCTGCGCCTCCGTGCCGAAGCTGCTGATCTGGTCGCGGATGACCTGCGAGATTTCTGCGGCGCGGATGTCCATCGTTTCAGCCCTTGACCTGTGCCGGCGACGCGTCGCCACCGGACTTCATTGCATGCGCGAGCGCGTTCAAACGGGTGCGGATCGACGAGTCGATCATCGTCGAGCCGAGCCGGACGACGAGACCGCCGAGCAGCGCGGGATCGACCTGGCAATCGACCGTGACCTCGCGGCCGACCCGCTGGCGAAGCTGGTGCTTCAGTTCCGTCACCTGGTCGTCGGTCAGCGGGTGCGCGCTCGTCACCTCGGCGGCGGTCTCGCCGCGCCAGCCGGCGGCGAGCTGGCGGAACGCGCGGACGATTCGCGGCAGCTCGGGCAGACGACGATTGGCGGCGAGCACGCCCAGGAAGCTGCGGGTGACGGGATCGAGCCCCATCACGCCGGCGGCGGCCGCGATCGCGCGGCCCGCGGCGACACGGTCGACCAGCGGGCTGGTCGTCAGGCGGGCGAACTCGTCGGAGTCGCGCAACGCGGTCTGAACCGTCGACAGGCTGCGCTCCACCGCCTCGATCCCGGCCCCGCCGCCCGGCTGGGCGCCGCCGTCGCGCGCCAGGTCGAACAGCGCGGTGGCGTAACGGCCCGCCAGGCTTGCCTGCATGCCCGGGCCACCACCACCCGTCTGGTTACCGCCGGACATCTCCACGCGACTTTTCTTCCCCCTGCGACCCATTCCGGTCGGTCGATATCTGACCCCGATGCCACGAGACACAGGCGACGAGCGCGCGCACGTGCCGCCTCGTTCGGGGTGGCCGGCGGCTAGCATGGGGTCGGCGCTGATGCAACCCGGCGGGCTTGCGGGCCGGGCGGGCGTCGGGCACTCGCGCGCCGGTCACATCCGGGGAAGCGACGGGCATGCAAGGACGATTCGAGCGGATGGCGATGGCCGACGCGATGGAGATCGCGGTCTATCACGCCGAGCCGGTCGGCGAGCGCCGGGGCGGGTTGATCGTGGTGCAGGAGATCTTCGGCGTCACCGAGCACATCCGCGAGGTCGCCGACGGCTATGCCGCGGACGGGTACGAGGTGCTGGCGCCGGCACTGTTCGACCGCGAGCAGCCGGGTTTCGAGGCGGGCTACGACGGCGCCGACCTCGCCCGCGCGATCGAGCTGGCGCGCGAGCTGCACCCGTTCGAGCAGAGCCTGGCCGACGTCCAGACGTGCATCGACGTGCTCGCCCCGCGCGGGCCGGTGTTCGTCGTCGGCTATTGCTACGGCGGATCGGTCGCCTGGTTCGCGGCCACCCGGCTGACCGGCGTCGCCGCCGCGTCGAGCTATTACGGCGCCCAGGTACCGCTGAGCGACGACACGCCGCGGGTGCCGGTCGTCGCGCATTTCGGCCGCGACGACACCGGCATCCCGGTCGCGGGCGTCGAGGCGCTGATCGCCCGCCGTCCGCCGCACGCGGACATCCACCTATACGACGCCGGCCACGGCTTCGCGTCGGACCGGCGCCGGGACTATCACCCCGCCTCCGCCGATCTCGCACGCGCGCGGACGCTCGCGCTGTTCCGCGCCAACGGGGGGTGAGCGGGCCGGTGGACGGCGGAGTTCGAGCGCAAGCGGCGGGATGCGGGCGACGCGGAAGCGCGATAATCCGTCGGCCATGACCCACCTCGATCCCGACGCCGCCTGGGCCGCCTTTGTCGCACGCGACCGCGCTGCGGACGGGGCGTTCGTGGCGGCGGTCGCCACCACCGGCATCTATTGCCGCCCGAGCTGCCCCGCCCGGCGCCCGGCGCGGGCGCACGTCGCCTTCTACGCCGATGGCGCGGCGGCGAGGGCGGCGGGCTATCGCGCCTGCCTGCGCTGCCGGCCCGACGAAGCGGCGCGCGACGGGCAGGCGGTAGCGCGCGCCGCGGCGCTGTTGGCGCAGGGGGCGCCCGCGGACCTGGCGAGCCTCGCCGCCGCAGTCGGCTATGCGCCGCACCATTTCCATCGCCTGTTCCGGCGCGCGACGGGCGTGACCCCGGCCGCCTATGCCCGCGCCCTGCGCACCGCGCGCGCCGACGTGGCGCTGGCGGACGGGCCGAGCGTCACCGACGCGGTCTATGCGGCGGGCTATGCCGCGCCGAGCCGCTTCTATGCCGAGGCCGCGCCCCGGCTGGGCATGACGCCCGCGACCCGCCGGGCGGGCGGCCGGGGCGAGGCGATCCGCTGGACCGTCGCCGCCACCAGCCTCGGCCCGCTGTTGATCGCCGCCACGGTGCGCGGGCTGTGCCGGGTGGCGTTCGACGAGGACGCCGCCGCGCTCGCCACGCGGTTCCCCGCCGCCGCGATCGAGCCGGGCGACGCGGCGCTGGCCGATCTCGCGGCGAAGGTGGTCGCGGTGGTGGAGGCGCCGGGCCAGGACCACGCCCTCCCGCTCGACGTGCGCGGGACGGCGTTCCAGGAGGCGGTGTGGCAGGCGCTGGCCCGCGTTCCGGCCGGCGGCACCACGACCTACGCCGCGCTCGCCGCCGCTGTGGGCAGGCCGGGCGCGGCGCGGGCGGCGGGATCGGCATGCGGCGCGAACCGGCTCGCGGTGCTCGTCCCCTGTCACCGCGCAGGCCGGGGCGACGGATCGCCCGGCGGCTATGCCTGGGGGCTCGATCGCAAGGCGGCGCTGTTGGCGCGCGAGCGGGGTTGAGACGCGCGCGGAACCGACTATATCGGGTAGTGCCGGGTTCGCCCGGCTATGGCGATAAATCGCGGCGTAGAATAGATGCAGCGGACCCGGGGGCAGTACCCGGCGGCTCCACCATCTGTCCCGCTCACCGACACGCAAGCGTGCCGGCCGAGCGGGTCAGCTGACGGGGCCGAACCAGGATCGACGGGCATTGAAAGGCGCAGTGTTTCGCTCGGAATGGGACCACCGCGACGGCCCATTACACAAGTGCCAACGATAACGAAGCACTCGCGATCGCGGCGTAACTGAGGGCCTCACGGCCTGAAGTTATTCCAAAAGAGCGCGGTTGGACCGCACCGGGCAACAGAAGCGGATTCCAGCGGTTGGGGGGGCACCGGGCAACAGAAGCTCCCCACCGCGCCGGCTCGCCAAGGCGAGCCAAGCGCGGCCGGCGTGCGGGCGAGCCCCTCGCCCGCCACGTTCGACGGCGTGGCGTCGCCACTACGCCCCTTCTCGCTCCCCCCTTCCCCAACCACCGCCACAAGCGTACCCTGCGTTCGAAAGAACACAGGAGAGCGCCATGGCCACCCTCGCGTCCGTCACCCCCGAACCGCAGATGGCGCCCGGCG
>JBPBQW010000145.1:0-14705 GCA_050955125.1 Janthinobacterium lividum
TGCGCCGCGCGCACGCGATTGCCGAACAGCAGCGCCTCGTCGGCCAGCCGCCCCTTGGGATCGGGCAGCGCCAGCGACACGGTCGCGGCGGCCAGGCCCATGATCGCCATCACGATCATCAGCTCGAGCAGCGTGAAGCCGTTTTCGGCGTAACGTCGATGGGACGTGAAACCGTTTTCGGCGGAACGCCAATACAGCGTGAAGCCGTGTTCGGCGGAGCGCCGACGGAGCGTGAAGCCGTGTTCGCGATGCGGGCGCCGACGCCGGCTCACGTCACTGCCAGCTGCCGATGTCGGCGTCCGTGCCCTCGCCGCCGTCCTTGCCGTCGCGGCCGAGGCTCCACACGTCCGCCTCGCCATGCGGTCCCGGCGACGCATAGAGATACGGCCGTCCCCACGGGTCCGCCTTCAGCTTGCTGCCCTTGAGATAGCCGCCCGGCTGGTAGCTCGCCGCATTGGCCCCCGCCGGCGCGGTGACGAGCGCCTGCAGACCCTGCTGCGTCGTGGGATAGCTGCCGTTCTGGAGCTTGTAGAGGTCGAGCGCCGATTCGATCGTGGAGATGTCCGCCCGAGCCGCCGTCACCCGCGCCTTGTCGCCCGAGGGCAGGACATTGATCGCGACAATCGTCGCCAGCAGCCCGATGATGACGATGACGACCATCAGCTCGACCAGGGTGAAGCCGTGTTCGGCGGAACGCCGAACGGGTGGACGGCGACGTCCGCCTCTTCCGTCACCCCGGACTTGATCCGGGGTCCGTCGTCGACCGCGCGACGGTGGCTGATTGGCGGATGCCAGCGCCTGCTGCGGAGATGGATCCCGGGTCGAGCCCGGGATGACGGAAGGGGTGGTCATCGCATTCCTCATCACTGTCCCGCCAGCGTGTTGAGCTGCAGGATCGGCAGCAGGATCGATAGCACGATCGTCGCGACGATGCCTCCCATCACGACGATGATGACCGGCTCCAGCAACGCGAGCGCGGTGGCGGTGAAGCGGTCGAACTCGCGCTCGAGGTAATCCGCCGCGCGCTCCAGCATCTCGTCGAGGCGCCCCGCCGCCTCGCCGGAGGCGGCGAGATACGTCAGCAGCGGCGGGAACACGCCCGCGCGCCGCATCGCCGCCGACAGGCTGCCGCCACCCCGGATCTGCTCCACGATCTCGTCCGACGCGAGCCGCAGCCGCCGGTTGTGGATCGTTCCCGCGGTCAGCGTGAGGCCGTCGAGCAGCGGCAACCGGCTAGCCACCATCGTGCCCAGCGTCCGCGCCATCCGCGCGGCGTGCAGGTCGCGCAGCAACCGCCCGAACAGCGGCACACGCAACAGGCCGGTATCGAACGACAGCCGGATCGACGGCTCGCGCAGCAATCGCCAGCCGAGCACGCCGCCGCCCACGATGACCAGCACGATCGCCCACCACCAGTGCACGAGCAGGTCCGACACGCCGATCACCATCCGGGTGAGGAACGGCAGCTGCTGGCCCACCGTGTCGAACTGCTCAACCACCTGCGGCACGACGAACATCATCAGCGCGGTGGTGACGCCCAGCGCGACCGTCGCCAGCACCGCGGGATAGGCGATGGCGGTGACGAGCTTGCCGCGGATCTCCGCCTGCCGCTCCAGCAGCACCGCCAGACGTTCCAGGATCTCGGGCAGCGAGCCCGACCGCTCGCCCGCCGCGACCATCGCGCGGTACAGCGGCGGGAAGCTCCGGGGCTCGCGGCCCATCGAATCGGCTAGCCGCCGGCCCTCGACCACGCCCGAATGCACGTGAGCGACGATGGCCTGCACGCCCTCCTGCTCGGTCTGGCGGACGATGGTGCGCAACGACTCCTCGAGCGGCGACACGCGGTTGAGCGTCGCCAGCTGGCGGGTGAACAACGTCAGCTGCTTGCCCGACATCTTCGCGCGGGCGAGTTGCAGCCCGAACAGCGGGCGACCGCGCGGTGGCGGGGGCGAGCCCGGCTCCAGCCGGACGACGTACAGCCGCTGCCGGTCGAGCGCCGCACGCGCATGGTCGAGGTCGGCGGCGGCGACATGCCCCCGCTTCTCGTTCCCGCGCGCGTCGATGGCGAGATAGTCGAAGTCAGCCATCCGATCGTTCCTCACCGGACCGGGGAGGGGGACCGCCGGCGCAGCCGGTGGTAGAGGGGTCGGGCATGGAGGGGCGGGCGCAGCCGGCGCTACGCGCCACCCCTCCACCAGCTGCGCTGGTCCCCCTCCCCGTTCCGGGGAGGATCCAAGAGTCACGCATCCACCACCAGCGGCACGCTCTCCACGCCCGCGTCGGCGGCATCGCGCCGCGACACCCGCACCGCCTCCTCGGCGGACGTCAGCCCCTCGCGCACCAGGTCGCGCGCGGCGGTGGCGAGGCTGGGCGAGCGGGCAAAGGCGTGCGCCGCGATCGCCGCCTCGTCGCCGCCCTCGTTGATGAGGCGGCGGATCGTCTCGTCGACGCGCACGCCCTCGTACACGCCGATCCGGCCCTTGTACCCCGTGGGCGAACACGCATCGCAGCCGACCGGCTCCCACACGATCTCGTCGGCGCCGATGCCGAGCAGCGTCGCGACCGTGTCGCCCGCGCGCACCGGCCGTCGGCACGCGGGGCAAAGCCGGCGCACCAGCCGCTGCGCGATCACGGCACGCAACGTCGAAGCGAGCAGGAACGGCTCTACCTTCATGTCGCGCAGCCGCGTGATCGCGCCCGGCGCGTCGTTGGTGTGGACGGTCGAGAGCACCAGATGCCCGGTCAGCGATGCCTGCACCGCGATCTCGGCGGTCTCGCGGTCGCGGATCTCGCCCACCATCACCGTGTCCGGGTCCTGGCGCAGGATCGCGCGCAGGCCGGCGGCGAACGTCAGCCCGACCTTGGGGTTCACCTGCGTCTGCCCCACCCCGTCGACGGCATATTCGACCGGGTCCTCGACGGTCAGGATGTTGCGGCTGCCGTCGTTGAGCAGGCGCAGCGCCGCGTAGAGCGTGGTCGTCTTGCCCGATCCCGTCGGCCCGGTGACGAGGATGATGCCGTTGGGCTCGGCCAGCGCCCCCGTCAGCAGCGCGTACATCGCGGGCGTCAGGCCAAGCGCGGGCAGGTCGATGCCCGCATTCTCCTTGTCGAGGATGCGCAGCACCACGCGTTCGCCGGCGCGCGACGGCAGCGTCGAGACGCGCACGTCGAGCAGCTTGCCGCCCAGCGTCAGCCCCATGCGCCCGTCCTGCGGCACGCGCCGCTCCGCGATGTCGAGCCGCGCCATCACCTTGACGCGGCTGACCACGACGGGCGCGACGTGCGGCGGCATGCGCAACGTCTCGCGCAGCACGCCGTCGATCCGCATCCGGACGACCAGGCCCGACTCGTACGGCTCGATGTGGATGTCGGACACGCCGTTGCGCGCGGCGTCGGCGATCACGCCGTTGATGAGGCGGATGGCGGGCGCGTCGTCGGCGGTGTCGAGCAGGTCCTCCGCGGTCGGCAGGTCGCCCGCCAGCAGGTCGAGCTCGTCGCCCATGCCGACCGCAGCGGCGGCGGTCGCCTGGCCGTCCATCGCGTAGCGGTCGGACAGCAGCCGGTCGAACTGGACGGCGGGCACGACGCTGACGCCGAACGGCCGCGCCAGGAACCGGCGCACCTCCAGCAGCGCGCGAGGATCGGCGCCCTCACGCAACGCGACGCTCAGGTCGCCCTCCGCGCCGCCCGTCTCGACCACCACGCCGAACCGCCGCGCGAACGCATAGGGCAGGCCGAGCTGCGGCAGCGGCGCGACCGCTGCCATATCGGACAACGGCGCCACGCCGCGTGCGTCGCTCACTGCGCGGGTGCCCGCACCCACCGCGGTCCCCGCCGCGCGCGCGACCGGGACCGCGATGTCCGGCGATTCGATGCTGCCGCGCATCGGCGCGGGCGGCGTGGGTGGCGAGGCGTTCATGTATTCGCGCACCAGCTGGTCGATCGACGGCTCGACCCCCGGCTGCGCCTCGCCCTCGAGCGAGCGCAGATAGCCGTAGCGCTGCTCGGTCAGCCGGCGGCTGTCCTCCGCGGTGCGCAGGATGGTCGGCCGGATGAACACCATCAGGTTGGTCTTGGTGCGCGAGCGCGACTTGGAGCGGAAGAAATTGCCCAGCACCGGGATATCGCCCAGCACCGGCGTCTTCTCGATCGTCCGCCGTTCCTCGTCCGACAACAGCCCGCCGATGACGACGATCTGGCCGTCGTCGATCGTGAACGTGTTCTCGATCGCGCGCTTGTTGAGGATCAGTTCCTGGTTGGTCGACGACACCGGTCCGGCGATGCTCGACACCTCCTGGCGCAGGTACAATTTGATCGAGCCAGACGAGTTGATCTGCGGCTTCACGTCGAGCTGGATGCCGACGTTCTCGCGCTGCACCGTACGGAACGCGTTGTCGGAGTTCTGCGACGCGAGCGAGATCGCCTGGCCGGTCGTGATCGGAATCTCCTGCCCCACCAGCAGATGCGCCTGCTGGTTGTCGAGCGTGATGAGGTGCGGCGTCTGGAGGAGGTTGGACGCGGTGTCGGTCTTCACCGCGTTGACGATCGCGCCCAGGATCGTGCTGCCGAACCGGCCCGCGACGCCGGCCGACCCGCCGGTCGCGCCCAGGATGCTCGTCAGCGCCGATTGCGCCAGCGTGTCGCTCAGCGTCGAGTTGGTGCTGGTGGTGACGGTGCTGCCGTTGATCGTGGTGGTGTTCGTGTTGAGGTACCGCGAGCCGATCGCGCCCGCGATGGTCAGCAGATTGGGGACCGCGTTCGAGTAATTGGTCGCCGCGAACGCGCCGCCGTTGAGGTTGCCGAGCAGCACCTGCGCGCCGAGCTGGCTCGCCACCGCGTCCGACACCTCGGCGACGACCGCCTCCACCTCCACCTGCTCGCGGCGGGTGTCGAGCTGGCGGATCACCTCGGCGAGCTGGCGCTGCACGTCCGCGGGGCCGGCGATGACGATCGCGTTGGCGCCGGCGAAGCGCGTCACCACCGCCGCGGTGCGGCCCCCTTGCGTCTGCACCGCCGCGCTCGCGCCGTTGGGCGTGCCGCCGCCCGACGAGGACGGCTGCGGCGCCTGCTGCTGGATCACCGGCTGCTGCACTTGGCCGTAACCCGAGCCGCCCGAGCCGCTGGTCGACGTCTGCGAGAAGCTGCCGCGCGACAGCGTCGTCTCCTGCACCACGTCGGGCTGCTGGCCGACGAGCTGCTGGAGCACCGGCAGCATCTGTTGCGCGTCGGCGTTCTCCAGGAACACGACCTTGATCTCGGTGCCGTTGCGCGCCTTCTGATCGAGCTGCTCGGCAATGCCGGCCAGCCGCGCGACCGTGTTGGGATCGCCGCGGATCAGGACCGAGTTGGAGCTTTCCACCGCCGAGACGCTGGTCTGCGTGGCGCCGCCGCCGCCCGCCGCGGAGGCACCCGCCGCCCCGGCGCCGCCGCCCGACAGCCCCTGCAACGCGATCGCGATCTCGCGCGCGCCGGCGTTGCGCAGCGTCACCACGCGGGTCGCCTGATTATCACCGTCGATCCGGCGCAGCACCTCGCGCACGCGGCGCACGTTGTCGGCGAAATCGACGATGACGAGCGTGTTGCCCGTGCGGTTCGCGGTCACCGACCCCTGCTGGCTGACGAGCGGGCGGACGGTGTCGAGCGCGGAGGCGGCGTCGACGCTGCGCAGCCGGACGATGTCGGTGACGAGGCTGTTGCGCGCCGCCCCCGCCGTGCCGATCCGCGTCGGCGCCTGCGCGGCATTGTCGATCGGCTGGATCCGCAGCGCGCCGTTGCCCGTCGGCACCGCGACCAGCCCATTGGCACGCAGCGTGGAGAGGAACACCTCGAAATATTCCGACCGGCTGAGCGGATGGTCGGTCACCACCGTCACCTTGCCCTGTACGCGGCCGTCGATGATGAAGGTGCGCCCCGTCACGCGCGCGGCGTCGGCGATGAACGCGCGCATGTCCGCGTCGCGCACGTTGAGCGTCGTCTGCGCGGATGCCGCCACTGGCGCGAGGGCCAGCGCCGCCGCCGACAACAAGGGGACGAGGAGGAGCCGCCTCACTTGGGCGCGATCGGGATCGAGAGCGCGGTGGGCTGCCCGCCGCGTTCCACCGTCACCGGCAGGATGCCGCCGCCCGCGAAGTCGGTCGCGATCCGGTCGAGGTCCGCCGCACCGGTGGCGGGGCGCCCGCCGATCGAGGTGACGACGTCGCCGTCGCGCAGCCCCGCCGCCCGGAACGCGGTGCCCGCGCCCTGCGGGTGCACCGTCAACCCGGTCAGCCGCCCGCCGTCGAGCCGCGGCGAGAAGCCTACGTCGGCGCGCAGCTGCGCCACCGGGACCGCGCCCGGCAACGCCGACGGCGTCGGCAGCAGGGGCGCGGCCCCGGCACCCTGCGCGGCGACGGGCGAAGCGCCCGCGGACGCGCCGCCCGACTGGTCGAGGTACAGGTCCTCCGCCCGGCCGCCGCGGTCGAGCGTCACATGGTCGAACGCAACCGACTTGAGCTTGACGCCGCCGACGATCTCCTCGCCCACCGCGATGCTCCGCTGCACGCCGTCGGGCCCGGCGACGATCGCCGACCCGCGCCCGCTGGCCTCGTCGATGCGGGTGCCGAACAGCTTGAGCTGCAACTGCGTCACCGTCGCCGGCGCCGCGCCGGCAGCGCCGCTCACCCGGAAGAACGGGTCGAACCCGGTCAGCACCGCCGCCGCGCTGCCCGCCACGGTGGGCTCCGCCGGGCGCCAGTCGCCCAATGGGCCAATGGGCGTCACCATCGCCCACACCAGTCGCGCGGTCTGCACCGCCAGCCCGGCGAGCAACGCCAGCTCGGCCGCCGAATAGGCGTTCACCGCCGGCAAGCGCCGCACCCATCGACGCGCCCTCGCATCGAGCACCAACCGCATGTTCGCTCCAACCCCTCGCAGGCTCCGGCCGCGCCTGCCCCGTCTTCGACATCCCGTCCGGTCTCACCATAGCCGTTTCCCCCGGTTGCGCCAGAGCGCGGCGGGCTGGCATGACGCCGGCATGGCGACCACCCCTCCCCCCACAGGCGCGCTACCCGGCTCCGGCCTCGACCCCGCTCCCATCCTCGCACGGCTCGCCGACCAGCCGGGGGTCCAGCGGGTGCCGAACCCCAGGCTGACGCTGTTCCTGAAGAAGGGCTTCCTGTCGCCCGAGCTGTGCGCCGCGATCATCGAGCGGATCGACGCGGGGCGGCGGCCGTCCACCATCTCCGACGACATCGGCGTCGCCAGCTTCCGCACCAGCGAGACGTGCGACCTCGACCGCGCGGACCCCGTGGTCGATGAGGTGGAACAGGCGATCTGCATGGTGACCGGGCTCGACGGCCGCTTCGGCGAGCCGATCCAGGGCCAGCGCTACGCGGTCGGGCAGGAGTTCAAGGGCCACACCGACTATTTCGAGCCGACCGGCGTCGACTATCAGCGTTACTGCCGGGTCGCGGGCAACCGGACGTGGACCGTGATGGTCTATCTCAACGAACCCGACGCGGGCGGCGCGACCCGGTTCAAGACGATCGACAAGATCATCCAGCCCGAGACCGGCAAGCTGGTCGCCTGGAACAACCGCCGCCCCGACGGCACCCCCAATCCGGCGACGATCCACCACGGCATGAAGGTGCGTGCCGGGGTGAAATACGTCATCACCAAGTGGTTCCGCGAGCGCGAGTGGCGGTGATCGCCGTCGCGCAGAACCCGCGTCGTCAGTCGATCGCGAGCCGCACCGGCTCGTCGATCCGCGCTCCGTTGGCCTGCGCACGATACGCGCGCGCCGCGGCATAGGCGGGGCGCCGGGCGCGCATGATCGAGCCCAGCGGTCGGTGCGCTGCCAGCCCGGTCCAGGGGCTGAACGCGAGGTGATCCTCGACATAGGCGCGACGCCCGTCGGACCAGCTGTCCTGCGGGACGGCGGTGATCCGCGCGACTGTCAGATACGGCCGCTCGGACTCGGGCCAGATCGTCGCGGCGTCCTCGATCGGCATCTTGTCGATGTCGGTCGCCAGCTGCACCCGCAATTCCCAGGTCGCGGGACAGCTGCGAAAGAACCGCTGCACCGATTCGCGGATCGCGTCGGGATGCCCCGCCAGATCGAGCGGACGCCCGGCCAGCGCGACTAGATCGGAGGACACCGGCACGATCGCGACCTTCGCGTAATAGTCGCCGTGCAACAGCGCCGCCTGCGAATAGAAACCGTCGCCCAGCAGCTCCGTCGGCGCTTGCCCCGCCAACGTGGTCAACGTCGCGGACTTCTGCCCGACCAGGTCCAGCGCCGCATTGGCGTTGCGCGACAGGATCGACACGATGTGCTTCACGGGCTCGGAATGGCCGGTGCTGGCGGCCAGCACCCGCAACTGTTTCAGGAAGCCCTCGGCGGTCGCGACCTGGAACGACGGCGAGTTGCCGAGCACATAGTCCTGCGTCGTGGCGCCCTCGCTGCCGGGGAGTCGCTCGCCGGACACTCCCAGCACCTTGAGCGCCGCACCGCGCGGGGTCGACACGTCGTCGTGCAGGATGTCGCCCGGCGTCGTGCTGAAGCGCAGGACGGCGTCGTACGTCCCGGGGCGGGCGTACAAGCCCTGCGCGAGTTCGGCGGACAGGCCCGGCAGCACCTCGAACGTCGCCCGGACGTATCCATGCGCCTTGGCGTGCACCGCCCGGAACGCATGACCCTCGTCCGCATGGGTTTTGCGCTGGATCGACAGCATCGCCTCGGTCAGGCCCTGCTGCGTCTGATCCTCGTCGGCGGGGACGGCCTCGAAGGACGGGTGGAACCGGAGCGCGGCGCGATATCGGGGCATTGCTGGTTAACGTCGTGGACGGCCCGGCGGTTGCGGCGGCGGGTGGGCTGACGGAAAGTTAATCTCCGAAGGCTGGCATGCAGCGCCGACGCGCCCGCATCACTAGCGCACCACCACGCCGTCCTGCATCACCAGCCGTACCCGCTCCAGCGCGGCGATGTCCTGCGTGGGGTCGCCGTCCACCGCCACCAGGTCCGCCGCCAGCCCCGGCCGGATCGCGCCGAGCTTGTCGGCGAGGCCCAGCACCGCCGCATTGCCCGCGGTCGCGATGGTCAGCACGCGGGCCGCCGACAGCCCATAGGCGACCATCAACTCTTCCTCGCGCGCGTTCCGGCCGTGGCTGAACACGCCCGTGTCGCCGCCCGCGCACAGCGTCACGCCCGCCGTCACCGCCGCGGCGAAGCTCGCGCGCTTGGCAACGATCGCCGCCGGCTCGGGCATCTGGCCGTTCCAGCCGCGATAATGCTGGATCGCGTCGGTGGCGGCGAGCGTCGGGCAATAGGCGGTGCCGTGCGCCTTCATCAGCGCGAAGACGGCGGGCGTGCCCTCGTCGCCATGCTCGACGGTGTCGACGCCGGCGAGCGTCGCGCGGCGCATCCCTTCCGCGGTGCCCGCGTGCGCGGCCACGCGGCGGCCCGCATCGTGGGCCGCCTCCACCGCGCCCGCCATCTCGGGAATCGTGAAGGTCGGCGTCGAGCGCGCATTTCCCTGCCAGTGATAGTCGGCGTACAGCTTCACCACGTCCGCGCCCGCGCCCATCTGGCGGCGCGCGGCGACGACCACGCCCTCCCCGCTCGCCTCCTCCGCGCCCTGCGGCACGTCGAACGCATAGCCCTTGGGGCCATAGGCGCCGGTCGCGACGATCGCGCGATTGGCGGACAGCATACGCGGGCCGGGCACGACACCCGCGGCGATCGCCTGCTTCAGCCCGGCGTCCGCGTCGCCCGCACCCTCGGTGCCGAGATCGCGCACGGTGGTGAATCCCGCCATCAACGTCGCCCGCGCCGCCGCCACCGCGCGCGCGACCCGCAAGCTGAGCGGTTCCTTGAGCACCTGATCGTTCCAGCTCGTCTCGTCGTACGGGTGGAGGAACAGGTGGACGTGCGCGTCGATCAGCCCGGGGATCAGCGTCGTGCCCGGCAGCCGGCGCTCCTCCGCGCCGGGCGGCAACGCGATCGCCGGGCCGACCGCGGCGATCTTGCCGTCCTGAACCAGCACCCGCCAGCCGGGGTGGGCGATGCCGTCGGTCGCGGTGAACACGCGATCGGGTTCGAGGAGAATGGGGCGGGAGGGTGCGGGCACGGCGGCGGCGGCGAGGGCGGCGATCAGGACGAGCGGCATGGGCGTTCCTCGAAAGGGTCGCACATCCTAACCCACGCCTCGAACTTGTCGAATAGACGCCCGACCCTGTCGGGGAGCGGAAGAGCAATCCTCCCCGCCAGGGGGGGTGGCGCCGAAGGCGACGAAGGGGGAGGACTGGCAACCGCTCGGGAGTCCGCCCCCTCCACCACCCCGGATCAAGTCCGGGGTGGTCCCCCTCCCCTTGGCGGGGGAGGAACAAGGGGACGCGTCGGTCCACTCGCGTTCGAACGGCCCTCGAAACCGAAAAGGCCCGCCGATCCACCGATCGTCGGGCCTCGATGGTGGGCGCGACAGGGATTGAACCTGTGACCCCACCCGTGTGAAGGGTGTGCTCTACCGCTGAGCTACGCGCCCGCCGCCCGTGCGCGTGGCGCGGGGCGAAACCGGAAGCGGGCCTTTACGGGCGGGCGCGGCGGCTGTCCAGCCCCTGCACTCCCGCACCGACACTCTCCCGCGACATGAGGCCTAGTTCACGCTGTCCTTCAACAGCTTGCCCGCCTTGAACTTGGGGTTCTGCGACGCCTTGATCGTCATCGGCTCACCGGTGCGCGGGTTGCGGCCCGTGGACGCCTTGCGCCGGGACACGGTGAACGTGCCGAAGCCGACCAGCCGCACCTCGTCGCCCTTCTTCAACTGGGCCGAGATCGTGTCGAACACCGCCTCCACGGCGCGCACCGCGTCGCCCTTGGCGAGGCCTGCGGTGTCGGCCACGGTCGCGATCAATTCCTGCTTGTTCATGCCGGCCACCCCCGATTCCCGTCGAACGGCCATCGCGCGCATCCTCCCTCGAGGTCGCGAGCTGCGAGGCCGATGGGCCAGTAAGGCGGCGCCCCCCCGCCCTGTCAAACGAAACCGCCGTGTCGCACGGGCGACACGGCGGCTCATCCGGATAGGCCCGCCTCGCACGATCACCCGTCTCGCGCGATCACCCGGCCCGCGCGATCAGTGGTGCAGCTCGCCCCCCGCCGCCGCGATCGCCGCCGGCGGCAGCGCGGCGAGCTCGTCCGCGTCCGTCCAGTCGATCGGCTCGAGCGGCTTGGTCAGCGCGAGCGCCAGCACCTCGTCGACATGGAACACGGGCACGATCTTCAGCGCGTCCTTGATGTTCTGCGGGATGTCGGCGAGGTCCTTCTCGTTCTCCTTGGGGATCAGCACCGTCTCGATCCCGCCGCGCATCGCCGCCAGCAGCTTCTCCTTCAGCCCGCCGATCGGCAGCACGCGGCCGCGCAGCGTCACCTCGCCCGTCATCGCCACCTCCTTGCGGATCGGCGTGCCGGTCAGCGTCGAGACGATCGACGTCACCATGCCGACGCCCGCCGACGGCCCGTCCTTGGGCACCGCGCCCTCGGGCAGATGGATGTGGATGTCCTTGCGGTGGAACAGGCTCGGCTTGATGCCATAGGAGGGCGCGCGCGCCTTGACGTAGCTGAACGCGGTGTCGATCGACTCCTTCATCACGTCGCCCAGCTTGCCCGTCACCTTGGCCGCGCCCTTCCCCGGCACCGTCACGCTCTCGATCGTCAGCAGCTCGCCGCCGACCTCGGTCCAGGCGAGGCCCGTCACGGCACCGATCTGGTCCTCCGTCTCCGACAGGCCGTGGCGGTATTTGCGCGTGCCGGCATATTCGTGGAGGTTGTCGGGCGTGATCGTGACCGAGGCGTCCTTGCCCTCCAGGATGCGGCGCAGCGCCTTGCGGCACAGGCGCGCGATCTCGCGCTCCAGCGTCCGGACGCCGGCCTCGCGCGTGTAGTACTGAACCAGCGCGCGCAGCCCCTCGGGCGTCAGCGTGAACTCGCCGGGTTTCAGACCATGCGCCTCGATCTGCTTGGCGACGAGGTGCCGCTCGGCGATCGTCACCTTCTCGTCCTCCGTGTAGCCCTCGAGCCGGATGATCTCCATCCGGTCGAGCAGCGGCTGCGGCAGGTCGAGCGTGTTGGCGGTGCACACGAACATCACGTCGGACAGATCGATGTCGATCTCGAGGTAATGGTCGTTGAACTTGCCGTTCTGCTCGGGGTCCAGCACCTCCAGGAGCGCGCTGGCGGGATCGCCGCGGAAATCCTGGCCGAGCTTGTCGATCTCGTCGAGCAGGAACAGCGGGTTGGACGCGCCCGCCTTCTTCAGGTTGGTGACGATCTTGCCGGGCAGCGAGCCGATGTACGTCCGGCGATGGCCGCGGATCTCCGCTTCGTCGCGCACGCCGCCCAGCGATTGCCGGATGAACTCGCGCCCCGTCGCCTTGGCGATCGACTTGCCGAGCGACGTCTTGCCGACGCCGGGCGGGCCGACGAGGCACAGGATCGGGCCTTTCAGCTTGTTGGTGCGCGCCTGCACGCCGAGATATTCGACGATCCGATCCTTCACCTTTTCGAGCGCGTAGTGGTCCTCGTCGAGCACGCTCTGCGCGGCGGCGATGTCGCGCTTGATCTTGCTCTTCTTGCCCCAAGGCAGGCCGAGCAGCACGTCGAGATAGTTGCGCACCACCGTCGCCTCGGCGCTCATCGGCGCCATGGTCTTGAGCTTCTTGAGCTCCGACGTCGCCTTGGTCCGCGCCTCCTTCGAGAGCTTGAGCGTCGCGATCTTCTGCGTCAGCTCGGCGATCTCGTCGCCGTCGCCTTCGTCGCCATCGTTGCCCAGCTCGCGCTGGATCGCCTTCAACTGCTCGTTGAGGTAATATTCGCGCTGCGTCTTCTCCATTTGGCGCTTGACGCGGCTCTTGATCTTCTTCTCGACCTGCAGGACGCCGAGCTCGCCCTCCATCAGCGCGTACGCCATCTCCAGCCGCTTGAGCGGATTGGCCTCCATTAGCAGCGCCTGCTTCTCGGCGACCTTGACCTGCACGTTGGCCATCACCGCGTCGGACAGCTTGGCCGCCTCGACGATCTCGGCGATCTGCGTCGCAGTCTCGGACGGCAGCTTGCGGTGCAGCTTGGCGTAATTCTCGAACTGGGTGACGACGGTGCGCATCAGCGCCTCGACCTCGGTGCCCTCGACCTCGGCATCGGCCACGGGCTCGACCTGCGCGGTCAGGAAGCCGCCGGCGCCTTCGCCGGCCTCCTCCAGCGACTCCATGGTCGCACGGCCCTTGCCCTCGACGAGCACGCGCACGGTGCCGTCGGGCAGCTTGAGCAGCTGGAGCACGGTGGCGGTGACGCCCATCGTGTACAGGTCTTCGCGGGCTGGATCGTCCTCGCCCGGATCGAGCTGCGCGACGAGGAAGATCTCCTTGTCCGCCGCCATCGCCGCCTCGAGCGCGGCGACCGACTTGTCGCGGCCGACGAACAGCGGAACGATCATGTGCGGGAAGACGACGATGTCACGCAGGGGAAGAACGGGGTAGCTGGTCATGGAAGCTCCGAGGGGCGTCAGGTGAGCGCCCTGTCAGAGACGTATATGGGGCGGAGTCGCGACCGTCTCAATCCTCCCCGATCCTCATCCTCCCCGAGCTTGTCTCGGGGAGGGGGACCATGCGAAGCATGGTGGAGGGGCATGGGCGACATGCGAAAGGCGATGGTACCCAAGGGCAAAGCGGACGCCGTCCACCGCGCACGACACCAGCGCCGGGCGATGTCGCCCCCGGAACTTGCCCTATGGTCGATCCTGCGCACCCGGCCCGGTGGCCTCAAGTTCCGCCGCCAGCATCCGGTCGGCCGCGACCTGGCGCTCGACTTCTTCTGCAACGATGCCAGGCTCGCGATCGAAGTGGATGGCGAAGCGCACGGCCATGGCGACCGGCCCGGGCGGGACGCGGCGCGGGATCGCTTCCTCGCCGGCGTCGGGATCGCCACGCTGCGCATCCCGGCGGTCGACGTGATGCGACGTCTGGACGATGTCGTCGCTGGCATTCTCGACGTCGCCGGGGCACGTCTGCCCCTCCACCATCCGGCTGCGCCGGACGGTCCCCCTCCCCGAGACGAGCTCGGAGAGGATGAAGGATGCCGATGATCCCGATTCTCCCCCTCCCCCTCCTCGCTTTCGCCTTCGCCGCCGCCACGCAATCGCTCCCCGGCAAGGGCGAGCCGCCGCTCACCGCGCAGACGATGCGCTCGGGCGGGCCGGTCGCGCCGGAGCAGGCGGCGCTGGTGTTCGAGGCGGCGGACCTGGCGTTCGAGGTGCTGCCCGACACGCACGCGCTGAACGGCGTCGCCACCCTCACCTTCCGCCTGCGCGCGCCGCTCACGCGCCTGCTCGTCGACCTCGACCGCAACCTGCCGGTCACCGCGATCAGCATCGACGGCGAGCCGCTGCCGCCCGCCGCGTGGAGCGACCCCGACGGGCGGCTGGCGATCGCCCTGCCCCGCCCCCTCGCCGCCGGCGCGCGCGTGACGGCGCGGATCAGCTACGGTGGCCAGCCGCACGTCGCGATCAAGGCGCCGTGGGACGCGGGCACCGTGTGGTCGCACACGCCCGACGGCCGCACCTGGTTCGCCACCACCGCGGAAAGCTATGGCTGCGACCTGTTCTGGCCGTGCCTCGACCATCCGACCGGCGAGCCCGGGGTCGCGACGCTCCACATCACCGTGCCCGCCGGACTGAAGG
>JBPBQW010000146.1:0-10680 GCA_050955125.1 Janthinobacterium lividum
GTGTGCAGCCTGGAGGTGATCGAGCATGTGGCGGATCAGCCGGGGTTCGTCGCCGGCCTCGCCGACGCTTTGGCGCCCGGCGGGCTGATGGTGCTGTCGACGCCCAACCGCACCGCGCTGACGCGCATGGCGCTGGTCGGCGCGGCGGAGATGACCGGCATCATTCCCCGCGGCACGCACGACTGGCACCGCTTCCTGACCCCCGACGAGCTCCGGGCGATGGTGGAAGGGGCCGGATTGAGGGTGACGGGAACGCAGGGGCTCGGCTTCTCCCCCACACGCGGTTTCGCGCTGAGCGACAGCCACGCGCTCGACTATTTCCTGACCGCCACCCGTGACTGATCGCCGGTCGTGGCTGCTGCTCGCGGCGCTGGCGTTCGTCCTGTGCGCGCTCGCCTTCGTGCGACCGGTCGACCATGACGAAAGCCAGTACGTCGCCGCCGCCGTCCTGAGCGCGAACCGGCTGCTGCCGTACCGCGATTACGCCTATTTCCAGACGCCGCTTCAGCCGCTGGCGTTCGCACCGGTCGCGGCGATGGCGGGCGACTGGGCGTGGCCGATGCTGCGGATCGTGGACGCGCTGCTCGCCGCCGCCGCGATCGGCTTCGTGTACGCCGCCGCGCGAACGGCGGGCGCGAGAAACAGCATGGCGCTGGCGAGCGCCGGGCTGATGGGCGCCTGCGAACCGTTGCTGTTCGGCGCCGGAACCGCGCGTAACGACGCGCTGCCGCTGGCGTGCCTGGCGGCGGCGCTGTGGCTGGCGATGCGGCAGGAACGGGCGGCGACACGGCGCCGCGCGCTGGGTATCGGCTTGCTGTTGGGCGCGGCGGCGGCGGCGAAACTCTCCTATCTGATCCCGCTCGTCGCCTATCTGGGCGCGGCGGCGGTCGAGCGGCGGAGACTGCCGTCGGTGGTGGTCGCGGGCGTGCTGCCGGCGGCGGCGCTGGTCGCCTCGGTCGCGTGGCGCGCACCGGCGGAGGCGTGGCTGGGCATCTGGACCTTCCCGCACGCCGCCCCCGGGCTGTGGTACGGCACGGACTCGTGGCGGATGTCGTTCGCGGCGAGGGTCGTGGACACCGCCAAGTTCATGGCGCTCGGGCCCGCGCTGCCCGCGCTCGCGGCGGTGGCGGCGGGGATGATCGGGCGGGGTCGCCTGTCCGCCCGCGACCGGTTGCTGGCGGCGATGCTGGTCGCGGGCCTCGTCGCCGCGCTCGCGCCGTCACCGACGTTCCGCCAGTATCTGGCGCCGATGCTGCCGCCGCTGTTCCTCGCGCTGGCGCTCGTCTGGAGCGAGCGGGCGCCGGCGGCGGGATGGCGGATCGTGACGGTCGTGTTCGCCGCCGCCGGGCTTGCGCCCAGTGCCGTGGCGCTGGCCGATGCCGCCGAAAACGGCCCGGCGATGACGCGAGCGATGCGCGACGGCGCGGCGATCCGTACCGTCATGGACCGGGCGCATGTTGTCCAGACCGTCGCGACGCTGTCGCCGCAATATCTGCCCGCCACCTATCGCCTGGTCGACCCGCGGTTCGCCCCCGGCCCGTTCTATTTTCGCGCGCAAGGCCTGCTCGACCCGATGGCGGAGGCGCGCGCGCATCTGGTGTCGCTTGCCCGGATCGACACGGGGCTGGCGATCCGGCCCGAAGGGATATTGACGGGCGGTGGCGGCGTCGGCGACGCCCCGCTGGACGCCGCGCTCGCGCGCTGGGCGACGGGACACGGCTATCGCGCGGTGCCGGTACCGGGCACGGGCTTCCGCCTGTTCGTCAGGCGGCCCTGATCCGGGCGCGCCGCGCCTCCACCAGACCGGTGTAATAGCCCAGCAGTTCCTCGACATGCTCGCGGTCGGTTCGCACCCGCGCCGCGGCCACCGTCGCCGCGCGGCGCACCATCGCCCGGTCGCGGCCGGAGAAGCGCACGATCGCCGCCGCCAGCGCGGCCGGGTCGCAGGCGGCGTACAGTTCGGACGAGTGCGGATCCGCGACCTCCGCGCAGCCGCCGGTGTCGGGCACGATCAGCGGCAGCCCCGCCGCCATTGCTTCGGACGCGACGAGCCCGAACGGCTCCGCCTCCGACCCGTGCACCAGCGCGTCGGCGCTGGCCATGATCCGCGCCAGCCGCTCGCGGTCGTACACCGGGCGGAACAGGCGGATGTGCGGCCCGCCCGCCAGCCGCCGCTCGATCCGCGCGCTGTCCATGCCCGTGCCGATCAGGACGAGGCCGACGGGAACCGTCGCGCCCGCGCGGTGCACCGCCTCCACCACCATCGGCCAGCGCTTCTCGGGGTGATGACGCCCCAGCCCCAGCAGCAGCAGCGCCTCCGGCCCCAGGCCGCACTGCGCGAGCAGCGCGCGGCGGAGCTCCTCGTCGCGCAGCGCGGGCGAGAAATGGCCGCGCTCGATGCCGAGCGGCATCGCCGCATCGATCCGCACGCCCCGCGCGCGCAGCCGCTTCTCCAGCGCCGGGCCATTGGTGACGACCGCATCATACCGATCGAGGAAACGGCCCATGTACCGCGAATACCAGGCGAACGCGCGCTCGATCCGCTCGTGGCTCGCGACGCCCTCCAGCCATCGCTGCGCGTAGGCGGCGACGTTGTCGTTGTGCATGAAGAACACCTTGGCGGCCCGATCGCCCACCGGCCCGGCCCACTGCCCCACGATCCACGCCGGCCGCCATGGGGAGCAGCATTCGACGAGATCCGGCGCATAGCGATCGAGCAACGTCGTCACCGGAGCCGCATCCCAGAACAGCCCGTAGTTTTTGTCGAACGGCATGCCCGGCGAGCGGACGTAGTGGATCAGGCCGCCGCCCGGCCGTTCCTCGACGCGATCCTCGCGGCCCGGCGCGATGCAGATCAGTTCGTGGCCCATCTCGGCCATGATGCCCATCTTGCGGTCGACATAGGTGCGCACGCCGCCGCCGCTGGGCGAATAGAACTCGTTGACGTCGACGATCCGCATAAGCCTGCGCTACTTGCCCGAATTGGGCGAGAAACCGAACAGCCCGAGATATTGCGCCCGGATCGTGACCGGCGTCACGCCCGGCCCGACGGCGAGCGTCGCCGCATCGACCTTGGGCTTGCCGAAGCCGATCCGCCGGTTGCTGGGCGTGCCGGCGCCGTCGATCCGGTAATCGAACTTCATCTTGCCGTCGCGATCGTGCACCATCATCAGCGCATAGCGTCCCGGACGCGGCACCTTGATGCAGACCACGACGGCGCCGGCGCCCGTCGGCGCGACCGACACGCGGCGGAACACCTTGTCCTGCGCGATCAGCTGGCGGTCGGGCTGCAGGAAGTCCGCGGCGGTCGCGGGATACAGCTCCAGCCGCAGCAGGCCCTGATGATCCTTGAGGCCGGTGATCGTCGCCTCGATCGCGGAGCCGCCACCGGCCTCGCATGCCGCGGCGTCGGACCCCAGCACCTGCGCCGATGCGGGCACCGCCAGCGTGGTCAGGACGAACGCCAGGACGGCGGCACGGCAATTCGATATGGTCATTCGCCGCCCTTAGCCACCACTGCCTGAACGCCGAACAACCCGATCAGCCCCAGGTGGATCAGGACCGTCAACGCCGCGGAAAACGCCATCAGCTCGGACAGGGCGGTATCCCGTCCGATCAGCAGAATCGCGAAATTGGCGAACAGCAGGTCCTTGTTGGGGACCAGCGGCAATCGCGACACCAGCATGCGCAACGCCGCGAGCGCCAGCCACAGCCCGATCGACACGCCCGGCAGCGCATAATGCCACGCCAGCGCGATCAGCACCTGCCCCGCCAGCAGCCGCACCCAATGGACCGCGAAGATCCGCCACAATGCCGGGCGCGGCAGCGAGAAGACCCGGCGCGAGAACAGCAGGAACGGCAGCGAGATCGCCACCGTCACCGCCGCGGAGCCCCCGACCAGCCGCAGCATCTCGGGCGTCAGCGACGATCGGGCCAGCGGAACCGCCACCACGATCATCGCCAGCGTCATCGCGTTGCCCGCGATCGCCGACAGGATCGACACGTCCTTCACCGCCCCGAACGGCGCCGCCACCATCGTCGCGCGCGCCCGCGCCCAAGCGTAGAAATACGCCTCGCCCGAGTAACCGAACACGACCTCGTTCGCGATCCGCTTCTTGATGAGCGCCACGAACCCCGCGAACGGGATGCCCCACAGCCGGCGGAAGATCACATAGTCGCCGGTGATCGGCGACAGGTAGAGCAGGCCGAAGAAGACGTAGAATAGCGGGCTGGCGGGCACCGCGCGGCCGAGGCCCGACAGGCCCGAGGACAATAGCTCGCGCGCCAGGCCGGCGATCATCGCCGCCGTCAGCAAGCCGCCGATGACGACGGGCCAGCGGCTGCGGATCGTCTCCAGCGGCTCCAGCCCCGCGATGTCATGGCCGATCCCGTCGGCGCGGGCCGCTTCGAACCTGACGCTCAATCGACGCTCCCAAGTCCTGGCCACGGTGCCGACGGCCCACATCGGGCCGACCGGTGCGCGCCCGATAGCGATAGGTCCTTGCAGGGAAAAGTGGGCATCAGCATGGCAGGCGGCAAGATGGCCGCTCCGCTTCTTCCCGCCTCGGTGACGGCCGCGCCCGCGCGCGTCGAGGCGCGACACGTGCTGAGCTATGCCGACACGTTGCGCGGCGGCGGGGTGGAACGGGCGCTGCTGCGGCTGGCGGCGGGCTGGGTGGAGCGCGGGCGGCGCGTGACGCTGGTGATCGAGGATCCGACCGGGCCGCTCGCGGCCGAATTGCCGCCCGGCGTCGCATTGATGCGCGGCAGCCTCGTCGCGGCGGTCCGCGCGACGGCGCCCGACATCGTGTTCTGCCCAGGCAACTTCTATTCGGGCCGGGCCGCCTGGCTACGCCTGCGACTGGGCGCCGCCGCGCCCCCGATCGTCGCCAAGATGTCCAACGCTTTCGCCCGGCCAGACTTCAGCGCGATCGGCGATTGGGGCTATCGACGCTGGGTGGCGGCGCACCGGCATTTCGTCGACGCGCTGGTGGCGATGACGCCTGCGCTGGCGGACGAGGCGGCGGCGATGACCGGGCTGTCGCCCGCGCGGATCAGCGTGATCGCCAATCCGCCCGCGCGCGCGCTGCCGCTGGCGCCGCCGACCCGCCTGCCCGCCGGCCGGTTCGTGCTGGGCGTCGGCCGCCTGGTGCCGCAGAAACGCTGGGACCGGCTGGTCGCCGCGCTGCCGCGGCTGGCCGACACCGGTGTCGCGCTGGTGATCCTGGGCGAAGGCCCGGAACGCGCACGACTGGAGGCGCAGGCCGCCTCGTTGGAGGTCGCCGACCGGCTGCACCTCCCCGGCCACGCCGCCGACCCGATGCCCGCGCTGGCGGCGGCGGCGGTGGCGGTGCTGACGTCCGATTTCGAGGGCGTGCCGGGCGTCCTGCGCGAGGCGCTGGCGGTGGGCACGCCGGTGGTCGCGACCCGGTCGAGCCGGGCGATCCCGGAGATCGTGTCCGACCCCGCGCTCGGCACGATCGTCGAGCGCGACGACGCCGACGCTCTGGTCGCGGCACTCGACGGCTGGTTGGCGCCCGAGGCCCGGCGCCCCGCTCCCGTCACGCCACCGGGCGAGGATGCAGCGACGGTGTATCTCGCGCTGTTCGACACGCTGGTGCGCGAGCGGGCGGCGGCGGCGCCGGCGTCCGGCCGCTAGGCCGCGCCGTCCTCGCCGTTCTGCGTCGCGCGCTCGGAACTCCGCTCCAGCGCGACCTTGAGCACCGCGGTCAGCGGGTCGGCGATCACGAGGCCCAGCACGCCGAACAGCGCGCTGACCAGTATCTGCATCGACAAGGTCAGCGCCGGCGGCAGGTCGACGGTGCGCCGCGCGACGATCGGCACGACGACGTAACCGTCGAAGCTCTGCACCAGCGCCCAGGTGCCCGCCGCCCAGATGCCGGTCTGCACGCCCGCGCTCATTCCCACCGCGATCATCAGTGCGCCGGTGACGAACGCGCCGATGTTGGGGATGAACGCGAACAGCGCGGCGATGATGCCCAGCACCAGCGCCATCGGCACCCCGCCGATCTCGAGCGCGATCCACGTCAGCACGCCCTCGGCCGCCATGCCGGTCAACCGCCCCGCCATCAGCCGGCGCAGCGTGGTGCCCATGCGACTGATCGTGATCGCGAACTCGCGCCGCTGTTCGGCGGGCACCATCCACTGCAGCCCGCGACCGTAGATGTCGGGCTCCATCGCGAAGAACAGCCCCAGTACCAGGATAAACACCATGGTGGTGGCCGCGCCCAGCGCGGTGCCGACGTAGGAGGAGATGCGCCCGAGCTGGCCCGCCGCCTGCTTGGCGAGATCGGCGAAGCCGCCGGTCTTGGGGATGATCCCCTGCCCGGACAGCCACTGCACCGCGCGATTGCCCTGCGTCTCCAGCGTCGAGCGGAGCTGGGTCACCTGGTCGGTGATCTGCACGCCCGCCAGCACGAAGGTGCCGACGACGAACAGCAGCGCGACCGACACCACGATCAGCAACCGCCATCCACGTCCGATCGGCAGCACGCGCCCCAGCAGCCGGACGCCGCCGTCGAGTATCGTCGCGACGATCAGACCGGCGAAGATGATGAGGATCGGCTGGATCAGCAGGACCAGCAGCGCCATCGCCGCGACCAGCCCCAGCCATACGCTCGCGCGGCGCAATTCCTCGCGCATCAACGGATCGCGCACCTCGTTGGGGCTCGCGCCCTGGACGACCTCGACGCGGCGCCCCTCGTCCGTCGCGATCGCCGTCTCGGCTGGGGTTTCGGTCATCGGGCGCTTTCGGGATGGAGGGACGTGCCCGCGCGTCCGCCGCGGAAGGCGGGCAGCCACGTCAGCGGGTCGATCGTCGTCGACCCGTCGAGCGAGAAGGTGATGAACTCCGCGCGACCACCCAGATTCTCCCACGGCACCGGCCCACCCAGGCCCTGTTCGGAGAGCGGGAAGCGGCTGTCGGCGCTGCGGTCGCGGTTGTCGCCCATCAGGAAGACGTGCCCGGCGGGGATCGCGACTTCCGCGAAATCGTCGCCCTGGCTGTTGGGCTCGAGATCGACGGTGTCGTAGCGGCGGCCGTTCGGCAGCGTCTCGGTGACGATCGGCAGGCGGCAGAACGGCCGACCGCCCTGGCTGACGCGCGCGCCCGGATATTGCGCGGGATCGCAGGTCGTGTTCTCGTCGACGGGGATCAGCCGATAGTGCAGCGGCCCGCGCGGCACGGCGCGGCCGTTGAGGAACACCGTGCCCCCGCGCACCGCCAACCGGTCGCCCGGCAGGCCGATCACGCGCTTGATATAGTCGTTGTTGGTGCCGGGCGGCGTCACGATCACGACGTCGCCCCGCGTCGGCATCCGCCCGAACAGCCGGCCGTGCTCGAACGGCAGCTGGACGCTCCAGCTTTCCTGCGGCGTGCCGGTCGCGGAGCGCAGGATCGCGAGCGGGTTGGGGATCGTCGGCGACACGAACGACCAGCCATAGGCGAATTTGCTGACGACCAGCCGGTCGCCGACCTCCAGCCCCGGCAGCATCGATTCGGACGGGATGTAGAACGGCTTGGCGATGAAGCTGTGGAAGCCCAGCACCGCCAGGATCAGCCAGAACAGCCCCTTGATCTCGTTCCAGACGACGTTGCGACGCACGGGCGCCGCCACCGCCGCATTCTCCGGCACGGGACCGGCGGGCGAGAAGGCCGGTTCGGCGTGGCTCGTCGCCCGTGGGTCGGCGGTGCCGTCGTCAGCCATGTCGTTCTTCTATCGCCTCGATCACCACGAACGCCTGCGCCCACGGATGGTCGTCGGTCATCGTCAGGTGCACGGTCGCGACGTGGCCCGCAGGCGTGATCGCGTCAAGCCTCGCCCGCGCGCCGCCGGCCAGCGCCAGCGTGGGCGCGCCAGAGGGGGCGTTGACGACGCCGATGTCGCGCATGAACACGCCCGCGCGAAAGCCGGTGCCGACCGCTTTGGAGAACGCCTCCTTGGCCGCGAACCGCTTGGCGAGCGTTCCCGGCTTCGTGAACGGGCGACGATCCGCGCGCGCGCGCTCCACGTCGGTGAACACCCGCGCCTCGAACCGCTCGCCGAACCGCTCCAGCGAGGCGGCGATCCGCTCGATCGAGCAGAGGTCCGAACCGAGGCCGAGGATCACCGCGCCGCGTCCATCGCCGCGCGCATCGCGCGTACCGCCTCGGCCAGCCCGACGAACAGCGCGTCGGCGATCAGCGCGTGGCCGATGTTGAGCTCCCTCACCTGCGGGATCGCCGCGATCGGCGCCACGTTCGCCGTCGTGAGGCCGTGGCCGGCATGGACCTCGATCCCGTTCTTCGCCGCCAGCGCGGCGGCGTCCGCGAGCCGACGCAGCTCCGCCTCCCGCTGGGCGGCCTGTCCGGGGCCGTCCAGCTCGGCGTAGCGGCCGGTGTGCAGCTCCACCACCGGCGCGCCGAGCCGGATCGCGGCGTCGATCTGCACCGCCGACGGCTCGACGAACAGCGACACGCGCACGCCCGCCTGCCTCAGCGCCGCGCACATCGGCGCCAGTCGCTCATACTGGCCGGCGGCGTCGATCCCGCCTTCGGTCGTCCGCTCCTCACGCTTTTCGGGCACGACGCAGGCGGCGTGCGGACGATGGCGCAGCGCGATCGCCAGCATCTCGCTGGTCGCCGCCATCTCGAGGTTGAGCGGCACGGGCAGTTCGGCGCGCAGCCGCGCGATGTCCTCGTCGCGGATATGCCGCCGGTCCTCGCGCAGGTGCGCGGTGATCCCGTCCGCCCCCGCCGACGCCGCCAGCAGCGCGGCCGCGACCGGATCGGGATATGGCGTCCCGCGCGCGTTGCGCACCGTGGCGACGTGATCGATGTTGACGCCCAGGCGCAGCGGCCCGTCATGAGTCTGCCGAAGGGTCATGCCGCCCGGCTGCCGGGCTTGGTCGCGGGCACGGCGGCCAGTTCGGGCGGCAGCGCGTCGGCGTCGTAGCTCGGGACGGACAGCCGCAGCAGCGGGAAGAACGGCACGCCCAGATCGAGGGGCGTCCCGGCCGCCCCGTCCGACCGGTCGACCAGCGCCGCCGCCGCGACCGTCTCGCCGCCCGCGCGCGATATCGCCGCGATCGCCTCGCGCGAGCTGAGGCCCGTGGTGACGACGTCCTCCATCATCAGCACGCACTGTCCCGGCGACAGGCGGAAACCGCGGCGCAGCTCGAAGATGCCCGTCGGCCGCTCCAGGAACATGGCGGAGACACCCAGCGCGCGCGCCATCTCGTGGCCCGCGATGATGCCGCCCATCGCGGGGGAGACCACGGCGGAGATCCGCGACCGGACGGCCGCGGGCAGGGTCGCCGCCAGCGCCGCGGCCAGCCGGCTCCCGCGCGCCGGGTCCATCAGCACCCGCGCGCACTGGAGATAGCGCGCACTGTGCCGACCCGACGACAGCACGAAATGCCCCTCCAGCAGCGCATCCGCCGCGCGGAACTCCGCCAGCAGTTCGTCGTCCGTCATCGCTTCTCTCCGCTCGCGGATCCCGGCCCGCCACGCCGCCGTCCGCACGCTGCCTATGCAGCCGTGGACGCGCAGGCAACGCACCACCGATCAACGTCGGCGCATTTTGGCTTGCCTTGCTGCTTGTTGACGCCCGGTCGGGCGGGTATAGCCGGTATCTAAACCGGGCGGCCATGCCGCGTGCTGGCCGTCTGACGCCATGCTCGGGGTGAATGACGGGATGAGGAACGCCACGCTTGGAACGACTGGGTTGGGGTCGTTGCTGCTCGCGGCGGGGCTCGCGCTCGCCACGGCATCGCCCGCTCAGGTTCCCGCCGATCCCGCCCCCGCCAAGCCGATCTCCGCGACCGCTCCCGCCGCGCCGCAGGGTGTGTCGGGCGTGCCCGGCGCCACGAACACGGCGCCCACCACCGCCGCGGCGACTCCGCCCGCCGCGGCCGACTCGCCGCTGCTGGCGATGGACGGCGCGCCCGCGATGACGGCGGTGCCCGGCATCGGCCAGCCGGTCGACGGCGTGATGCGCCTGCAGCCCCAGGTGACGAAGACGGGCGAGCGCGCCCATCACATGCACGACTATTACCTGCTGCCCACGATCTTCGCGGTGTGCATCCTGGTGCTGGTGCTGCTGGTCGTCGTCGTGCTGCGGTTCCGCGCCGCCGCCAATCCGACGCCGTCGCGCACGTCGCACAACACGGTGCTCGAAGTGGCCTGGACGCTGCTCCCCGTGCTGGCGCTCGTCATCATCGCCGTGCCCTCGATCGGGTTGCTCCAGGCGCAGTACAAGCCGGCGCCCGCCAATGCCGTGACGCTGAAGGCGATCGGCAACCAGTGGTATTGGAGCTACCAATACCCCGATCACGGCGGCTTCGAAGTGACGGCCAACATGCTCAAGGAGCAGAGCCAGGTCGGCCCCGGCGAGCGCGCGCGCACCGACGCGGACGGCCCCCGCCTGCTCGCCGCGGACAACCGCATCGTCCTGCCCGTCGGCGTGCCGATCCGGCTCATCACCACGTCCAACGACGTGATCCACAGCTGGGCCGTTCCCGCCTTCTGGATCAAGCTCGACGCGGTGCCCGGACGCCTGAACGAGACGAGCTTCACGATCGACCGTCCCGGCCTGTACTTCGGCCAGTGTTCCGAGCTGTGCGGCGCGCGTCACGCGCTGATGCCGATCGCGGTGGAGGCGGTTCCGCCTGCTACCTTCG
>JBPBQW010000147.1:0-10645 GCA_050955125.1 Janthinobacterium lividum
GCCTGATGGCGAAGAGCGTCGTGCTCGGAATCTAGCGAGGGCTGCGCCTTGGCGGCGCGCTCGGCCTCGGCCTTCAAGATACGGTCGATGTCGGCAACTGTGACCGGTCGACCCTCCATCAGGATCGCGTCGACGGCAACGGCGGCCAGTCCGCGACGGTCCACCCGCGTCCGCCAAGCGAGCGCAAAGTTAGTCGGCGTGTGCTCCAGCCCGTGATCGGACAGGAACCGCAGCGCATCATACCCGACGCCGGACATGGGTTAGGCGACCTCCCGCCGGAGCGGCACCGCCTGACGCGATCGTGGAAACATGGATCAACTCTCTCAAGCCTTCGTTGGGCATCTACGAAAGCAGGCGTAAACCAATTGCTTACCGCCTGCGTCTGCATTGCCCCGAGTTGAGCGCAAGCCTCAACGCGCTGATCGCTTTCGCTTCGGCAGGACCAACCTGAGCTGTCGGCGGTCTACCCAATTGACCTCAAGATTGCGGCCCAAGGAAGTTAAAGGCCCACCAACTGACGAGAGCAGCCCAGCGATTCCAGGCAGCGACGACCCACGATTCGTGGCCGAATTGATGGCTCCCGAACTACGGGCCTCATTCATCTCGATAAGACGGCTGCTCCCTGGGGCGGATCGGCGACCTTCTGACGCCGCAGACCTTCTCGGCCTTGACGAAGGCCCGATGTTTAGATTCACGAACATGATTGGTGCGGAATGCGGCCTGCTGGTCTAGCCTCGCGTGATGAGTTTGCGCGACGATGATCCCAGTACCGGTTCTGCCGGCGACGCGCCCGCCGCCTCCCGTCGCTTCATTGAGGACTATGCGCTGATCGGGTCGACCGAAGCCGCGGCGCTGGTCCACCGCGACGGCAAGGTCGAATGGCTGTGTCTGCCCGCGTTCGACTCGGATGCGATCTTCGCTTCGCTGCTCGGCACGCCCGAGCATGGCGGCTGGCGGCTGGGCGCAGTCGATCCCGATGCCTGCATCTCGCGCCGTTACCTGCCCGACACGATGATCCTGGAAACGACGATCGGGACGGCAAGCGGCAAGGCCGTCGTCTGCGACTTCATGCCGTCGCCCGTGGACGGCGGCACGCACGAACTCGTCCGCATCGTGCGCGGCGTCGAGGGCACCGTCGATCTGTGCACCGAGCTGCGGCTCCGGTTCAACTACGGCGCTTGGCTGCCTTGGGTCGAACGCAAGGAGGGCATGATCCACGCCGTCGCCGGGCCCGACGCGGTGCGCCTGAGCAGCAGCATCGATCTCGCCAACGTCGATTTCGCTACTCAGGCCGATTTTACTGTCACCGCCGGTCAGACGCTGGCGTTCGCGCTGGAATACTATCCCTCGCACATCTCGCCCCCGCTTCCCCGCGATCCCTTCGCGTTGCTGCGCCACTCAGAGGCGGGATGGCGCCGGTGGGCGTCGGCCTGCACCTTTGCGGGGCCGTATGCGGACACGGTCCGGCGCTCGCTGCTGACGCTCAAGGCGCTGACCTATGCCCCGACCGGCGGCATCGTCGCAGCGCCGACCACCTCGCTTCCCGAAGTGCCGGGCGGCGTGCGCAATTGGGACTACCGCTACTGCTGGCTGCGGGACGCGGTGCTGACGATCTATGCGCTCACCGGCTCAGGGTATCACGACGAGGCGAGCGCATGGCGCTGGTGGCTGATGCGCGCTGTCGCGGGCGCGCCGGACAAGCTGCAGATCATGTATGGCCTGCGCGGCGAGCGGCGACTGACCGAGGTCGAGCTCGACCATCTTCCTGGCTATGAAGATAGTCGCCCGGTGCGGGTCGGCAATGCGGCGCACGATCAGCTCCAGCTCGACGTCTATGGCGCCGTGCTCGGCGCGTTCGACGGCGCGCGTCGCGAAGGGCTGCCGGACATGGACGTCGTATGGCCGCTTCAGCGCGCGATCGCGACGCACCTGCTGGACCTGTGGCGGCAGCCGGACTCGGGGCTGTGGGAGGTTCGTGGCCCGCCGCGGCACTTCGTCTACTCCAAGGTGATGTGCTGGCTGGCGTTCGACCGCATGGTTGCCAGTGCGGAGGACTTCCACCTCGACGGCCCGATCGATGACTGGCGCGCCGCCCGCGACGCGATCCATGCCGACGTCTGCGAAAAGGGCTTCGACACGGCGAGCAACAGCTTTGTCCAGTATTACGGCGCGGATCGCGTCGACGCCGCGTTGCTGCAGCTGCCGACGCTCGGCTTCCTGCCCGCCGACGATCCGCGCATCCAGGGGACGATCGCCCGGATCGAACACGACCTGCTCGTCGATGGTGTCGTTTATCGCTACCTTGCCGACGGCGACGACGGCGACGGCCTGCCCGGTCGCGAAGGCGCCTTTCTGGCTTGCAGCTTCTGGCTATGCGACGCCTATGCCGTGTCCGGCAGGCTCGACGAGGCGACGGCGTTGTTCGAGCGGCTGCTCTCCTACGGCAACGATCTCGGCTTATTCGCCGAGGAGTACGACCCGGCGAGCTGCCGCCAGCTCGGTAATTTTCCCCAGGCGTTCAGCCACTTCGCGCTCATCAATTGCGCGCACACCCTTGCGGGGGCCGCGAGCGGCGTCGCCGGCCATCTCGCGGATGACGCGGGAGGAGATGTCCCGTTACCGTGAGAAGCTGTTGAGCCAAGTTGGTTCGCGGTCAAAAGAACCGAAACGGGCGTTCGGGGTTTCGTCGGCGGTCATTGGCTCCGGAGATCTCCTCACTTCGGCGATCCGGCAGAGCGAGGGCATCCGTTGCGCAGCATGGGCGGGACGGCTCTGGGCAACCTAGCCAACGCCAGAAATGATGCTGCTTCACAGGCGTCCGATGATCGACACGGAACGTATGAAGGAGGTTATGGAAGAACCCCCTCTTCGAATGACCTTGCCTTGAACGATCTGGGCAGCCGCCACTTGCATCGGTCTCGTGGCCTGGCTTTCATCGGCTGCATTCTGCTGCCCGGCGTGGCGCAGGCGCATGTGAAATGGTTCTGCGGGCCGATCGACGGCTCGCTTCCTCCAGCACCGCTATGGCAGGTTCTGTCGCCGCTCTACTTCACCTGCCTTGTCGGGTTTGCGGCACTGGTGGCCGTTGGAGGTGGTTGCGACGCGCTCATCGCCCGGTTCATGCCCGGATCGGCGACCGTCAGCCCGCGAAGCGACATCATCGTGGATGTGCTCGTGCGGGTCGCAGTGGCCGTCTATGCGGTGTGCCTGTGGCGCGATCTCGCGGTCGTGCTCTGGGCCAACGACGCGACCGGGTCCGTGCTCACGCCGGAAATGGTCGACAAGGACCGCCTTGTCGGGCTGCTACAACTCTCGATCGCAGGCATGGTGCTGGTACCGCGGCTGTCGCTGCTGGCCGCCGCCGGACTTCTCGCCCTCTACGCGATTGGCGTCGAGCGGTTCAGCCTGTTCTACATGATCGACTACCTGTTTTTCGTCGGTCTCGCGGTCTACATCGCGCTCGGACAGCCGTTGCTGCGGCACCGTCTCGACCTGATGTCCTGGCGCGTCTCGATCCTCACCGGCAGCCTCAGCCTGAGCCTGTTGTGGACGGCAGTGGAGAAGTTCCTGTTCCCACAGTGGACCATCGCCGTTCTGTTGCATCATCCGGGCGTGACGGCCGGTTTCCCCTTCCCGTCTGTCGCTACCATCGCCGGCTTCGTCGAGTTCAGCCTCGCCTTCTACCTGCTGGTCGGGCGCGCCCTCCTCGTCCGGGTTGCGGCGGTCATTTTTTCGTTCGTCTTCATCATGGCCATGCCGGAGTTCGGCATGGTCGACGTCGTCGGCCATATCCCCGTCCTCGTCATCTTCGCCGCGACCTTGCTGCAAGGCGAAACCCGCCTTCAGCGATCGTTTCGAGGCCCGGTCTCTAGCATATCGGGATCCGCAGCGTCGGTGATGGTCCGCTACGTCGTCGTCTTGGCGACGTTGATGTCGTTCTACTACGGACTGCATGCGGTGTCGGTCTGGGCGGACGGAAAGCCTGTTCATGTAAGCCTGCCGTCGCCAGCAAGCGCGCGACCAAGCCAATAAATGCGCTACAGCGCCAATGCCGAATGTCGGTCATTAGTAAGTCGCTTGTGATGGCGACGACCCAGAACCGGCCGATCATCCACCACACGATTGACCCCCGACCCGCTTTGGCCACCGACAAACCGATGCTACGAGACGGGAATGCCAGCCACCCTCGCCTCGGCCGCTGCTCAACGCCAGATTCACCAGCGGGTTCTCGCGTTGGTTGCGGCAGGGTTCCTGGCGGTGCTCGCGGCCGGCGTCGCGGCCGGTCTGGTGATCCTTCAGTCGCAGACCAACGTTTCCTGGGTCACTCACACCTATCAGGTCGAGGGCGAGCTTCGCGGCGTCGAGTTGAGCGTCGAGCGGATGCGCACGGCTGCTGCCGATGCCAGCACCGGATCGATCCCTTACGCTGCCGCAAAGGCAGCGCTGCATACGTCCATCGAACACGTCGCCAGTCTCACGGTCGACAACGTTCGGCAGCAAGTACGCCTGCCAGCGTTGCGACCGTTGGAACGAAGATACGATCAGGCGCTCGCGGTTGGCGGTGCAGTTAGCGCGAAAGCGACCCATGCCCAGCTCACGCGGCTGACGGGCGCGATGCTCGCCGAGGAGGAGCGCCTGCTGGATCAGCGAAGGGCTGCGGAGCGGACGACCGTGCGACGCTTCTGGCTCGTCCTGACGGTCACAGGCGCGCTGCTGGTCACGGTTGCGACGGCCAGCGTCCTCACGATCCGCCGGTACACGCGAGACCTCACGCGCTCCCAAAACGAATTACGCCGGCTCAATGTCGGGCTCGAAGATGCGGTGCGTGAGCGGACGGTAGATCTGCAACGCGCCAACGACGAGATCCAGCGTTTCGCTTACATCGTGTCACATGACCTGCGGTCTCCGCTCGTCAATGTGATGGGATTCACCGCCGAGATCGAAGCGCTGGGCAAGCCGCTGGCCGCGTTAATCGAGCGTGCGGACGCCCAGGCGCCGGGCTTAGTTGACGGCGCCGTCCGCGTCGCCGTCACCGAGGACCTGCCGGAGGCCACCGGCTTCATCCGCTCGTCGACCCAGAAGATGGATCGGCTCATCAACGCGATCCTGCGCCTGTCCCGCGAAGGGCGCCGTTCGATCACGCCCGAGCTGGTGGACCTTGGCGCGATCGCCGAGGGCGCGATCGCCAGCGTCCGCCACCGATTGGACGAGCGCGGTGCGACCGCGACCGTGAAAGGCTCGCTCGCGTCGGTCGTCACTGATCGTCTTGCGGCCGAGCAAATCATCTCCAACCTCATCGACAACGCGGTGAAGTACCTTAAGCCCGGCAGGCCCGGCGCGATCACAGTAACGGGCGGAAGCGCCAACGGCAGGGTTACCGTATCGGTCGCCGACAACGGCCGCGGGATTGATCCTCGGGATCACGAGCGCGTCTTCGACCTGTTCCGCCGCTCCGGCGCGCAGGACCAACCCGGCGAGGGCATCGGGCTGGCGCACGTGCGCGCGTCCGCCTATCGTCTGGGGGGCTGGATCGATCTTCAATCCGAGCTGGATCACGGCGCGACCTTTACCCTTCATCTCCCGTCAACACCGTCGGATCATAAGGCGACCCCGGCATGAACACACACCACCCGGTCAACATCGTCATGATCGAGGATGACGAGGGTCACGCCCGGCTGATCGAGAAGAACATCCGACGGGCAGGCATCTCGAACAACATCCGTCACTTCGTCGACGGCGGTTCGGCGCTGACTTATTTGTTCGAGGCGAGCGATGGGCCGGCGCAGAACGGACCGGCGCTGATCCTGCTCGACCTCAACCTGCCCGACATGAGCGGCACCGACATCCTAACCCGCATCAAGAGCGACGGTCAGCTGCGCCGAACGCCGGTTGTCGTCCTGACCACCACGGACGACAAGGTCGAGATCCAGCGCTGCTACGATCTGGGCTGCAACGTCTACATCACCAAGCCGGTCAATTACGAGAGCTTCGCCGACGCGATCCGGCAACTCGGGCTATTCCTGTCGGTGATCCAGATGCCCGAGGTTGAAGATTGAAGTGTCGGAGGTCCGCGTCCTCTATGTCGACGACGACGACGGCCTGCGCCTTCTCACCCGCCGCGCGCTCGAACGCCGTGGGCTGAGCGTTGACCTCGCGGCCTCGGGAGCCGAGGGCGTCGAGAAGGCAATTTCCGTCCGGTACGACGTGGTGGCGATCGACCATTACATGCCCGGACAGGATGGCCTGGCGACTTTGGAGCAGGTGCGCGAGCATGCGCCCCACTCCTGCGTCGTCTACGTGACCGGCTCGGAAGAGGGGCGGATCGCCGTCGCCGCGCTGAAGGCGGGCGCGGTCGACTACGTCGTGAAATCGACGGGCGACGACTATTTCGACCTGCTCGCCCGTGCGATCCAGCAGGCAAGCGCCGGCTCGGCCCTTCGCCGCGAGAAGGAGCAGGCCGAGGCGGCGCTGAGAACCAGCAACGGCCGGCTTCAGGCGTTGCTGCACGAGGTCAATCACCGGGTGTCGAACAGCCTTCAGCTGGTGACGGCGTTCGTGCAGCTCCAAGCGCGCAATCTGGACGACGGTGTCGCGCGATCGGCGCTGGAGGACACCCAGCGCCGGATTAACGCAATCGCCCAGGTTCATCGTCGCCTCTACACGTCATCAGACGTGCAGGGCGTCGCGATGGACGAGTATCTGCGCGCCCTCCTGGCGGAGCTTGAGGAGACGTGGTCCACGCCGGTCTCCCGACGCGAGCTGCGGCTGTTCGCAGAGCCGGTCCGGATGCTGACGGATCGGGCGGTCGCGCTAGGGGTGATTGTAAACGAACTCGTGAGCAACGCGTGCAAGTACGCCTACCCCACCGGGCAGAATGGGACGATCCGAATCGACCTTCGCGAGGACGGGGGGAAGCTGCTGCTCGGCGTCGAGGATGACGGCTGCGGCATGCCGGCGGACGGCACGATACTCGGCACAGGGTTAGGCACTAAGCTGGTCAACTCGATGGTTACCAGCTTGGGCGCAAGCATCGGCTACACCGATCGTGCGCCGGGCACGAGGGCTGAGATTGCTTTAAGTATGTAAGGGCTAATGAGACCCAATGACGGCCGCTCAGAGAATACGGGGCGGCGCTAGAACCGCCGCTAGCTCAGCATCACCGACACCCGATCAACCACGTTTCCGAACCTCTGGTTTACCGCGCCTGCGTACGATCGACTGCCAATCCGGCCCGATGGAGATGATCGATGGGTCACTCGTCGATGGACCCCGCCTTTCACGAACTTCGACCCTGGAACGAGGGCCGGCTTATCGGTGCGAAGCGGGCGCTGAAACAGCAACAGGTTTGGGCCATTCGCTTCTGGCTCGACCAGCATAGACGACTGCGAGACCGAGCGCTGTTCGACTTCGCCATCGACAGCAAACTGCGCGGCTGTGATGTGGTCAAGGTGCGGATCGGCGATGTAGTTTCCGGCGGGCGCGTCCGTGACCGCGCCGTCGTGGTTCAGCAGAAGACCAAACGTCCGGTCCAGTTCGAGCTGATGGATACGGCACGAAAGACGATGCGGGCATGGTTGGAGCGACGCCGCGGGACGCTAAATGACTACGTCTTCCCGAGCCGAAACGACTACATGGCCCACATGAGCACGCGTCAATATGCCCGCCTCGTACACGAGTGGGTGGTCGGCATCGGCCTTCCGGCTCAGGATTACGGGACGCACTCGCTTCGGCGCACGAAAGCATCGATCATCTACAAGGCGACTGGCAATCTCCGCGCCGTTCAGATCCTCCTCGGTCACGCCAAAATCGACAGCACGGTGCGCTATCTGGGCGTTGACGTGGAGGACGCTTTGGAATTGGCTGAACGCACCGAGGTCTGAGCGGACCCACTTCCGGCCGCTGAGCGTGCGACATGCTCTTCTCCGGAGCAGACATTCATTCGTCTCTCCCAAGAGGCGGATTTGTGTCCAGCGAAAGCTATAAATGTTAGTCGCACTGGCAGGTAGGTTCGGCAGAGCGTCGCACATCCGGTGTACGGCTTCCGTCAATCGCGCTAGGTTTGCCCGGGAAGGGAGAGCGCGGATGAGGTTCTGGATCGTGGGCTTAGCCGTGGCGCTGACGTCTTCTCCTGTCGCGGCGCAGCAGGTGCAGCAAGTGCAGCGTTTCACGGGTGACGGCGCTGGCGCATTCCACACTGGCCGGTACCATAACCTGTTCGTCGAGCAGCTCGGCCTCGCTGCCGCCGACAGCCACGCCAAGATCGAGCGGGCATTCGAACAGCTGTTCCACGGCGACGGGCAGGAACAGCGCGTCTATTTCGAGACGGGCGCGAACGAGAACGGCACGCTCGCCTACATCACCGACTGGGCAAACAACGACGCCCGGACGGAAGGCATGAGCTACGGGATGATGATCGCAGTCCAGCTCGGCCACAAGCGCGAGTTTGACGCGCTGTGGAACTGGTCCAAGACGTGCATGCTAACGACTGATCCGGCCAATCCCTCGGTCGGCTACTTTGCCTGGTCGATGGGCACCAACGGCAGCGCGCGGTCGGTTGGGGCGGCGCCCGATGGCGAGGAATATTACGCCACCGCGCTGCTGTTCGCCGCGCGCCGTTGGGGCAACGGCCGGGGCATCTACGATTATCAGGCGCAGGCCGACATCATCCTGCGCGGGATGCGGCATCACCCGGTGCTGACCGCGACGCCGCCGTTCCGCATCCACCCGGGTGACACGCCGTTCATCGAACCCGCGACGCCGTGGCCAAGCCCCAACAACCGCCGCGAGGCCAAGGAAGCGGCGAAGGCGGGCACGCCCTGGCCGCGCCAGCGCCCCGATCGCACGCCGCGCCCAGTGACGGTCGGACCCATGGTGGACGAGGCGCACGCGATGGTGCGGTTCGTGCCAGAGACGTCGATTTCCGGCACCGATGCGTCCTATCACCTGCCGGCGTTCTACGAGCTGTGGGCGCGCTGGGGCCCGGCGGAGGACCGCCCCTTCTGGGCGCGCGCCGCCGATGTCAGTCGCGATCTGTTCGTGCATGTCACCCATCCGAAAACGGGCCTGGCGCCCGATCGCAGCAACTTCGATCTCACGCCAGCGATAGGCTGGGACGGGAAGCCGTCGGCGTTCGCCTATGACAGTTGGCGCACGGTCTCCAACTGGTCGGTCGATCAAGGCTGGTGGGGCAAGGACCCACGCCAGCGCGCGCTTAGCGATCGCATCCAGGGTTTCCTGATTGGGCAGGGGATCGACCGCTTCGCCGATCGCTATTCGCTCGAGGGGCAGCCGCAATCAACGCGCCATTCGGTCGGAATGCTCGCAGCGGCCGCGGTCGGCGGGCTGGCGGCGACGCCGGGCGCGAACTCGCGCGCGTTCCTGCAGGCGTTGTGGGACACGCCGGTGCCGTCGGGCGAGCAGCGCTACTTCGACGGCATGGTCTATCTGATGAGCCTGATGCACGCGGGTGGCGAGTTCCGCATTATCCAATCACGCGATCCCGCGGCGCCCCACCCCTGACCGCGCCGGCATTTCAATGAACGTCGCCACCCCTGCGACTTCGGCACATAGATCATGGAGCGCCTAGAGCAGTTTCCGCGCGACGTGAATCGTCGAGGGATTCCCAAGCGGGTTGAAGTCTGATTCAGCCGGGGCTTCCGGTGACGGGAGGCCGGGCGTATGGGCAAGCCGTTGTCGATGGATCTGCGCGAGCGAGTGGTAGGCGCTATCTCGGGAGGATGTCGCGTCGCGCGGCGGCGGAACGCTTCGGGGTGAGTGCGGCCAGCGCGGTGAGGTGGGCAGCGCTTCAGCGTGACCATGGCAAGCCCGCGGCCAAGGCGCAGGGCGGCGACACGCGCTCGACGGCGACCCAGGCCAAGGCGGTGCGGATATGGGCATTGTATGAAGCTACCCCCGACATCACCCTTGCCGAGCTGCGCGCGGCGCTGGCTGCCGAGGGGGTCTCAATCGCGGTGTCGACGCTGTGGCGCTTCTTCGCGCGCCATCACCACACGCGCAAAAAAAGACCGGTCATGCGCAGGAGCAGGATCGCCCCGACGTGCTGAGCGCGCGTGAGGCGTGGTTCGACGGCCAGCTCGACCTCGATCCCGAGACGCTGATCTTCGTGGACGAGACCGGCGCCAGCACCAAGATGGCCCGCCGGTACGGACGCGCTCCTCGCGGCAAGCGGCTTCGCATGCCCGTGCCCCACGGCCATTGGATGACGACCACCTTCGTCGGCGGGCTGCGGCTCTCGGGCATGACCGCGCCGCTGGTCATTGATGGGCCGATGACGGGAACCTGGTTCGAGGCGTGGGTCGGCCAGGCTCTCGCCCCGACGCTCAGGCCCGGCGAGTCGTGATCCTCGACAACCTGCCTGCCCACAAGAGTGCTGCCGCGCGTGATGCGATCGTGGCAAGGGGCGCCCGGCTGCTCTTCCTCCCGCCCTACTCGCCCGACTTCAACCCGATCGAGAACGCCTTCGCCAAGCTCAAGGCGCTCCTGCGCAAGGCCGCCGCACGCACCGTCGACGACCTCTCCCGCGCGATCGGCGCCGTCTGAGCTGCTGCCGGTCCGATGGACACGAGGTTAAGCTACCTGCGCTTGCCGCTCGAAGTCCATGGGGCTGAGATAGCCCAGGGTCGAG
>JBPBQW010000148.1:0-10302 GCA_050955125.1 Janthinobacterium lividum
AGCCACCTCTGCGATCATATCAGCCGCACCGCGAATTTCTCCTGGAAAGATGTTAAAGGCATCCAATGTTGAACTTAGCTCAGCATGTTTGTCGTAGCCAAGGCCTAAAGTACTGTACAGACCAGACATATGCAGAGAGATCTGAGAAGCTTTTAGTTTTTCAAACATTATATTACCCATCTATATGGTGAATTTGACGTGCGGCACAGAGTGTCGGCTTTTTACAACTGCGAGCTAGGCGGCATCTGCTTGGTACGCATCAAGATGCGGAAGTCTCAATCACCATCCTCTGCCTCGACAAAAGGAGAGCGATAAAGCGGCTCTTCTCCATTAGCGAAAACAACTTGGCTATGCCGCCAAAGCCATTTCGATAATGGGCTGCCGCAGCAGGCCAATAAGAAGAAGCAAGAAGCGCTGAGTGGCGTAGTCAATAAACGACTAACCCGGCATTATTTGCAGATAGCGCGCCTAAGTGAACAGATCATAACACCTAAGCTCAAAATTGTCAACTCTCTAAGTGCAAATACATATAAACTCTATTGGACAATAAACTGTAGGCCAGTCTACCAGACATGGTCGATAAGTCTCATATATCGAACTCAACGGAACGCACTCTATACTACCTAGCAAGCAGGCCGGGATGTCGTCTCACTCTAAGGCTAAACAGGGCGTCGCGAGATTGCACGATATGCTCGCAGGGAGGTTGATTGTTCAAGACGCGGTGCAAACGCATCTTGTTATTGTCGACGAACAGCCGGAGAGCTGACTGATGACGGTCTGGAGAGTGCCCCGGGGCGTGGTGTAGGAAACGGCCCCGGGCGAGGTGGCCATTGTCGATCTTCGGCCAGGGTTCGGAAGCGGACTCGAACCCGGAGAGGACGACGATGACCGATATAAAGATGGCCCTGCTCGAGCTGGTCGAGCAAGAGGCGGATGCGGATCTCGTGCGCGTGATGCTGACATTCGCCGCCAAGCGCATAGTGGACCTGGAGAACGAGGCGAAGACGGGGGCCCCGGCAGGCACCCACTCGCCCGACCGCCTGAACCACCGCAACGGCTACCGCGACCGCAACTGGGACACGCGTGCGGGCGATCGAGCTGGCGTTCTCCAAGTTGTTCGTCGACGGTCACAGCCGGCGGGAGGCAGCCCGCGTATTAAGCTTGAGCCGCAAAACGGTGTTGACGATGTGCCGGTCCTCGCTGCCGCCTGGGTACACGCGGATAAAACCGGCGGAGAAGTCCAAGCTCGGGTCGTTGCTGCCGGTCATCGACGCGATTTTGGTGGCGGACCGTTTGGCACCGGCCAAGCATCAGCATAGCGCCAAGCGCACTTCCAGTGGTTAAGCCCCTGCTGCCTCTCGAGTTTTAAGGCGTCGTAGGTCGGTCCGCGACTGCGGCTCCCCCTCATTGTCACAGCAAGGTTGCTGTTGTGACAATGACAGGTTGCCGCAGCGGCTAGTGGGCAATGGCGCTGGTGGGTCCGCCGGGGTTCGAACCCGGGACCTGGCGATTAAAAGTCGCATGCTCTACCGACTGAGCTACAGACCCACGCGCCCGCGGGGCCTAGGGGCGGGGCGACGGGCGGTCAACCGCCGCGCGAGCTGGCGGATGGTCAGTCCGGCGGTCGACCCCGGTCCCGGATCGCGCCGCCGCGGCGCGAGATCGGCGAGCGGATCGAGGACGAAGCGCCGCTCGCGATACGCCACGTGCGGGACGGCGAGCCCCGCCGACCGCCACCGCCCGCCCGACCACAGCACGATGTCGAGATCGAGCACCCGCGCGCCCCAGCGCCGCCCGCGCCGCCGCCCGAACCGACGCTCGATCGCTTTCAGCCGCGCGAGGAGGTCGGGCGGGCTCGCGTCGGTCTCGACCAGCGCGACCGCGTTGGCGAAGCGGCGGATCGAGGGACCCAGCGGCGCGCTGGCGACGATCGGCGACGCGACGACCCGCCCGATCGCGCCGAGCGCGGCCAGCGCGGCGCGCACCTCGTCCGCCGGGCGCCCGTGCGCGCCGGCGCGGTTCGAGCCCAGCGCGACGGCATAGTGCGGGGGCAGATCGTGCGGGGATTGGGTTGAGCTTGCCACGCCCGCGGCTCTACACGCGCAGGCGTGACCAGTGTAGCCGGCCCCGCCGATCCCGCCCCGCCCGTCCTCTCCGCCGCCGCCGCGACCGAGCCGCCGCGCGACTGTCCGCTGTGCCCGCGGCTCGTCGGGTTCCGCGACGCGTTGCGCGCCGAGTTCCCCGGCTGGTGGAACGCGCCGGTGCCCGCGTGGGGCGATCCGGGCGCGTGGCTCGGCATCGTCGGGCTCGCGCCCGGCAAGCTTGGCGCGAACCGGACGGGGCGACCGTTCACCGGCGACTTTGCGGGGCTGCTGTTGTTCGAGACGCTGCTGAAATACGGGCTCGCGACCGGCAGCTACGAGGCGAAGGTGGACGACACGCTGACGCTGAGCGGCGCCGTGATCGTCAACGCGGTCCGCTGCCTGCCACCGCAGAACAAGCCGACCCCCGAGGAAATCCGCACCTGCCGCCCGTATCTGGAGGCGCCGATCGCGGCGCTGCCCCGCGTGCGCGTGTTCGTCGCGCTGGGCCAGATCGCGCATCAGTCGGCGGTGAAGGCGCTGGGCGGGCGGCTGCCCAAGGCGCGGTTCGGGCATCTGGCCGAGCACGTCATGCCCGACGGCCGGGTGCTGATCGATAGCTACCACTGCTCGCGCTACAACCAGAATACCGGTGCACTGACGCGGCCGATGTTCGAGGCGGTGTTCGAGCGCGCGCTGGCGGTAGGGAAGGGGTGAGGTCCCACCACCACCTCCCTCCGTCACTCCGAACCAAGTCCGGGGTGACGGCAGATAGGCGCCCTACGGCTTCACGAACTTGAACACGAACTGGTCGGTGTGGCCACGCACGGTGGGGTCGAACACCGGCTTGGAATGATCGTCCGCCGGGTTGCGTAGCACGGGGCTGGAGCCGGCGAAGCGGAAGCCGGCGGCGACCACCTGCGATCGCACGACGTTGGGGTCGATGCGGTGCTTGAACGGCACGGTCGGCACCGCGCCCACGGTGTCGGCATGGTCGACGATCAGATACACGCCACCCGGCTTCAGCGCCTTGAACACGCCGGCGTTGAACGCGGCGATGCCGCTCGCGGGCAGGTCGTGATAGTTCTGTACGGTCATCACCAGGTCGACGGGCGACGTCGCGGTCGGTACCGGCGTCGCCTGCACCTCCGCGGTCACGTTGGCGAGGCCGCGCGCCTGCAACGCCGGGAGCGTCTTGGTGGCGTATTTGGCACCGAACGACGGCCACACCGCATCGACATGACCCTGCGGCCCGACGACCCCCGACAGGATGCGCGTCCAATAGCCGTCGCCGGGCAGGAAATCGATCACGCTGTCGCCCGGGCCGACGCCGGCGAAGGCGAGTACCGCCGCCGCCTGGCGCCGCTGGTCGTCGCCCGTCTGGTCGGTGCGCGCGGGATCGGCGAGCGCAGCGGCGATCGCGGCCTGGCTCTCGGCCGCGCTGTGGTGGTGCGACGCGGGCGTCGCCGCGCCGGCTGCCCCGGTCATGCCGGCCGTCAGCGCCATCAACACACCCGTCATCACGATCCTGCGCATCACCGTCTCCTGCCTCACATCGCCATCGTCCTAGAGCGCGCCACGAGCGCGGTCGAGGCCGCAGCGGCGCGTCAGCCGACCGCGCGCTCGGTGTGGGCGAGGAGCGCGGGGATCACCAGTTCCTCCTCGTCGGCCAGATGCCGGTCGAGCAGCGCCGCCAGCCGCGCCGATGCCTCCGCTCCGCGCGCCGCCGCAGCGCGCAGCGCATCCCGGCCCGCGCCCGCCGCGGCGATCACCGCGCGGCCACCTTCGGCGGTCGCCGACAGCGCGGCGTGGATCGTGTCGTGGTCGGTCTCCAGCAGGTCGAAGCCTGTGACCATCCGCGCGTCCAGCGCCCGGAAGCGGGGAAAATACGCTTCGTCCTCGATCCGGTGGTGGTGATCGAGATGGCCGAGGAACTGGCCGAGCGCGGGCGCGAACACGCGGCGGACCTGCGCGGGATCGATCGCCTCGTCCGCCAGCGCGCGCAGCATCGCCCCCGTCCGCGCCGCCTGGTCGCGCAGGCTGGCATGAACCGACAGCCAGAAGGCGGACAGCTCGCCGTAATTGGCGTGGGCGACCCAGCCAGCGCGCGGGAACGTCGCGCGCAGATAGGCAACGTCGTCCGGCAGGCCGGGACGCGTCGCGAGCGGCAGGTCGACCACGATCGGCTCAGACGTCGAGATTGGCGACCGACAGCGCATTGTCCTGGATGAATTCGCGCCTTGGCTCGACGACGTCGCCCATCAATCTCGTAAAGATCTCGTCGGCCAGATCCGCTTGATCGACCGTCACGCGCAGCATCGAGCGCACCTGCGGATCGAGCGTCGTCTCCCACAATTGCTCGGCGTTCATCTCGCCCAGCCCCTTGTAGCGCTGGATCGCCAGCCCCTTGCGCCCCGACGCCAGGATCGCGTCGAGCAGCTGCGACGGGCGGGCGACGAGCACCTCCCCCTTCGCGACCGGCTGCGTCGTCGTCTCCTCACCCTCCTCGTCGGGCGCGACCGCGTCGACGGGCGCCTCCACCGGCGGCGCGTTGCGCGACGGGACGAGCTTGCCCGCCTGCGCGAACGATTCCGCCTGTTCCGCGGCCAGCGTGTGGAGCTTGCGCGCTTCCGCCGACACCAGGAACGCCGCCTCGACGATGTGGTGATCCGTCACGCCGCGCCACAGCCGGCGGAAGTGGATGGAACCCTCGTCGGTCAGCTCCGCGGACCAGCGCGCGCCGCCGCCGATCCCGGTGTCGCCGCCCTCCAGCCGGCGCGTGACCTCCGCGACCCGGGTCGTCCGTTCATCGCGCGACTGCTCGGGCGCGAGCACGCCGCCCAGCGCCAGTCCCTCGATGATGATCGGATCGAACCGGCGCGGCACGTAGCGCATCAGCGTGCGCATCCGCCGCGCGTGATCCACCAGCGCGCGCAGGTCGTTCCCCGATCGCGTCCCGCCCGGCGCCTCGAGCACCGTCGCGGCGACGCCGTTCTCGACCAGATATTCGTCGAGCGCCGCGTCGTCCTTCAAGTACACTTCCGACCGTCCGCGCGTCGCCTTGTACAGCGGCGGCTGTGCGATGAAGAGATGCCCGGCTTGGATGATCTCGGGCATCTGGCGATAGAAGAAGGTGAGCAGCAGCGTGCGGATATGCGCGCCGTCGACGTCGGCGTCCGTCATGATGACGATCTTGTGATAGCGCAGCTTCTCGAGCTTGAAGTCGTCGCGGCCGATGCCGGTACCCATCGCCTGGATCAGCGTGCCGATCTCGCGCGACGCGAGCATCCGGTCGAACCGCGCGCGTTCGACGTTCAGGATCTTGCCGCGCAACGGAAGGATCGCCTGGAAGTGGCGGTTGCGGCCCTGCTTGGCCGAGCCGCCGGCGCTGTCGCCCTCGACCAGGAACAGCTCGGACTTGGCGGGATCGCGCTCCTGGCAGTCGGCGAGCTTGCCGGGCAGGCTGGCGATGTCCATCACGCCCTTGCGCCGCGTCAGCTCGCGCGCCTTCTTGGCGGCCTCGCGCGCGGCGGCGGCGTCGATCACCTTGCCGATGATCGAGCGGGCGTGGGCGGGATTCTCCTCCAGCCATTCCGCCATCTTGTCGGCCATCAGCGATTCGAGCGGCTGGCGCACTTCCGAGGACACCAGCTTGTCCTTCGTCTGCGACGAGAACTTGGGGTCGGGCAGCTTGACGGAGACGATCGCGGTCAGCCCCTCGCGCATGTCGTCGCCGGTGAGGCTCACCTTCTCCTTCTTCAACATGCCGGACTTCTCGGCATAGTTGTTGAGCGTGCGCGTCAGCGCGGCGCGGAAGGCGGCGATGTGCGTGCCGCCGTCGCGCTGGGGGATGTTGTTGGTGAAGGCGAGGACGTTCTCGTAGTAACTGTCGTTCCACTCGAGCGCGACCTCGATCGTCACGTCGTCGCGGCTGCCGACCACGCTGATCGGATCGGGGAACAGCGGCTGCTTGGCTCGATCGAGGTAGCGCACGAACGCGGCGATCCCGCCTTCGTAGTACAGTTCGACCGTGCGATGCTCCCCCGTCTCCTCGACCGCCCGGCGCGCATCGGTCAGGAACAGCCGCACGCCCGAATTGAGGAACGCCAGCTCGCGGTAGCGGTGCTCGAGCTTGTCGAAATCGAAGTCGGTGATCTTGAAGGTAGCGGGCGAGGGGAAGAAGGTGACGCGCGTGCCCTTCTGCCCGGGCTCCGCGGGGCCGACCACTTTAAGCGGCGCGACCGCGTCGCCGAACGCGAAGCGCATGTAATGCTCTTCGCCGTCGCGCCAGATCGTGAGGTCCAGCCACTCGGACAGCGCGTTGACGACCGAGACGCCGACGCCGTGCAGCCCGCCCGACACCTTGTAGGCGTTGGCGTCGTTCGTGTTGTCGAACTTTCCGCCGGCGTGGAGCTGGGTCATGATGACCTCTGCCGCCGACACGCCCTCTTCCTTGTGGATGCCGGTCGGGATGCCGCGGCCGTTGTCCGTCACCGACACCGATCCGTCGGCGTTGAGCGAGATGTCGATCCGGTCGCAATGCCCCGCCAGCGCCTCGTCGATCGCATTGTCGGACACCTCGAACACCATGTGGTGGAGGCCCGATCCGTCGTCGGTGTCGCCGATATACATGCCAGGCCGCTTGCGCACGGCATCCAGGCCTTTCAGCACCTTGATCGAGGAGGCGTCGTAGTCGTTTGGCGTCGGATCGTTCATCGGTAACATATAGGTATTCGACCGCTGTAACGAAAGCGAAATGGCCGCGGCGGAGAAGGGCTTGGCAGCGCCGATCCATCCGGCGAGAACCGGCCCGGCAGGAGGGGAAGGCGGGGTGATGATCGATCGGCGGGGCATGATCGCGCTGGGCGCGGGCGGGCTGGCGATGCTGGCGCTGCCGGGCCGGGGCCGCGCGGCGGCAGGAGCGCCGGGCCGCGGCCCGATCGTCAGCCGGATCGTGCTGGAGGACGGGCGGCTGTGGATCGGCGCCTCGATCGCGGGCAGCAAACCGTATCTGTTCGTGATCGACACCGGCTCGGGATTCAGCTTCCTGCGGCCGGAGGTCGCGCGCGAGCTGAAGCTGCCGGTGACGGGCGGGCACAGGGTCGGGGGGCTGGGCAAGAAGACGGAGATCGATGCCTCCTACATCGCGCACGACGTGCTCTTCGGCGGCCATCTGCGCCAGCTGGTCGTCGCGTTCGCCGGCTATCACTTCCAGCGCGGCATGCCGGCCGACGCCGCCGGGCTGCTCGCGGCCGGACTGTTCACCACCCACGACAGCGACCTCGATTTCGAGGCGGGCGAGTGGCGATACTGGCCCGACGGACGCCCCGACCGCGACGGCTTCGTCCAGCTCGACGGCGACGTCGGCGGCCCGGTCTCGGCCAGCCTGTCGTCGCACCGGCTGACCGTCCGCGCGTATCTCGACGGCCTGCCCTATCGCCTCATGCTCGACACCGGATCGCCCGGCACGGTGACGCTGTTCCCCCGTGTGGCGAAACGCAGCGGGTTGTTCGCCGACGGCGTGCCGTTCGCACCCCTCCAGACCGCGGGCTTCGGCGGCACCGCGGCCAAGCTCAGCCGGTCGGTCCGCGCGAAGACCCTGGCATTCGGGCCCGTCACGATCGACCGCCCGATCGTGACGGTGATGGATCCGGGACAACATTCCGATCTCGAGCACGACGGGCTGATCGGCCTGCCGCTGATCGCGCTGCTCACCCTGTCGATCGACGTGCGGGGGCGGCGCATCTGGGCGCGGCGCAACGCGCGGCCGGTGGTGCGCGGCGGGTATCGGCTCGCCGGTCTGTGGCTGGACCGCGATGCGTCGGGCGCCGCGCGGGTCACGGTCGTGGGCGTGGGCAGTCCCGCGGCCGCGGCGGGGGTGCGCGTGGGCGACGTGGTGGCCGATCCGCCCACCTTCGAGGAGGCGGTGCGCCGGATCGGCGGCGCGCCTGGCCGCGCCGTCACGCTGGGGCTGCGCCGCGAGGGCGCGCGGGTCGACGTCGCCTACACCTTGCGCGACTATCTGTAGCGCGGCGCGCTCACCCCGCCGGGTCAAAGTTCCGCAGCCGCGCGACCGTGCCAGCGTCCAGCCGACGGATCAGCGCGACGACCAGGTCCACCGTCCGGTCGAAATCGGCGCGGTCGATGATCCCGTTGTGCGCATGGGTGTAGCGCGCGGGTACGACGAGATTGACGGTCGGCACGCCGCCATTCGTCGCCTGGATCGCGGCGGTGTCGTCGCCGTAACCCTGCACCATGTCGAGTTGCAGCGGGATGCTCGCGCCCGCGGCGGTGTCCTTGGTCAGCGCGACGAACTTGCGGTTGGGCAGCGTGCTCGAATCGTACAGGAACAGCCCCGGCCCGCCGCCGATCCGCGCCTGCGTCTCCTCGGGGCTGCGGCCCGGGCTGTCGCCGGCGATGCCGCCCTCGATCGCGATCCCGATGTCGGGATGTACGAGGTCCGCCGCGGTGCGCGCACCGCGCAGGCCGACTTCCTCCTGCACCGTCGCGGCGACGAACAGCTGATTGGGATGCCCCTGCGACCGCAATCGCCGCAGCGCCTCGATCACCACCGCGCAGCCGATCCGGTCGTCCCACGCCTTGCCGAGATACCGCCGCCCGGGCAATGCGACGAACGGCGCGTCGGGCACCACCGGATCGCCCGGCGACAGCCCCAGCGCGGCGACGCCCGCCGCATCCTTCGCACCGACGTCGAGGTACAGCGAGTCGCGCGGGAACACGCCGGTGCGCTCGTCGGCGGGCACGACGTGGACGTCGCGGATGCCCGTCACTGCCTCGACCGGGCCCTTCGACCCGATGATGATCCACCGCTGGTCGGGCAGCGCCTGGTCGAGCCAGCCGCCCAGCATCTGCATCGACAGGAACCCCGTCGGCGTCACCCGCCGCACCGTGCCGCCCAGCTCGTCCATGTGCGCATCGAGCATGATGCGCGGGCCGGACGAGCCCTGCTGCGCGATGACGGAGCCGACGCCGTCATAGCTGATCCTGTCGGCGACAGGTTTCATCTCGCGCACCATGATCGCGCGCACCGCCTCCTCGTACCCCGACGGCCCGGGCGCGTCGGCGAGGGTGGCGAGCAACCGCTCGGTCGCGTCGAGCGCTGGTTGGGCGGGGCGGTCCTGCGCGGCGAGCGGCGTGGCGGCGAGCAGGGCGGCGATGGCGATGAGTGGACGCATGGACGGTTCCCCCGGGGTGGCCGCCATGATGCGGGAAACGGGGCAGGGTGCAAGGGTGAGATGCTCGGCCGGACAGAAAGGCCGCCGTGCTTGCCTCATCCTCCCCCGCCAGGGGGAGGGGGACCAGCGAAGCTGGTGGAGGGGGCGGACTGGCTGACGTCTGGGACACCTCCCCTCCGTCGCCTGCGGCGCCACCTCCCCCTGGCGGGGAGGATGGAACCAGGCTCCTACCCCAGCACCACCCGCGTCGCGTCGCCGCCAGCATCCGCGAACAGCGCCGCCTCCGTCCCCGTCATCCATACCTGGCCGCGCCCCGCCAGCCGCTCGAACAGCGCGGCGCGGCGCAGCGGATCGAGGTGTGCGGCCACCTCGTCGAGCAGCAGGATCGGCGGCCGACCGGTCCGTGTCCTCACCAGCCCGGCATGCGCGAGCACGAGGCCGAGCAGCAGCGCCTTCTGCTCGCCCGTCGAGCAGAGCGCGGCGGGCTGGCCTTTCTCCGCGTGCGTCACCATCAGGTCGTCGCGGTGCGGGCCGACGAGCGCGCGCCCGGCGGCGGCATCGCGCGCCCGCCCGCGGCCCAGCGCCTCGGCCAGCGCGGCGGGATCGCCGCTCCACCCCTCGCGCGCGATCCGCGCCCGCGCGAACGGGCCCGGCGGCGCGGCGGCCAGCGCGTCGCCGACCAGCGCCACCGTCTCCGCGCGGGCGGCGGCGATCGCCGCGCCGTGCGCGCCCATTTGCGCCTCCAGCGCCGCGAGCCACGCCGGGTCCGCACCGCCGGCGCCGGCCGGATCGGCGAGCAGCCGGTTGCGCTCGCGCATCGCGCTTTCGTACCGGGTCGCATGCCCCGCATGGCCGGGGAACAGCGCCAGCACCAGCCGGTCGAGGAACTGCCGCCGCGCCGCCCCCGCGTCGGCGAACAGCCGGTCCATCGCCGGCGTGACCCACAGCACCGACAGCCATTCCGCCAGCGTCGCCGCGCTGGCAGGCGCGCCGGCGACGCGCACCACCCGCCGCTCGGGCGCGTC
>JBPBQW010000149.1:0-8681 GCA_050955125.1 Janthinobacterium lividum
CAACCTCGAGATCATGCTGCGGATCGAGGACCGCGCCTTCGCCGACCACCTGCGCGCCTATGTCGACGGCGAAGTCGCACAATCGGAGGAGATCACGAAGGACGTCTATCGCGCGCGCACCGGCATCGTGCAGCGGGTGAAGCAGCTTGGCGCCTATCTGATGATCGCGGTCGCCGATCCCAGCGTATCGCGGGGGCTGAACTTCGGCATCGACTGAGCGATCGGACGACCGGTGTTGCCGCCGTGCCGCGATGCGGCACATTTCTGCGACAATTGCCCGCTATGGCGCGCGGAGGGTCCGAAAAGAACCGGGGTCCAAAAAGGGGATGTATTCGATGCGCGCTTCGGGTGGCTGCCTCCTGGGCGTCTCCATGCTGTCGCTGCCCGCCGCGCTGGCGGCGCAGCAGGCTCCGGCTCCGGCCGCCATGCCCGCGCCGCCATCGGTGGGACAGACAGGCGCGGGGTCGACCCCGGCTGCCCCCGACGCATCCGTGCCGAGTCGCGCCTATGGCGGTTACCGTCGACGAGCCGCCACCCAGTCCGCGACCGGACCCACGGCCCCGACCTCCGCGACCGCCGCCGCGCAGGCGCAGGCCTCGACGCCCGCGCAGGCTCAGGACGCGGGCGCCGCCGACGCCGGCGATGCCGACGACGTGGTCGTCACCGGCCGCCGCACGCAGCCGGGCGCGGTGATCGGCGACATCCCGCCCGAGAACCAGCTCGGCCCCGCGGACATCCGCTCCTATGGCGTCAGCTCGATCTCGGACCTGCTGACCGAGCTCGCGCCGCAGACGGGCAGCGTGCGCGGGTCGGGCGGCGCGCCGGTGGTGCTGCTCGACGGCCGGCGGATCGGCAGCTTCTCCGAAATCCGCGACATCCCGACCGAGGCGATCCAGCGCGTCGACATCCTGCCCGAAGAGGTCGCGCTCAAATACGGCTACACCGCCGACCAGCGCGTGGTGAACATCGTGCTGCGCCGCCGCTTCCGCGCGATCACCAGCGAGGCGGCGGGCAGCGTGCCGACGGAGGGCGGGCGCTACACGCTCAATCCACAGACCGACATCCTGTCGATCGCCAACGGCAAGCGGCTGAACGTCCACCTGAACTATTCCGACAGCTCGAAACTGCTGGAGAGCGACCGGAACATCGCATCCGACCCCAGCCTGTTCTCGATCCCCGGCAACGTCGTGACGCCCGCGGGCACGGTGTACGGCGTCCCCGCCGCGGCGGGGACGGGTGCCGCCGGGCTCGCGCAGTTCACTGGCACGGCGCAGACGAGCACGAACCCGTCGGCCTATCGCACACTCGAGCCGGCGACGAGCGACTTCCAGTTCAACTCGGTCTACGCGACCAGCATCGGCCGCACCTCGGCGACGCTCAACGCGCGGATCGAGGTGCAGGACAGCCGTTCGGAACAGGGCCTCGCGACCACGGCGATGACCGTGCCCGGCGCGAGCCCGTACAATCCGTTCGGCACCCCCGTCACGCTCGACCGCGCGCTGGGCGGTTTCGCGCCGCTGTCGCAGGACACCCAGACGGTCACCAGCCATCTGGGCACGACGTTCAACGGCGATCGCGGCCAGTGGCGTTATACGCTGACGGGCAATTACGACCGGGTGGGCACGCGCACCGACACCGACACGGGCGTCGATGCGACCGCGCTGCAGGCTGCGCTCACCGCCAACACCACAGGGGTCAATCCATTCGGGCCGATCGCCCCGGGCACGCTCGTCGGCCCCGCCGCGTCGAGCCTCGCGCGGTCGACGAGCCAGACCGAGACCGTCGACGCGCTGGTCGCCGGGCCGATCGTGAAGCTGCCCGCAGGTCCCTTGTCGACCAGCGTCCATGTCGGCGGCACCTTTTCGACGCTCGACAGCGACTCGTATCGGTTCGGCAGCGTCGCCGATGCGCACATCCTGCGCAACCAGGGCAATGCGCAGGCGAACATCGACATTCCGATCGCCAGCCGCCGCAACGAGTTCCTCTCGAAGATCGGCGACCTGTCCGCGAACGTGAACGTCGCGGTCAACCAGCTGTCGGACTTCGGCACGCTGACCACGCTGGGCTACGGCGCCAACTGGTCGCCGATCGCGCCGATCCGGATCATCGCGTCCGTTACCGACCAGGACGACGCACCGTCGGCGGCGCAGCTCGGCAACCCGGTCATCACGACGCCCGGCGTCCGGGTTTTCGACTTCGTGACCGGCCAGACGGTGACGGTCAGCCAGGTGACCGGCGGCAACCCGGCGCTGGGCGAGGATCGCCGCCACGTCGCCAAGGTCGGGCTGACGCTGAAGCCGTCGACGAAGATCGATTTCACGCTGACCGCCGATTACGTCGCGACGCACGTCCGCAACCCGATCGCGAGCTTCCCCAGCGCGAGCGAGGCGATCGAGACGGCATTCCCCGACCGGTTCCAGCGACTGGGCGGCACATTGACCGCGATCGACTCGCGCCCGGTCAATTTCGCGGCGTCGGACAGCCATGTGCTGCGTTACGGCTTCAACCTGTCGATCCCGATCAAGTCCAAGCTCCAGAAGCAGTTCGAGGCGTTCCGCGCGGGCAAGGGGCCCAACCCGATCGCCGGCCTGTTCCCCAACGGCCGGCCGACGCCGCCGCAAAGCGTGTTCGGCGGCAGCCTGTTCGGCGGCGGGCGAGCGGGTGGCGGCGCGGGCGGCCGTGGCGCGGCCAATGGCGGCACCGGCGCGACCGCAGCCGGCGCGACCGGCACCGGCACGGCGGGCGCCGTCACCAACGGCGGTGGCGCGCCGGCCGGTGCCGCCGCGGGCACCAACTCCGACACGGGTGCGGCGCCGACCACCGGGACGCAGGGCGCGCCCGGTGCGGCACCTGCCGGTGGCCCGCCGGGCGGCTTCGGCGGCGGGGGTGGCCCAGGCGGCGGCGGCGGTTTCGGCGGTGGCGGTGGCGGGTTCCGCGGCGGCGGCGGCTTCGGCGGCCGGGGCGGCGGCGCGGGCGGCGGGCGGCTGCAGTTCGCCTTCTACCATACGTGGTATTTCGAGGACACGGTGCTGGTCCGCAACGGAGGCCCGCTGCTCGACGCGCTGAACGGCGACGTGATCGGCAGCGGCGGCGGCCAGCCGCGGCACGAGCTCGAGGGCCAGGCGGGCTACAGCAACAACGGCCTCGGCATCCGCGCGTCCGCCAATTACCAGACCGGCACCTTCGTGCGCGGCAACGCCGCGGCGACGGCCGACAGCTCGCTGAACTTCTCCAGCCTCGCGACCTTCGACCTGCGCCTGTTCGCCGACCTGGGCCAGCAGCTCAAGTTCGTGGTCCGCCACCCCTGGGCGCGCGGCGTGCGCGTGACGCTCAGCGCGACCAACCTGTTCGACCAGCGCCAGCGGGTGACCGCCGCCGACGGCACGACCCCGATCAGCTACCAGCCCGACTATCTCGACCCGCTCGGCCGCACGGTGCGGCTGAGCCTGCGCAAACAGCTGTTCTGACGGAGGCTCCGTCGGTGCGCCCCGTCCGGCACTCCACCTCCCCGGCGAAGGCCGGGGTCCAGTGGGATGCCGATCGCGACGGCGGGTGAGCCCGATCGTCCGCGGCGCCGTGACCGGGCCGCAACCTTCGCCGGGAAGGAAGGCAGGAGGGGCGCGAGCATCGGGCACCCTGTCCTAGACGCCGCCTTGTGTGGCAGAGGCGGCGGATGACGACCGCCTCCTCCCCGCCCGCCACCACCTCCGACGTCCTGATCGTCGGCTCGGGCGCCGCCGGGCTCACCGCCGCGCTGACGCTCGCCGACCGGTTCCAGGTGACCGTGCTCGCCAAGGGCGCGCTCAACGAGGGGTCGACCGCCTGGGCGCAGGGCGGGATCGCCGCGGTGCTCGAACCCGGTGACACGTTCGAGAACCATGTCGAGGACACGATGGTCGCCGGCGCCGGCCTCAGCGATCGCAACGTCGTCGAGTTCGTGATCGGCGGCGCCCCCGCCGCGATCGAGCGGCTGGTGCAGCTCGGCGTCCCGTTCGCCATGGACGGCGACGTGTTGCACCTGACGCGCGAGGGCGGCCACTCGCACCGGCGCATCGTCCATGTCGCCGACGCTACCGGCTGGGCGGTGCAGGAGGCGCTGCAACGCGCGGCCGAGGCGCATCCCAACATCACATTGCTGCCCGACCGGGTCGCGATCGACCTCGCCACGAGCCGGCACGAGGAACGCTATTCGGGCGCGGGCAGCGTCTGGGGCGTGTACGCGGTCGAGCGCACGTCGGGGCACGTCGAGCTGCATACCGCGCGCGCGACGATCCTGGCGACCGGCGGCGCGGGGCGCACCTATCTGTTCTCCACCGCGCCGCGCGGCGCGACCGGCGACGGGATCGCGATGGCATGGCGCGCGGGATGCCGCATCTCGAACATGGAGATGATGCAGTTCCACCCGACCTGCCTCTACAATCTCGAGGTCAAGAACTTCCTCATCACCGAGGCGGTGCGCGGCGAAGGAGGCCGGCTCGTCAACCCGCGCACCGGCCACCGCTTCATGCCCGACCTCGATCCGCGCGCCGAGCTCGCGCCGCGCGACGTCGTCGCGCGCGCGATCGATGCGGAGATCAAGCGCGACGGGCTCGACTACGTCCATCTCGACATCAGCCACATGCCCGCCGAGTTCGTGCGCGGGCATTTCCCCAACATTTACGAGAAGCTGATCGGCCTGGGCATCGACATGACGCGCGAGCCGATCCCGGTCGTGCCCGCGCAACATTATACCTGCGGCGGCATCGTGATCGACCGCGCCGGGCGCACCGACCTGCCGGGGCTGTACGCGGCGGGCGAGTGCACCGAGAGCGGGCTGCACGGCGCCAACCGGCTCGCGTCGAACAGCCTGCTCGAATGTTTCGTGTTCGGCGAGGCGTGCGCGAAGGACATCGCGGAACGCTGGGACACGCTGCCCCCCGTCCCCGCGATCCGCCCGTGGGACGAGAGCCGCGTGACCGATTCGGACGAGGAGGTGGTCATCAAGCAGAACTGGACCGAGATCCGCCGCTTCATGTGGAACTACGTCGGGATCGTGCGCACCACCAAGCGGTTGCAGCGCGCCGCCAGTCGCATCCGCCTGCTGCAGGAAGAGGTGGCGGATTATTACGGCCATTTCCGCGTGACGCCCGACCTGATCGAGCTGCGCAACCTGATCCAGACCGCCGAGCTGATCGTGCGGTCCGCGCTCCACCGACACGAGAGCCGCGGGCTGCACTATACGCTCGACTGGCCGCGGACGTTGCCGGACGCGGTCGACACGGTGCTGGTGCCGTGATCGCCCGCTGACGCACGGGTGAACTCGGCGTCATCCGGCGGGTCGCGATCGGGCAGGAGGGAACGGCGGCGCGGGTCCGTCGTTCGGCACGCATCTGCAACATATGTGTGCACGGCCTGCCGTGGTCGTCACACGCGCCCAAGGTATCCCACGATGACGCTACGCCTCGCCCCCACCCTCGTTGCCGCCGCACTGGCCGCGACCGCGCTGGCGAGCACGCCCGCCATGGCCCAGCGCCGCCCCAGCCCCGACAGCGAGACCGCGCGCGGGCCGCAGAAGCTGGTCGACAAGGCGGTGTCGGTAGTGGGCGAGATGGATCGCGATCCCAAGCTGCACGCGCTGCTCCGGCGCGCCGCGGGCATCTACATCATCCCCGAATACGGCCAGGCCGGCTTCCTGATCGGCGGCCGTGGCGGGGCTGGCGTCGCGGCGGCGCGCACCGGCCGCGGCTGGAGCGCGCCGGCGTTCTTCAGCTTCGGCGGGCTCAACATCGGGTTGCAGGCGGGCGGCGCCGGCGGCTCGGTCGTGTACCTGCTGATGAACCGTCACGCGGTCAGCCAGTTCGTCGACCGGACCAAAGTCTCGCTCAACGCCAACGCGGGCTATGCGATCGTCAAATACTCGGACGCCGACCAGGCGAACCTCGCCAAGGGCGACGTGATCATGTGGACCAACACCAAGGGCGCCTATGCCGGCGCGACCATCGAGGCGAGCGGCATCCACGCCGACACCGGCCGCACCCGCGAGTTCTATGGCCGCGACGTGTCGCCGCGCTCGATCCTGAACGGCCAGGTGACCGCGCCCGGCGCGCGCTATCTCCAGGGCGCGCTCGCCCGCTGACGGACGGGGGACTCCGGCGCGGGCCGGGGTCCTCACCCGCCGCCGGGGTTTTCGATCAGCCCCAGCCGGCGGAGCAGCGGCCCCATCGTCAGCCCTTGCACGAAGATGGAAAAGGCGACGACCGCGAACGCCACCACGACGATCGTGCGCCGCTCCGTCACCTCAACCGGCAAGGCCAGCGCCAGCGCCAGCGCCAGCGCGCCGCGCAACCCTCCCCACACCAGCACGTGCTTGTACCCCCAGGGCACCGCCAGCCGGGTGCGCGCGAAGATCAGCGCGACCGGGTACACCGCCAGCGCGCGCCCCGCGAGCGACAGCGCGACCGCCAGCGCCGCCGCCTCCAGCACGAAACCGATCGGCATCCGCGCCTCCTGCCCGCCGATCAGCAGGAAGATGACCGAGTTGATGAGGAAGGCGACGTATTCCCAGTGGTTGAGCACGCCGCGCCGCCCGTCGTCGCTGATCGACCCCAGGAAGCCCCAGTTGCCGACCACCAGCCCCGCCGCCAGCGTCGCCAGCACGCCCGAGCAATGGAAATGCTCCGCGACGACGAACGCGCCATAGGCGATCAGCGTGGTGATCATCACCTCCACCAGCCGATCCTCCGTCCGCCCGGCGATCAGGATCAGCGGCACCGCGACCGCGACGCCGATGCCGATGCCGCCCAGCGCGGTGCGCGCGAGTTCCCAGCCGATGCCGCCGACGTCGATCCCGCCGCCCGCGGCGATGCCGGTCAGCACCGCGAAGCCGACCGCCGCGACGCCGTCGTTCAGCAGGCTTTCCGCCTCCACCAGCAGGTGCAGCCTGGGCTCGACGGTCCATTGCCGAAAGGCGGCGATCACAGAAACGGGATCGGTGGCCGCGATCAGCACCCCGAACAGCCCCGCGCCGATCCAGCTCCACCCCGCCCAGTAATGCATCCCCGCCGCGACCACACCCGCGGCCAGCCCGACGCCCAGCGTGACGAGCGCGAGCAGCAGCGGCAGCTCGCGGCGCAGCGGCGGCCACGGGATCTGGATCGCGGCCTCGAACACCAGTGGCGGCAGCAGGACGTAATAGATCAGGTCGCGGGTCAGCGGCGGCGCGACCCCGGGCGCCAGCAGCGCGACGCCCAGCCCGGCGGCCACCAGCCCGACGCTGTACGGCAGGTGAAGCCGCTGCGAGACGATCGCCACCAGCGTCGCCAGGAAAAACAGCCCGCCCAGGACCAGGAACCCGCTTTCGTGCATGGCGCCATCCTCCCACGCAGGGCCGCGGGCGCCAACGTAGATTCGACCGTCGGCCGCCCGACGCCGCCGGTCGCGCGTCAGGCGCGGTTCATCGCAGCATCGTCACCACCCCGTGTTCCATGCCGAATGTCCGCTTAAGGGTGGTGACGCGATCAGCGGGGCGACGAGTGACGAGAACGGGTTCGGGCCGACACGGCCGTCGGGTTGCGATGCTGGCGATGGGAGTGGTGTCGGCCGCCGCGCTGGCCGGCTGCGGATCGTCCGGCCGTCCGGGCGCGGGTGCCGGCGCGCCCGTCGCGGCGCCCGCCTATTTCGTGTCCGTGCCCGTGCCGCCCCCGCCCGCCCCGCCGCGCACGGCGCGCGCGCCGGCGCGGCTGGAGGCGGCGATCGCGGCGCTGCACGCCGGCTTCCCGGGCAAGATGGGCATCGCGGTCCGCGCGGTGGACGCGGGCTGGACCGTCGAGGCGGGCGGGCGCCAGCATCTGCCGCAGCAATCCGTGTCGAAACTGTGGGTCGCGCTGACGGTGCTCGACCGGCGCGACGCGGGCAAGCTGCGCCTCGACGATCCCGTGACGGTGACGGCGGACGACATCACGCTGTTCCACCAGCCGATCGCGTTCCTGGCGGTGAAGCCGGGCGGGTTCCACACCACGGTCGGCGACCTGCTCGACCGCGCGCTGACGCACAGCGACAATACCGCCAACGACAAGCTGCTGTGGCTGGTCGGCGGCCCGCCCGCGGTGCGCGCGTTCCTGGAGCGCAAGCAATTGGGCGGCATCCGCTTCGGTCCCGGCGAACGCCTGCTCCAGAGCCGCACCGCGGGGCTGACGTGGCAGCCGTCGTACGCGCTGGGCGGCAACTTCGAGGCCGCCCGGTCACGGCTGTCGCCGGCGGCGCGGGCGGCGGCGCTCGACGCCTATGTGTCCGATCCCCCCGATGGCGCCGAGCCGATCGGCATCGCCGACGCGCTCGCGCGGCTCGCGCGTGGCGAGCTGCTGTCGGAGACGTCGACGCGGATCCTGCTCGACACGATGGGCAATTCGGTGACCGGCCGCGCCCGGCTGCGCGCCGCGCTGCCCGGCGGCTGGACGATCGCGCACAAGACCGGGACCGGGCAGGACCTGGGCACGCGCAACGCGGGCTTCAACGACGTCGGCCTGCTGACCGCGCCCGACGGCACTCGCTATGCGATCGCGGTGATGATCGGCGACTCGCGCGCGCCGATGCGCGAGCGACAGGAACTGATCCAGTCGGTCGCGGCGCAGGTCGCGGCCTATCAGGCGGAACGCAGCAGCGGCGGCTCGACGAACTAGCTCCTTGATCCTCCCCGAGCTTGC
>JBPBQW010000150.1:0-7592 GCA_050955125.1 Janthinobacterium lividum
CATGCGCGCGCGGGCGCGATCAGCGCGGCGTCGAGGTCGTGCGCCGCGACGCGCGGCACCATGTGGCGACCGCCCTTCGCGATCGTCTCGCGCAGCGTCGCCGCGGTCAGCGCCGCCGATCCGTCCGCGGGCGCGGTGTTGAGCGCGGCGAGCAGGACGGGGTCGAGCAGCCGGTCCCACAACGGGCCGCGCGTGGCGATCCGGTCGCCGACGCGCCCCTCCCGCCGGTTCAGCAGCCGGGACAGCGGCAGATAATCGGCGATCCCCGTGCCCGGCACCCGGCGCGAGCGCGCCGCGATCCACCACGGCAGCGGGCCGTCGTTGATCCTGACCGTCCAGCGCTCGCCGGTGCGAAGATCGGCGAACGCATAGGCCGCCTCGCCCGCATCGACGAACGCGCCCGCCCAGTCGCCGCCGGTCCGGTCGAGGAACCGGCGCACCTCCGTGTTGCCCGACAGGACGATGTGGTTGCCGTTGTCGATCGTGCAGCCGAGCGAGGGGTCGTGATACGCGCGGCACCGCCCGCCCTCGCGCGCGGCGGCGTCGGCGATCGTGACGCGCAGCCCCGCCTCGACCAGCGACACGGCCGCGTTCAGGCCGGCGAGGCCCGCGCCCGCGATCGTCGCGGTGGCGAACGTCATCGGATCAGGCTGAGCCGCAGCACCGTCCACAGCAGCGCGGGCTTCGATACCCGGACGCGGGTGCGCGGCGGCGCCCAGCCGGCCGCCTCCATCCGCCCCAGCACCTTTTCATACACCGCCGCCATCAGCCGTGGCGCGAGCAGGCGCCCCCGCGGCCGCTTCGCCAGGATCGCGCGCGCCTGGGCGTAATGGCCGTGCGCCTCCGCCGCGAGCGCGCGGGCGACCGCGTCGATGCGGCGGTCCGCGACCACCTCCGCCGGCGTCGTCAGCGCGATGCCCGCACCCGTCAGCCCTTCGCGCGGCAGATAGACGCGGCCGATCGCGGCATCCTCGTCGATGTCGCGCAGGATGTTGGTGAGCTGCAACGCGCGGCCGAGATGGTGCGCGAGCGCATCGCCGGTGCCGCGCTCCATCCCGAACACGCGCACCGACAATCGCCCGACCGCGGAGGCGACGCGGTCGCAGTAGAGGTCGAGCGTCGCCGCATCGGGCCAGCGGACGTCGCCCGCCACGTCGGTCGCCATGCCGTCGATGACCGCATGGAAATCGGCGCGGTCGAGGTCGAACCGGCGCACCGCCTCGGCCACCAGCGCCGCGCGGCCCGGCGGCCCGCCCGCGTACAGCGAATCGATGTCCGCGCGCCAGGCGGCGAGGTCCGCAGCACGGCTCGCGCGGTCGCCGCCCTGGTCGTCGGCGATATCGTCGACCTGTCGGCAAAAGGCATAGATCGCGTACATCGCCTCGCGCTCCGCTTTGGGGAGCACGCGCATGCCGGCGTAGAAGCTGCTGCCCGAAACCTGCGCCTGCAGCGCGGCGGGAGTGGCGTTGGGGTTCATCGGCCGGCTATCGCCCGACCAGCGCGGCGAGCGCCAGCCGGCCCGCCTGCCATTTGGTGTGGTGCACGGGCTGGCTCAGCGGGTCGCGCACCAGCAGGCGGCGGGTCAGGTCTTCCGCCAGCCGCTGGATCACGCGCACCTCGGCGGCGAGGCGGCGGTCCTCGATGCGCGCGGCGAACCCGCGGCTCGTCGCCAGCAGGCCCCGCGTGCGCGCGGCGGTGTCGCGGATCGCGGCGAGGAGCGCGGGCGAGGCCGTGTCCGCGCCGAGCTCCTCCACCCGCGCCCCGCGCGCCGCCATCGTGTCGACCGGGATATAGACGCGGTCGAGATCGCGATAATCATTCCCGCAATCCTGCAGGTGGTTGATGATCTGCAATGCGGCGCACAGCGCGTCGTTGCCGGGCCAGGTCTCGCTGCGATTCTCGCGGTGGACGTCGAGGACGTAACGGCCGACCGGCATCGCCGACAGCCGGCAATAGGCTATGAGGTCGTCCCAGTCCGCATAGCGGCGCACGCTCACGTCCTGCACGAACGCGCCCAGCAGGTCGCTCGCGTGGACCGGATCGATCCTTGCCGCCGCCATCGTGTCGCGCAGCGCCAGCGCTTCGGCATCGGTGCCGGCGTTGTCGAGGCCATCGCGCATCGCGGCGAGCTGCCGCAGCTTTTCCGCCGGCGCGGCGCTCTCGTGATCGGCGATGTCGTCCGCCTTCCGCGCGAAACGATAGAAGGCCATGATTGGCGCGCGATGCTCGGGCTTCAGCAGCCAGCTGGCGACGGGAAAGTTCTCGTCGCGGTGCCCTTTTCCCGAGGCGAGGGTGTCGGCGGGAAGGGCGGCGGCGCTCATCGCCCCGTCCTAGCCGCTTGCGGCCGGCCTTTCCACAGCCCGCCGCGCCCGCGCGCATGGGCGGCGGCCGACCGGATCGTGCAGCCGGCGTAGAAGGCGGCGATCGCGGGGAGCGCCAAGCCCCACACGGGCGAGCGGCGGTAGAAGGCGAGCATCGGCTGGAACGCGGTCCCCATCGACGCCCAGGCGGCGAGCGCCAGCCAGCGTGCGGTGCCGTGCCCGAACACCGCCAGCGCCGGCGGCGCGAGATAGACGAGCGCTAGGCCCAGCACCGCGCCCACCAGCCGGACGGGCGAATAGCGCAACTGCGCATAGGCGGACCGCGCGATCATCGCGGCCACGTCCTCGAAACGGCCGTAGGGTCGGATGCTGACCGACCGGTCGGTGAGGCCGAGCCAGATCGGCCCCTGACGCTTCAGGAGCGCTCCGACCGCGCAATCGTCGATCAGCGCGCCCCGGACCGCGCCGATCCCGCCCGCCGCCGCGAGGGCCTCGCGGCGCACCAGCACGCACCCGCCCGCCGCGCCCGCGGTGCGTCCCGGCCGGTTCACCCGCGCGAACGGATACAGCAGCTGAAAGAAGAAGACGAAGGCGGGGATCAGCGCGCGCTCGGCGAGCGTGTCGCACCGCAGCCGCGCCATGAGCGAGACGAGCACGCGGGCGCCGTTCGTTCCGGGCGCCTCACCCCGCGCGACGAGGCTGCGCAGCGTATCGGGCGCGTGCTCGATGTCCGCGTCGGTCAGCCACAGCCATTCTGGCGAACCGGCGGCGGCGATCCCCTGGTGCACCGCCCACAGCTTGCCCGTCCAGCCGGCGGCGAGCGGCGCGCCGGGGAGGATGGTGAGCCGATCGCCACCACCCGATCCGCCTGCGACCGCCGCCGTACCGTCCGAACTGTCGTCGTCGACCAGCACGACGCGGAACCGGCCGGAATAATCCTGGCGCAGCAGGCTGCCGATCGAGCGCGCGATCACGTCCGCCTCGTCGCGCGCGGGCACGACCGCGACGACGTCGGGCCACGTCGCCGGGGCCGGGAGCATCCCTGCGTCCCGCTCGCGCGCCAGCCAGAAGCCGCCGTGCGCAACGAGCAGCCACAGCCAGATCGCCAGCGCCAGACCCGCGACCGCGATCAGCGGACCATCCCCGCCTGTCGGAACCACGCCAGCGCGTCCGCCAGCGCCTCGCGGTACGGCCGCCCACGATAGCCAAGTTCGGCACGCGCCTTGGCGGAGGAATAGAACATCGCGTGCCGCGACATGCGCAGCGAATCCATCGTCAGGAACGGCTCCTTGCCCGTCACCCGCGCCAGCTGTTCGTTGGCCCAGGCGAGCGGCATCAATGGCGCGACCGGCAACGCGACGGTCGGCGCCTTGCGCCCGACGAGGGCGGCGATGGCGCCCAGCATCGCCGCCAGCGTCACATCCTCGCCGCCCAGGACGTAGCGCGCGCCGATCCGCCCGTGCGCCATCGCCGCCAGATGCCCCGCCGCGACGTCGTCGACATGGACGAGGTTGAGCCCCGAATCGACGAACGCGGGCATCCGGCCGTTCGCCGCCTCGACGATGATCCGCCCGGTCGGCGTGGGGCGCACGTCGCGCGGGCCGATCGGCGTCGACGGGTTGACGATGACCGCGGGCAGCCCGCGCGTCGCGACCAGTTCCTCGACCAGCCGCTCGGCGACCACCTTGCTGCGCTTGTACGCGCCCGTCGCCTGATCGGGGCGGGCAGGGCGCGTCTCGTCGGCCACCCCGCCGTCGAGCGGCAGCAGCGTCGCGACGCTGGAGGTGTAGACGATCCGCTCGACGCCCGCGGCCAGTGCGGCCTCCATCACCGTGCGCGTGGTCGCCAGGTTGTTGCGCACGATCTCCTCGGGGTCGCGCGCCCACAGCCGATAGTCGGCGGCGACATGGTAGAGGCGGCGCGCGCCTGCCATCGCGCGGGCCACCGCGGCCGCATCGCGCAGGTCGCCCTCGACCAGCTCGCCCGGGAAGTCGGCCAGATTGTCCCGGGGACTGGACGCGCGCGCGACCCCGCGGACGGACGCGCCCGACGCCGCCAGCGCCCGCGCCACCGCCGAGCCCACGAAGCCCGACACCCCCGTCACCACCGTCACGTCATCCACGCCAGCGTGCCTAGCGACTCGGCCGTGCGCCGTCACGCCATTGCGTGGTGCGGCAGCGCCTCAGGAAGCGGGGCCGGTCCGATAGGTCAGCGCCCGGTCGCGCGACCAGCGGGCCATCAGGATCGTCGGCAGCCGCAGCCGGTACGCGGCCCACCACCGCCGCCACGCGGTTTCCCGCCGCCGATGCGTGCGCTCGCGGACGACCATCCAGAGCCGAACGAGGCCGACGGCGACAAGCGACGCGACGGCGGTGACGAACAGGGGTGTCATGACGATCCTCTCCTGGCCCTCCCACGTTTTCGTGGCCGGCGGGCAGGGCGCGACTATGCTCCTTCGGACGGAGCGCGCAAGCGGCGCGATCGGCGCGCGACCTTGGCTCCGCACCGCGATACGAGCGGAACCGGGGGGTCGCCACGTCGCACCCTGCCGGGTACCGACCGATCCAGATGCCGACGATCGTCACCACCGTCCTGGCCTGGGTGCCGCCGCTGCTCGCGCTCGTGTCGGTCGTCTACACGCTGGGCGCGACGCTGGCGGTGCGGGCGTTCGCGCGCGCGCCGCTGCCGCCCGCCGCCGCGCCCGAGCCGGCCGTGCTGCTCAAGCCGCTGCACGGCGCCGAGCCGCGGCTGGCGGCGAACCTCGCGACCTTCCTCGATCAGGACTGGCCCGCGCCCGTCCGGATGGTCGCAGGCACCAACCGCGCCGACGATCCCGCGCTCGCCGCGCTCGGCGGCCTCAAGGGCGACGTCGCGGTGCGCACCGGCGCGCCGCCGCTCGGCGCCAACGGCAAGATCGCCAACCTCGTCAACATGATGCCCGATGCCGATGCCGTGCTGCTGATCCTGAGCGACAGCGACATGGCCGGGCCGCGCGATTACGTCCCCCGCGTCGCGGCGGCGCTGGCCCAGCCGGGCGTCGGCGCGGTGACGTGCGCCTATCGCGGGCGCGGCGACGCCATGGGTGCGGGGGCGGGCTGGTCGCGCTTCGCCGCTGCGGGCATCTCGTATCAGTTCGCGCCGGGTGTCGTGACGAGCTGGGCGCTGGGCGTCGGCGGCGCGTGCATGGGATCGACGATCGCGCTGCGCCGGCCGACGCTCGATGCGATCGGCGGGTTCGCGGCGTTCGCCGACGTGCTGGCCGACGATCACGCGATCGGTGCCGCCGTCCGCGCGCTCGGCCTGTCGGTCCGCCCGGTGCCGCGGATGGTGCTGGCGCACGGCTGCACCGAGCGCAGCATGGTCGCGGTGTGGCGGCACGAACTGCGCTGGGCGGCGACCGTCCGCGGCGTCGACCCGGCGGGCCACGTCGGCAGCCTGTTGACCCACCCGCTCGCGCTCGCGCTCCTGTCGCTGCCGTCGACGCCGCGCGCGGGGGTCGTCGCCGTGGTGCTGGCGCTCGCCGCGCGCTGCTCGCTCGCCGCCACCGTCGACGCCTGGGTGGGGGAGCGGAGCGCGCCGCGATGGTGGCTGCCGGTGCGCGATCTGTTCTCGTTCGGGGTGTTCGTCGCCAGCTTCGTCGCACGATCGGTTGATTGGCGCGGCGCAACGCTTAGAATGGAAGCCAACGGCCGGATGACGGCCGAACCGGAGCACCCCTGACCCATGTTGCGCACCCTGTTCCTCCAGGCCCCTTCGTTCGACGGTTATGACGGCGGCGCCGGCGCGCGCTACCAGATGAAGCGCGAGGTGAAGTCGTTCTGGTATCCGACCTGGCTCGCTCAGCCGGCCGCGCTCGTGGAAGGGTCTCGCCTGATCGACGCCCCCGCGCACGACCTGTCGTGGGACGACATCAAGCACGAGGTCGACGACAAGCAGCTCGTCGTGCTCCACACCTCGACGCCCTCCTTTGGCCAGGACGTTCGCACCGCCGGGCTCATCAAGGAGCGCAACCCGCAGGTGCTGATCGGCATGATCGGCGCGAAGGTCGCGGTGCAGGCTGAGCAGTCGCTGATGACCGCGCCGATGGTCGACTTCGTCTGCCGCAACGAGTTCGACTTCACGATCCTCGATATCGCCAAGGGCGTGCCGCTGTCCGAGGTCGAGGGCATCTCGTACCGCGCGCCCGACGGCAGCATCGTCCACAACAAGGACCGCGCGGTCCTCGAGAACATGGACAGCCTCCCGTTCGTGTCGCCGATCTACAAGCGCGACCTGACGATCGAGAAATATTTCGGCGGCTATCTCAAGCATCCCTACGTCAGCTTCTACACCGGGCGCGGGTGCAAGAGCCGCTGCACCTTCTGCCTGTGGCCGCAGACGGTGGGCGGGCACAATTACCGCACCCGCTCGATCCCGCACGTGATCGAAGAGGTGAAATACGTCCTGCGCGAAATGCCGGAGGTGAAGGAGATCTTCTTCGACGACGACACGCTGACCGACAACGCGCCGCGCGTCGAGGCGCTGGCCGTTGAGCTCGGCAAACTAGGCTTCGGCAAGCCCGGCTTCGGCGTCGAGTGGAGCTGCAACGCCAAGGCGAACGTCAAGCGTTCGACGCTGGAAGTGCTCAAGGCCAACGGGCTGCGCCTGCTGCTGGTGGGCTACGAGAGCGGCAACCAGCAGGTGCTGCACAACATCAAGAAGGGCCTGCTGGTGCCCGTCGCGCGCCAGTTCACCAAGGACTGCCACGAGCTCGGCATCGTCATCCACGGCACCTTCATCCTGGGCCTGCCCGGCGAGACGCTGGAGACGATCGAAGAGACGATCCGCTACGCGATGGAGATCAACCCGCACACCATCCAGGTGAGCCTCGCGGCGCCCTATCCCGGCACCTTTCTCCACGCGCAGGCGCGCGAGAACGGCTGGTTCGACGATTCGAACGAGCTGCTGACCGACGGCGGCAACCAGATCGCGCAGTTGAGCTACCCGCATCTGCCGGCGAGCGTGATCTTCGACAAGGTGGAGGAGTTCTACAAGCGCTTCTACTTCCGCCCGCGCAAGATCGGCTCGATCGTCGGCGAGATGGTGCGCGACTTCGACATGATGAAGCGCCGCCTGCGCGAGGGCGTCGAGTTCTTCGACTTCCTGCGCCGGCGGAAAGAGGCGGCGTAGGGGCAGATCTCGCCTCTCCACCACTCGGCTGACGCCGAGCGGTCCCCCTCCCCATCTGCGATGGGGAGGATGGCGTAGCCTGCGTCGGACGGTGCCGGCACC
>JBPBQW010000151.1:0-7378 GCA_050955125.1 Janthinobacterium lividum
GGGCCAGAGCCGGTCGCTGCGGACGTCGCGGTGGTGCTGGCGGTGCCGGCCTGGGTCGCGGCCGATCTGGTCCCCGGCCTGACCGTGCCGGACGAGCATCGCGCGATCGTCAGCGCGACGTTCCGCATGGCGCCACCGCCGGGCGCGCCGACGATGCTGGGGCTGATCGGCGGCACCGTCGAGTGGGTGTTCGCCTATCCCGACCGGATCGGCACCACGATCAGCGCGGCGGACCGGCTGGCGGGCGAGGATCGCGAGGCGCTCGCGCGGCGCTTCTGGGCCGACGTGCAGGCCGCCTATCGCCTCGACGCACCCATGCCGCCCTGGCAGGTGGTGAAAGAGAAACGCGCCACCTTCGCCGCCACGCCCGAGCAGAATGCGAGGCGGCCGGGCACCCGCACCCGCTGGCGCAACCTGTTCCTGGCCGGCGACTGGACACAGACCGGCCTGCCCGCGACGATCGAGGGCGCGCTGCGATCGGGGGCGACCGCGGCGGCCGCGCTGGTCGCCGGGTGACCACACCCCTCCCCTCGGCCCCGCGGATTTGCTAACCCGGCGTCAATGGCTCCTTATACCACGTCCGAGACGCCCGATCCGTTGACGTCCGATTCCCCCGCCCCCGCCCTCGACGAGGCGGTGGCCCGCGCCGCCCAAGCGCTCGCGCGCGCGCAGCGCCCCGACGGCCACTGGGTCTTCGAGCTGGAGGCCGACGCGACCATCCCGTCCGAATACGTGTTGCTGCGCCACTATCTGGGCGAGCCCGACGATCGAGCGCTCGAGGCGCGGATCGGCCGCTACCTGCGCCGGATCCGATCGGCGGAGCACGGCGGCTGGGGTCTGTTCCACGGCGCCGGTTTCGACGTCAGCGCGACGGTGAAGGCCTATTACGCGCTCAAGATGATCGGCGACGATCCGGACGCGCCGCACATGGCCCGCGCACGCGCCGCGGTGCTGGCGGCGGGCGGCGCGGAGGCGGTGAACGTCTTCACCCGCATCCAGCTCGCGCTGTTCGGCGCGGGAAGCTGGGCGGGGGTGCCGACGATGCCGCCCGAGCTGATCCTGTTGCCGCGCGGCTTTCCCGTCCATCTGTCGCGGATGAGCTATTGGGCGCGCACCGTCGTGGTCCCGCTGCTGGTGCTCGGCGCGCTCAAGCCCGTCGCGCGCAACCCGCGCGGCGTCCGGGTGGACGAGCTGTTCACCGGCCGCCCCGCCCCGCTCGCCAGCAAGGCATCCGAGACCCAGCGGCTGTGGGGCCTGGGCTTCGGCGCGCTCGACCGGGTGCTCAAGGCGGTGGAAGGCTGGTGGCCCCGGCGGACCCGCGAGCGCGCGATCCGCGCCTGCGCCGACTGGGTGACGGAGCGGCTGAACGGCGAGGACGGGCTCGGCGCGATCTATCCCGCGATGGCGAACAGCGTGATGATGTTCGACGCGCTCGGCTACCCCGCCGACCACCCTGCCCGCGCGGTGGCGCGCCGGTCGGTCGAACTGCTGCTGGTCCACCGCGACGATGATGCGGGGGAGGACGAGACGTACTGCCAGCCCTGCGTCTCGCCGGTGTGGGACACCGCGCTGGCCGCGCACGCGATGATGGAGGCGGGGCACGAGGCGGACGCGGACGCGGGGCTCGCCTGGCTGGCTCCGCGTCAGGTGCTGGGCGTCGCGGGCGACTGGGCGGAGGTGCGACCCGACGTCCGGCCCGGCGGCTGGGCGTTCCAATACAACAACGACCATTATCCCGATCTCGACGACACCGCCGTGGTGGTGATGGCGATGGACCGCGCGCGCCACCGCACCGACGCCTCCCATGACGAGGCGGTCGCGCGCGGGACCGAGTGGACCGTCGGGCTTCAATCGAGCGACGGCGGCTGGGGCGCGTTCGACGCCGACAACGACCACGGCTATCTCAACAACCTGCCGTTCGCCGATCACGGCGCGCTGCTCGACCCGCCGACCGCCGACGTCACCGCGCGCTGCGTGTCGATGCTGGCGCAGCTGGGCGAGACGGACACGCCCCGGGTGCGCGCCGCGCTCGCCTGGCTGGAGCGCAATCAAGAATCGGACGGCAGCTGGTTCGGCCGCTGGGGCGTCAACTACGTGTACGGCACCTGGTCCGTCCTGTGCGCGCTGGGCGCCGCCGGGTTGACCGACGCGCATCCGATGGTGGCGCGCGCCGCCGACTGGCTGGCGGCGATCCAGAACGCCGACGGCGGCTGGGGCGAGGATTGCGACAGCTACGATCTGGCGCGCACCGCCCACACCTCCGCCCCCTCCACCGCGTCGCAGACTGCCTGGGCGCTGCTGGGGCTGATGGCGGCAGGCCGGGTGCGCGGCGACGCGGTGGCGCGCGGCGTCGCGTGGCTGCGCGCGCATCAGGATGCCGACGGCCTGTGGGGGCAGGAGATGTACACCGGCGGCGGCTTCCCGCGCGTGTTCTACCTGCGGTATCACGGCTATCCGAAATACTTCCCGCTGTGGGCGCTCGCGCGCTACCGCAACCTCATGCGCGGCAACGGGGAGCGCGTCGCATGGGGCATGTAGTCGTCGCGACCGGTTTCAACCGCGAGGTCGCGTGCGTCTCCGGCCTCGCGGGCGTCGTGCCGGTCGCGGGTGGGGGCGATCCGGTCGCGCTGCGCCGCAGGGTCGAGGCGGCGGCGGCGGGCGCGGCCGGGATCGTCAGCTTCGGGATGACGGGCGCGCTCGTCGACGGCTTGCGCATCGGCGACTGGGTGGTGGCGGACCGGCTGTGGGGCGGGATCGAGATCGCGTGCGATCCGGCCTGGACGGCGGCGTTGGCGGCGCGGCTGCCCGGCGCGCGCATCGGCGGCTTCTATGCCGACGGACGGATGATCGACACGGTCGCGGAGAAATTGTCGCTGGGGACACGCCACGGCGCGCTGGCGGTGGACATGGAGAGCCATGTCGCGGGCGCGGTCGCCGCCGAGCGGGGCGTGAGGTTCGCGATCGTTCGCTGCGTCTCGGACGGCGCGCGCCATCTGTTGCCGCATGCGATCACCGTGTCGATGCGCCCCGACGGCGGCGTCGACGGCGCCGCGATGCTGCGCTCGGTCGCGCGACGGCCGGGGCAGATCGCCGACATCGCCCGCACCACCGCCGGCTTCGCCCGGGCGATGCGCGAGCTCAAGCGCGGTGCGATCAGGCTGGGACCCAGGATGGCGCTGGGCGGGTGAGGCGCGGCGTCACCACGGCGCCCTGACCGCCGCGGACGGGTCCTCTATCCACCACCCGCGCGTCCGCAGCTGAGCTTCGCCCCCTCACCCATCCCCGACCCGCTCGATATCCGCGCCCACCGCGCTCAGCTTCTCCTCCAGCCGCTCGTAGCCGCGGTCGAGGTGGTACACGCGGCTGACCTGCGTCTCGCCCTCCGCCGCCAGGCCCGCCAGCACCAGGCTCATCGACGCGCGCAGGTCGGTCGCCATCACGGGGGCGCCCGTCAGCCGCTCGACGCCGCGCACCACGGCGGTGCGCCCGGTGACGTGGATGTCGGCGCCCATCCGCGCGAGCTCGGGCACGTGCATGTAGCGGTTCTCGAAGATCGTCTCGGTCAGCACGCTCGCGCCGTCCGCCAGCGCCAGCATCGCCATGAACTGCGCCTGCATGTCGGTCGCGAAGCCCGGGTAGGGCGCGGTCGACAGCGTCAGCGGGCCGAGCTTGCCGGTGGCGGCGACGCGCACCGACGTGCCCCGCTCCTCGATCGTCACGCCGGCCTGCACCAGCGCGTCGAGCGTCGCGCGCATGTCGTCGGGCGCGACGCCGGTCAGTTCCAGGTCGCCGCCGGTGATCGCCGCGGCGCAGGCATAGCTGCCCGCCTCGATCCGGTCGGGCATCACCGCATAGGTCGCGCCGTGTAGGCGATCGACGCCCTCGATCTCCAGCGTCTCGGTGCCGATGCCGTCGATGCGCGCACCCATCGCGACGAGGCAGCGGCACAGGTCGACGATCTCGGGCTCGCGCGCCGCATTCTCGATCCGGCTCGGCCCGCGCGCGGTGACGGCGGCCATGACGACGTTCTCCGTCGCGCCGACCGAGACAACGGGAAAGGTGTAGCGTCCGCCGGCCAGCCGCCCGCCGGGCGCGAGTGCCTTCACATAGCCGGCCGTGAACTCGATCGTCGCGCCGATTGCCTCCAGCGCCTTCAGGTGCAGGTCGATCGGCCGGTTGCCGATCGCGCAACCGCCCGGCAAGGACACGGTCGCCTCGCCCGCGCGGCCGACGAGCGGGCCGAGCACCAGGATCGACGCGCGCATCTTGCGGACGATGTCATAGGGCGCGGTGGTGCCGGTCAGCCGGCCGGCGCGCATCGTCATCACCCGGCCGAAATCCTCCGGCCGGCTACCCTCGATCAGCGTCGAGACGCCGAACTGGTTGAGCAGATGCCCGAAGCTGTCGACGTCCGCCAGCCGCGGCAGGTTGCGCAGCGTCAGCGGCTCGTCGGTGAGCAGCGCGCACGGCAGCAGGGTGAGCGCGGCGTTCTTGGCGCCCGAGATGGGAAGCTTGCCCGACAGGCGGCGCCCGCCGCGGATGATGATACGGTCCATGCGGAGCGCGCATGTGCGCAAATCCTTTTGCGCACAAGACGCGCGACGCCGGCCGACGGTCGGCGCAGCCGAACCGTTCGACGTCACGCGATTCACTCGCGTGACCGGCCGCATCGGGGTGGCGGAGAGGGGAGGGAAAGAAGGGGCGCCGCGGCGAAGCCGCGTCGTCAGACGCGGCCGTGCCGCGCTGGCCGGGCTTGCGCGTCTCGTCGCCAGCTACGCTGGCGGCGTGCGCGCTAGCGCCTCAAGCCTTTTCCATCGTGCATTGCAGCGGATGCTGATGCTGTCGCGCGAAGTCCATGACCTGCGTCACCTTGGTCTCGGCGACCTCGTACGAGAACGTCCCGCAGATACCGACGCCCTTCTGGTGGACGTGCAGCATCACCCGCGTCGCCTCCTCCATGCTCATGCGGAAGAACTGCTGGAGGCACAGGACCACGAACTCCATCGGCGTGTAGTCGTCGTTGAGCATCAGGACGCGGTACGGCGTCGGCTGCTTGGTACGGCTGCGGGTGCGGGTCGCGAGGCCCGTCCCGCCGCCCTCGTCGTTACCGTCGTCGCCGCTGCCGGGCTTGCCGCGGCGTTCGGCCATGCCAATGGGTCGAGTGATCGGATCGGACAACATGCTCCCGCAAATATGGCAGCGGGTCGTGCCGGGGCAAGCGGCTGAACGATCGTCACGCAAAAAAGGGCGACGATCGCTCGGATCGCCGCCCCTCGTGCGCTGGCCCCGGAACGGAACCGCCTGGATCAGGCCGCGACCTTCATCTTCTCCGCCGCCACCGCGGCGCGGTTGGACAGCGGCTGCGCGACGTCGTTGGCGAGCTTCATCATCATCTCGGTCGACTTCGACGCCTCGGCCACCATCGTGTCGAACATCGAGCGGGCGAAATCACCCTGCAGCTTCATGAACTCGGTCGGCGAGCGGGTGGCGGCCAGCGTCTTCATCGCCGCGGTCGCGCTCTCGAACGAGCGGCGCGTGTAGCCGGCGGCCTCCTGGCCGAGCGTCTCAAAGCCCTTGGCGGCGATCTTCGACGATTCGACCAGCGCCTCCATGTTACCCTTGCCGAACGCGCCCAGTTCCTCGGCCATCCGACTGCCCTTCTCCATCGCTTCCTTGGCGCGGCCGTTCAGATCGGCGAACGCGGCCTGGCCGCGGCCGGCCATCTGGTCGCCGAGGTTATGCGCGGTGTCGGTGGCGGTGTCGGCGATGGTCTCGGCGGTATTGATCGTGTCCATGACGTGTTCCTCTGCCTGTGGTCCCGCCATGATCGCGGCGGGTTGGTTGGAAGCGAGGCTGGGAGACGGTCGCGGCTCGACCGGCGTCGATCCGACCGGCGTCGATCCGACCGGCGTCGTTCCGATCGCAACGGCACCCCGACGCGGCCGGCCACGGCGCCGGGCCGACGCATCGGCCTCGACGATCACGGCTTCAACGACTTCGGTCGGCAGGTCCATCACGCCATCCCATCCTTGCTGCGTCGCACCATTAGCACCGCCGCCAGGAGAAACAAGAACCATGTTGCGCCGCACCATTGCTGCTGGATCAGGTGTTTAGCGCGTGCGGACGTAGCGGCCCGGTGCGTCCTCGATCGCCGCCAGCGCACCCTCGCCGGGCCGGCGCGCGCCCGTGGCCGGGACGGTCGCCTCGTCCCGCGCGCGGAGCCAGTCGAGCCAGTCAGGCCACCAGCTGCCCTTCGTCTCGGTGGCGCCCGCGACGAACTCGGCCAGCGAGGTGACGGCCGGGTCGGGGTTGGTCCAATACTGATATTTGCCCGCCGCGGGCGGGTTGACGACGCCCGCGATATGTCCCGACCCGGCCAGCACGAACCGGATCGGTCCGGCGAGGTGGCGCGTGATCTCCCACACGCTGTCGGCCGGCGCGATGTGATCCTCGCGCCCCGCCTGGACATAGGCGGGGGTCGCGACGCGCGTCAGGTCGATCGGGGTGCCGTCGACGCTCAGCGCGCCGGGCCGCACCAGCAGATTGTCGCGGTACAGGTCGGTCAGATAGCTGCGATGCCACGCGGCCGGCAGGTTGGTGGTGTCGCCGTTCCAGTGCAGCAGGTCGAACGCCGCATAGTCCTGCCCCAGCAGATAGTTGCGCGCGACGGTGTTCCAGATGAGGTCGCGCCCGCGCAGCAGGTTGAACGTCGCCGCCATGTACCGCCCGTCGAGGAACCCCTCGGGCGTCAGCGACTCCAGCCGCGCGATCTGCTCGTCGTCGACGAAATGCCGAAGGTCGCCCGCACCCGCGAAATCGACCTGCGCGGTGAAGAAGGTGGCGCTCGCGATCCGGTCGCCCTCCCCGCGCGCCGCCATCAGCGCCAGCGTCGCCGCCAGCGTCGTGCCCGCGACGCAATAGCCGATCGCGTGGACCGCCGGCACCGCGAGCAGCGCGCGCACCACGTCCACCGCCTCCCGCTGCGCGGCGACGTAATCGTCCCAGATCACGTCCGCCATCGACGCGTCCGCCGAGCGCCACGAGACCATGAACACGGTCAGGCCGCGCTCCACCGCCCAGCGGATGAAGCTCTTCTCGGGCGTCAGGTCGAGGATGTAGAAGCGGTTGATCCACGGCGGGAAGATCACCACCGGGACGCCGAGCACCGCCTCGGTCGCGGGCGCATACTGGATCAGCTCGTACAGCGGCGTCCGGTGGATCACCTTTCCGGGCGTGGTGGCGAGGTTGCGCCCGACCTCGAACGCGCCGGGCGCGACGTGCGTCATCTGGCCCCGCGCCGCGTCGGCCAGCAGGTTCGCCATGCCGGTCACGAGGTTCGCCCCGCGCGTCGCGAGCGTCCGCTCGATCACCTCGGGAT
>JBPBQW010000152.1:0-6504 GCA_050955125.1 Janthinobacterium lividum
GCCCTTCTCGCGTTCGACGGACCAGCGCGCGCGGACGCGGAAGCTGCCCCGCCCCGTCGCATAGGCCTCGCGGATCGCGGCGGGCGCATCGACGACGAGCCCGCCGGTCGGGAAGTCCGGCCCGGTGACGTGCGCCAGGATCGCGGCGTCGTCCGCATCCGGCGTGTCGACGAGCAGCATCGCCGCGTCGAGCAGCTCGGCGGCGTTGTGCGGCGGGATGCTGGTCGCCATGCCCACCGCGATGCCCGCGGCGCCATTGGCCAGCAGGTTGGGGAACATGCCCGGGAACAGCTCGGGCTCCTGCTCCTCGCCGTTGTAGGTCGCGCGATAGTCGGTCGCGTCCTCGTCGAGCCCGTCCATCAGGTCGATCGCGACCTGCGTCAGCCGCGCCTCGGTGTAGCGATAGGCGGCGGCGTTATCGCCGTCGATGTTGCCGAAATTGCCCTGCCCGTCGACCAGCGGATAGCGGAGCGCGAAATCCTGCGCGAGCCGCACCATCGCGTCGTACACCGATTGATCGCCGTGCGGGTGGTATTTGCCGATCACGTCGCCGACGACGCGCGCGCATTTCTTGTAGCCGGACGCGGGATCGAGCTTGAGCAGCCGCATCGCCCACAGCAGCCGGCGATGGACGGGCTTCAACCCGTCGCGGACGTCGGGCAGCGATCGCGCGGTGATCGTCGAGAGCGCATAGACGAGATACCGGTCCGACAGCGCGCTGTCGAAGGGCGCGTCGAGGATGCCGATCGGCGGCTCGGTGAAGTCGGTGGCGGCCATGGGTCGCCGCGTTGGTAGCAGGCGGCGGGCGGCGGCGGCAACGCCCGTCCGCCTCCCCCCGGCGGCAAGGTCCGCCCCGACGACGAAGCGGCATCGCGCTGCGGCGAACGACGCGGCGATCGCTGCGGAACACGCGCATCGGCGACGTCTTGCGGGTATAGGCGGGCCGACGGGGTCGATCGAGGTGGCGCGATGCAGAACGTGCAGGTGACGACGGCGACCCCCGCCCGCGGGATGCCGGCCAGCGGAATGGTGGCCAGCGGGATGATGGGCAGGGCCGGGCTGATCGGGCGTTCGGTCCGCGGCTGGCTGACGGGACCGGCGGGCACACGGGGCCGCACGATGGGCGCGCGCTATGCCGGGCCGGCGCTGTCGCTCGCCATCCTGGTCGCGGCGCTCGTGGAACTCGGCCGCATCGATCTTGGCCGGATGGTCGCGCTGGTGCCCGCGAGCCCGGCATTCTGGGCGGTGTTCGCGCTCGCCTACATGGTGCAGCCGCTGTGCGACTGGGCGATCTATCGCCGGCTGTGGGGCATCCCCGCGTCGGCGATCGTCGCGACCGTCCGCAAGACGATCGGCAACGAGCTGTTGTTCGGCTATGTCGGCGAGGCGTATCTCTATTCGGTCGCGCGCAAGCGGGGCGAGGGCGCGGCCGCCGCGTTCAAGGCGGTGCGCGACGTCGCGATCCTGTCGTCGGCGACGGGATCGGTCGCGACGCTGATCGTGCTGGCGCTCGCCTGGCCGTGGCTTTCGCACCTGTCGCTCGGCATCTCGCCCCTGTTGCTCGCCGGCACGCTGGTCGTGATCGCCGCGCCGCCGGTCGCCGCGCTCATGCTGCGCTCCAGGCTGAGCCTATCGCACCCGCTGCTTGTGCGGATCGCCGGCTGGCACGGGTTGCGCGCCGCGACGACGGTGACGCTGACGGCGGTGCTGTGGCACCTGGCGATGCCCGCCGTCGCCGTGCACTGGTGGCTGGTGCTGTCGGCGGTAAAATTGCTGGTGTCGCGCCTGCCCTTCGTCTCCAATCGCGAGCTGATCTTCGCCGGCATCACCAGCCTGATGTTCGGTCATGGCGCCGACATCGCCGCGCTGATGGCGATGATGGCCGCGCTGATGGTCGCCGCGCACGTCCTGGCCGGGATCGCGACCAGCGTCGGCGCGATGGCCGCCGCGGCGGCGACGGCGATGCGGGCCAGCCATCGCCCGGCCCGACGCGGCGCGATGCCCGCCGGATTCTGACCGAGTAACTTTCTGCGCGCGACCGCTGCGGTTCCGCGGCGACGGTGGCGTCTCCGTCATGATTGGGCGGGGGCCGGATCGGACAGCGTCGAACGATCGACCGCCGCCGCCGGGCGCGGCCGTCGTCCCGCGGCGCGATCCGACAGGTGATCCGCCGTCGTGACGGAGCCTTTCGATGCTGCTCGACCTCGACCTCGCCAACGCCTGGCCCTGGCGCGACGACGGGTATCGGTGCGCGCCGCCGGCGCCGGCGCCGCGCTGGTCGGTACTGGTGCCGTTCTTCAACGAGCGGGACCATCTGCCCGCCACCCTCGCCGGCCTTGCCGCGCAGACGGAGCGGCCGCGCGTCATCCTGATCGACAACGGCTCGACGGACGGTTCCGCCGCCGTCGCGATCGCGCACTGCGCGCGGCTGGGGCTCGATCCCGTGCTGGTCACCGAACCGCGACCCGGCAAGGTGCACGCGCTCGCCACCGGGCTGGCGCTGGTCGACACGCCCCTCGTGGCGACCTGCGATGCCGACACCTTCTATCCCGCGGGCTATCTCGCCGCCGCCGGCCGGGTGCTGGCGCGCGGGCGCACCGTCGTGGCGGGCGCGTTCTTCGTCGCCGCCGATGCGGACGCGGCGGTGCGCGCGCGCGCCGCCCGCAGGATCGTCGGAACCGCCCGGTGGCTGCGCGGCCAGTGCCACACCGGCGGCGCGGGCCAGGCGTTCCGGACCGAGGCGCTGCGCGCCGCGGGCGGCTTCGACGCCGCGCGCTGGGGCTGGGTGCTGGAGGATCACGAGGTGATCCACCGCGTCCTCCACTGCGGGACGACGCGCGACGCCGCGATGGGCTATGCCCGCGACCTGTGGTGCTGCCCGTCCTCGCGCCCGCGCGACCGCGTGTCGATCCGCTGGACGGCGGGCGAGCGGTTGCTCTACGCAATGGCGGCGCCGGTCGCCGGCGACTGGTTCTTCTATCGCTTCCTCGCCGGCCGGTTGCGGGGACGGCGGTTGACCAGCGAACGGATCCGCGAGCGCCCGTCCGGTGGCGGGCGGGGACTTGGGGGAGTGATGGGTGCCGCGACGCCTTGTCCTGTGTGCTGACGATTTCGGCTTTTCGCCCGCGGTAAGCCGGGTCATCGCCGATCTCGCGGTGGCGGGACGGCTCAACGCCACCGGATGCATGACCGCCATGCCCGGCTGGCCCGCCGACGCGGCGATGTTGCGCGACGTGCCCGCGGGCGTGCAGACGGGCGTGCACCTGACGCTGACGCTGGAGGCGCCGCTGACGCGGATGCCGCGGCTAGCGCCCGCCGGCGTCCTGCCCGGCATCGCCGACCTCGGGCGCCGCGCGCATCGCCGGGATCCGGGCCTGCCGCTGGACGAGGTCGCGGCCGAGGTGGCGGCGCAGCTCGACCGGTTCGCGCAGACGATGGGCCGCGCGCCCGATTTCGTCGACGCGCACCAGCATGCGCACGTCCTGCCCGGCCTCCGCGAGGTGGTGCTGGACGCGGTCGCCGCGTGGGCGCCGGCGGCCTGGGTCCGTGATTGCACCGACCGCGCCGCCGCGCTGCTCGCCCGTCCCTGGCGCGGCAAGGCGGCGGCGAGCGCCTGGCGATCGCGCGGGCTGAGCGCGGCGGCGGCGGCGCGCGGGCTCGCGACCAATCGCGGGTTCGCCGGCCATTACGGGTTCGCCGGCGACTACCGCGCGATCTTCCCGCGTTTCCTCGCCGCGCCGGGCGACGTCCATCTCGTCATGTGCCATCCCGGTGCGGGCGACCGGCCCGGCGACGCGATCGCCGCAGCCCGGGTGGCCGAAGCCGCGGCGCTGGCGACGCTGCCGGTCGCGGACCTCGCCGCCGCGCACGGCCTCGCCTTCTGACATGACGCCGTCCGACAGGGCCGGCGCCGAGGCGCGCGCGCCGGGCGGGCTGAGGCAGGTGTTCCTCGACCGGCGGGCGATGCTGTTGCGGCTGCTGACGGCGCGGCTGGGCAACGCCGACGATGCCGAGGACGCGCTGCAGGACCTGTGGATCAAGCTCGACGCGCTGGCCCCGCAGCCGGTCGCCGATCCCGCGGCGTTCCTCTATCGCATGGCCGCCAACCATGCGAGCGACCGCCGGATCGCGGGGGCGCGGCGCACCGTGCGCGACGACGCCTGGCACGGCGTCCAGCCCGACGCCGCCGAACAGCCTGACGCCGAGCGGACGCTGATCGCCCGCGATCGGCTGCGCGCGCTGGAGGCGACGATCGCCCGGATGCCCGAGCGGATGCGCGACGCCCTGCGACTGTTCCGCGTCGAGGAACGGTCGCAACGCGACATCGCGGCGGAACTGGGCATCACCGTCAGCGGCGTCGAGAAGCTGCTGAAACGGGCCTATCTGCAGATAAACGCCGACCGCGATGCGGAAACGCCGCTGCCGCATCGTCAAGGACATGAAGGAGGGTCCAGTCGTGATTGACCCAATGGAAGAGGCGATCGCCTGGCACCTGCGCCAGCGCGACATGGCCGAAGATGGCTGGGAGGCGTTCGTCGCCTGGCTGGAGGCGAGCCCGGCGAACGCGGCAGCCTATGACGTGGTGGCGAGCGACGACGCCGTGCTGGCACAGGCGCTCGCGTCGGTGCCGGTGGCGGTGGCGACTCCCGCGCCGCGATCGTTGATGGCGCATGCCCCGAACGCCCCGCGTCGCCGCTGGGCGCGCATCGCGGGTGCCGGGGCGATCGCGGCGACGCTGGCGATCGTGCTGCTCCCGCTCGCCGGCAGGGGCGGTGCGCGGCCCTATGCGATCGAGACCCGTCCGGGCGAGCTCCGGACGCTGGCGCTGGCGGACGGGACGGAGGTTCAGCTGGGTGGCGGATCGCGGTTGCGGCTCGATCATGCCGACCCGCGCGTCGCGGTGCTCGATCGCGGCGAGGCGCTGATGCGCGTGCGCCACGACGCCGCGCATCCGTTCACGCTGCGATCGGGCGGAGTCGTGATCCGCGACATGGGTACCGTCTTCGACGTGACCCGTGCGGGCACTCGGCTGACGGTCGCAGTCGCCGAGGGATCGGTCGTCTTCCAGCCGGCGGCGGATGCGGTGACGCTGACCGCGGGACACAGGCTGGCGTTCGACGAGGATCGCGCGCGCGTGACGCTGGGCCGGGTCGCGCCCGGCGACGTCGGCAGCTGGCGGCAGGATCGGCTCGCCTTCACCGACGAGCCGCTGTCCGCCGTCGCGGATGCGATCGAGCGTCGATACGGGACACGCATCGTGCTGGCGGCAGGCTTGTCGGACCGGCCCTTCACCGGCATGATCGGCCTGACAGGGTCGGTGGAGCGCGATGTTCCCCATCTCGCCGCGCTGATCGGGGCGGACTGGCGACACGATCGTGGGCAATGGACATTGGCGGTCGCCCGAACGGCGCCGGAGGGCGGGCGTCTGCTCTAGGGGCCGGCTCGGTCGCGCCGCGCTGGCGTGGCTGGTCGTCGTCGGATCGGGCCTGCCCGCGATGGCGCAGGCCCGGCCGGCGCGGATCGCACTACCCGCCACCACCCTCGACCGCGCGCTCACGCTGCTCGCGCGCCAGTCGGGCATGGACATCATCAGCACCGAACCGGGGCTCGGCCGGGTGCGCGTCCCGGCGGTGGCGGGCGCGCCGTCGGTCGCGGCGGCACTCGACCGGTTGCTGGCGGACAGCGGCTATCGCGCCGTCCGGATCGATCCGCGCAGCTTCCGGATCGTCGCCGCACCCCGGCCGGCGCGCGCGCCACACGCCGCCGCGCCCGTCGACCACCGACGCGCCACGCCGCCGGCGATCGCGCCTGCCGGCGAGGACGTCGTCGTCACCGCCAGCAAGCAGCGGATCCCCCTGCTGCGCTATCCGGGCAGCCTGACGACGATCGGCGCCGAAAGCTGGCCGCTCAACCGCCCCACCGCCGACCTGACCGAGATCGGCCGCGACCTGCCGATCCTCCAGAACACGGAACTGGGCCCCGGTCGCAACAAGCTGTTCATCCGCGGCATCGCCGATTCGAGCTTCAACGGCGCGACGCAATCGACCGCCAGCACCTATCTGGGCGACGTCCAGATCGGCTTTTCCGAACAGGACCCCGACCTCAAGCTATACGACATGGCAGGGGTGCAGGTGCTCGAGGGACCGCAGGGCACGCTGTACGGATCGGGCGCGATCGGCGGCATCGTCCGCTTGCTGCCCAATCCGGTCGATCTGGGCGCCGTCGCCGCGGAGCTCGCAGGCGGGGTGACGCTGACGCGCGGCGGCGGGCCGGGCGGCGATGCCAGCGGGGTCGTCAACCTGCCGATCCTCACCGATCGGATCGGGCTGCGCGTCGTCGGCTACGACGAGCATGACGGCGGCTACATCGACGATCCGCGCCGGGGGCGGAGTGACGTCAACCGGGTGGATACGGTCGGTGGCCGGGCGAGCCTGCGGATCGTGCCCGGCGCGGGCTGGTCGGTGGAGCTGGGCGGGGTGTTGCAGCGGATCGCGGCGGCGGACG
>JBPBQW010000153.1:0-6119 GCA_050955125.1 Janthinobacterium lividum
AGGGCCCTAAAGCCGGCACAGGCTCGATCGACTCGGACCGGCCTAGGTCGCGCGAGTTCGCGCCGACGCGGCACGGACAGGCCAGGACACGCGACCGGGCGTGACCCGCCGCTCAACCGGTCAGGGGGGGGCTGTCATCCGCCGCGGCCAGCGCGGACCGCATCCAGTCGGGCACCAGCGCGTCGCCGAGCGCGTCGATCCGGCGATGCTCGACCATGACGCCGAGGTCGGGATAGCTCGCGCGCGTCCGCTCTCCGCCGACGGCGATCGGCGCCACGACCAGGCGGCGCGAGACCTTGGCCCGATAATGCATGCGCGCGGTGTTCTCCTGCCCGACGTAACAGCCCTTAGCGAAGCTGACGCCGCCCAGCTCGGCAGCGTTGCATTCCAGCCACAGCGTCCGGTCTTGGCCGAGCTCGGCGACCCCTTCGGTCACGCCAAGGGCCAGCCGATGCGCGGCCCAGCCGCCGGCCGCGACCCCCGCCGGCGCGAGCCAGCGGAACCCCAGTGCGGCCAGGCGCGGGTCCGCCACCCGCCCCGGCCCGGCCTCCGGCGACCAGTGGACGGTGACGTCCTCGCGCGCGATCGTCACCGCGCGGCGCAGCCGATACATCGCGAGGCGCCGCGCGATCGCGTCCGCCTGTTCCGCCTCGACATCGAGCAACAGCGCCTCGCCCGCATCCCAAACGACGAAATCGAACAGCGCCTTGCCCTGCGGCGTCAGCAGTCCGGTCCAGCGGGGCGCGCCGGGACCGACCGCATCCACGTCCTGAGTCACCAGCCCCTGCAGGAACGGGCGCGCCTCCGCACCGCCCAGCCTGAGCACCGCGCGGTCGGCCAGCATCGTCGGGGCAGACGCCGTCGGGGCGAGCATCGTCGGGGTGGTGTCGTCCATGCGACCCAAGTAAGCATCCCGCCATGCAATCTGAACCCCGGACGCTCACGATCCGCCGCCCCGACGACTGGCACCTCCACCTGCGCGACGGCGCGATGCTTCGGGCCGTCGCGCCGTACAGCGCGCGCCGGTTCGCGCGGGCGATCGTGATGCCCAACCTGTCCCCGCCGGTGACGAGCGTCGCCGCTGCCCGCGCCTATCGGGACCGAATCGTCGCCGCGCTACCCGCGGGGGCCGGTTTCACGCCGCTTATGACCTGCTACCTCACCGACGACACCGACCCGGCCGAGATCGTGCGCGGCCATGCGGACGGCGTGTTCACCGCCGCCAAGATGTATCCCGCCAACGCCACCACCAATTCCAGCCACGGCGTGACCGACGTCGCGCGGCTGGCGCCGGTGTTCGCGGCGATGGAGCGCGCCGGCATGGTGCTGTGCGTCCATGGCGAGGTGACCGATCCGGCGGTGGACGTCTTCGACCGCGAGGCCGTGTTCCTCGACCGGGTGCTGGCGCCGCTGATCGCCCGCTTTCCGGCCCTGCGCATCGTGCTCGAGCACGTCACCACCGCCGACGCGGTCGCGTTCGTGCAAGCGTCGGAGGGCCGCCTCGCGGCGACGATCACGCCGCAGCATCTCCACCTCAACCGCAACGCGCTGTTCGCCGGCGGCCTGCGCCCGCACGCCTATTGCCTGCCGGTGCTGAAACGGGAGCGCCACCGGCTGGCGGTACGCGGCGCGGCGATGTCGGGCGATCCGCGCTTCTTCCTGGGCACCGACAGCGCGCCGCATGCCGTGGCGGCCAAGGAGTCCGCGTGCGGGTGTGCCGGGGTCTTCAACGCGCCGTTCGCGCTCGAAAGCTATGCGGCGGTGTTCGAGGAAGAGGGCGCGCTCGATCGCTTCGAAGGCTTCGCCAGCGAACATGGCGCGCGGTTCTATGGCCTCCCGCTCAACGAGGGCAGCGTGACGCTGGTGCGCGACGGGGTGGACGTGCCGGCGAGTGTCGCGGCGGAGGATGGCCCGCTGGTACCGTTCCATGCGGGCGAGCGGCTGGCGTGGCGGGTGGTGGGGTGAACTGGTGATCTGACGGGCGTCGCGCGCGTCACGGGTGACCAGGAACGAGGGTCGGTTTCTCCGGCCGGTCCCGGGCAGAGCCCGTGACGTCGACCGGGTTCGCTGGCGCGACCCGCCGGCCGGGCCGCGCGGCCGGCCGCTCGCCTAGAACGGCAGCCATTTCGATTTGCGGGTGAACTTCATGTAGCCGACGTTCACGCCCGCGCGCACGCCGACGCCCAGCCGGACGGGGATGAGCACGACATGTCCCCAGCGCAGGTACGTCGCCGAGAAGCCGCCGACGAAATACAGATGCCCTTCGCCGTGCGGGAACCGGTGGTAGAGTTCGGCCGTGTCGTACAGATTGTACACCAGGACGAACACCTTGTTGGCGTCGCCGCCGAAATCGAACCCGACCGACGGCCCGGTCCAGTATACCGGCATCTGCCCCTCGACCTTGTGCGTCATGATGCCCGAGCCGTATCGCAGGCCGACGACGAACGCGCCCGATGCCTCGCGCCCGGCGATATAGGCGTTGGGCTCGCCCTGATCCTTCAGGATTTTCTCGACGATGCCGGCGAAACCCTGCGCGCCCTTGCCGAACACGTTCTCGCCCGCGCCGATCAGGTCGTCGCGGTGGAAGGTCGCGTCCGCGCCGCTCGTCGCATCGGCGCGCCGCTCCCGCGCGGGCTCGGATGAGCCGCGATCGTTCCGCCCCGCCCCGTACTGGCGGTCGGACGGGCGGTCCGACGAGCGGTCGGACGGGCGACCGGCGGGGGCCGGGGCGGTCTGCGGGTCGTCCTGGTCGGCGACGGGCGCGGTGCTGTCCACCGCCGTGTCGACGGCCGGTGCCGCGACGGCACGGGTCGCGTCCTGCCTGCCGGAGCGGTTGGCGGCGGGGGCGCGATAGCCGGACAGGTCCTGATCGATCGCCTGATTGGGGTCGACGGTGCGGACCTGCGCGGTGGCGGGGGCGATCGCACAGGCGATTGCCGTGACCGCCGCGATCATTCGAGCCTTGCGCATCCGTCTCATCCCCGTCCTGCCTGGCCACGACGCTAACCCGGTTGGCCCTTGCCCGGCAATGAACCGATGCGCGAGGCGGCGTCGAATATGCACGCCCACCCGCATTGATCCCCGCCAGCACCGCCGCTATAGCCCACGCTGCCGTTCCCGGAGACGTGGGTGAGTGGCTGAAACCAGCGGTTTGCTAAACCGCCGTACGGGGATTACTCGTACCGAGGGTTCGAATCCCTCCGTCTCCGCCAAGGCTTGATCCGCCGTTGACCGACGTTGTCCGGCAGGGCTTGTTTTCTTTGGATTTCCGCGCTTTTTCGGTCCGATGTCGTCCGAGGTGGTCCGCATGCAGCCGAACGCGAACGGGGGTATACTGGGGGTATGGCTCCCGATCGTGCGGGGGTATGAATGCTGACCGACAAGGCGGTGCTCGCCGCGGCGGCTCGCGACAAGCCCTACAAAGTGCCGGACGCGGGAGGCCTCTTCCTCCACGTGTCGGCCGCCGGCACCCGGACGTGGCGCTTCAAGTTCCGGAAGGGCGGCAAGGAGAAGCTGCTGGTGATCGGGCGCTATCCCGAGGTCAGCCTCAAGGCCGCGCGGCTCGCGCGGGATGAGGCCAAGCTGACGCTGGCGGCGGGCAAGGATCCCGCGCTCGAGCGTCGCCGCGTGCGGCTGGTGGGCGAGGGACGCGCGGAGGAGACCTTCGAGAAGTGGGCGAGGTCCTGGCACGAGCAGCAGAAGGGGCGCTGGAAGCCGGTCCATGCCGACGACGTGATCACCAGCATGGAGCGGGATCTGTTCCCGTCGCTGGGCGCCTACCCGATCACCGACATCGACGAGCCCCTGCTGCTGGCCGCGCTGCAGAAGGTGGAGAGGCGTGGCGCCATCGAGACCGCTCGGAGGCTGCGTCAGCGCGCGGAACGGGTTTTCAAATTCGCCAAGGCGGCCGGAGCGGGCAACCGCAATCCCGCCTCGGATGTGATGGAGGCGATGGCGGCGCTCCCTAAGAAGCGGCGGTGGCCCGCGCTCACCGCGATCGAGCGCCTGCGCGAGCTGGTGAAGTCCGTCGACCACGCCGGGGCTTCCCCTGTCACGCGGCTCGCATCGCGCTTCCTGGCGCTCACGGCGCAGCGGCCGGGGATGATCCACAGGCTTCCCTGGTCTGAGATCGAGGGGGTCGACTGGTCCCGGCCAAACGACGCCTTCCCGAACGCCGTGTGGCACGTGCCCAGCGAGTACATGAAGCTGGAGTTCGACCTTCGCGACGACGACGAGTGGGACCACTTCGTGCCGCTGGCGCCCTCCGCCGTCGAGGTCCTCTTCGCCGTGCGCGGGCTCACGGGGGCGGGACCGCTGGTGTTCCCGTCGGCCTGGTCCGTCCACGATCCCATGAGCGCGAACGCGATCGGCTATCTCTACAATCGCATCGGCTTCAAGGGCGTGCACGTTCCGCACGGCTGGCGCAGCGCGTTCTCCACCGTGATGAACGGTCTGGTCGAGCGGACGCATCCGGGGGCCGACAGGTTGCTGATCGATCGGCTGATCATCGATCTGATGCTCGCGCACGTCCCCACTGGGATGAGCGAGACCGAGTTCCGCTACAACCGGAGCCGCTACATGGAGCGGCGGCGCGAACTTTCGGAGAAATGGGCGGATCTTCCCTCGTCGATCGCCTCCGGCCGCACGCGATGATCTTCCATGACGTGTGCGACTTCCAGGCGCGCAGCCATCACGACGCCAGGGATAGCCACCGGCGGTTCGCCCACATGATCGCCGGGCGCGATTGCGTGCGAGCCGAGCTCGAGGCAGTCGCTTCCTTTTTGGCGCTCACCAGGCGGGACTGGGCGACGAGCTACGTCGTCGACAGCAATCATCACGAGGCGCTGATACGATGGCTACGCGAGACGGACTTTCGCGTCGACCCGGTCAATGCCGTCTTCTTCCTTGAAGCCTCGTTGGCGCTGCATCGGCGGCTTGCGGCTGGCGGGGACGTGCATGGCTTCTTCGAGCAGACCATGAGGGGCCTGTCGCCCGATGGACTACCAGGAGTGCGGTTCCTGCGCCCTTCGGAGAGCCTGGCCATCGCCGGCATCGAGAATGCCGTCCACGGCCATAAGTCTGTGGATGGCAAGCGCGGAGGACTGACCGCGTTGGAGGCGCTCGGCATCAGGCTCACTATCGGCCACATGCACCGCCCTGCGACGAGGGGCGGCGTATACGGGGCGGGGGTGTGTCACCGCTACAGCGACTATGCTCGCGGGCCGCTCAAGCGGCCAGCCAGCCAGTCCCGGACGGGAACGCTGTCCGGATCTTGCAAAAGGTCGCCGGTCGGTATCCCGAGGCGAACCCACAGCGCGTCCCTGAACAGGCTGACGACGAAGACCCGCTCCGCGACCGTCGGCCACGCCCTGTCCTCGTATAGTCGTCGCTGGCGTCGATGGCGTGCAGCCACGCGTCGTCGATGGTCTTTCCCACCGCCGGTCTCCTCTTCTCGGGACGCGGGGCGGCCCCGCCGGACCGTCACCGGTCCGGCGCGAGGCACCTCGCGGGATTTGGGTTGGGGCCGGCCGCAGCCGGCCGCGGATCAGGCCAGGAAGCGCTGCTCGACGTTGAGGTCGAGGCCGGCGGCGAGCGGCGACGCCGGGTCGGCCGCGACCAGCGCCAGCGTGTCGCAGAGCGCGGGCGACACGAGCGCGACGACGAGCGGCGCGGTCGGATCGAAGCCGTCGACGATCAGCGCGTCCGCCATCGCGGCGCCCATGCGCATGTAGAGGCGGCCCGCGACCTCCGCCTCCTCGGTGGCGAGCGAGGCGTGGAAGGCCTGCACGGTCTCGAAGCCGTCGTTAGCGACCACCGTGGCGGTGAAGAGCCGCGGCTCGTGGCTGAACCCGCCGCCGGCGGGATGATCCGGGACGCGACCGGCGCCACCATCGCAGCCGAGGTCACCGCGATCGGCGCGGAGCGAGTCGTCGCCGTCGCCGTCATCATCATCCATGTCATCGGCGGACAGCGCGTCGATCGCCGCCGGATCGGCGTCGAGGCCGAGCGACAGACCGTGCAGCAGCACGCCGCGCAGGCACGCGTCGCGCTCCAGGCAGGCGTCGAGCGCACTGGCGCCGGAGAACAGCGCCCTCGGCGCGAGCATCCAGGTCATGGGG
>JBPBQW010000154.1:0-4765 GCA_050955125.1 Janthinobacterium lividum
CCGCGGCGTCGAGCGCGGCGATCGGACTGGCGATGCCGCGCGCCAGCCGGATCGAGGCGAACACGACGAGCAGGATGCCCCCCAGCCCGGCCACGCCCAGGCCGATCTGCAACGGCCAGCGGGATCGCGGAGAGTTTCTGCAGCGCATCCATCTCGGCACGGTCCAGCGGCAGCGCGAAGACGACCGAGCCGATCCGGGTCGGCGCCATGATCGGCGACACGACAACGCGGTAGGTGCCGCTGCCCGTGGTCATCACCGCGTCGTGGCGGCCGGGGCGCAGCTCGCCGGCGACGCGCGCGACCAGGCCGGCCAGCGCGGACGGTGCGCCGATAACGTGGCCATCGCCTTTCACCACCATCGCCAGCGGGACCCCGGCACGCTCGCGCAACGTGGCCAGCGTGGAGACGATCGTGGCGTCGTCACCCGTCGCGACGGCGGCGCGGAAGCCGAAATCGTGCGCGACCACGTCGGCGGTGTCCCCCAGCGTCTTCGCGCGCAGCGTCCACAGGCCATCATACACGCTGCCGCTCGCGACGAGCTCCGCCTTGACCGACGTCCGGGCATGCGACCAGATCAGCGCCTGCACCGTGACGCAGAGCAGCGCGAGCACCAGCGCGAACAGGCAGGTGTACAGCACGGACAGCTTGGTCCGCAGCCGGCCGAACCGCACGCGGGGCAGCGTGGGGATCATCGGCGGATGGCCACGCTGGTCGCCAGCCCGGCCGGGCCGACCGCGATCCCCTGCGACAGGCTGTTGTCGGGCGCATGGATGACCGGCGACCAGACGCGCAGCGTCGCCGCGCCCGGCGGCACGTCGGCGATCGTCACCCGCCCGGCCCGATCGGTCCTGGCCGCATAGGGGGTGTCGACCACGACGATGAAGCCGGTCATCGAATCGTGGATGTTGCACCCCAACGCGACGACGCCGGCCCGATCGAACACGACGCTGCGCGTCTCGTCATGACCATACAGCTTGAGATCGAACTTCTTCGCCCGGGAGAAGGAATAGACGTGATGGCGGAACGGATCGCGATGGGGAAGGATACGGTGGCGCCGAGCGGCACGATCAGGACGTGCGGCTGGAACGCGATCGCCTTCTGCTCCATCACATAGGGCCCGCGCTGCACCGCGTGCCTGCCGGCGATCTCGACCGTCACCACCGCGTCCGCCAGCGGCGCGCCGTCGGTACCGCGCACGTCGATCGTCACCGGTGCCGCGGTCGCGACACGGGGAACCGACAGGGCGAGCGCCATCGCGGCGAGACGTGGGGTCATGCCGATGCCCTAGCCCGGTTTGCTTCCCGACAGGTGAAGACCGGCTTGACCGTTTCGTAACCATATCGGCGCACTAGCGGAGGCGATGTCGCGCCTCGCCCTCGCCCTCGTCCTTGCCTCGATGCTGGCCATGTCGGCATCCACCGCCGGTGCCGAGGAACGGCGCAGCGGCGGCAAGCTGTTGCTGACCGACGGCGTCAGTTCGGTCGAGGGGGCGGCGGGCGGAGGCCTGGCGACCTGGGCGGTGATCGCGGGGCACGAGACCGGGGACGGCAACGGCGCGACCGCGCACGCCACCTATGTGGCACTGCCCGATTTCGACCTGGCGTCGGCCGGCGCGGCGATCGGCTTTTCCGACCGGGTCGAACTGTCCTATTCCTATCAGCGGCTCGACACGCGGGCGGCGGGCGCGGCGCTGGGCCTCGGCCACGGGTTCGTCTTTGGCCAGCACGTCCTGGGGGCCAAGGTCCGCCTGATCGGCGACGCGGTGTGGGACCAGGACACGATCCTCCCGCAGATCGCGGTCGGCATCCAGTACAAGATCGCGGACGGGGGCGCCGTCCTGCACGCGGTGGGTGCGGCGCAGACGCGAAGCGCGGACTTCTACGTCGCCGCGACCAAGATCTGGCTCGCGCAGAGCCTCGTCCTCAACGCCACCGTGCGCTTCACGAAGGCGAACCAGTTCGGCCTGCTGGGGTTCGGCGGCGATCGCGACGCGAGCCGCAGCGCGCAGTTCGAGGGCTCGGTCGGGCGGTTGCTGACGCCGAGCCTGCTCGTCGGCGGCGAATACCGCACCAGGCCCGACAATCTTCGCTTCGCGCACGAGCAGCGCGGCTGCGACGTCTTCGCCGCCTGGGCCGTGCACCGCAACGCCTCCATCACCGTCGCCTATGCCGATCTCGGCGACGTCGCGACGTTCAAGGACCAGCGCGGGCTGTTCGTGTCGTTGCAGGGCGCGTTCTAGCGCGTAAGACGGCGGCATGATCGCGATCGCCGCCCTCGCCCTCGCCCTGGCTCCGGCCCAGACCGGCGGCGGCTCGCCGCCGGAGCTGCCGGTCGCCCCCTATGTGCACGGCGACGCCAACGCCGGCGCGACGCCGTTCCGCGGCCCCGGCATGTGGCGCGCGTTCCACGGCCGTGCCGGCGTCGACCGGATCGTCGACGACCTGGTCGACCACCTCGTCGTCGATCGGCGGATCTCGGACATCTTCAAGGGTCAGGACGTCGTCCGGCTCCGGCGGACGTTGAAGGAACAGTTCTGCTACCTGCTCGCCGGTGGTTGTCGGTATGACGGCAGGACGATGCACGACGCACACGCGAACATGGGCATCCAGGACGCGGATCTCGCCGCGCTCGTCGAGGATCTGCAGGCGGCGATGGCCCGGGAGCGCGTGTCCTTTTCCGCCCAGAACCGGTTCCTGGCGAAACTGGCGCCGATGCGTCGCACGGTGGTGAAGCAGGTCGCTCCCCCCGCCGCGACGCCGGACGCCACCTGACGGTGCAGGCCATGGCCGAGAATGCTCGGTGATGTTGGTCGGGGCGACAGGATTCGAACCTGCGACCCCCACACCCCCAGTGTGATGCGCTACCAGGCTGCGCTACGCCCCGACCGGCCGGGGGCGACGGTGCCGCGTCCCGGAAGCGGCGCGCATAGGCGGGTGCGCCCCTCGATGCAAGCGGCGGCACGGCTACCCGGGCGGCGGCCGTTGCGCCACGCGGCGGGTGGTGATAGCGGACGGCGCCTGTTCCGGGCCGGACGCGCGACGGCGCCGACGGCCCGCTGCCTGTCCGCTCCGTCAACCTTCGAAGGCTCATCCGTGATTCCCTCAGCTTACGCGCAGACGGCGGGCGCGGCCGCCACCGGCGGCGGCACGGCCGGCCTCATCCAGTTCTTCGCGCCGTTCGCGCTGGTGCTGGTCGCCTTCTACGTCATCATGTGGCTGCCGCAGCAAAAGCGCCAAAAGGCGTTCCGCGAGATGATCGAGGGCGTGAAGAAGAACGACCAGGTCGTGACCGCCGGCGGCGTCGCGGGCCGGGTGACGCGCGTCGAGGATCGTTTCGTCGAGGTGGAGATCGCGCCCAACACGCGCGTCCGCGTGGTGAAATCGACGCTGGCCGAGGTGACGGCCGCCGGCAAGCCGGCCAACGATTGAGCCGGGGCGACTGACATGCTGGATTTCCCGCGCTGGAAGGTCGTCTCGATCTGGTTCGTGATCGTCGCGCTCGTCGCGCTGGCGATCCCCAGCCTGCTGCCCGAGCGGATGACGGACCATTGGGGCCGCATCCCCCATCCGCGCATCAACCTCGGCCTCGACCTCGCCGGCGGCAGCTATCTGCTGCTCGAGGCGGACACCAACGATCTGGTCGCGACGCGGCTGGAGCAGCTGCGCGACCAGGTATCGACCGCGCTGCGCACCGCACCGCGGATCGAGATGGGCGACATCTCGACGCAGGGTAGCCGCGTGTCGTTCCTGCTGCGCGACCCGAGCCAGGTCGATGCCGCACGCGAGCGACTGCTGCCGCTGCTCGGCACCGGCGCCGGGCTGACCGGGCAGCGCGAGTACGACCTGCAGGTGGTCGACACGTCGCGATTCGTGATCGTGCCGACGAAGGCAGGCATCGACGCCGCGGTCGAGAATGCGATGAACAGCGCGACCGAGGTCGTGCGGCGCCGCATCGACGAGCTCGGCACGCGCGAGCCGACGATCATCCGCCAGGGCGCGAGCCGCATCGTCGTCCAGGTGCCGGGCCTGAAAGACCCCACCGCGCTCAAGGAGCTGCTCGGCAAGACCGCGAAGCTCGAGTTCAAGTTGGTGGACGAGACCGCGGACCCGGCGCTGGTGGCGAAGAACCAGCCGCCGATCGGCGACGTGATCCTGCCCTATGCCGAGCAGAACGGCGCCGTGTCCGCGACCCGGATCGCGTTGCGTCGCGAGACACTCATCAACGGCGCGGACCTGACGGACGCGAAACAATCCTTCGACCCGCAGAGCAACGCGCCCGTCGTCGATTTCACGATGAACACGCAGGGCGGCAAGCGGTTCGCCGCGGTGACGCAGGCGAACGTCGGCAAGCGGTTCGCGATCATCCTCGACAATCAGGTGATCTCCGCGCCCGTGATCCAGTCCGCGATCCTGGGCGGCAGCGGCGTCATCACCGGCAGCTTCACCGCCGCCAGCGCCAACCAGCTCGCGATCGAGCTGCGCTCGGGCAAGCTGCCCGTCGCACTCAAGGTCGTCGAGGAGCGCACCGTCGGGCCGGATCTGGGCAAGGATTCGATCCACGCCGGCATCGTCGCCTCGGTGATCGCGGCGGTGGCGGTGATCGTGTTCATGCTCGTCACCTACGGCCGGTTCGGGCTGTATGCGGACCTCGCGGTCGTCATCAACATCTTCGTCATCCTGGGCGTGCTGGCGCTGCTCAACGGCACGCTGACGCTGCCGGGCATCGCGGGCTTCGTGCTGACGATCGGCACCGCGGTCGACGCCAA
>JBPBQW010000155.1:0-4547 GCA_050955125.1 Janthinobacterium lividum
TCCGGGTGACGCCCCAGGGGGAGGGGCTGGTCGTCGCCCCCGCCGACGGGCTGGTCACGATGATCCAGCGCGTGCCGATCCCGCGCGAGCTCGACGGTCCCAACGGCATCGGTGTCGAGCATGGCGGCGCCGCCTCGCTGGTGCGGGTGTCGATGTTCATGTCGGTGTTCGACGTCCACATTAACCGCACGCCGATCGCAGGCACGATCACGCAGGTGGTGTACGTGTCGGGCAAGTTCCTGAACGCCGACCTCGACAAGGCCAGCGAGGAGAACGAACGCCAGCATTTCGTCGTGGAGGGCCGGCCGGATGCGGACGGCGTCGTGCGCCGGATCGGCTTCACCCAGATCGCCGGGCTGGTCGCGCGCCGGATCGTCGGCTTCGTCAAACCGGGAGACATGGTCGCGACCGGCCAGCGCATCGGCCTGATCCGCTTCGGCAGCCGGGTCGACGTGTATCTGCCCGATGACGTCGTGCCGCAGGTCGTGCTGGGTCAGCGGACGCTGGCCGGCGAGACCGTCATCGGCCGCGTTCGCGGTGTCCCGGTCGCCGGCGTCGCGCAATGACGGTGCGCGTCCCTCGGCACCGATCGGCCTTGATCGTATGAGGATGCCGGCATCGCGTCGCGGTCGGCGTGCACCGCTGCCGGGGCTGCCGCTCCGGTCGATCGTGCCGAACGCCGTGACGGCGCTGGCGCTCTGCTCGGGGCTCAGCGGCGTGCGATCCGCCATTGCGGGTCACTGGGAGCTGGCGGTCACGATGGTGCTGGTCGCGGGCGTGCTCGACGGCATCGATGGCCGCATCGCTCGCCTGCTCCATGGCGAGAGCCGGTTCGGCGCGGAACTCGACTCGCTGTCCGACGCCATCTCGTTCGGGGTGGCGCCCGCCCTCATCCTGTACCTCTGGTCGCTGGTCGCTCTCCCGAGATTGGGATGGACGTGCGCGTTGATGCTGGCCGTATTGTGCGCCCTGCGGCTCGCGCGCTTCAACGCCAACATCGACGTGGCGGAACAGCCGCATAAATCGGCCGGGTTCGTCACCGGAATACCGGCACCGGTCGGCGCGGGCCTGGCGATGCTGCCGATGTTCCTGTGGAACGTCACCGCGGAGCCGATGCTCCGGTCGCCCTATCTGGTGGCACCCTGGGTCGCAGTGATCGCCCTGCTCATGGTATCGAGCGTACCCACCTATTCCTGGTCGTCGATGCGACTGCGCCAGACGGTGCGGTTCGAGGCGCTGGCCGCCGTCGTTATCCTCGCCGCCGCCCTCGTGTCTGCACCGTGGCAGACCCTCAGCGTGATCTCGATCGGTTACGTTCTGACGGTGCCGTTCAGCATCGCCAGCTATGCGCGGATCAGGCGACTTCGCGCCACGCAGGCTGGACCCGCGTCGACGTAGACCAGCGACGGATCGCGATCCGGCGCTCCGCCTGCGCCAGCTGGGAAAGCGGCGCGAAATACGGATCGGGACGACCCGTCGCCACGTCGACGATGCGACGCCATTGCGGCGCGACCGACGACCAGATCACCGTCCCGGCGGCTGCCGCCGCGCCCGAAAACATCAATGTATCCACGACCTGTATCATCATGTCCGCCTCCTACGGCTGCGACGTCGACATCAATGGCAAGCAACCACCCATGTCTCGGTCGGTTCCCACCCAACACGCCACTTCTTAACTCAGGTAACCACCACATGCCGGTCGATCCTGTGTTCCGAGTCGACCAGATCGCCGTATGGACAGGGTATGTTCCCATTCCGTTCCCGGTGTCAACGGGTTGTTTTCCGCCGTCGCGACGTGTAGGGGCGCGTCTCTCAAACCCGCATGGGAAGCATCATAGCCCGGTGTCTCGAACTCGTTCGGGATCATCCGCTTCCCAGAGGCTCAACCGGAAGGAATTATCCCATGGCGGCACCCGTCGTCAGCATGCAGCAGCTGATCGAAACCGGCGCGCACTTCGGCCACCAGACGCATCGCTGGAACCCGAAGATGAAGCCCTACATCTTCGGCGACCGCAACGGCGTCCACATCCTCGACCTGTCGCAGACCGTGCCGCTGTTCGCGCGCGCTCTCGAGTTCGTCTCGTCGTCGGTCGCGGGCGGCGGCAAGGTCCTGTTCGTCGGTACCAAGCGCCAGGCGCAGGAGCCGATCGCCGACTCCGCCCGTCGCGCCAACCAGCATTTCGTCAATCATCGCTGGCTCGGCGGCATGCTGACCAACTGGAAGACGATCTCCAATTCGATCAAGCGCATGAAGTCGCTCGAGGAGCAGCTGTCGGGCGACACCCGCGGCCTCACCAAGAAGGAAGTGCTGCAGCTGACGCGCGAGCGCGACAAGCTCGAGCTGTCGCTGGGCGGCATCCGCGACATGGGCGGCGTTCCCGACGTCATGTTCGTGATCGACGCCAACAAGGAAGAGCTGGCGATCAAGGAGGCCAACACGCTCGGCATCCCGGTCGTCGCGATCCTCGATTCGAACGTGTCGCCGGACGGCATCGCCTTTCCGGTGCCCGCCAATGACGACGCCAGCCGCGCCATCCGCCTGTATTGCGAGGCGATCGCGATCGCCGCGACCCGTGGCGGCCAGCAGCAACAGCAGCAGCGCGGGGTCGATTTCGGCGCGATGGAGCAGCCTCCCGAGGAGCAGGCGATCGGCGTCGACGCACCGATCGACACCGACGTGAACGCGGAGGGCGACGTGCTCGCCGCGCAGTTCACCGGGGCGGAACTGACCGGTGCCGAGGTGGAGCCGCAGCCGGCGGCCTGAGCCCTTTCGGCTTCGAAGCTTCCATTTCCCGTTCGTGCTGAGCCTGTCGACGCGCTGTCCTTCTTCCGTCACGGGAGCAGGGCAAGCCGTCGACAGGCGTGGGGCGAACGGTTTTGTTTCGACAGGTTCGATCCCCACCTAGCGGGTTCAGCAGAAGGATACGGAACATGGCCGACATCACGGCGTCGATGGTCAAGGATCTGCGCGAGAAGAGCGGCGCGGGCATGATGGACTGCAAGAAGGCGCTGAACGAGACATCGGGCGACATGGACGCGGCGATGGACTGGCTGCGCACCAAGGGCCTCGCCGCCGCCGCCAAGAAGTCGAGCCGCACCGCCGCGGAAGGGCTGGTCGGTGTCGCCACCTCGGGCACCAAGGGCGCCGCCGTCGAGGTGAACTCCGAGACCGACTTCGTCGCCAAGAACGACCAGTTCCAGGCGTTCGTCCGCGAAGTGACCCAGATCGCGCTGGCCACCGGCGACAGCGTCGAGGCGCTGAAGGCCGAGGCGATGCCGTCGGGCACCACCGTCGCCGACGTGCTGACCAACAACATCGCGACGATCGGCGAGAACCAGTCGCTGCGCCGCGCGCGCCGGCTGGAGGTGAGCGAGGGCGCCGTTGTGGGCTACGTTCATAACAAACAGTCGGATGGCCTGGGCAAGATCGGCGTGCTCGTCGCGCTCGAGTCCGATGCGGGTGCGGACGTACTCGAGCCGCTGGGCAAGCAGATCGCGATGCACATCGCCGCGGCCTTCCCGCAGGCGCTGCACGGCGATCACCTCGACCAGGACGTGGTCGAGCGCGAGCGTGGCATCGCGCGCGAAAAGGCGTCCGAGAGCGGCAAGCCGGCCAACATCATCGAGAAGATGGTCGAGGGCGCGGTCGCCAAGTTCAAGAAGGAGGCCGCGCTCCTGTCGCAGATCTTCGTCATGGACAACAAGACGCCGGTCGAGGAGGTCGTCGCCAAGGCGGCCAAGGAAGCCGGCAAGAAGATCGTGCTGAAGGACTACGTCCGCTTCCAGCTCGGCGAGGGCATCGAGAAGGAGCAGTCGGACTTCGCCGCCGAGGTCGCGGCCGTGTCGGGTGTGCCGCAGGGCAAGCAGCCCGAGCCGGCCGCCTGACGGGCGCGGGCGGGCGGGCGCTCCCGTCGCTCGCCCCCCGGTTTGCCGAAACGGCGAAGCGGTTGCCCCCCGCACGCTCCACGAGTACCCGCGTCATCATGTCGACCCGCCGCTTCACCCGCATCCTCCTGAAGCTGTCGGGAGAGGTTCTCATGGGGGAGGGCGGGCTGGCGATCGACCCCGCCGTCACCGCGCGTGTCGCCGGCGAGATCAAGGACGCGCGCGACGCGGGGCACGAGTTGTGCGTGGTCGTGGGCGGCGGCAATATCTTCCGCGGGCTTTCGGCCGCGGCCAAGGGCATCGAACGCGCGACCGCCGACTACATGGGCATGCTGGCGACCGTCATGAACGCGCTGGCGGTACAGAACGCGCTGGAACAGATCGGCGTCGAGACGCGCGTTCAGTCCGCGATCCCGATGGCGTCGGTGTGCGAACCGTTCATTCGTCGCCGTGCGGAGCGACACCTGGAAAAGGGCCGCGTGGTGATCTTCGCCGCGGGCGTCGGCTCGCCGTACTTCACCACCGACAGCGGCGGGGCGCTGCGCGCGGCCGAGATGAAGTGCGACGCGCTGTTCAAGGGCACCAGCGTCGACGGGGTTTACGACGCGGATCCCAAGAAGGTGGTGGGCGCCCGCCGCTATGACACCGTCAGCTATTCCAAG
>JBPBQW010000156.1:0-4475 GCA_050955125.1 Janthinobacterium lividum
AGCGGCGCTTCTCCACCCGCCCGTTCGTCGAGTGCCTGCGCACCGGCGCCGACCGGTTCGGCTGGAACGGGCGCCCGACCAAGCCGGGCAGCCGACAGGACGGCAGGTGGCTGGTCGGCTATGGCATGGCGAGCGCGATCCGCGGCGCGCCGATCATGAAGGCCGGCGCGCGCGTCCGCCTCGGCCGCGACGGCATCGTCACGGTCGAGACCGACATGACCGACATCGGCACCGGCAGCTACACGATCGTCGCGCAGGTTGCTGCCGAGATGATGGGCCTGCCGCTGGGCCGGGTGGTGGCGAAACTCGGCGACTCCACCTTTCCCGAGACGCCCGGCTCGGGCGGCCAGGCGGGTGCGGCTTCGGTGACCGCCGGCGTCTACGCCGCCTGCACGGCGCTGCGCGACGCCGTCGCCCGGCGGCTCGGGTTCGACGCCGGCGACGTGACGTTCGCGGGCGGCGAGGTGCGTTCCGGCGGCCGCAGCGTCCCCCTCGCCCGCGCCGCCGAGGGTGGCGACGTGGTGGCCGAGGACAGCATGGATTACGGCGACCTCGGCAAGCACTATGCCCAGCAGACGTTCGGCGCGCATTTCGCGGAGGTCGGTGTCGACCGCTACACCGGCGTGGTCCGCGTCCGCCGCATGCTGGCGGTGTGCGCAGCCGGGCGCATCCTCAACCCGACGACCGCGCGCAGCCAGGTGATCGGCGGCATGACGATGGGCATCGGCGCCGCGCTGATGGAGGAGATGGCGGTGGACACGCGCTTCGGCCTGTTCATCAACCACGACCTCGCCGGCTACGAGGTGCCGGTCCACGCCGACGTGCCGCATCTCGACGTCGCCTTCGTAAACGAGGTCGACGCGACGATGTCGCCGGTCAAGGCCAAGGGTGTCGGCGAGCTGGGCCTGGTGGGCGTGGCGCCGGCGATCGCCAACGCGGTCTACAACGCCACCGGCGTGCGGGTGCGCGACTATCCGATCACGCTCGACAAATACCTCACCCGGCTGCCGGAGGTCGCATGATGCCGACGATCGCTTTCCGTCGCCATCGGACCGGTGCGCCGCTGCTCGCCGCGCTGGCGTTCGCGACCGCGCTCCCCGCCCCCAGCGCGGCTCAGGCGGTCGCGTCGCCGCCGAGCGTCGTGCCGATACCGCCGGCCGAGCGAGGCCTGGTCACGGTGGTGGCGGACCGCCCGGTCAAGGTGCCGGGCGCGACGAGGGACTTCGAGGGCGCATGTTTCGACGCGCAAGGCGACCTGCTCTTCTCGGACGTCCAGGGTGGGCGGGTGATGAAGCTCGACGCTCGGGGCCGGATCTCGGCGCTGGTCACGCTCGATGGCCTGCAGCCCGGCGGCATGGCGACCACGACGGCCGCATCTTCATCGCCGCCGGGGCGGGTGCAGGCGGCGGCGCGATCGTCTCGATCCGGCCCGATGGCACCGATCGGCGGACGATCGTGCCCAGAAGCGCGGGCTTCATGCCCAACGACGTGGTGTTCGCCCGCGACGGCAGCTTCTATTTCACCGACGCGCGCGGAACGGCGGACGATCCGATCGGCGGCGTCTATCGTGTCGCGGCGGGCGGCAGCACGCCGGAACCCGTACTGACCCACGTCGCGGTCGCCAACGGCATCGCGCTGAGCCCGGACGGCAAGACGCTGTGGGTCGGCGAGTTCGGCGCCGGTCGCCTGCACCGGATCGACCTGGCGACGCCCACGACGCCCAAGCCGTTCGCGTCGACGATCGCCTATTACTTCATCGGTCCGGCGCCCGATTCGATGCGGGTGGACGCGCAGGGTCATGTCTATGTCGCCATGTACGGCCAGGGCCGGATCATGGTGTTCGCGCCCAGCGGCCTGCCGATCGGTCAGATCCTGTTGCCCGACCGCGACGCCGGACACGATCTCAGCCTGACGAGCCTGGCGATCCGGCCGGGAACGAGCGAGCTTTCGATCGTGACCAGCGACGGCGACGGCAGTCGCGGCGCCACCATCTTCCACGCGCGGGCTTTCGGTACGGCACTGGCGGACGGCGAACGACGTTGAGCGCCTGATGCGGCACGGTCATCGTCGCTGCGCTCACCGTCTGGGAGTCGTTCGATGGCGGTAGGCCGCTCCGATCTCGCCGATTTCACCTATTTCCTCGCCATCGCCAAGCATCGCAGCTTCCGGCTCGCCGGGCTGGAACTCGGCGTCAGCGCGTCCGCGCTGAGCCATGCGCTCAAGGGGCTGGAGTCGCGCCTCGGCGTCCGCCTGCTCAACCGCACCAACCGCAGCGTGACGCTGACCGCTGCGGGCGAGAAGCTGCGCGACGCCATCACCCAGCCGTTCGAGACGATCGGGCAGGCGGTCGACGATCTCAACGCCTTTCGCGATGCGCCGACCGGCAGGATCCGCCTCAACGTCGTCGTCGACGCCGCACCGCTCCTGCTCGCACCCGTGCTGCCCGCCTTCGTCGAACGCTATCCCGACATCGAGATCGACATCGTCGCGTCCAACCGGATGCTCGACGTCGTCAACGAAGGGTTCGACGCCGGCATCCGTTATGGCGGCACCGTTCCCGAAGACATGGTCGCGCAGCGTCTGTCCGCGGACCTGCGGTGGGTCGTCGCCGCCTCGCCCGCATATCTCGATCGGTTCGGCGCGCCCGCGACGCCCGACGACCTGCCGCACCATCGCTGCATCGGCGTCCGCCTGGGGGACGATCACATCTACCGCTGGGAGTTCGAGGGGCCGGACGGGGAGTTCGCGGTCGGCATCCCCAGCAAGGTCACCATCGACGAGACGCGGGCCATGCTGTCGGCGGGGCTGTCCGGCGTCGGGCTGATGTTCGGATTGGAACAGATATTCGCGCCCCATCTCGCGACGGGCGACCTCCGGCTGGTCCTGGAAAGCTGGTCCACGATGGGGCCGGGCTATCACATCTACTACCCCAGCCGTCGCCAGTTGCCGACCGGCCTGCGGCTGCTGATCGACCTGATCCGCGAGATCCGGCCGCTGGGCCTGTAGCGAGCACACCCCGCGACGGCGGACGGAGGCGCGCCGATCGGCATCGACGCGCACGATACCGCACCGCAGCATCATGAGCGCCGGTTCATGCGTCGGTGAGCCGCCACGCCCTCGTCATCGCCCGCGACGCGACTAGATCATCCCCATGCCGAACCGTCCCGCAGCCGTTCCGCCCGTGGGCGTGGGACATCCCCCGTCCGCGTCGCCGGGGCGCGTGGTCGCGATCCTCAGCGCGCTGATGGCGTTCGCGTCGATCTCGACCGACCTCTACCTGCCCGCGATGCCGACGCTGGGGCGTGCGCTGGGCGGCGACCAGGGCAGCGTGGAGCTGACCTTGTCCGGTTTCCTGATCGGCTTCAGCGTCGGCCAGCTGTTCTGGGGGCCGATCGGCGACCGCTTCGGGCGGCGCGGGCCGATCCTCGCCGGGCTCGGCCTGTTCATGATCGGATCGGCGGGATGCGCGCTGGCGAGCACGGTGCCGCAGCTGATCGGCTGGCGGATCGTGCAGGCCGCCGGCGCCTGCGCCGGGCCGGTGCTCGCCCGCGCGGTGGCGCGCGACCTGTACGGGCGTGATCGCGCCGCGCAACTCCTGTCCACGCTGATGCTGGTAATGGGCGTGGCACCGCTGCTCGGGCCGCTAGTCGGTGGCCAGATCCTGCTGGTCGGATCGTGGCGGCTGGTCTTCTGGCTGCTGGTCGTCGTCGGCGCGGCGATGGTGGGGGCGGTTCTGCTGCTGCCCGAAAGCCTGCCGCGCGAACGCCGCTCCGCCGAGCCGCTCGGGCAAATCCTGCGCAACTACGGCTCGATGGTCCGCAGCCGGCCGGTGATGGGTTATGCGCTGGCCAGCGGCTGTTATTACGGCGGGATCTACGCGTACATCGCCGGGACGCCGTTCGCCTATATCAACTATTACCATGTCGCGCCGCAGGCGTACGGGCTGCTGTTCGCCGCCGGCGTCGTCGGCCAGATGCTGCTGAACTTCGTCAACACCCGCTTCGTGGTGCGGGCGGGCAGCGATCGGATGCTGCGCTGGGGGGCGACGCTCGTCGGCGTGTCGGGCGTGTGGACGGGGATCGCGGCGGCGACGGGTGTCGGGGGCCTGATCGGCCTCGCCCTGCCGCTGTTCTTCTTCCTGGCCGCCAACGGCCTGTTCATCGCCAACGCCGTCTCGGGGGCGCTGTCGATCCATCCCGAAAAGGCGGGCGCCACCTCGGCGTTCGTGGGCTTCGTCCAGTTCGGCAGCGGCATCGTCGGCTCGGCGCTGGTCGGCTGGTTCGCGGACGGGACGCCGCGCCCGATGGGCCTGGTCATCGCGGTGCTGGGGGTCGCGAGCTTCGCCATCGCCATGGCGACCGTCCGCCGCGCCGCATCCCCGATGGTCGATCCCCAAGGAGCACTGGCATGAACCCGACGTATGATTTCGCCGGCAAGGTCGCCTTCGTCACCGGCGCGGCATCCGGCATGGGCCT
>JBPBQW010000157.1:0-3680 GCA_050955125.1 Janthinobacterium lividum
TCGACACGCTGCGGGCGCTGGTGCGCCGCTACCCGCGCACCCGGTTCGTCTGGCTGATGGGCGAGGACAATCTGGCGCAGTTCCACCGCTGGCGCGACTGGCGCGGGATCGCGCGGACCGTCCCCATTGCGGTGATCGCCCGGCCGGGGTATGACGCGAGCGCCCGGACGACGCCCGCCTCGGGCTGGTTGCGGCGCCACCAGCGGCCCGCATGCCAGGCGAAAGACTGGACGCAGTGGAGTCTGCCGGCCCTCGTGCTGTTGCGCTTCCGCCCCGACCCGACCTCCGCCACGGCGATCCGCGCCGCCGATCCCCGCTGGGCCGACCGCGGGTGACCCTCGCATCCGTTCCGACCCCGTCTTCCGCTACCCCAGGAGTTCCCTTGCCCACATCCCCCGCCGCCTATCGCACCGATGCCTCCTCCCCCGAGGGCGCGAAAGCCGTCGAGGCGCTGCACAGCCTGATTCTATCCAGTCTCGACGACGATCAGGCGGTGGAGACGGTGTCGATCCCGCTGGCGGGCAAGTCTTCGATCGCAGACCATATGGTGATCGCCAGCGGCCGTTCGACGCGGCAGGTCGCCTCGATGGCGGCGAAGCTCGCCGAGCGGATCAAGGCCGAGACCGGCCGGCCGACGCGGATCGAGGGCCTGCCGACCGCGGACTGGGTACTGATCGACGCGGGCGACGTGATCGTCCACCTGTTCCGCCCCGAGGTCCGGTCGTTCTACAACCTGGAAAAGATGTGGTCGTTCGGCGAAGCGCCCGCGCCGATGGCGGAAGAGGCGGCGCCCGGGAACGCCTGAGCCGTCATCCCCGCGAAAGCGGGGACCCACTCCTGCCCGCGACAAGCGGGCGCAGCGCCCGAGCTGGGCCCTCGCGTTCGCGGGGGTGACGATGGGGCGATACGTCGATCACTGCTCCTCCTCTCAGGTCGCCTGAAACATGTCCTCCCCCCGCCGTACCTTCGCGATCATCTCGCATCCCGATGCCGGCAAGACGACGCTGACCGAGAAACTGCTCCAGGTCGGCGGCGCGATCCATCTGGCGGGTGCGGTGAAGGCGCGGGGGCAGGCGCGGCGCGCGCGATCGGACTGGATGAAGATCGAGCAGCAGCGCGGCATCTCCGTCACCTCGTCCGTCATGACGTTCGAGACCCGGGGGATCACGTTCAACCTGCTCGACACGCCGGGTCACGAGGACTTTTCCGAGGATACCTACCGCACGCTGACCGCGGTCGACTCGGCGGTGATGGTGATCGACGCGGCGCGAGGCATCGAGGCGCAAACTCGAAAACTGTTCGAGGTGTGCCGGCTGCGGTCGGTGCCGATCATCACCTTCGTCAACAAGGTGGACCGCGAGGGACGCGACCCGTTCGAGCTCCTCGACGAGATCGCCGACGTGCTGCAGCTCGACGTGTGCCCGATGAGCTGGCCGGTCGGCATGGGCGGCGAGTTCGAGGGCGTGCTCGACCTGGTCGCCAACCGCATCCACCGTCCCGATGGCGACAGCCGCAATTTCCAGGGCCGCAGCGAGGACGCGCCCGTGCTGCCCGCGCGCTTCGGCGACGAAGTCGAGCTGGCGCAGGGCGGCTATGCAAGCTTCGATGCCGACGCCTATCGTGCGGGCGACCTGACGCCGGTGTACTTCGGCTCCGCGCTCAAGGATTTCGGCATCGCCGAGCTGATCGCCGCACTCGCCGAGTTCGCGCCCGGCCCGCGCCCGCAGCCGGCCGAGCCCGCGGCCGTCTCTCCCGACGGCGACGAGGTGACGGGCTTCGTGTTCAAGGTGCAGGCCAACATGGACCCGCAGCACCGCGACCGGATCGCGTTCATGCGGCTGTGCTCGGGCACGTTCCGGCGCGGCATGAAGCTGACGCCCACCGGCCACGGCAAGCCGATCGCGGTGCACTCGCCGATCCTGTTCTTCGCGCAGGATCGCGAGATCGCCGACGAGGCGTTTCCGGGCGACATCATCGGCATCCCCAACCACGGCACGCTGCGCGTCGGCGACACGCTGTCCGAGCGCGCCGACGTGCGCTTCACCGGCCTGCCGAACTTCGCGCCCGAGATCCTGCGCCGCGTCGTGCTGAAGGACCCGACCAAGACCAAGCAGCTGCGCAAGGCGCTGGACGACATGGCGGAGGAGGGAGTGACCCAGGTCTTCTATCCCGAGATCGGCTCCAACTGGATCATCGGCGTCGTCGGCCAGCTGCAGCTCGACGTGCTGCTGTCGAGGCTCGATGCGGAATACAAGGTCGCCGCCGCGCTGGAACCGGCGCCGTTCGACACCGCGCGCTGGGTCGGCGGCGAGGCGGCGGACCTCAAGGCGTTCGCGGAGGTCAACCGATCGGCGATGGCGAAGGATCGCGACGGCAATCCGGTGTTCCTCGCCAAGACGGCGTGGGAGGTGGGCTACGTCGCCGACCGCTATCCCAAGGTGCGCTTCGCGGCGACGCGCGAGCGCTGATCCGTCAGTCGTCGGCCAGCGCGGCGGCGAGCGCGTCGCGGACGCGGCGGACGGCGTCGAGCGAGGCGGTGGCCGCCGGCGCAGGGGCCGGTCGATCTGACTCCTCGAGCAATTTCTGGACGCCACGGATCGTATGGCCACGCGTGTTCAGCAGCTCGTCGATCCGCCTCACCAGCGCGACGTCCTCGGGCCGGTAATAGCGCCGCTGTCCGGCGCGGGTCACGGGGCGAAGCTGCGGAAACCGCGTCTCCCAATAGCGCAGGACGTGGGCGGGCAGGCCGGTATCGCGCGACACCTCGCCGATCGTCCGGAACGCGCCGCTGGCCTTGCCCACCGACGGCGCGGGAGGCATCGACACGGGTCGGTCCGGATCGGTCGGGGACGGCACAGGCAGGAACCTAGCTCATCCCGAGGCGGCCGTCGACGTCAGCCCTCGCCCAGGATGCGGGTACGCAAGATCTGGCTGGCCCGGAACGTCAGCACCCGACGCGGCGCGATCGGCACCTCGACACCCGTCTTGGGATTTCGCCCCACCCGCTCGGCCTTGTCGCGCAGGACGAAGGTGCCGAAGCCCGAGATCTTGACGTTGTCGCCCTGCTGCAACGCCGAGCACATCTCCCGCAGGATCTGCTCGACGAGGCGCGACGACTCGGCACGCGACAGACCGATCTCCCGGTGCAGCGCTTCCGCGATGTCGGCCCTCGTCAATGTTCCGGCACTCATCGGCTTAGGTCCTCCGATCCGGCGGAAGCTTAACCCATATCAAGGCTGGAACGCTACCGATAGTCCCAAGATGAGCCGCCGCGTCGCATCGCGTCAGAAACGCACCACCGCCGCGCCCCAGGTGAAGCCGCCCCCCATGGCTTCGAGCACCACCAGCTGGCCGGGCCGGATGCGGCCGTCGCGCACCGCCTCGTCGAGCGCTAGCGGCACGGACGCGGCCGAGGTGTTGGCGTGGCGGTCGACGGTGACGACGACGCGCGCGGGATCGAGGCCGAGCTTCTTCGCCGTCGCTTCGAGGATGCGGGCATTGGCCTGGTGTGGCACCAGCCAGTCGACGTCGGCGGCTTCGATGCCCGCGACCCCCAGCGTCTCGGTCATCACCGCCGCCAGGTTGGTGACGGCGTGGCGGAACACCTCGCGACCCTTCATGCGCAGCTTGCCGACCGTGCCGGTCGTGGACGGGCCGCCGTCGACGTACAGCAGGTCGTT
>JBPBQW010000158.1:0-3068 GCA_050955125.1 Janthinobacterium lividum
ACGCATCTCGGCCTCGATGTTCAATGCCTGCACGACGGCGCGGTAGTCGTTCAGCAAAGGGTTCGGGTCGGCAAGGGCCCGCAGCACGCCCTGCGTGGACTCGCCGGTGCGTTGGGCCGCCTCACAGTCGAGGTCGTACAGCCCGCAGCCGGCATGGGTGTCGATCAGGGTCAGCGCGCTCTGCTTTTGCTGCAAGGCTCGCACGAGGGCGATCAGTAGGCTGTGCTTCACGACATCGGCGGTATTGCCAGCATGGAACGAATGGCGATAATTCATTGCGACTCACAGTCCTGATGATCTACCTTCATACATGCTGCTGGACGCGAGACGATGAAAGCAAGCAAACCGGTGTTATCATTCAGCCAAGCGAAACCTTAACACACTTCCTTATTCTTACCTGCCTAGGTCGGCGACGAACTTGTATTGCTCAACTTGAAACGATTGGCAGTTTTCGTAAAATCTCCGGGAACAGTGACCCATTTCTAGACGCTTGCGGGTTCTGGGCCGCTACTAAACTTCGGCCCCACGTCCAGCTTTCGGTTTGGGCCTAACTGTGCCCAGGCGGGCTTCGGCTCTCTTCCGCATTGGCCGTTTCAATTGCCTTCGGCATCGACTGTGAACACCACCGGCTTGCCCCGCGACATCGGCTCCCAACCGGCTAACATGGCGGCGCGCACGCACCGGGAAATCGTTGCGTCGTCGAGTTGAAGACGACCGCGCGGCAAGCCCTTCAGAAGCCGCTTGGGGGGCGGAAATTCGACCCACGCTTCGCGGTTGGCATCGCGCGGGAGAAGGGCGATCGTCATTCCCTTCCAACCTTCGTCGTCCGACTGATGCGGTTCACGCTGGAGGCGCCAATCATATAGGGCGCCATCGACATCGACGGTGCCGCCGTTGCTCTGAGATTTCGACATATATGTGGTTCTAGCATGCTAGCCCGGCCAAAGCACAGGTTCGGGGTTGCAAGGTTCACGGCTTAGGCTGGCGGAAGGTCAAGACGGACTGCGTTTACGCCGACCGGATGACGGACGTTCGAATCGCCTCATGCAATCGCCGGAAGCGGACGCTCAATGAGGCTGGTTCTCCGCGGCCGCTAAACCTTTGGTCGAATCGTGCACGGCCCGCCTGCATGGGTGGCTGGCTCCTCAGGCGGCTTGACGGGGGGGCGTGCGGTGCCGACGTATTCCGAATGATCGACCCAAGGGCCGCCATACTGTCTCTGCTCGCGCGCCGCGCATCGGACGCAACGATCTGCCCTGGCGAGGTGGCGCGCGCGATCGCGCCGGACTGGCGCGGCGTGATGCCCGCGGTCCATGCGGCGATCGACGGGCTAGTCCGCGACGAAGTGGTGCGGTTGAGCTGGAAGGGACGACCGCTGGTAACGCGATCGGGACCGTACAGGATCGGCCGCCCGAACGACGGTTGAGGCTGGACCCTCTCCCGCGCGCGTCGCAACCGCGGTACTGCGCGGCAATGGCGAGGAAGAAGCGCTACCTAATCGCGACGATGGCCGACGGATACGTGAAGACGATCGGCCCGACCGCCGCGCCGTTCACGCATTACTGGCGCATCATCGCGCATCTGCACGGCGTCAAGGCCGAGGTGTTCTGGGGCCACGCCACCTCCGCAAAGGAGGCTGCGGGCAAGAAGGCGCTGACAGAACAGGCGGCGCGGCGGCACGGGTGGGAGCGCTTCGATTTCGAGGTCGTCGAGCTCAGCGAACGATGACGCCGACCGTCTGGCCAAGAAGGTAAGCCGCCGCGAAGCGGCGGCCACGACCCAGTCGAAGACCCTCAGAGCTCCCAAATCGCTTCCCGACTTCAGACATGGACGGTAACGATCATGCGGCCGTCACCTCCGACGCCGACCACGCAGCGGTCGCCAGGGTCGACCGGCTCTGCGGGAAGCCGGGCTCAGCCGCCGTCGCCCTTGCGGCGGAAGTCCCGCAGGTCGATCGCATAGCGCGTCACCTTGTCGTAGAACGTCTTGCGCGGCAGGCCGAGCGCGGCGAGGGTCGCGCGAACGTCGCCGCCATGCGCCGCCAGCGCCGCCCGGATCGCCTCGGCCTCGAACCGCTGCGTCCGCTCGGGCAGCGGCAGCTCGCCACCGGCGCGCGCGATCGGAGGGTCTAGCGCGAGGACGACGTGCTCCGCGACATGCGCCAGCTCGCGGACGTTGCCCGGCCAGTCGTGCGTCAGCAACCGCGATCGCAGCGATGCGTCGAGCTCGGGGACCGGGCGCCGCAGCCGGGCCGCCGCGTCGTGCATCAGGCTCGCGAACAGCAGCGGCAGGTCCTCGCGCCGCTCACGCAGCGGCGGGACGAACAGCCGCGCCACCGACAAGCGGTAGAAGAGATCCGGGCGCAGCAGCCCCCGGTCGACCAGCCGTTCGGCCGCTTGCGTGACGGAGGCGACGAAGCGCACGTTGACATGGCGGGGCCGATCGCCGCCGAGCGGCACGACCTCGCGCTCCTCCATAACGCGCAGCAGCGAGGCCTGCAGCGGCAGCGGCAGCCGGTCGAGCCCGTCGAGAAACAGCGTGCCGCCATCGGCGCCGACGATCCACCCATCGTGCGCCACGCCGCCGCCCGCCGGGCCGGGCTGCTGCCCGAACAGCTCGCCCGCCAGCAGGGCGTGCGACATCCCGCAATCCACCGTCGCGAACCGCCGGCCACGCCGTGCGCTCCAGCGGTGGAGCATCGTCGCGACCAGCTCCTTGCCGGTCCCCGCCTCCCCCTCGACCAGCACGTCCACGCTCGCATCGGCCAGGTGCCGCATCGTGCGGCGCAACTGCTGCATCGCGGGTGCCTCGCCGACGAGCGCGTCCCCTTCCGCCGCGCGCGCCGCGGCCGCGCGCAGCGCGCGGTTCTCCAGCACCAGCTGGCGCGTGGCCAGCGCGCGCCGCACGCTGACGACGAGCTGCTCGGACGCGAACGGCTTGGCGAGGAAGTCCCACGCGCCGTCCTTCAGCGCGGCGACCGCCATCGGCACGTCCGCATGCCCGGTGACGAGGATCACGGGCAGCTCGGGATCGCGCTCGTGCAGCCGAGCGAACAGCGTGAGCCCGTC
>JBPBQW010000159.1:0-2880 GCA_050955125.1 Janthinobacterium lividum
CTCGTCCTCGCCTTGGCGGCGACGGGACGATGCGCCCGTATCGCCCACGAGACGCTGGCCCGGCTCTATGGTGCAAGGGTGCGAGCTTTGTCCGCTGCCGCGAACGCTCCCCGTCGCTGAACGACGACCCGAGCACCAGCACCCGCCGCCTGGCCGACGAGCCGCGTCTTCGGCAGTTCGGCGACGGCGAGACGAGGCCGGTCTTGGAAGAGCACCCGGTTGCGCGTCGTGCCCGGCGTTACCCCTGGGCGTTCCAGCCCGACCACCCACGGTCGATCGAGGCGGCGATCGCGGCGAGCAGCGGCCCGTCGGCGATCGTGCGTCCGAACACCTTGTCGCCGTGCCTCTCCGCCTCCCGCATCAGCGCGCTGCCGGGCGCGATCCCGTCCAGGAGAATGGCCTTGCCGCGCCATCCCGTGGCCCGCATCTTGCGCAGGAGATCGATCCCGTCGACATCGCGGGTGTCGACGTCGACGACGATGCAGGGGTAGTCGCGCGAGCGCGGGTCCGCGAGGAGCGCGGCGCACGTCGCGTAGGAGCGGACGTCGTAGCGTTCGGACCGGAGCATGATCTGCCGCGCGTGCCGGACGGGTGTATCGCCATCGACCAGCGAGACGCCGACGCCTTCGCCCGATGCGGCGGAAGTGAACTCTGTCATGCACGGTCCTTTCCAGCGAAGCCTGCATCGGCGAGGCGGGACCCGTCTGTACGTAGTTGGCGAGATCAGGCAGCCCAGCTGAGCCCAGCCCAGCCCAGCCTAACCGAGCCTAACCGAGCCCGGCCACGAACGCGATCCGCAGAACGTCCGACAGGCTGCGGGCGGACAGTTTCTCCATCAGGCGCGCCCGGTGCACCTCGACCGTGCGCGTCGCGATGCCGAGATCATAGGCGATCAGCTTGTTCGGCCGTCCGGTCACCATGCCGTCGAGCACGTCGCGCTCCCGCACCGTCAACACCGCGAGCTTGACGACGGCTTCCCCGGACGCGAGCTGCCCGCGTTCGGCGCGCATGCCCCGATCGAGCGCGGCGTCGATCGCGCGCAACAGCACCGATCGCTCGAACGGCTTTTCCAGGAACTCGGAGGCGCCGGCCTTGATCGCGCGAACGGCCAGCGGCACGTCTCCATGCCCGGTCAGCATGATGATCGGCAGCGCGATCCCCCGCTCGGCGAGCCGCGCCTGAACCTCGGGACCATCGATCTCCGGCATCCGCACGTCCAGCAGGACGCACCCGGGCGTCTCCCTCGTCACCGCCTTCAGGAAGCTCGTGCCCGACCCGTAGCTCTCCACCGGATAGCCCGCCTTGCGAAGCATGAAGCCGACCGAGTGGCGGATCGCCTCGTCATCGTCGACGATGTGGACGGTCCTGGCGTCATCGCTCATCGGACGCCCCTTCAGCCGCGAGCGGTACGCAGAAGTGAAAGGCGGTGCCGCCATCCGGCACGGCTTCTGCCCAGATGCGGCCGCCGTGGGCCTCGGCGATCGTCCGGCAAATCGATAGGCCGAGGCCCATGCCGTCCTCCTTCGTCGTCGCGAACGCATCGAACAGATGGTCGCGGATCGCGGGATCGATCCCCGAGCCGGTGTCCGCCACCGTGATCTTCATCCAGCCGTCGCGATCCCGACCGGTCGCGATGGTCAGCTCCTTGCGCCCCGACGACGCCATCGACTGGATCGCGTTGCGGATCAGGTTCACCAGCACCTGCTGGATCTGCACGCGATCCACCATCACCCGGTCGCGACCTGCCGCGATCGTCATCGTGACGGTGATCCCCGCCTCGTGTGCGCCGAGCAGGCCGAGGCTGGTCGCCTCCTCCACCAGCGTGTCGAGCCGCTCGACTCGGAAACCCGTGTCGCCGCCCGCCACGAACGCGCGCAGCCGCCGCACGATCGCGCCGGCGCGATGCGACTGTGCCGTCGCCCTGTCGAGCGCGTCCGTCACCTCGCCGAGCAGTTCGTCGGCCCTGCCGTCGATCATGGCGCGGGCGGCCTCGAGATAGTTCGCGATCGCGGTCAGCGGCTGATTGATCTCGTGCGCCAGCGTCGATGCCATCGTGCCCATCGCGCTGAGCCGGGAGACATGCACCAGTTCCGACTGGAGCTCCTGCATCCGCCGCTCGGCCTCGCGCCGCTCGGTCATGTCGCGGACGAAGCCGGTGAAGATCCGCTCCCCGGCGATGGAGGCCTCGCCCACGGCGAGCTCGATCGCAAAACTCTTGCCGTTCCTGCGCACCCCCGTCTCGGGCTGAACACGACCGACGAGGTGTGACACGCCCGGCGTGAGACCGGAGTGCCGGGCGCCCTCGCCGCCACGCGCAAACACCCCCGGGATCAGGACGCCCACGCTTCGTCCGACCATGTCCTGCTGCGCATAGCCGAACGCCAGTTCCGCGGCCTTGCTGAAGGACGAGATCGTGCCCGCCTCGTCCATCACGATCATCGCATCGGGGACCGTGGCCAGGATCGACCGGAGGTGCCGCTCGCGCCGCAACACGGCGAACTCGGCCGATTTCTGGTCGGTGATGTCGCGGATGACCTTGCCGAAGCCGCGCAACGCGCCCGTCTCGTCGCGCAGCGCGGTGATCGTGACGTTCGCCAGGAACTCCGACCCGTCCTTGCGCAGGCGCCAGCTCTCCTCCTCCACGCGGCCGAGCTCGCTCGCCCGGCGCAGGTCCACCGCCGGCTTGCCCGCGGCCTGATCCTCGGCCGTGTAGAACATGGTGCAATCACGGCCGATGACGTCGGCCTCGGCCCAGCCCTTGATCCGCTCGGCACCGCGGTTCCAGATCGTGATCCGCCCGTGCGGATCGAGCATGTAGATGGCATAGGTCGTCGCGCCGTCGATCAGCAGGCTCAGTTCCTCGGCCAGGGCGGCGTCGAA
>JBPBQW010000160.1:0-2635 GCA_050955125.1 Janthinobacterium lividum
GGAGGCTCGATCGCATCTGGCGCTGTGGGCGATGGAGAGCTCGCCGCTGTTCATCGGATACGACCTGCGCCACGCGTCGCCGGCGCTGCTCGGCCTGCTCGGCAACGAGAGGATCATCGCGATCGATCAGGATCCGGCGGGCAACCAGGCGACGCTGGCGTTCGATTCCGACGAGGTGCAGATCTTCGTCAAGACGCTGGCCAGCGGGCAAAAGGCGGTGGCGCTGTTCAACCGCGGCAGCGGGCCGGCGGATGTGACGCTGACCGCCGGGCAGCTGTCGTTCACCGACGCCGCCGACGTCGCGCTGACCGACCTGTGGACCGGCGACCGGTCGAGCTTTCGCGGCGAGCACGGCTTCCGTCTCGCCCCGCGCGAGACACGGGTCTTCGCTGCCACCGGCACCCGGCTGCTGCCCGACGGGCTGTACCTTTCCGAACAGCCCGGCAGCGTCAATCCCGCGGTCGACGGCGTGGAGACGCCGCAGCCCGATCCGCTCGTCCATCGCGCGCCCTCGGCGTGGACGGGGACGCACGGATCGGGCGATTTCCCGCGCTATGGCGGGTGGGGCGGCGCGCGGGTCGACCGGACGCCCTACGACCAGCCGCTCCTGGTCGCGGGCCGCGCGCTCGACCATGGCATCGGCGTGCTCGCCAACTCGCGGCTGGAGGTGCGCAACGCGGGGTTCCGGCGCTTGCGCACCACCGTCGGCGTCGACGATTCGACCACCGATCGGATGCGACCGGTGACGTTCCTCGTCTATGGCGACGGGCGCCTGCTCGCCCGATCGCGGCCCCTTCGCTCGGGCGCCGAGCCGCAGGTGCTGGACGCGGACGTGTCGGGGGTCCGCCTCGTCGAGTTGGTGGCGCGCAGCCCCGGGGCGGGGGGCTCCAGGGTGTCGGTGGATTGGGGACAGGCGGCGCTGACCCGGTAACCCCAAGCGTCGCCTAGGGCCGCCGCGACGGTTGCGCGACGCTGTGCGTGTCCTCGAGCGCCAGTTCGACGAGCAGCCTCATTGCGGCGCTGGCGCCATCGGCGTCGCCGGCGGTGATCGCCTCGAGCACGCGGGCATGATCGGGGATCGCATCGCGCGGCAGCGCGCCCAGCCGCTGCTTGTATTGCGTCGTCCAGTTCACCGCGGCACCGATCGAGGCGCTCAGGACGGCGATCGCATCGTTGCGCGTGGCGCGCAATATCGTGTCGTGGAAGTCGCGATCCGCCTGGCGGCCCTGGCTGGTGGCCAGCGTGAACCGCCGCATATCGATCAGCGCGGCCCGCATCCGTGTCAGATCCGCCTTGTCGCGTCGCGCCGCCGCCAGCGCCGCGGCCGCGGGTTCGATGACCAGGCGCAGTTCGAACAGGCTGCGCACCAGCTGGGGATCAGGCTCGCCGGCGAACGCCCAGGCCAGGACGTCGGGGTCGAGCAGGTTCCAGCGCTGGCGCGGCAGGACACGGGTCCCCGACTTGGGCCGGCTCTCGACCAGGCCCTTGGCGGTCAGCACCTGGATCGCCTCGCGATAGGCACCGCGCGACACGTCGAGCGCCTCGGCGAAGGCGACCTCGCCCGACAGCGTCTCTCCCGGGGCATAGTGACCGGACAGGATCGCGACACCCAGCTTGTGCGCCACCGCACCGCGCAGCCGCCGGCCCGTCGAGCGCGGGGTCGGCGCCGGCCCGGTGGCCGGGTCGAGGACGGCGGGAACGTCGGCATCATCGGACGGGGGCGCGAAGGACACCGTTGATGCATATCAGGCATCGAGGGCGATCGGAACAGACTTCGAGCTCGACCGGCCCGCGCACGAGACCAGCCGGTTCCGGGGTCGGAGGGAGCGAACGCGCGGTGCCGCCCTGGCGTGAATGTCGGCCCTGAACCCCACGATCGTGGCCCCGGCGTGGCGGGTGGGCCGGGGTCGATTGACCCCGATCGCGGCGCCCGTCATGACGATCGGTACCGGCGCGATGGAGGCCGGGCGGGGTCGGATGGCGCACGGATGAACGACCCGACCGGCCCGGCCAGCCCACCCGCGATCGACCAGCCGGCGCGCGGCGCGGCGCTGATCCTCTGCGCGGTGTCGGCCCTCGCCGCGCTCGCGATCGGGGCGGGATCGTGGTGGCCGACCGGGCCTGTCGCGCGGCCGGACGCGTGGATCATGCTGGCGCTGCGTCACGCGAACGCGGATGCCGCGTCCGCCGGCTCGCCGCTGTACCACGTCATGGTCTGCGCCACCGCGGTCGGGGCGTTTCCGACGCTGTTCCTCGTCGTGGCCTTCGTCGCGGGGCTGCTCGCGCTGGGTGGTCGACGGGGCGCGGCGGCCGGTCTGGTGGTGCGATGCGGCTGCGGCATGGCGGCCGCCGAAATCCTCAAGCATCTGGTCGATCGCCCACGCCCGACGATCGTCGAGCACTGGACGAGCTTCAGCAGTTCCAGCTTCCCCAGTGGCCACAGCGCCGACAGCACGATCGTGTACCTGCTCCTGGCGGAGCTCGCCGGGCGCCGGCTGCGGACGGCGGCGGAGCGGCGCTACGTCGCGGGATGCGCGGTCGCGCTGGCGATGCTGGTCGGCACGTCGCGCGTGTTCCTGGGCGTGCATTGGCCGAGCGACGTGCTGGGCGGCTGGGCGTTCGGATCGGCCTGGGT
>JBPBQW010000161.1:0-2436 GCA_050955125.1 Janthinobacterium lividum
GCGCGCGAGATCGTCCCCGTCTCGGTCGCGGGCCGCAAGGGGTCTGTGACAGTGACGGAGGACGAGCAGCCTGCGAAGGGCGACGTCGCCAAGATCCCGACGCTGAAGCCCGCCTTTTCCAAGGAGGGCAGCATCACCGCGGCCAACGCCTCGTCGATCTCCGACGGCGCCGCCGCGCTGGTGATGACGCGCGCGTCGGTCGCCGAGCGGCTGGGGCTGACGCCTGTCGCCCGCGTGGTGAGCCACGCCGCGCACGCGCACGCTCCCGCCCGCTTCACCACCGCGCCGGTGTTCGCGATGCGCAAGGCGCTGGACAAGGCCGGCTGGTCGACCGGCGACGTCGACCTGTTCGAGGTCAACGAGGCGTTCGCCGTCGTCGCGATGATCGCGATGCGCGACCTCGGCCTGGCGCATGACGTGGTCAATATCCACGGCGGCGCCTGCGCGCTCGGCCATCCGATCGGTGCGAGCGGCGCGCGCGTGCTGGCGACGTTGCTGTCGGCGCTGGAGGGTTCCGGGCAGAAGCGCGGGCTGGCATCGCTGTGCATCGGCGGCGGCGAGGCGACCGCTATGGCGGTGGAACTGATGGACTGAGCCCTCTCGCTCCTCTCCCGCAAGGGGGAGGTGGCCGGCATAGCCGGACGGAGGGGAGGACGGGCTGGCGTCTGGAGGTACCTCCCCCTCCACCGCCTTCGGCGGTCCCCCTCCCCCTGGCGGGGGAGGATGGAAGCGCCCCCGCCTACACCTTCGCGGCGTAGATCATCCGGCCTTCGCCCAACTGGTCGAAGACAGTCTGCAGATCGTGCTCGCCGACCGCGAAACAGCCCTGGCTGCGGCCGAGCATCCCGTGGGTGCGCAGCATGTCGGGGTTGGAATACCAGGCGGAGTGGACCACGATCGCGCGGGACAGCGCGTTGTCGTTGGTGGCGTCGAGCCCGACCAGCCGCTGCGACCGGCCATGCTTGCCGACGTAATAGTCGCTGGCGACGAACGCGCCCTCGCACGAGGCGTTCGACCCGTCGGCGTTCGAGAACCGCTGCAGCCAGCCGGTATGCGACGGGTCCGACCCGCTGCCGTGGGCGACGAGGTAGGACGAGCTGCTGCCGTTGACGATGTCGACGATGTGGAACCGCGCCTGAGCCGACGGGGCGGTAAAATCGACGATCGCGATCCGGTCTTGATGCCGGAACGCGTCGGCGTGGCGGCCGAGCGCGGTCAGCGCGCGCTTCATCAGTTCGGGGCGCACGACCCGGGGCGAGGTGGGCGCCGCGGGCGCGAAGGATGCAGAAGGCGTGAACGCCGGCGCCAAAGTGCCGCGCACCCGGGGCTCGTCGCGCATCGCCGCCGAGACGGCGCCCGGCACCGCGAGCGCGCCGGCCAGTGCCAGGCCGGACTTCAGGAAAGCGCGGCGCTGCGGCGTCGCGGAAACGTTTTGGATCATCGAACCTGCCGAGTGATGGTTGCCCCATCACCGATATAGCGCATCCGGCTTACCGGGATGATAGCGCGTTCCGGCTCGACGACTTGCCCTGCCGCAGGTGCCGCACCGTTCGTCGCAGCTATCGCCGCAGCATCACCAGGCGGGCCTCGGATAGCTGCCACAGCAGCAGGGTCGGCACCCCGATCGCGACGTCGCGGGCGCGTTTTGCGAGACTCAGCGCCAGCGCCGCCTCGACGGGCAGGCCAAGCAGCGGCGCCGCCAGCGTATAGCCCGCCTCCTGGAAGCCGATCGCGCCCGGCACCGCGAAGGCGACCGAGCGGAGCGTGAAGATCATCACCTCGAGGCTGAGCGTCCGGCCGAACGACAGGGGCGCATCCATCAGCCGCAGCGCGAGCCATGCGCCGCCCACGGTCGCCAGCCAGGCCAGGAGGTTGAGCGCGAACGCCGCGCCGATCCGGCGCGGGCGGGAAAAGACGTGCGCGCGCGCCGCCTCGATCCCCGCCATGCCCGCCACCGATCCGGGCACCAGCCGCGCGGCGAACCGGCCGAGCAGCGCCAGTCCGTGGCGCTGCGCCACGAAGAACCCGGCCGTGATCGCCACCATCATCGCGGTGCCGCCGATCACCAGCGACCGCAACTCGCCCGGCGCCGATCCCGGCCCGGCGAGGATCGACACCATCAGCGCGAGGCCCAGCAGCGTGAGCGCCAGCTGGCTGCCCATCTCCGTCACCAGATCGGCGAGGAGCGAGCCCCAGACGACCGGCGTCGGCACCCCCGCCTGCGCCAGCGTCCGCGCGCTGACGACGATGCCGCCCAGCTGCGAGAAGGGCAGCAGGTCCGACACCGCCTCGCGCACCATCCGCGCCCAGGCGAACGGCCAGAGCCGATCGGCCCGCTCCCCCGGCGCGGCGGCCAGCCATGCGGCGCCCAGCAGGACGAACGTGCCGAGCGCCCAAAGGCAGAACAGCGCGAAGCCGCCCCCGCCCAGCCGCGCG
>JBPBQW010000162.1:0-1697 GCA_050955125.1 Janthinobacterium lividum
CCCTATGTCCCCGCTCCCGCCGGGCTGGAGACGCTGGTGGCCGGGCTCGTGCGGGTGGACGCGCGCATCGCGATCGTGCCCGGCGTCTCGCTGATCGAGGGCCACCGTGCCGACGTGATGCGGGGCGAGGAGATGCAGCTGCTGGGCGCCGTCGCCGCCGGACTCGCCCCGGCGGACGCGCTGCTCGTCCAGCCCGGCACGCACTGCAAATGGGTCGAGATGGCGGCCGGCCGGATCGCACGCTTCACGACCGCGATGACCGGCGAGCTGTTCGCGCTGCTGCGCGGCCACTCGATCCTGGCGCCCCAACTCGCCGGTGCGGTGACGCCGGACGCCGCGTTTCTGGCGGGCGTCTCGGACGCGCGCGACGGCGATCTCGCCGCGCATCTGTTCGGCATCCGCGCGGGCAAGCTGCTGGGTCCACGCCACGATGCCGACGCGCCCTCCTACGCCAGCGGCTTGCTGATCGGTGCAGATGTTGCTGCCCGACTGCGTGCCGACACGCCGGACGAGGTACATCTTCTCGCCGACCCGGCGCTCGGCGCGCTGTACGCTGCCGCCGTCGCAGCGCATGGCCGCCGGGCGACGCTGGTCGACAGCCACGCCGCCTTCGTCGCCGGCATCACCCGCCTTGCGGAGCTCATCGCATGACGCAGACCCCCTCGCCCCACCTCGCCGCTTTCGACGCGGCCTTCGCCCGCTGCCCGCTCGTCGCGATCCTGCGCGGCGTACGACCCGACGAGGTGGAGGCGATTGGCGACTCGCTGGTGGACGCGGGCTTCACGCTGATCGAGGTGCCGCTCAATTCCCCCGATCCGTTCGACAGCATCGCCCGGCTCGCACGACGACTGGGAGGACGCGCGGTCGTCGGCGCGGGGACCGTGTTGCGTCCTGCGGACGTCGCGGCGGTGCAGTACGCGGGCGGCACGATCGTCATCTCCCCCAACGCCAATCCGGCCGTGATCTCTGGTAGCACCGCCGCCGGGCTCGTCTCGTTGCCGGGCGTTTCGACACCGACCGAGGCATTCGCCGCGCTCGACGCAGGCGCGCACGCGCTCAAGCTGTTCCCTGCGGAGGGGAACAGCCCAGTGGTGCTCAAAGCGATGCTTGCGGTGCTGCCGCGCGACGTCCGGGTGCTGCCGGTCGGCGGAGTCTCACCCGACTTGCTTGCGCCCTGGATGGCGGCGGGCGCAGCGGGATTCGGGCTCGGCTCGGCACTCTACAAGCCGGGTATGGCCGCCGCCGAGGTAGGTGAGCGGGCTGCGGCGTTCATCGGGTCGCTGACAGCGGCCCGCGCCTAACTGGAGCCTCGTATCGGCAGTACCGGCCCAGACGCGGGCACCTCGAACGCGCACGGGTTTTGCCTGCGACCGGTCCGAAAGCGCGCCAGGTCCAAGCCTGGCGCGCTGTCTCGCTATGGCCGGTTCGTAGGCTCGGCTCGCCGAACAAGCAGTAAGGGGCTCTGTTAGGTCAACCAGGCAAACGGTGGGGGGGGTGGTAGCGGCCGCCGATGCCACGACGGCTCTTCCGACCGAAACCGGCGGACGGTGCTCGACACGAGCTATGCCGTCTAGGCCACGTGGACAAAGGGCAGCCATAGGGTAACTGAGGCAAGCGCGACGAAGCCGAGGTACGACTCAGCGGTCTTGTCATAGCGGGTGGCGACCCGGCGCCAGTTCTTGAGCTTGTTGAACAAG
>JBPBQW010000163.1:0-104851 GCA_050955125.1 Janthinobacterium lividum
TGCTGGTGGTCGAGAACAGCCATTCGGCCAAGCCGCTGCTCTACAAGATCGCCGGCGCCTGGGGGCAGCACGAGGGGTCGATGCTCCTGTGGGTGACGATCCTGGGGCTTGCGGGCGCAGCGGTGGGGGCGCTCGAGTGGCGGCTCGACGCGCGCACGCTGGTGGCGACGCTGGGCGCGCAGGCGGCGATCGCGCTGGGCTTCTACGCCTTCCTGCTGCTGTCCTCCAACCCGTTCGCGCGGATCGATCCGGCGCCCGCGGATGGGCAGGGATTGAACCCGCTGCTGCAGGACCCCGGCCTCGCCTTCCACCCGCCGACGCTCTACGCGGGCTACGTCGGCCTGTCGGTCGCCTTCTCCTTCGCGGTCGGCGCGCTGGTGACGCGCGATGTGGGGCCGGCGTTCGCGCGGGCGATGCGACCGTGGGTGCTGGGCGCGTGGGTGTTCCTGACGCTCGGCATCACGGCGGGAAGCTACTGGGCCTATTACGAGCTCGGCTGGGGCGGCTGGTGGTTCTGGGACCCGGTCGAGAACGCGTCGCTGATGCCGTGGCTCGCCGCGACCGCGCTGCTGCATTCCGTCACGGTCCTGGCGACGCGCGACGGCCTGCGCGCGTGGACGGTGATGCTGGCGGTGGTCGCCTTTTCCATGTCGATGATCGGCACGTTCCTCGTCCGGTCGGGCATCCTGACGAGCGTTCACGCCTTTGCCGTCGATCCCACGCGCGGCGAGTTCATCCTGATGCTCCTGGCGCTCTACATCGGCGGTGCGCTGGCGCTGTTTGCCCTGCGGATCGGCACGGTGCGGCAGGGCACGACGTTCGAGCCGGTGAGCCGCGAGGGCGCGCTGGTGCTCAACAACCTGTTGCTGTCGGTGATCCTGGGCATCGTGCTGATCGGCACGCTGTACCCGCTGGTCGCGGGCGCGTTTGGGCATCAGCTGTCGGTCGGGCCGCCGTTCTTCGACCGCACCGCGGGGCCGATAGCGCTGGCGCTGGGCGTCGCCATGGCGGCGGGTCCGCTGGTGCGCTGGCGGCGGGACCGGCTTGGCGCGGTGGTCGAGCGGCTGGCGGTGCCGATCCCGGTGACGGTGGCCGCCGCACTGGCCGGCTGGCTGGGCGGCGTGCCGGTGCTGCCGTTGTTCGGCCTCGCGGTCGCGGCGGGACTGGCGGTGGCGAGCGTCGCGCCGCTGTGGAAGCGCGACCTGCGCCGCACGCCGCTCTTCACCTGGGGCATGGTGGTCGCGCATCTCGGCATCGCGGTCAGCCTTGCGGGGATGGCGTGCGACAGCGCGTTCACCCGCGAGACGCTGGTCGCGGCGCGGGTGGGCGAGGGGCATCGCGTCGGACCGTGGATGGTGACGCTCGACGGCATCGCGCCGCGGGTCGGCGACAATTGGTCGGCGACGGAGGCGCGGCTGACCGCGACGCGCGACGACACGGTGCTGGTGCTGCGGCCGCAATCCCGCTTCTTCGCCGCGCCGCCGACGACGACGGCCGAAAGCGCGATCGCGACGCGGCTCGATGGCCAGCTCTACACGGTGCTCGGCGCGCCCGACGGTCAGGGCCGGTGGCAGTTGCGGCTGTGGTGGAAGCCGTTCGTGACGCTGATCTGGGCCGGCGGCGTGCTGGTGGCGATCGGCGGCGCGCTGTCGCTCGTCGGCCGGGTGCTGCGCGAGCGGCGGGTGCGGGAGCGGGACGCATGGCGGTTCTGGGCGGCATGAGGCGGCTCGTTCTCTGGGTGCCGCTCGTCGTCTTCGCGGGTCTGCTGGCGCTGACGATCCACGGCCTGCGGCGACCGGCGGATCGCACGATCTGGTCGCGCATGGTCGGCCAGACGGTGCCTGACTTTACCGCGCCCGCGATGCTGCCCGGACGGTCCGGTGTCGCGAGCGCCGGCCTGCGCGGTCGGCCGCGGCTGATCAACGTGTTCGCCAGCTGGTGCATCCCGTGTGCCGCCGAGGCGCCGCAGCTCGCCGCCTTGCGCCGGCAGGGGGTCGAGATCGATGGGCTGGCGGTGCGCGACACGCCCGCTGCGGTCACGGCGTTCCTCGCCCGCTATGGCGACCCGTATCGCGCGATCGGCGACGACCGCGAGGCGCGCGCGCAGCTCGCGCTGGGCTCGTCGGGCGTGCCCGAAAGCTTCGTGATCGACTCGAGCGGCCGGATCGTCAGCCAGCATGTCGGCGACATCCGCGCGGACGACGTGCCCGCGCTGGTCGCCGCCGTCAGGCGCGCGTCGTGAGGCGCGTGCTCGCCGCCTGCGCCCTGCTGGCCGCGGTGCCCGCGCTGGCGGACACGCCGCTGCCGCCCGCCGCGCTCGCCGATCAGGCGCTGTCCGACCCGGGGCAGGAAGCGGCGGCCAAGGCGCTGATGGGCGAGTTGCGCTGCCTCGTCTGCCAGGGCCAGTCGATCGCCGACAGCGACGCCGATCTGGCGGGCGACATGCGCGCGCTGGTGCGCGAGCGGATCCGTGGCGGCGCGACGCCCGAGCAGGTGCGCGGCTGGCTGGTGGCGCGCTATGGCGATTACGTCAGCTACGATCCGCCGTTCGACGCGGTCACCGCGCCGCTGTGGCTCGCGCCGCTCGCGTTACTGATCGTGGGCATGGTCGTCGCGCGGACGAGCTTCCGGCGGCGGCGTCGCTGATGGGCTTCGTCGCGCTGCTCGGTCTCGGCTTAGCTGCGGCGGCGCTGCTGTGGCGGTTGCGCATCGCTCGGCCGTTGTGGAGCCTGGTCGGCGCGGCGATGATGCTCGGCGCGACGGGCTATGCCCTGCAAGGCCGGCCGGCGCTGCCGGGCCACCCGACCGAGGCCGACGCGAAGGCGATCGAGGTCGATCCCGGGCTGGTGATGCTGCGCGAGGACATGTTCGGGCGGTTCACCGCCGATGCCGCGTACATGACCGCGTCCGATGCGATGCTGCGATCGGGCGATGCGGGTGCGGCGGTTCAGGTGATGCTGGGCGGCATCCGCCAATATCCCGGCAGTATCCAGCTGTGGACCGGGCTGGGCACCGCGCTGGTGGCGCATGATGGCGATCAAGTTTCGCCGCCGGCGCTGCTGGCGTTCCAGCAGGCGACGCGCCTGTCACCGCGGCATCCCGGCCCGCCGTTCTTCACGGGCCTCGCCTATGTTCGCGCCGGACGCTTTGCGGAGGCGCGGCCTTACTGGCGCCGGGCGTTGGCCCTCAGCCCCGCCGACGCCCCGTACCGCGCGCCGATCACCGTCCGGCTGGCATTGCTCGACGTCTATCTCGACCGGATGCGAACCACGGGTCGATAGTCAGACCATCGACCCGCTACTCACACCCGGTCGGCCCGTTACTTGCCCCGGCCGGTCTTGTCCTGCAGCTCGTCGATCTTCTTGGACGCATCGCCCTTGCTCAGGTGATCGTCGAACTCCTCGTGCGCCTCTTCGCTCAGCGTCTTGAGATAACTCGCCTGCGCGCCGGTCATCGGCTCGCCGCCCGTCGTCCAGTCGTCGGGGTCCTTGACCGCGTTGGAGGTCGGATGCGTCTTGGGATTTTCGGTGTCGCTCATCATTGGCTCCTGTTGGTGGTGCATCAACCCCGATGTTCCTTATCCGTTCCATCCCTCGAATGGCAGGTCCAGCGCCTCGGCGACCGCGTGATGGCGGATCTTGCCGGCCGACACGTTCAGCCCGGCGGCCAGGTGCGGGTCGGCCTTCATCGCCGCCTCCGCACCTTGCGTCGCCAGCTTGATCGCGAACGGCAGCGTCGCGTTGTTGAGCGCGACGGCGGACGTGCGCGCGACCGCGCCCGGCATGTTGGCCACGCAATAGTGGATCACGCCGTCGATCTCGAACACCGGGTCCTCGTGCGTCGTGGCGTGGCTCGTCTCGAAACAGCCGCCCTGATCGATCGCGATGTCGACCATCACGCTGCCACGCTTCATCGTCTTCAACATGTCGCGCGTGACGAGCTTGGGGGCCGCCGCGCCGGGGATCAGCACCGCGCCGATCACGAGGCTCGCGTTCTTCACAGCCGCCGCGATCGCCGCCTTGCTGGCGTAGGCGGTCTTGATCTGGCTGGAGAAGAACATGTCGAGCTCGGCCAGCCGGCTCATGTTGACGTCGTAGATCGTCACGTCCGCGCGCATGCCGACCGCCATCTGCGCGGCGTTGATGCCCGAGATGCCGCCGCCCAGGATCGCGACCCGCGCCGGCTCCACGCCGGGCACGCCGCCCAGCAGGACACCGCGTCCGCCCTGTTCCTTTTCGAGGTAATGCGCGCCGACCTGAATCGACATGCGCCCCGCCACCTCGCTCATCGGCTTCAAGAGCGGCAGCCCGCCGCCCGGAGCCGTCACCGTCTCGTACGCGATGCAGGTCGCGCCCGACTTCATCAGCCCTTCGGCCTGCGGCTTGTCCGCGGCGAGATGGAGATAGGTGAACAGCAGGTGCCGCGACTCGAGCAGCGCGATCTCGCCGGCCTGCGGTTCCTTCACCTTCACGATCATGTCGGCGGCGGCGAATACCGCCTTGGCGTCGGGCAGGATGCTCGCGCCCGCCGCCTCGTAATCTGCGTCCTCGAAATCAATGCCGGCCCCGGCCTGCGTCTCGACGACCACCTCCTGGCCCGCCGCCACGAGTTCGGCGACCGACGATGGCGTCAAGCCGACCCGATATTCGTGGTTCTTGATTTCCTTGGGCACACCCACGCGCATCGTCGTCTCTCCGTGATCGGTTCTGTCGCCGTGGCATAACGAGCGGGGCGCCGCAAAGTCCCGTTGCCGGGTCCCGGCGGGGGGTGTATCGGATGACGGCGGCGTCACCCGGGGGCGGTGGCCGCCGGAGCAGCCATCATCCTTGTCCCAGAGGTTTCGCTCGCGCGGTGAGCATCGACCAATATGGCGCCGCATCGCCGGTGCATGAGCCGGGCACAGCGGATGCCGGCGCGCCGCATCACGACACGCTCCTCAAGCTGGCCGCGGGCGCGATCGGCATCGTCTTCGGCGATATCGGCACCAGCCCGCTCTATGCGTTTCGCGAGACGTTCGCCGGCCATCACAAGCTGGCGGTCGATGCGGTGCATATCATGGGCGTCGTCAGTCTGATGTTCTGGTCGATGATGATCGTGGTGACGCTGAAGTACGTCACGATCATCATGCGGGCGGACAACAAGGGCGAGGGCGGCAGCCTGGCGTTGCTGGCGCTCGTCTCGCATCGCACCAAGACGAAGCGGTGGACCAACGGCATTATCCTGCTGGGCGTGTTCGCGACCGCGCTGTTCTATGGCGACAGCATGATCACGCCGGCCGTCTCCGTCCTGTCGGCGGTCGAGGGCGTCGCGATCGTCGCGCCCGGCTTCGGCGCGCTCGTCCTGCCGATCAGCCTGGTGATCCTGGTCGCGCTGTTCTCGATCCAGTCGAGCGGGACGGCGAAGGTCGGGCTGTTCTTCGGGCCGGTGATGCTGGTCTATTTCGTCGTCATCGCCGTGCTCGGCCTGCTGTCGATCGTGCGGACGCCGGTGATCCTGTGGGCGCTGTCGCCGCATTACGCGGTCGAGTTCTTCGCCGCCGACCCGGGACGGGCGTTCCTGGCGCTGGGGTCGGTCGTGCTGGCGGTGACGGGCGCGGAAGCGCTCTATTCCGACATGGGGCATTTCGGGCGCAACCCGATCCGCGTGTCGTGGCTGTTCTTCGTGCTCCCCGCGCTCATGCTCAACTACATGGGGCAGGGTGCGTTGCTGTCGCGGATGGGGACGGCGGCGCTGGAAAGCCCGTTCTACCTGCTCGCGACGCCGGGGCTGCGCCTGCCGCTGGTCATCCTGGCGACGATGGCGGCGATCATCGCCAGCCAGGCGGTCATCACCGGTGCTTTTTCCGTGACGCAGCAGGCGATCCAGCTCGGCTTCGTGCCGCGGCTGCGCATCGAGCATACCAGCGCGCGGACGGCGGGTCAGATCTACATCCCGCTCGTCAACTGGCTGCTGGCGGGGATGGTGATCCTGCTGGTGCTGTTCTTCCGCACCTCGTCCAACCTCACCAGCGCCTATGGCATCGCCGTCACCGGCGCGATGACGATCGACACCTGCCTGCTGACGGTCGCGATCTATCGGCTGTGGCATTGGCCGAAGATCTACGCGGTGCCGCTGCTCGGGCTGCTGTTCCTGGTCGATTTCGCCTATCTGGGCGCGAACCTGACCAAGGTGCGCGCGGGCGGCTGGGTGCCGCTGCTGATCGCGACGATCGTTTTCACGGTGCTGACCACCTGGTCCAAGGGGCGCCAGTTGATGATCGCGCGGATGCGCGAGGCGGCGATGCCGGTGAAGGTGTTCATCCAGTCGGCCGCCAGCGCCGCGGTGCGCGTGCCCGGCACGGCGGTCTTCATGACGTCGACGCCCGAGGGCGTGCCCCACGCGCTGCTCCACAACCTCAAGCACAACCGCGTGCTGCACGAGCGCGTCATCCTGCTGACCGTCCGCATCGCCGACATGCCTTATCATCCCGAGCACGAGCGCTTCGTGCACGACGATCTGGGCGCGGGCTTCCACCGCGTCATCCTGCGCTACGGCTTCATGGAGGAGCCTGACGTGCCGGCGAGCCTCAAGCGGCTGAACCAGTGCGGCGCGGAGTTCCGGATGATGGACACCAGCTTCTTCCTGTCGCGCCAGACGCTGCTGCCCGCCGAGCATCCCGGCATGTCGATCTGGCGCGAGAAGCTGTTCGCCTGGCTGCTGCGCAACGCCGAGAGCGCGATGGAGTTCTTCCGCCTGCCCACCAATCGCGTGGTCGAGCTGGGCAGCCAGGTCGAGATCTGACGCGCATGACGCACAATCCGCTCGACGCGCCGATCATCGTCACCGCGCTGTTCGGGCCGGAAGATCAGGCGTGGTTCGAGGCCCTGCGCCGCCTGCATTTCCCGCCCGAGCGCAACCAGTTGGCGGCGCATCTGACGATGTTCCACCATCTGCCGCCCGCGATCGCGCCCGAGCTCAAGCGGCGGCTCGTCGATGCGACGCGCGGGGTGCCTGCCCCTCCTGCAAGGGCCGCGGGGCTGGTGTCGCTGGGGCGCGGCGTCGCCTATCGCATCGACTGCCCGGAGTTGGCCGGGATCCGCGCGGACCTGGCCGACGCGTTCGCCCCCCTGCTGATGCCGCAGGACAAGCAGGGCTGGCGCGCGCACGTCACGGTCCAGAACAAGGTCGAGCCCGCGGCGGCCAAAGCATTGCTGGCGGAGCTGCAGGCCGGGTTCGTCGCGCGCCCGATCCGCGTCGCAGGGCTGGCGAGCTGGTGGTATCGCGGGGGGCCATGGGAGGCCCTGTCGCGCCACATGTTTGGCTGAATAGCGGGGCCGCACTCGGTTTGGCGCGACGCACCCTTCAGAAAGCCGCGACACATGGTCGCTTGACCGGTGGGGGTCCGCTTTCTATGGCGTCGCCTCCCCGCCGGTCGGTGTACCGGGGCGATACCGGGGCGAAGTAGCTCAGCTGGTTAGAGCACGGGAATCATAATCCTGGGGTCGGGGGTTCAAGTCCCTCCTTCGCTACCATCTTGGGAGGGCGGTCCGATGGACGAACTCTCGCTCGCCGTCGTCGGCATCGATTTTCCCAATCGCGACGGCAGCAACAGACGCTTCGAGATCCTGCAGTGCAACCCTGGCGACGCGGTGTCGCTGCGGCCCGAACCCCGTAACCTGCACGACCGCTTCGCCGTCGCGGTGCTGAGCGATCGCGGGCATCAGATCGGCTATCTCACCGCCGAACGGGCGCCGTGGATCGGCGCTCGGCTGCGCGCGGGCGAGCCGGTCTTCGCCATCTTCCAGGGTCTGGCGGAAAGCGCGGCGTACATTCGTGTCGCGTTCGGCGGTCGTGCGCCAAGCCTGCCGCCCATGGCCCGGACAGAGCCCCGACCCATCGCCGACGACGTCACCGATCCGGACGGGCCGCTCTGGGGCGCGTGAATCAGGGCAGCACCCGCCGGGCCGACACGATCCGCACCGGTTGCGCCAGCATCTCGCCCGGGAAGAAGCCGCCGTCGGCGATCGGCGCATCGAAGATATGCTCCACCACATCCAACCCCTGTACGACATGACCGAACGCGGCGTAGCCGAGGTTGTCACCGGGCCTGGCCGGGTCGGCGTCTAGCGAAGGCTGATCGCCGAGATTGATCGTGAAGTCGCCACGCGCGCTGCCCGGCTCGTTGCGCGCGACCGAGATCGCGCCGTCGGTGTGGGTGACGCCGGTCTGCGTCGAGAGTTCGTGCGCGATCGGCGGCAGGACCCGCTTGGGCGCGTTCTGCACGCCGAACTGGATGAAGCCGAACCGGGGCCCGCCCTTTGCCGCGCGGTAGAAGACGGTGCCGTCCAACCGGTGTCCGTCGACATAGCGCAGGAAGTTGGCGGTGGTGATCGGTGCGCGCGCCTGTTCGAGGTCGAGCACGATCCGCCCGGTGTCGGTGACGAGCGCGACCCGCACCATGCCCGGCGCGGGCGGCGGCAGGGGCGCGGTCGCCGCCGCTTGCGGCACGAGGGCCGACGTCGGCGCGGCGGGCATCGGTGCGGGCAGGGCGGTCGCCTGGATCAGCAGGGCGGCAAGCAGGATCATCGCGTCAGTCTCCCGTGAACAGCCCGCCCGGATCGTTGACCACCAGCATCGCGTCGGGCCGGGCGAGCGCGATCAGCGTCAGGCGGTGCGCGCGCGCGTGATCGATCGCCATGCTGGTGGGCGCGGAGATGCCCATCAACAGCGGCGCGCGCGCGACCAGCGCCTTGTCCACCATCTCGAAGCTGATCCGCGACGTGACCAGCAGGAAGGCGGGCGCGATGCCGGTGAGCGCCAGATGGCCGACGAGCTTGTCGAGCGCATTGTGGCGGCCGACGTCCTCGAACGCCGCGAGAACCGCGCCGTCGGCATCGCAGGCGGCGGCGGCGTGGATCGCGCCGGTCAGCGCGTTGAGCGGCTGGTGCGCGCGCAAGCCCGCCAGCGCGGCGAACAGCGCGGGCGGCGCCACGTCGGGCAGCGGCGGCGGCGCCGCGACCGGTCGGCGCAACTGTTCCAGCGAGGCGATGCCGCACAGGCCGCAGCTCGTGTCGCCGGTACGGTGGCGCACCCGGTCCGCCATCCGCCCGGCGCACCGTGCGCTGAGCGTGACGCGCAGCATCCACCCAGCCTCTGCCTCGAACGGCTCCACGTCGATCACGTCGGCGGCGCTGTCGGCCAGCCGCTCTGTCAGCATGAACCCGGTCGCGAAGGCGGTCAGGTCCGTGGGCGTCATCATCATGACCGCGTACCCCAGCCCGTCGACCTCGACCGCGACCGGCGCCTCGACCGCGATCGCGCGCTCCACCAGGTCGGAGCCGGTCGCGCGCAAGACCCGCACCGTCCTGGTGTCCGCGGCGGCGCTCACGCGACGAGGTCCGCCGGCGTGTTGACGTTGGCGAGCGGGGCGGGCGCGAGGACCGGCGTCGCCCCGATCTCGGTCGCCCAGCGGCGGATAGACAGCCGCCCGTCCTTCGCGCCCGGCACCGCCGCCGACAGGCGCCCGATCAGCGCCGGGGCGAGAGCGGCGGGCCATGCACCCAGGATCGGTGCATCCGCGCAATAGGCCGGCGCGGCCGCCAGCAACCGGCCTATCAGCTCACGCGGCACGTCGGGCATGTCGCAGCCGATCGTCACGACCGTGTCGAAGCCGTGCGCCCCGGCGTGGACCAGCGCGCCCGCGATGCCGCCGAGCGGGCCGAGGCCGGGCGCGGGCCGGTCCGTGATGGAGGCCAGCCCGTCCCACTCGCGCCCCACCACCACCACCGCGTCGCACCACGGCGCCAGCGCGTCAGCAGCCCACCCGATCATCGCCCGTCCACGCCACGGCGCCAGCGCCTTGTCCGACCCGAACCGCGATGCCGCACCACCGGCGATCAGCGCACCCAGGACGCGGCCCCCGCTCACGCGACCCCGCCGAAGTATACGAAGTATTGGGGAATGCCGTTTATCGCCGCCGCCGTTGTCGCGTCTTCGAGGAGGAAGCGGCGGAGGGAGGGTATCGGTGACGACGGCATCGCACCCCCGTTAGGCGAAACGGGGCGTGTAGGACAGCGCCCAGCGTCTCCCACCGGCTATTCCCCGCGAGAGGGTAAATCCGGATGCCTCGGCGCCGCGCCTTCGCCGTCTGGACTCTCGCCTTCGCGGGAGAACCGGACGTCCCGACATCAGGGGATCAGCCGGTCGGCCCGCAACCGCTCGAACAGCGTGAAGAACGCGTCGTCGGTGGGCTGATAATCGGTGAAGCCCATCCGGCGGCTCTTGCCCATGTCGGTCACCACCTCGATCGGGCGGCCGAGATCGGCGTCGGTGTGCCAGGGCGAGGCGAGGCGCGTCAGGTCGGGTTCCGCCAGCCCGTCGCGCTCCGCGATCCGGCGCCATGCGGCTTCGGCGCCGCTCATCTGGTCCGCCAGCGGCTCGATGCGGCCGTCAAACGGCGCGGGCTCCAGCCCAAACCAGTCCGCGATGCTGCCCCACATCCAGTTCCAGCGGAAGACGTCGCCATTGACCACGTTGAACGCCTGGTCGCGCGCCGCCGGCGTCTGCGTCGCCCACAGCAGGTGCCGCGCGAGCAGGCCCGCGTCGGTCATGTCGGTCAGCCCGAACCATTGCTCGGGCGATCCGGGGAAGCGGAACGGCTGGCCCGTCTCGCGGCACAGCGAGGCGAAGGCGGCCAGCGTCGTGCCCATGTTCATCGCATTGCCCACCGCCTTGCCGATGATCGTGTGCGGGCGATGGACGCTCCAGCCGAAGCCATCCTGCGCGGCGGCGGCGAACACCTCGTCTTCCTGCGCGTAATAGAAGTTCTCGATGTCGAGCCGGGGCTGGTCCTCGCGGAACGGCGTCTGCGGCAACGTGCCTTTGCCATAGGCCTCGAACGGTCCGAGATAGTGTTTGAGGCCGGTTACCAGCGCGACGTGGCGCGTGCTGCCGCCCGGCCGCAGACCGTCGAGCAGGTTGCGGACCATACCGGCGTTGACGCGGATGTTCTCCGCCTCCGTCGGCTGGCGCAGCCAGGTGGTGATGAAGACCGCGTCCGGGCGGACGTCCGCCAGCGCCGCCTTCGTCGCGTCGGCGTCCTGCAGGTCCGCCGCCACCGGCTCGATTCCGGGCAGCGCGACCGGCCGCCGGGCGAGCCCGTGGACGGTCCACCCCTCGGCGGCCAACAGCGCGGCAGTCGCGCCGCCCACGATCCCGCTCGCGCCCACCACCAGTGCCGTCTTCGTCGTCATGTCGTTCCCATCACACAAGCGAGGCGGCTCAGGCCCGCGCCATAACCTCGACCCGCACCGGCACCGCCTTCGCCGCCGGCACATGGCTCTCCTCGGCATTGTGCGACAGCGCGATCAGGACGTTGCTCTCGGGATAGTACATGCCGAGGCAGCCTTCGGGGATGTTGTAGTCGATCACCGTCAGACCGTCGACGCGGCGGACCGCGTCATGGCCGTCGCCGGCGTCGCCCACCAGGCTGATCTTGTCGCCTTCCTTCACCCCCAGTTTCGCCTGGTCCGCCTTGCCCATCATCACGATGTCGCGGGTGCCGCGGATCGAGCGGAAGCGGTCGTAATAGCCGTAGATGGTGGTGTTGAACTGGTCGTTGGAGCGCAGCGTCACCAGCCGGAACCGCTGGCCGCCGCCTTCGACCTCGCCGTCGTCGAAGCCGGCGGCGTTGAGCACCTTGGGCGCGTTGAACTCCGCCTTGCCGCTCTTGGTCTTCCACTGGCGATGCGACGCGGCATTGCCCTTCCAGAACCCGCCGGGCGTGTCCATCCGCTCGTTGTAGTTGATGAACAGCTCCGGATAGGTGTTCTCGATCGCGGTGCGCACGAGGCTGTAGTCGCCGACCCACTTGCCCCACGGCACCTTGGGATTGGGCTCCAGCGTCGACAGCGCGAGCGCGGCGACGATCGCGGGCTCCGACAGCAGGTGCGGGCTCGCGGGCTCGACGCGGCCGTGCGAGCCATAGATGTGCGAGAAGCTGTCCTCCATCGACACCGCCTGCGGCCCGCTCGCCTGGTCGTCACGCTCGATCCTGCCCAGGCAGGGGAGGATGTAGCTCGTCTTGCCGGGCAGCAGGTGCGAGCGGTTGAGCTTGGTCGCGATATGCACCGTCAGGTCGAGGTCGCGCCACTTGGGTTCGACGCGGCCGTGGTCGGGGATCGCGCGGACGAAATTGCCGCCCAGCCCGACGAACGCCTGCGCCTCGCCGCGCAGCACCGCCTCGGTGCTCTCGACGGTGTCCCAGCCCTTCATGCGCGGCGGCTCGAACTCGTACAGCTCCGCCAGCCGGTCGAGCGGGACGAGCTCGGGCTTTTCCGAGATGCCGACGGTGCGCTGGCCCTGCACGTTGGAATGGCCGCGCACCGGGTTCATCCCCGCGCCCGGCCGGCCGATGTTGCCGCGCAGCAGCATCAGGTTGGTCAGCATGAAGAGGTTCTCCATGCCATGGCGGTGCTGCGTCAGACCCATGCCATAGATGGCGATCACCGCCTTCGACCGCGCATAGACCTTTGCCGCCTCGACGAGCGCATCCTTCGTCAGCCCGCTCTCGCGCACGATGTCGTCCCAGCTCGTGTCGCGCGCCTTGGCGGCGAACTCCTCGAACCGGGTCGTGTGCTGCTCGATGAACTCATGGTCGACGATCGGGTCGCGGCCCGCGGCGCGTGCCTCCACGTCCGCTTCCAGCACCCATTTGGCGATGCCGAGCAGCGCGGCGATGTCGCCGCCCGCCTTTACCTGATGATATTGGGTCGCGATCGGGGTGGATTTCAGCGTCGCCATCTCGATCGGGTTCTGCGGATCGGTGAACCGCTCCAGTCCGCGCTCGATCAGCGGGTTGAACACCACGATCTCGACGCCGCGCTTGGCGCAGCTGCGCAAGGGGTGGAGGAAGCGCGGCGAGTTCACGCCCGGGTTCTGCCCGAGGTAGAAGATCGCGTCGCACTTGTCGAAATCCTCGAGCTGGCAGGTGCCGACCGGCGATCCGATCGCCTGCTTCAGCGCGACCGACGTCGTCTCGTGACACATGTTGGACGAATCGGGCAGGTTCTGGCTGCCGTACATCCGCGCCCACAGCGCATACATGTACGACGTCTCGAGCGCCGCGCGGCCCGACGAATAGAGAATGACCTTGGTGGGGTCATACCCCTTGAGCTTCGCGCCGATCTCCGCGAACGCCTCCGACCAGCTGACCGCGACATACTTGTCGGTTGCGGCATCGTAGCGCAGCGGGTGCGTCAGCCGACCCGCCTGCTCCAGATCGTGGTCCTTCCACCCGATCAGCTCGGACACCGTGTGCTGGGCGAAGAAGTCGGGCGTGACGCGCAGCGAGGTGAGTTCCCAGGCGGTGGCTTTGGCGCCGTTCTCGCAGAACTCCTCGATGTGCGGGTTGGCGGGCTTGCCCCAGGCGCAGCTGACGCACATGAACCCGCCGGGCTTGTTCTGCCGCTGGAACTGCGCGATCGACGCGGGCGTCATCCGCTCCTTGGCGACGACCGCCGCGACCGATCGCAGCGATCCCCATCCGCCCGACGGGCCGCTGTACGGGTCCACGCCGATGTCGCGCCGGTCGGCCATGTCTCAACTCCTTCAGGTCCTTGGGCGAACGTAGCGGGAAGCCGGACGCTGCGCGCCCCAAATCTTTTCTCCGTGCACGGGAACCCGATGGCTCCCCATATCCGGTCGGGACGATTAGGAGGCCCCCCATGACCACGCACACCACCCGCATGCTGATCCTCGGCTCCGGCCCCGCCGGGCTGTCCGCCGCCATCTATGGCGCGCGCGCCGGCATGAGCCCGATCGTCGTCCAGGGCGTGCAGCCCGGCGGCCAGCTGACGACCACCACCGACGTCGAGAACTACCCGGGCTTCCGCGACGTGATCCAGGGTCCGTGGCTGATGGAAGAGATGCAGGCGCAGGCGGAGCACGTCGGCACGCGGATGATCTGGGACACGATCACGCAGGTCGACCTGTCGCGGCGGCCGTTCCGGCTGACGGGCGATTCGGGCGACGTGTACGAGGGCGAGGTGCTGGTGATCGCGACCGGCGCGCAGGCCAGATGGCTGGGGATGGAGAGCGAGGATGCGTTGAAGGGCAAGGGCGTCAGCGCGTGCGCGACGTGCGACGGGTTCTTCTTCCGCGGCAAGAACGTCGCGGTGATCGGCGGCGGCAACACCGCGGTCGAGGAGGCGCTGTACCTGACGAACCACTCGCCCCACGTCACGCTGATCCATCGCCGCGACACCCTGCGCGCCGAGCGGATCCTGCAGCAGCGGCTGGCCGCGCACCCGAACATCACCGTGCTGTGGAACAAGGCGGTGGCGCAGTTCGTGGACGGCGGCGGCAATGCCGGGCTGGTGGCGCTCGACCTCGAGGACACCGTGACGGGCGAGCGCAGCCGGATCGACGTGGAGGGCGGCTTCGTCGCGATCGGCCATTGGCCGGCGACGGGGCTGTTCCGCGGGCATCTGGAGCTGGACGCGGACGGCTATCTCAAGGTCGAGCCCGGCTCGACGCGCACCAGCGTGCCCGGCGTGTTCGCGTGCGGCGACGTGGCGGACAAGGTGTATCGCCAGGCGGTGACGGCGGCGGGCACCGGCTGCATGGCCGCGCTGGATGCCGAACGCTTCCTGGCGCACGCCGCGTTCGAGAGCGACGCCGCCGCCGCGGCGGAGCCCGCGGGCGAGAAGGAGAATGCCGAAGCGACGTGGTAGGGCGCCGTCAGCTCGGCGTCATTCTCCCATCCACGCGTTCCAGCGCGCCGAGCAGGATCGCGGCAAGCTCGGCGAGGTCGGTGTCGCCGGTAAAGCCGTGCGAACCGGTCTTGATCCGGTGGATGGGCACCCGCTCCCGCAGGGGTGCGAAGCGAGGCGTGAGCCAGGCGCCCGCGAAGGTCGCTCCGGTCGCATCGTCCGCCGACACGACGATCTCGGTCGGCATGGGCGTGGCGAGCAGCGCGGCGGCGACCTCGGCGGCGAGTGGCTCCTCGCGGGCCGGGGCGACGACGTGGGCGACGCCGCGAGCCAGGCGGCTCAGGTCTACCTGTCCCGACAGCAGCGCGCGCCACGCGGCCGGGTCGGTCAGTCGACCACGATAATGGCGCCCGGTCGCGGCGGCGGACAGAAGGCCGTCGTGCCGGGGGCCGAGCCACGGGTTCGCCAGCACCCGCGCGACGATCGGCGCCCGCCAGCGCGAGGGGGCGGGCTGCGGCCCGAGCAGTGCGAGCGCGGTCGCCGCGTCGCAATTGCCAAATGCCACGATCCGCTCGATCCGCCAATGAGCCGACATGTGGCAAGCGGCTCCGATATCGGGTCCGCTCGATCGGTAGCCGCCGTTGGCGCCACCGCTGTCCCCGATCCCGCGCCGGTCGAACCGGACGACGGGCCAGCCCCGATCTGCGATCAGCCGGGCGAGGCGGGCCATGCTGCGGCGTGGCCCGACGGCGATCTCGTTGCCGCCCGACACGATGAGCAGCGCCGTCGCGGCGGGCGCGTGGTCGAGCGTGCAGACGACCCACTCGCCCTCGCACCCTACGCTGTGCGTGCTCCTCACCGTTCGACCCAGCCGGCGATGTCGTCCGCCGCAGCGGCGACCAGCGCCGAGTCCTCGCCCGGCTCGGCCAGCCGCCACAGCGGCGCGCCCGCGAGCCGAACGTCCGCCTCTCCCGGTGAGTCCGCGAGACCGGCGGTCCGCGCGTCACCCTCGGGCGTCCGCGCCCGCAGCATGGCGCGCAGCGCGGGCGAGATCGGCCAGCCCGGTTCCGCCGCGCCCCCGATCGCATCGGCGCGGTCGAGATCGCGTAGCAGGCGTTCGCCCGTGATCGGCGCTAGGCGCCAGCGCCGACGGAGTGGCGGCGTAACGCATCGGTCGGGGATGTTGCCTTCCAGCAGCGCTCCGCCGCGGATCGCGACCGTCTGCCGGGCCGCTGCCGGATGCGTGCGTGCAAGGCCGTGAAGCGAGGCCGACCAGTCGTGCGCACCGATCCGACGCAGATCCACCAGGCTCTCGCCCGTGCCCGGCAGGTCGGGCAGCAGCGATCCGACCTCACGCTCCGCCAATGCCGCCATCAGCTGGACGCTGAAACGGCGCATCCGGTTCGCCTCGTCGAACAAAGCGGGCAGGATTAGGACCTTGACCGCGAGCTTCTCACCCTGCGCGCGAAGGCGCTCCGTACCCAGGCCCCAGGTATAGGTCCGATTCAGCGGAACGCCTTGGCGCTGACGAAATCGACCAGCGCGCCGAACGTCGCCAGCATGTCGCCGTCGACGTCGTCGTCCTCGATCATGATCGCCAGGCGGTCCTCCAATTCGGTCAGCACGCCTGCGACGGCCATCGAGTCGAGTTCGGGCAGCGACCCGAACAAGGGGGTGTCGCGGCCGAACGCGGCGACGCGTTCGGGGGAGAGCGCCAGCACGTCCCCCAGCACGGCGCGCACGGTCTTTTCGACGATCGGCTTGTTCTCGGGGGTCACGCGCAGGCTCCGTGATGGGATGGAGCGGCGTTACCGGCTCGGGCGGTGCATGGGAAGACGGGTGAAACCCGCAACCGTTTCGCGCTAGGAGGGGCGCGTCATGCCGCCGCTCGACCCCGTCCCCCGTCCGATCGACACGCTGCCGCTATGCGGCGCGCCCGGTGACGTGGCGCTGATCGAGCGCGCGGGGTCGCTGTCCTTCGCCGGGCTGGAGGAGGCGGTCGGGCGCCTCGCGGGCTGGCTGGCGGCGCAAGGGCTGAAGCCGGGCGCGCGGGTGGCGAGCTGGCTGCCCAAGACGCGCGCCGCCTGCCTGTTGCCGCTCGCCGCGCCGCGTGCCGGGCTGGTGCACGTGCCGATCAACCCGCTGCTCAAGCGCGCGCAGGTGGCGCACATCCTGTCGGACAGCGGCGCCGCGCTGCTGCTGACGCAGGCCGCGCGCGCCGCCACGCTGATGCCGGGCGACGTGCCGCCGCATTGCCGCGTCGTAGAGGAGGCCGGCGAGGGGCCGCCGCTGCCGCCGTCGGACGCCGCGCCCGACACGCTGGCCGCGATCCTGTACACCTCGGGCTCGACGGGCCGGCCCAAGGGCGTGATGCTATCCCACGCCAACCTGTGGCTGGGGGCGGTGTCGGTCGCGCACTATCTGGCGCTGACCTCCGCCGACCGCGTGCTGGGCGTGCTGCCGCTGGCGTTCGACTATGGGCAGAACCAGCTGTTCTCGACGTGGGCGGCGGGTGCGGCGGTGGCGCCGGTCGATTATCTGACCCCGCGCGACGTGGTGCGCGCGGTGGAGCGGACGGGCGCGACGACGCTCGCCGGCGTGCCGCCGCTGTGGGTGCAGTTGCTGGAGGCGGACTGGCCGGCGTCGACGGCGGCGCGGCTGCGACGGCTCACCAATTCGGGCGGGTCGCTCGGGATACAGCTTGTGCGAGGATTACGAGATCGGTTCCCGGTCGCGGACCTCTATCCGATGTACGGCCTGACGGAGGCGTTCCGGTCGACCTATCTCGCGCCGTCGCTGGTCGATGCGCACCCCGAATCGATCGGCCGCGCGATCCCGTTCGCCGAGGTGATGGTGGTGCGCCCCGACGGTGCCCGCGCCGCGGCGGGGGAGGCGGGCGAGCTCGTCCACGCCGGGCCGCTCGTTGCGCAGGGTTACTGGCGCGACCCCGCCCGCACCGCCGAGCGCTTCCGCCCCGCGCCCGTCTGGTCGGCGAGCGGCGGCGTCGCGGTGTGGTCCGGCGACACGGCGGTCGCGGATGCGGACGGCCTGCTCCGGTTCGTCGGACGTGGCGACGCGATGATGAAGGTGTCGGGCAATCGCGTCAGCCCCACCGACGTCGAGGACGCGGCGCTGGCGGGCGGCGAGGCGCGCGAGGCGGTGGCCCTGGGCGTGCCCGATGCGCGAACCGGGCAGGCGATCGTGCTGGTGCTGCGCGGCGACCCGGCGGGCGAGGCGGGCTTGCGCGAGCGGATGCGGCGTGACCTGCCCGGCTTCATGCAGCCGGCGCGGATCGTGTGGCGCGACGACCTGTCGCGGACAGCGAACGGGAAGATCGACCGGGTGGCGATCGCGGCGGAGGTGACGTCTTGAAGCCGATCGGCCCTCTGCCGCCACCGTTCGCGGGCCAGTCCGGTCCGCTGACGATCGCCGGACGGCCGTACACGCACTGGCTGGAGCAGGCGGGCGACACGCCGGCGTTCGTGTACGACGTCGATGCGATCGCGGCGCGGATCGTGCGGTTCCGGGCGGCGATGCCGGCCACGGTCGGCCTGCACTATGCGGTCAAGGCCAACCCGTTCCCGCCGTTGCTCGCGGCGATCGCGCCGCTGGTCGACGGGCTCGATGTCGCGAGCGCCGGCGAACTCGCGACCGTGCTGCCGCTCGCGCGCCCGATCAGCTTCGCGGGTCCGGGCAAGCGCGACGACGAGCTGGCGGCGGCGATCGCGGCGGGGGTGACGATAAACCTCGAATCGAGCGGCGAGGCGGCGCGGGCGCTCGCGATCGGCGATCGGACGGGCATCACGCCCCGGCTGGCGGTGCGCGTGAACCCGGACCTGGAGCTGCGCGGGTCGGGGATGCGGATGGGGGGGCGGGCGTCGCCGTTCGGCATCGACGCCGACCGCGCGGCCGCGGTGGTGCGCACCGTCATCGCGGGCGGCGCGGAGTGGCGCGGGTTCCACATCTTCGCCGGATCGCAGTCGCTCGATACCGCGGCGCTGATCGAGATGCAGGCGGCCACGATCGACCTGGCGGCGCGGCTCGCGGACGAGGCGGGCGCGCCGCCGCCGCTCGTCAACCTGGGCGGCGGGTTCGGCGTCCCTTACTTCGCCGGCGATCGTCCGGTCGACGTCGAGGCGATCGGCGCCGCACTGGGCGAGGCGCTCGAGCGCCGCGCCGCCGTCCTCGCGTCCAGCCGCTTCGCGCTCGAGCTCGGCCGCTGGCTGGTGGCGGAGGCGGGTGTTTATCTGACGCGCGTCGTCGACCGCAAGGAGAGCCGGGGCGAGACGTTCGTCGTCGTCGACGGCGGCCTGCATCACCAGCTCGCCGCGTCGGGCAATTTCGGCACGGTGGTGCGCCGCAACTATCCGGTCGCGGTCGCGGGGCGGATGGGCGGGGCGGCGGACGACCTCGTGTCCGTCGTCGGATGCCTGTGTACCCCGCTCGACCGACTGGCGGACCGGGTGATGCTGCCGCGCGCCGAGGTGGGCGACGTGGTCGCGGTGTTCCTCGCCGGCGCCTATGGCCTGACCGCCAGCCCGGCCGGGTTCCTGGGCCATCCCGCACCGGCCGAGGTGCTCGCCCAATGGCCAGCTACAGGTTCCTAAACGCTATCTTCACCTGTCCCGGCCATAGCCGACGCTGACACGCGCCGCCCGTCCGGGCCGCGCCGGCGGAGGGTACGCATGCGGTTTGGGGCAGGATCTCGCTTGGGGATGGTGGGGATCGGCGCGATGCTGCTCGCCTCGTGCGCCGGGATGATCGGCGGCGGCGGCGGCCGCCCGCAGCTGCCGTCCGCGGCGTTCGTGTCCACCCACGACGCGCCGGGCGACCAGTACGTCATCGGGCCGCTCGACCAGCTGTCGATCTTCGTGTGGCGCCAGCCCGAGCTGTCGACCAAGGTGCAGGTGCGCCCCGACGGCCGGATCACCACGCCCCTCATCAACGACATGACCGCGGTGGGCAAGACGCCCGCGATGCTGGCCGACGACATGAAGCTGGCGCTGGGCGAATACATCAAGGACCCGATCGTCTCGGTGATCGTCGAGAACTTCTCCGGCACCTATTCGCAACAGGTGCGGATCGTCGGCGCGACAGCCAAGCCCGCCAGCCTGCCGTACCGTGCCAACATGACGCTGCTCGACGCGATGATCGCGGTCGGCGGCCTGTCCGAATATGCGGCGGGCAACCGCTCTCGCCTCGTCCGCTACGATCGCGCGACCGGCAAGCAGCACGAATACAACCTCAAGATCGCCAGCCTGCTCAAGAACGGCGACCCGTCCGCCAACGTCCGCCTGCAGCCGGGCGACGTCATCATCATCCCGCAGAGCATGTTCTAGGATCATGGGCGGCGGCATCTATGACGAGGTGCGGATCGCGTTGCATGCGATCTGGACGCGGCGTTGGCTTGCGCTCGGCGTTGCGTGGGGCGTGTGCGTCGCGGGCTGGTTCGTCGTCGCGCAGATGCCGAGTCGGTATGAGAGCCGCGCGCGCGTGTTCGTGCAGATGCAGTCGGTCCTGCCGAGCGCCGCGGGCGACGACGTCGGCAGCGCGAACCGCGTCGACACGATCCGCCAGACGCTGACGAGCGCGGTCAACCTGGAAAAGGTGGTGCGCGGGACCGACCTCGCCAACACCGTCGCCAGCGACCGCGACGTCGCCGACCGCGTCGCCGGGCTGCAGGGCGCGATCAAGGTGACGGCGCAGCAGGACAATCTGTTCGAGATCGTCACCACCTCGTCGAGCCCCAAGCTCGCCCGCCAGATCACGCAGAAGGTGATCGACATCTTCGTCGAGCAGAACCTGTCCAACGACCGCACCAGCAACAGCCAGTCGCTGCGCTTCCTCGACGGCCAGCTCGCCGCGTTGCAGAAGAAGTTGTCGGACGCGGAGGCCAAGCGCGCCGATTTCCAGAACCGGTATCTGGGCTCGCTGCCCGGCACGGGCACGGTCGCGGACCGGATCGGTGCCGCGCGCGAACAGATGGCGCAGGTGCAGGGCGACCTCGCCGCCGCGCAGTCGAGCCTCGCCGCCGTCAACGGCCAGATGGCGGGGACGCAGGCGACCGTGCCCGGCATGGCCGGGGTCGCGGGCGGCATGGGCCCCGCGCGGGCCAGGCTGGCGGCGGTGCAGGGCCAGCTCGCCGATGCGCGTGCGCGCGGCTATACCGACAGCCATCCCGACGTGATCGCGCTCAAGGCGCAGCTCGGCGCGGCGCAGGCGGCGGCGGCGCACGAGCCGGTCGCGGGCGGCAGCGCGGCGGGCACCCAGCCCAATCCGCTCTATCTGTCGTTGCGATCGATGCAGGCGGACAAGGCGGCGCAGCTCGCCGCGTTGCAGATGCGCCGTGCGCAGATCCAGTCGGGGCTCGACCAGCTCACCGCCAAGCTGGCGGGCGATCCGCAGGTCGCGGCCGAGCAGGCGTCGATCGACCGCGACTATCAGGTGACGAAGGACCAGTACGACCAGCTGCTCGCCAGCCGCGGCCAGATCGCGCTGAAGGGCCAGGCGCAGACGCAGACCGATCAGGTGAAGTTCTCCGTCATCGATCCACCGACCAGCCCGCGCACCCCCACCGCGCCCAACCGGCCGCTGCTGCTGACCGGCGTGCTGATCGCCGGGCTTGCCGCCGGTGTCGCCGCCGCCTTCGCGATGGGCCAGGTGCAGACGACCTTCCCGACCGCGCAGCGGCTGGAAAAGGCGGCGGGGATGACCGTCATCGGCCAGATCGGCGAGATGGTGACGCACATCCAGATGACGGAGCGCCGCCGCCGGTTGCGGCTGTTCGCCGGCGGTGCGGGCGCGCTGGGCGTCGCCTATGTCGCGCTGCTGGGTGTCGAGATGCTCCAGCGCGGACTTGCCGCATGAGGAACACCGCCGTGACCCCTCCCGAACCCGTGGATCCCGTGCCGGCGCCGACGGGCCTCTCGCTGATCGAGCGCGCCGCCAAGGTGTATGACTTCGGCGAGCAGTTGCGCGCGCGCCGGTCGCTGATCGACGACCTGCCGCCGCCGCCGGTCGCCGCGCCGGCCGAGACGCCGGTGCCGATCGGGGCGCCGCCCCCCGTGCCGACTCCCGTCGTGCCGGCGCCCATCGCCGCGGCGCCCGTCGAGGAGCGCTACGCCCCCGTATCGGCGGACGATGCCGCGCCGTTCGTGCCGCCGCCGGGCTTCGATCAGGATGCGCCGGTCGAGCACGCGCCGCGGGCCGCTCCGGCGGGAGCGCCCGCGTTCGTCGCGCCGCGCGCCGACGGCAACCGCGTCGAGGCGATCGATCGTGCGCGGCTGGCGCAGATGGGGATGATCGTCCCCGGCGCGCCGATCGGCAGCCTGGCGGAGGAGTTCCGCCTCATCAAGCGCCAGCTGCTGTTGACCGCGGGCAAGATGGCGGGGGTCGCCGCACGCACGATCCTGGTCGGCTCGGCGCGGCCGGGTGACGGCAAGACGTGGTGCGCGATCAACCTCGCGCTGTCGATCGCCGCCGAGCGCGACACGGAGGTGCTGCTGGTCGACGCCGATTTCGCCAAGCCCGACGTCATGGCCAGGCTGGGCCTAGACGACGGCCCCGGCCTGCTCGACGCGCTGGCCGACCCGGACCTCGATCCCGAGGCGCTGGTGGTGCGCACCGACGTGCCGCACCTGGCGCTGTTGCCGGTCGGCGCGAAGAGCCACGGCGATACCGAGCTGCTCGCCAGCCGGCGCACGGGCGAGGTGCTGGACCGGCTGCTCGCCGCCGATCCACGCCGGCTGATCCTGTTCGACACGCCGCCCGCGCTCGCCGCCTCGCCCGCCAGCGTGCTGGCGCTGCACGTCGGGCAGGTGATGCTGGTCGTGCGCGCCGATCGCACCACGGAGGGCGAGGTGCGCCGCGCGGTGCAGCTGCTCGACGGCTGCGACGAGATCCAGCTCGTCCTCAATTCCGTTTCGTTCGTGCCGGGCGGCAACCGCTTCGGCAGCTATTACGGCCAGGGAGAATGACCGTGCGCATTGCCGCCATCCTGCTGTCGGCGACCGCGCTGATCGCGCCCGCCGCCGCGTTCGCGCAGGATATCGCCGCCCAGGACGGCGTCGCCCCGGGTGGTGCCCTGCCCACCGCCGGCGTGACGGGCGGGGGCACCGGATCGGCGCGCCCGCGCACCAGCGTCACCGCCTATGTCGAGCTCGACCAGGGCGTGCTGGCCGACCTCAACCGCGACGACACCGTCGCCTATGCGCAGGTCGCCGCCGGGGTCGATGCGGCGATCAGCACCGCGCGCGCGCAGGGCCAGCTATCGGTGCGGTACGAACGGCAGATCCCCGAGACGGGCGATTACGGCGGCGCCGACATCGTCACCGGCCTTGCGCGCGGCGCGTATCAGGTCGCGCGGCCGCTGACGATCGAGGCGGGGGCGATCGCGACCCGGACGCGCGTCGACATCCGCGGTGCGGCGCCGGGGATCACCGATGTCGGCGACGCGGCCAACATCGCGCAGGTCTATTCCATCTATGCCGGGCCGACGCTCGCGACGAGCGCGGGGCCGGTGGCGATCGGGGCGAGCTATCGCTTCGGCTACACCAAGGCGGACACGCCTTATACGACCGGCCTCGCCGGCGCGCCGCGGGTCGACTATTTCGACGACTCGATCGGCCACGAGGTGCAGGCGTCGGTGGGCGTCGCGCCGGGGCGGGTGCTGCCGTTCGGGGTGACGCTGTCGGGCGGCTATGCGCGCGAGACCGCGAGCCAGCTGTCGCAACGCTACGAGGACACATACGGCCGGGGCGACGTGCTGATGCCCGTCACCCCCACGCTCGCCCTCACCGCGGGCGTCGGATACCAGCACATCCAGGTCAGCCAGAAGGACCCGGTCGTCGACGCCGCGGGCGTGGCGGTGACGGACCGCAACGGCCGTTACGTCACCGACCAGGCGTCGCCGCGCCGCATCGCCTATGACACCGACGGGCTGATCTACGACGCCGGCGTCGTGTGGCGGCCGAGCCCGCGCACCTCGCTGACCGCCACGGTCGCGCACGAATACGACTCGACCAGCTACACCGGCCAGTTCGACTGGCAGATCGATCGCAGCGTCGCGTTCCAGGCGGCGGCGTACGACGGGATCGAGACGTTCGGGCACCAGTTGCGCGTCGGCTTGCAGGGCCTGCCCACCAGCTTCGCCGACCAGCAGGACAGTTTCGGCCAGCAGTTCAACGGCTGCGTGTTCGGCAACGGCAGCGCAGGCTCGGGCGGCGCGGGCGGCTGCCTCAACGACGTGTTCCAGTCGCTCACCAACGCCAGCTACCGCGCCCGCGGAATCGAGGCGGTGTTGAGCGCCAGCCACGGCCTCAACCGGTTCGGCATCGGTGCGGGCTATTCCAACCGCCACCTGTTCAGCCCCCGGGTCGCGCCGGGCCTGTCCGTGCTCGGGGTCGACGACGACAGCTATTTCCTCCAGGGCTTCTATGCCCGCCAGCTCGGCCGGCGCTCGTCGTTCGACGCCAATCTGTTCGCCAACTGGTACGACAGCACGCTGCCGGGCGTGAGCGGCACCGGCCTCACGGGCACGAGCGGCGACGTGTTCGGCGCGGGGGCGACCGGCGCCTATAACCGCAGCTTCGGGCGGCTGGGCACGACGGCGCAGCTGGGCGTTTATTATTTCGACCAGCAGCGCTTCTACGACCAGTGGACCGCGCAGGCGCTGGTCGGCGCGCGATACCAGTTCTGAGGGGCCAGGGAATGTACGAGGATCATTTCGGCCTGACCGGCCGCCCGTTCCAGCTGACGCCGGACCCGCGATTCTGGTTCGAGACCGCGACCCACCGCAAGGCGATGGCGTATCTCGGCTATGGCCTGGCGCAGGGCGAGGGCTTCATCGTCGTCACCGGCGACATCGGCGCGGGCAAGACGACGCTCGTCGGGCATCTGATGGAAGGGATCGACGCCACGCGGCTGAACCCGATCCGCATCGTGTCGACACAGGTCGAGGGCGACGACCTGTTGCGCATCGTCGCGGCCGGGCTGGGCGTCGAGGCGGCGGGGCGGAGCAAGGCGGAGCTTCTGGGCCTGGTGGAGCGCGGGCTCCAGTCGGTCGCGCGCACCGGGCGGGGCACGCTGCTGATCGTCGACGAGGCGCAGGCGCTGGCGACGTCCGCGCTCGAGGAGCTGCGGATGCTGTCGAACTTCCAGGCGGGCGGCCATGCGCTGCTCCAGATCCTGCTGCTCGGCCAGCCCGAGTTCCGCGAGCGGCTGCATGGCTCCGAACGGCTGGAGCAGTTGCGCCAGCGCGTGATCGCGACGCATCACCTCGATCCGATGGAGCCGGGCGAGGTCGAGGCCTATGTCGCGCACCGGCTGTCGCTGGTCGGCTGGCAGGGTCGGCCGGACTTCGCCGACGACGCGTTCCCCGCGCTGTACCGCGCGTCGGGCGGGGTGCCGCGCCGGCTGAACCAGCTTGCGGGCCGCGTCCTGCTCCATTGCGCGATCGGCGGGATCGATCTGATCGACGCAGCCGTCGTCGACGCGGTCGCCGCCGACGGCGCGGCGGAGGCGCGCGTGCCCGAGCCGATGGCACCGGCCGAGCCGGTCGCGGCGCCGGAGCCACGGCCGATGACGCGGCGGGGCGGTCCGGTCGCTCCCCGGCCGATCCGGCTCGCGCTCGCGCCCGATCGCGACGGCGCCGCGGAGCCGGAGGAGCCGGGGTCCGCGACGTCGCCGATCCTCGACGAACGGCTCGCGGCGCTGGAGGCGCGGCTGGAGACGCAGGACGCGGCGTTGCGCCGGGTGCTGACGCTGCTGGTCGACTGGGTGGAGGCCGACGGCCGGGCGGACGACCAGGTCGCGCCCCGGCGCGATGCGGCGGCCTGAGCCATGGTCCCGCCGCACCACGGCATGTCGGTGGACGTGGAGGACTGGTTCCAGGTCGGCGCGTTTGAGCGGGTGATCGACCGGTCGGACTGGGACGGCCTCGCCAGCCGCGTGGAGCGCAATACCGATGCGGTGCTGGCGCTGTTCGGGCGCGCCGGCGTGCGGGCGACCTTCTTCACGCTCGGCTGGGTGGCGCACCGTTTCCCCGCGCTGATGCGCCGCATCGTCGCGGGCGGGCATGAGCTGGCGAGCCACGGGTGGGATCACCGCCGCGTCTTCACCATGACCGCGCCCGAGTTCCGCGAAGACCTCGCCCGCGCGCGCGCCGCGCTGGAGGATGCGGCCGGCGTCGCGGTCACCGGCTATCGCGCGCCGTCCTTCTCGATCGATGCGCGCACGCCGTGGGCGCATGCCGAGCTCGCCGCGGCGGGCTATGCCTATTCCACCAGCGTCGCGCCGCTCGCGCACGATCATTACGGGTGGGCGGACAGCCCGCGCTGGCCATGGCGACCGCTTGCCGATGCCGCGCTGCTCGAACTTCCGGTGACGGTCGCGACGTTCGGGCGGAGGCGGATGGCGGTCGGCGGCGGCTTCTTCCGCCTGTTCCCCGCCGCGCTGACGCAGCGGGGAATCGCGCAATGCGACGCCGCGGGGCATGCGGCGATGTTCTATTTCCACCCGTGGGAGATCGACCCCGGCCAGCCGCGCGTCGCGGCCGCGCCGCTGCGCTCGCGGGTACGCCACTACAGCCGGCTGGCGGCGATGGAGGGCAAACTCGATCGCCTGCTCGCCGCGCATGACTGGGGCCGCGTCGACGCGATCGCCGCGCGGGAGGCGGCGCGGCTCGGGCCCGCGCGCCTACCGGCGCTCGCGGCATGACGGCGCCGATGCTCGCGCGCCCGATCGGCGTCCGCACCGCCGACCTGCGCGATGCCCGCGACCGCGCGCGGATCGATGGCTTCGTGCGCGAAGCGGAGGGCGCGACGCCGTTCCACCTCGCGGGCTGGACCGACGCCGTCGCGCGCGGCACCGGCCAGCGCGGCCATTATCTGGTCGCCGAGCACGGGGACGGTGCCCTGGTCGGCGTCCTCCCGCTGACCGCGATGCGATCGCGGCTGTTCGGGCGGGCGCTCGTGTCCGCGGGCTTCGCGGTGGGCGGCGGCATCCTGGCCGAGACGCCGGGCGCGGCCGACGCGCTGGCGAGCGGCGCCTGGGCGCTGGCCGAACGGCTCGGCTGTCCGTCGGTGGAGCTGCGCGGCGGCCCCGCGCCCGAGGGCTGGTCGATGGACAACACGACTTACTGCGGCTTCGTGCGTGCGCTCGCGGCCGACGATGCCGCCGAACTCGTCGCCGTACCGCGCAAACAGCGCGCCGAAGTGCGCAAGGCGCTGGACCTGCCGCTGGAGGTCGTCGTCGGCAGCGATCGGCGCGCGCTCGCCGAGCATTACGCGGTCTATGCCGAGTCGGTCCGCAATCTCGGCACGCCCGTCTTTCCCGCCCGCCTGATGCGCGAGGTCGCCGGCGCGTTCGGCGCGGATGCCGACGTGCTGACCGTCCGCCATGAGGGGCGGGCGGTGGCGAGCGTGCTCAGCGTGTATTTCGGCGGCACCGTCTTTCCCTATTGGGGCGGCGGCACCCATGCGGCGCGCGGGCTTCGCGCCAACGACCGGATGTACTTCGCGCTGATGGCGCATGCCCGCGCGCGGGGCTGCGCCCGGTTCGATTTCGGCCGATCGAAGGTCGGCACCGGGGCGGCGGCGTTCAAGAAGAACTGGGGGTTCGCGCCCGAGCCACTGCCCTATGCCAAGCGCGCGGCGGACGGCGCCGGGCTGCGGGCGGTCAACCCGCTCGACCCCAGATACGCCGCCCGTATCGCCGCATGGCGGAAGCTGCCGCTGCCGATCGCCAACATGCTGGGGCCGTGGATCAGCCGCGGGCTCGGCTGATGGACGTCCTGTTCCTCGCGCATCGCGCACCGTTCGCGCCCGATCGCGGCGACAAGATCCGCGGCTATCATGTCCTGCGCCATCTGGCGGAGCGGGCGCGCGTCCACCTCGTCGCGTTCGCGGACGACGCGCGGGACCTGACGCCGCCGGCCGAGCTTGCCGCCGGCCTTGCGAGCTGCACGATCGTGCCGCGCGGGCGGACCCGGCCGCTGGCGGCGCTGGGCGCGCTCGCCGCCGGGCGGCCGTTGTCGCTCGTCGCCTTTGCCGACCCGCGCGTCGCCGCCGCGATCAGGACCGTCGGCCGGGTCGATGCGGCCTATGTCTTCTCGGGCCAGATGGCGCAGTATCTGCCGCTCGACGCCGGCCGCACGATCATGGACTTCGTCGATCGTGATTCAGCCAAGTTCGCCGCCTATGGAAAGAGCGGGTCCGGCCTGCTGCGCTGGATCTATGCGCGCGAGGGCCGGCGGCTGGCGGCGTTCGAGGCCGACGTCGCGGACCGTGTGGACGCCAGCCTATTCGTCAGCGCCGCCGAGGCCGCGCTGCTGCCCGGTGCGCAGGTGCTGGAGAACGGCATCGACGCCGACTTTTACGATCCCGCAACCGTCGAGCCGGTCGTGGAGGCGGGGCCGTTGGTCGTCTTCACCGGCCAGATGGATTACCGCCCCAACATCGAGGCGGTGCGCTGGTTCGCCGCCGACGTCCTGCCCCTCGTCCGCGCCGCACGTCCGGGCGCCCGGTTCGCGATCGTCGGCCGCGCGCCCGTGCCCGCCGTGTCCACGCTGGCGGGCGAGGATGTCCTCGTCACCGGCGAGGTCGCCGACGTGCGGCCCTGGCTTGCGGGCGCGGCGGTGGTCGTCGCGCCGCTCCTCACCGCGCGCGGGGTGCAGAACAAGGTGCTCGAGGCGATGGCGACGGCGCGCCCGGTGGTGGCGACGGCGGCGGCGGCGGAGGGGATCGATCACGCCGACACGATCCGCGTCGCCGACGACGCCGAGACCTTCGCGCGTCAGGTGATCGCGGCGATCATGGCTGGCGGCGACGCGCCCGCCGCGCGCGCGCAGGTCGTGCGGCGTTACGGCTGGGACGCGCGGTTGGCGCCGCTGGACGCGCTGCTCGGCTTGCCCGACCGGCCAGCGACATGACCATCGCGCTTCGCGTCCGGCCCGCCGAGCCGCTCGTCGCGTCCGCGTCCGCCTGGCGCTCGCACGCCGCAGCGCTCGGCGTGGTCGTCGTCGCGCTGGTCGCGATCTTACACGCCGACGCCGCCAGCCTCGCGCACATCTGGTGGACCAGCACCACCTTCGGCCATTGCCTGTTCGTCGGCCCCGTCGTGGCGTGGCTGGTCTGGAACCGGCGCTGCGAGCTCGCGCGGCTGACGCCGGTCGCCTGGGCGCCGGGACTGGCGATCGTCGCGGGCGGCGGTGCGTGCTGGCTGATCGGCGACGCCGCCGGCGTGACGCTCGCGCGGCACCTGGGCCTGATCGTGATGGCGCAGGGCGCGGCGGTCACCCTGCTGGGGCCACACGTGGCGCGCGGCCTCGCGTTTCCCATTGCTTACGCCGTGTTCCTCGTGCCGTTCGGCGAAGGGATGGAGGAGCCGTTGCAGCGCGCGACGGTGGCGATGGCGATGCCGCTGCTCCACCTCGCCGGCGTCCCCGCGAGCGTCGACGGCGTGCTCATCACCATTCCCGGACGCGGCGTGTTCGAGGTGGCGGAGGCGTGCTCGGGCGCGAAGTTCGTGATCGCGATGATCGCCTATGGCGCGCTGGTGGCCAACGTCTGCTTCGTCTCGTGGCCGCGGCGGGCGGCGTTCCTGGCGGTGTCGCTGGTCGTGCCGGTGCTCGCCAACGGGGTGCGAGCGTTCGCAACGATCTACGCCGCGTACCTCACGTCCGTCGAGAGGGCGACCGGGTACGACCATATCGTCTATGGCTGGATATTCTTCGGACTGGTGATGGCCGCGACGATGGCGATCGGCTGGCGCTGGTTCGACCGGTCACCCGATGCGCCCGCGTTCGATCCCGCCGCGCTGCACGGCCCGGTGCGGGGGCGCTTGCGGCTTTCCGTGGCGGCGGTGCTCGCGCTCGGCATCGCGGGCGCGTTCCCGCTGTGGAGCGCCACGCTGTCGGCCCGCGGTGCGCCGCTGCCCGACCGGATCGCGCTGCCGCAGGTGCCGGGCTGGTCGCGCGCGCCGCTCAGCATCCGCGCAGCCTGGAGCCCCTGGTATCCCGGCGCCGACCACACGCTGATCGGCCGGTATCGCGACGCCGCGGGCGACAAGGTGGACCTCGCGATCGCGGTGTTCGGGCGCCAGCGCGAGGGGGGCAAGCTGCTGGCGTTCGGCACCGGCGTGCTGCGCGAGGAGGATCGCTGGGTCCGTATCGCCGACCTTCCCGCGATCGACGGCGGCTCGGCGATGCGGATCGTCGCGACCGGCGCCGATCGTCGCCCGGTGGAGCGCGTGGTCGCGACATGGTATCGCGTCGGCGACACGGTGACCTCGGACGCGACGCGGGTGAAGATGGAGACGCTGAAGGCGCGGCTGCTGGGCGGGCCGCAGCGGGCGGTGGCGATCCACCTGTCCGCCGAGGCTGCGCCCGGCCGTGATCCCGTGCGCGCGATCGCCCGGCTGCGCGCCGCGCTCGGCCCGCTCGACCGGCTGGCGGACCGAATGACGGGCCTGGACTGATGTGCGGTATCGCCGGCCTCTATTATCCGGCGTCGCCGCGCCCGGTCGATCCCGCCCGGCTGCGCTCGATGATCGGCGCGCTCGCGCACCGCGGCCCGGACGGGGAGGGGGTGTGGACCGCGCCGGGCGTCGGCTTCGCGCATCGCCGACTGTCGATCATCGACGTCGCGGGCTCGCCGCAGCCGATGCGCAGCGCCGACGAGCGGATCTGCGTCACCTACAACGGCGAGATCTACAATTTCGCCGAACTGCGCAGCGAGCTCGAGGCATCTGGCGCGCGGTTCCGCACCGCGGGCGATACCGAGGTGCTGATCGAGGGCTGGCGCGCGTGGGGGCCGGCGATGCTCGACCGGCTGCACGGCATGTTCGCCTTCGCGATCCACGACGCGGGCGCGCACTGCCTGTTCCTGGCGCGTGACCGGCTGGGCGTGAAGCCGCTCCACTACGTCGAGCTCAGCGACGGCGGTCTGGCGTTCGCGTCGGAGCTCAAGGGCCTCCTCGCGCATCCGCTGCTGCGCCGCGTGCCGGACCTTCGCGCGGTCGAGGACTATCTGGCGTTCGGCTACGTGCCCGACGACGCCTGCCTGGTGTCGGGGGTGCGCAAGCTGGCGGCGGGGCACCATCTACTCGTCCATCGCGGGCGGCCGGTGCCGGATCCGGTGCAATGGTGGGACGTCGACTTCTCCCGCCGCGCGACCGGATCGGCCGCCGCGCTGGAGGAGGAGCTGGTCGAGCGGCTGCGCGTCGCGGTGCGCTCGCGGCTGGTCGCGGACGTGCCGCTGGGCGCGTTCCTGTCGGGCGGGGTCGACAGCTCGGCGGTCGTCGCGCTGATGGCGGAGGCCAGCCCTCGCGCGGTCAAGACGTGCACGATCGGCTTCGACGAGGCGGGGCATGACGAGCGCGGGCCGGCGGGGATCGTCGCGCGCCGCTTCGCGACCGATCATCGCGAGCGGGTGGTGGCATCCGACGATGTCGGGCTCGTCGATACGCTGGTCCGCGCGTTCGACGAGCCGTTCGCCGACGCCTCCGCGCTCGCCACCTACCGGGTGTGCGAGCTGGCGCGCGAGGAGGTGACGGTCGCGCTGTCGGGCGACGGCGCGGACGAGGCGTTCGCCGGCTATCGCCGCCACCGGTTCCAGGTCGCGGAGGAACGCGCGCGCGCGATCATGCCGGCCGCCCTGCGCCGCGCGGCGGGCTGGCTGGGCGAACGCTATCCCAAGGCGGACTGGGCGCCGCGCCCGTTGCGCGCCAGGACGACGTTGCTCGCGCTCGCGGGTGACGGCGCGGAAGGATACGCACGATCGGTGGGCGTGACGACGCCGGAGGAGCGCGCGCGGCTGTTCTCACCCGCGGCGAGGGCCGCGCTGGCCGGGCACCGCGCGGAGGATCGCTGGGTCGCCGCGATGAATGATGCCCCAGCGCGCGACCCGCTCGACCGCGCGCAATATGCGGACCTGAAGCTCTGGCTGCCCGGCGACATCCTGACCAAGGCCGACCGCACCAGCATGGCGGTCGGGCTGGAGGCGCGCGAGCCGCTGCTCGACCATCGGCTGGTCGAGTTCGCCGCGACGCTGCCGACCTCGCTTCGTCTGCGAGGAGGCGAGGGCAAATGGTTGATGAAGAAGGCGCTCGAACGCTATCTGCCGCGCGAGATCCTGTACCGGCCCAAGCAGGGTTTTGTCACGCCGGTGAGCGCCTGGCTGCGCGGGCCGCTGGCTGCGCAGGCGGCGGGCTTGGCGCACTCGCGTACACTGGCGCAGACCGGCTGGTTCGACATGACCCGGCTCGCGACGATCGCGGAGGATCACCGCGCCGGCCGGGCCGACCACGGCCGGACGCTCTGGCAATTCGTGATGCTGGAGAAGAGCCTGGTCCGGCTGTTTGGATAGGCGCGCGGTCTAGCCCAGTGTCTCCGTCACCCATCGCCCGAACGCCTGCGGCCACAACGATCCGGGATTGCTCGCGGGCAGGCGGGTGCCGAATCCATGGCCGCCCTTCGTCAGGAACTCCGCCTCGACCGGCACCGACGCCGCGCGCGCCGCGGCGAACAGGTCCAGCGCGTTGGTGAAGGGTACGGTGCCGTCGTCCTGCGCCTGGCAGACGAACATCGGCGGTGTGGTCCGCGCGATGTTGTGCGCGACGTCGTAGCGCGCCTGGGCGCCCGGTGCCGGGTTCGGCCCGAGCAGGTTGGCGCGCGTGCCGCCATGGCTGGCTCCGGGGTTCACCGTCGACACCGCATACATCAGGCCACAGAATGCCGGCCGCGCATCGAGGCGATCCGCCGCATCGACGGGCGCATAGGCGGCATAGCCCGGCAGCGTCGCGAGCGATCCGGCCAGATGCCCGCCCGCCGAGAAGCCGAGCACGCCCAGCTGAGCCGGATCGACCCCATATCGCCGTGCGCCCGCGCGGATCAGCCGCATCGCGCGCTGCGCATCGGCCAGCGGCACGTCCTCGCGATGCGCCCAGCCTTCGCCCGGCAGGCGATAGCTCAGCACGAAGCTCGTGATTCCCATCGCGCCGAGCGCGGCCGCGACCTCCACTCCCTCGTTGGTCAGTGAGGTGAAGCCATAGCCACCGCCGGGGATCACCAGCACGCCGCGCCCGTCGGGTCGCGCGGGACGAAACACGCCGATTTCCGGGTAGGCGACGCCGTGCATCCACAGCTGGGGCGCCTGGCCGGGGAAGCGCTTGATCTCCGGAGCGGGCGCGGGCAGCGGCGTCGGCGCGCCCGGCGGCGTGCCGGGCCATAGCGGCACGCGCTCGGGCGGGTTCCAGCCGGGCGCGGCGACGCCCTGCGCGAAGGCGGCGGTGGGCAGGATGCCGGCGGCGAGCGACAGGGCGAGAAGGTCGCGGCGATGCAATGTCATGCCCGCACCTCTACCGTCGTCGCCCGCCCGCGCAACGGCCGGGGCGCTCAGGACCCGGTGTGGATCTGGTGGACGAAGCGCAGGTTCACCGCCGTCTGGCCAGCGGCCCGCTTCACGGGATCGGTGATATGCTGTTCATAGACGAACAGCGATTCCTGTCCGCCCGCGGCTAGCGCGCGCTGCTCGCCAACCGCATGGACGTGGATCTCGCCGCGATCGACGTCATAGGGCGCGACGGGCGCGAAGCTTGGGTGGTCCGCCTCGAACCGCTCGGCGACCGCACGATAGGCGGGCAGCGCGGGGATGCCCGCGGGAAAGAAACGTCGCACTGAGCAGGCGTGGAAAGGCGGCAGTTCGAGGAACACGAGCACCTCGCGACTCCCGTCCTTGATCCGCCACCCGCGGCCGGGATCGTCGACCAGCGTCACCTTGACCTGATCAGGCGTCAGCGCGACGGCGCCCTTGGTGGCCATCAGCCGATCGACGCCGCCGTCCATCGGAAACGCCTGAAGGCAGACCTCGTCGTAGAGCGCGACCAGTCGGTCGAGCGCAGGATCGGCGGCTGCCGGTGCCGGCGTCGAGGCGGCCACCGCCGGCGCCGCCTGAAACAGCATCGCGATCGTCAGACCCAGGATCGTCATGTTCCGTCTCCCCCCACTTGGGAAGAGACTGCGCGAGCCGGGGTGCCCGTGTCCAGCACCCCGGCCCGTCGCCGGTCAGTCGAAGATCGCGCCCCACCGCCGCTTGACGCGATCCTTCCAAAGGCCGCGGTGATAGGCGTCGCTGGCCAGCAGCGGCATCACCGATCCAGCCTCCGCGAACACCATCTGCTCGATGCCCGTGTTCACCTTGCCCCACGACGCCGCTTCCTGCAGCGTGGAGGAAGAACACGCGCCGTCGCGAACGTCGGCGACGGTGATCTGCACGGCGTATTTGTGCACCTCGACATCATCGTGGCCCAGGATTTCGGCGCAGACGACCGTGTCCTGGATGAAGTTCTTGGGCACGCCGCCGCCGATCATCAGGAGGCCCGTCGTGCCGGCCTTGATCTTGATGTCGGTCAGCTCGCGGAAGTCGGCGATCGAGTCGATCGTCAGATACGGCTTGCCCGCCTTCATCGCGTCGACCTGGTGCTTCACCAGCCCGAAGCCCGCGGACGAGTCGGTGAACGCCGGGCAGAAGATCGGCACGTCATGCTCGTAGGCGAGCTTGACGAGGCTGTTCTCCTTCTTGCCATGCTCGACGAGATACTTGCCCATCTCGCGGATGAACGCGCGGCTGCTGTACGCCTTGGGCTCCAGCGTCTCGGCGATCTCGAAGATCGTGTGGTCGACGTGCTGGAGTTCTTCCTCGTCGATGTAGGTGTCGTAGATCCGGTCGATCAGCAACGAGCGCAGCGTGTCATCATCCGGCACTTCGAGCGCCTGATAATGCTTGTGACCGAGGCCTTCGAAGAAATCCATGTCGACGATCGTCGCGCCGGTCGCGACGATGCCGTCGATCATGTTGTTGCGCAGCAGCTCGGCATACAGGTCCATGCAGCCCGCCGCCGACGTCGAGCCTGCGACGACGAGGAAGATCGAGCAGTCGGGATCGGCGAGCATCTGGTTGTAGATGCCCGTCGCGCGCGCAAGGTCACGGCTGGTGAAGCTCATCTTGTCCATCGCGTCGATGATCGGCCGCGCGTCGAACGAGCGGATGTCGACGTGCTTGACCTGCTTGGACAGCAGCTCGCGCTTACGGGTGTCGTTGGGGCGGATCTCGTCGCGCGTGGGGGTCTGGATGGTCGTGTCGGTCATTCTTCTTCTCCCCCCTCCCGCGTGCGGGAGGGGTCGGGGGTGGGCGCCACGGGCGCGCGATGAGGGCTGCCGGAGGCAGGAAGTCCCGCCTCCAACCCCTCCCGCACGCGGGAGGGGAGCAAAGACGCGTTACAGCTTGACGACGTTCGCGACGATCCGCGCCGGTTCCTCGCCGTACAGGCTCGCCATCGGCTCGTCGGTCGCGACCGCCGTCTCGTCCGAGCCGAAGCCGTTGAACGCCGTGCGCATCGCCGCACCATAGGCGCCGAGCATCCCGATCTCGAGATAGTCGCCCGCCTGCACGTCCGCTGGCAACAGGAACGGCCCGGCCATATGGTCGAGGTCGTCGCACGTTGGCCCATAGAAGCTGAACGCCATCGGCTTGGCGCGGCTGTCCTCGGCGCGCAGCAGCGTGACGGGAAACCGCCAGCCGATATGCGCCGCGTCGAACAGCGCACCATAGGCGCCGTCGTTGATGTACAGCTCGTCCCCGCGCCGCTTCTCGACGCGCACCACGACCGACGAATACTCGGCGCACAGCGCACGGCCGGGCTCGCACCACAGCTCGGACGAATAGGACACCGGCAGGCTCTCGAACGCGCGGCCGATCGTCTCGAAATAGCGGTCGAGCGGCGGCGGCTCCATGCCGGGATAGGTCGACGGGAACCCGCCGCCCACGTCGACGACGTCGACCGTCACCGCTGCATCGACGATCGCCAGGCGCACGCGCTCCATCGCCTCGGCATAGGCCTGCGGGCTCATCGCCTGCGATCCGACGTGGAAGCAGATGCCCAGCGCGTCCGACGCCTGGCGCGCCGCCATCAGCAGCGAGCGCGCTTCCGCCGGCGCGCAGCCGAACTTGGACGCGAGGCTGAGCTTGCTGTGCTCCGACGATACGCGCAGCCGGACGCACAGCGTCAGGTCGTCGGCGGCGACGCCCGTGTCACCGGCGGTCGCGCGCATGATCTTCTCGAGCTCTTCCAGGCTGTCGAGGCTGAACACGCGGACGCCATGGACGCGATACGCTTCCCCGATCGCCTCCTCCGCCTTCACGGGATGCATGAAACACAGCGTCGCGCCCGGCAGCGTGCGCGAGGCGAGCCGCACCTCCGCGATCGAGGCGACGTCGTAATGCGTCACGCCGCTGTCCCACAACACGCGCAGCAGGTGGGGCGAGGGGTTCGCCTTCACCGCATACATCGACCGGCCCGGAAACTTCTCGACGAAGTAGCGGGCGGCGCGCGCGGCAGCGTGCGGACGGATCAGCGTGACCGGCGATGCCGGCCGCCGTACGGCGATGTCGAAGCCACCCTCCACGCGAGGCAAATCGGAGGGAACGGCGGTCGAGAGGGGCGCTAACCCCAACGCGCTATGGTGCTGGTGCAAATCAAGGGACCTCCAAGTGGCTTTCGCCGATCGTCGAAAAGCTGCCTTGCGGTTGGAAGTCCCATGGGGCAGCGAAGCGCGGAGATAGGGTCGGTGATCCGATGTGTAAAGTGAAGTTTTGGACAGGCTTCGGCCGTGGAGACGAGCCGTGACGATCGTGCGACAACCCACCCGTGCCGGGGTCCGCGACGCGGCGGCCAAGATCACGGCCGTCCTGCCGCCGACGCCGCTGTTCACGAGCGAAATCAACGGCGTGACGGTCGCGTTCAAGGCGGAATCGCTGCAGCCCGTGGGAGCGTTCAAAGTGCGCGGCGCGTGGCACCGGCTGACCGCGCTCGACGATGCGGCGCGGGCGCGCGGCGTCGTCGCCTTCTCCAGCGGCAATCACGCGCAGGGGATCGCCTGGGCCGCGCGGCGGCTGGGCATCGCCGCGACGATCGTGATGCCGTCGGACGCGCCGCGCGCGAAGCTGGACGCGACGCTGGCGCTGGGTGCGGAGGTGGTCCGCTACGATCGCGCGACCGAGTCGCGCGAGGGCATCGCGGCGCGGCTGGCCGAAGCGCGCGGGGCGACGCTGGTGCCGAGCTTCGACGACCCCTGGGTAATCGAGGGACAGGGCTCGGCGGGGATCGAGGCGCGGCGGCAGATGGAGGCGGCGGGGCTCGGCCAGCCGACGCAGGTGGTGGTGCCGTGCGGCGGCGGCGGCCTGGCGGCCGGGATCGCGCTCGGGCTGCAGGACGCGCGGGTGACGGTGGTGGAGCCCGAAGGCTGGGACGACATGCGCCGCAGCCTGGAGGCGGGGTGGATCGAGCCGGTGGGGGCGGATGCGCCGCCCACCGCGTGCGACTCGCTGATGACGACCCGCGTCTCGCCGCTGACGTTCGACGTGCTGTCGCGGCGCGGGGTGGAGGGCGTGGCGGTGAGCGAGGCGGAAACGGCGGCGGCGCAGCGCTGGGCGGCGGAGCGGCTGCGGCTGGTGGTGGAGCCTGGCGGCGCGGTGGCGCTGGCCGCGGTGCTGGCGGGCCAGGTGCGCGCGGAGGCGGGGATGCTGGTGATACTGTCGGGCGGCAACGTCGACCGGGCGGCGTACGCGCGGGTGATGGCGGGGTGAGGATTCCCCGCACCCTCTTTTCCGTTCACCCCGAGCTTGCCGATGCCTGTCCTGAGCGCCTGCCTTGCAGGCGGCCGAAGGGGGGTGACTTCCTTCTTCGATAGTGCGCAAAAGACGAGGGCAGGGCTTCGACAAGCTCAGCCTGAACGGGTTAGAGGTGGCGGATGGAGTCCCTCGATACCCTCGCCCCCGCCATCGCGATGCTCGCGGTCTTCACGCTGGCCGGCGTCGGCGCCCGGCTGGCTTGGCGCGGCACCGAGCGGCGCAAGGGCGTGCTGATGCTGGTGATGGCGGCGGTGCTGCTGGGGAACGTGGTGGTGTGGACGTTGTGAGAGCTGGAGCGGTTCCGGGAAGCAAGCCCCCGGAGAAGCTGGTGGGCGTCCGCTTCAGAACACGTCCGGAGAGCCTCCAGCAGGCGCTTACGTCTTTCGCCGCAGCTGGCTTAGAGCCAATCTTCATCGACTACACTGCAGAGCTTGGCCCGATCATCGGGTTTGGAAAAGTGAGTAATAAGGCGTTAGCCCGATTGATCTCTGCATTCCAGCAAGAATGGTCCGCAATCCATGCAGTCGTCGTAGGCGAGCGTCCACCCCTCGCGGCTCGCTGCGACAACTAGCCCGCCGCGGCAAAGCCGCGTCGTAAGACGGCGCCTGGGCGCCGCTGCCCGGGCTGGCCAAGCTGCGCGGATTAGCTGGCGCCAATCCGACGCTGCCTGACTCACCTGATCGGGGAGTCCGGCGCCAGTCGCATGTCCAGATACTTGTCCACGCTGCCCATCAACTGCGGCATCTCGTGCTCGAAGAAGTGGTTGGCCTTCGGGATCGTGTCATGGTGGATGGTGATGTGCTTCTGCGTGCGCAGCTTGTCCACCAGCTTCTGCGTCGCCGCCGGCGTCACCACCTCGTCGGCCGCGCCCTGGATGATGATGCCGCTGGCCGGGCAGGGTGCGAGGAAGGTGAAGTCGAACATGTTGGCGGGCGGCGCGATCGAGATGAAGCCGCGGATCTCGGGCCGGCGCATCAGCAGCTGCATGCCGATCCACGCGCCGAAGCCGAAGCCCGCGACCCACGTCGTCTGCGCCTCGGGGTGGAAGCTCTGAACCCAGTCGAGCGCGCTGGCGGCGTCGGACAGCTCGCCCACGCCGTTGTCGAACACGCCCTGGCTCTTGCCCACCCCGCGGAAGTTGAAGCGCAGCACGGCGAAGCCGCGGCGCTGGAAGGTCTTGTAAAGCTCCTGCACGATCCGGTTGTTCATCGTGCCGCCCGACGAGGGGTGCGGGTGGAGGATCATCGCGACGGGTGCGCGCGGCCGCGGCGCGGGGGCGAAGCGCCCCTCCAAGCGACCTTCGGGGCCGGGGAAGATGACTTCGGGCATGGGGACTCGCGATCTGCTGAAGGCGCGGGTGGAGCGCACGGGATGGCGCGCTATATAGGCGTGGCGCCACCCCGCGCAATTGGAACGCTTGCGTGACCACCCGGCTCTACCTCGACCATGCCGCCACCACGCCGATGACGGCGGCCGCGCGCGCTGCGGTGGCCGACGGTATGGCGCGCTGGGCCAACCCGTCGTCGCCCCACGCCGAGGGTCGCGCGGCGCGCGCGGCGCTGGAGGCGGCGCGGGGCGCGATCGGGACGGCGTACGGCTGGCGGGGCGAGGTGCTGCTGACGAGCGGGGCGAGCGAGTCGCTGGGTCTCGCGCTCGGTCGTGCGGGCGTGGCGCGGCGGCTGGTGAGCGCGGTGGAGCACGATGCGGTGCTGCGCGCGGCGCCCGATGCGGGGGTGCTGGGGGTCGACGCCGAGGGACTGCTTACACGAACGTGGGCGGGAGCCTCTCGCCCGACCGGATCGGAGGGCCGCGCCCTCGTCTGCGTCCAATGGGCGAACAGCGAGACGGGCGTGCGCCAGCCGATCGCCGCGATCGCCGACGCTGTGCACGCCGACGGCCACCTGCTTCTCGTAGACGCGGCGCAGATGCCGGCGGGCGTGGACGCGGACGTCGCCGACCACGCCGACTTCGTCGCGCTGTCGGCGCACAAGCGTGGTGGGCCGCCAGGCGTCGGCGCGCTGCTGGTGCGCGATCTGGCGACGCTCACCCCCACCGGCGGGCAGGAGCGCGGCTATCGACCCGGGACGGAGAACCTGCCCGGCGCGCTCGGCTATGCCGCCGCGCTCGCCGAGCCCGAGCCGCTGGATCGGTGGGCGGCGCTGCGCGCGCGGCTGGACGATGCGGTGGCGCGGTCGGGCGGAGAGGTGGTGGCACCGACCAGCTCGCGGCATCCCGCGATCGGATCGTATCGGATGCCCGGCGTCGCGCAGACGACGCAGCTGATCCGCTTCGACCTCGCCGGGATCGCGGTCTCGGCGGGAAGCGCCTGCTCGTCGGGCAGCCTCAAGCCCAGCCACGTCCTGGGCGCGATGGGGTGGAGCGAGAAGTCGAGCCGGGAGGTGCTGCGGATCAGCTTCGGTCGCGACACCGACGAGGCCGACGTCGAGCGCGCGATCGCCGCCTGGCGCGACATCGCGCGCGCGGCCAGGAGGCTCGCGGCATGACGTACCTCGACTACCAGGCGACGACCCCGCTCGCGCCCGAGGCGCTCGACGCGATGCTGCCGTGGCTGCGCGACGGCCACGCCAATCCGCACTCCGCGCACCGCGAGGGCCGGCGCGCGAAGGCGGCGGTGGAGGTGGCGCGCGAACGGGTCGAGAGCTTTGGCCCCGCCGTGGCAGGCGCGCTGGCGTTCACGAGTGGTGCCACCGAGGCGCTCAATTGGGCGATCAAGGGGACGGACGGTCCGATCGTGACGCTTGCGTCGGAGCACGCCGCCGTCCTCGACACCGTCGCGGCGGAGGCGAGACGGGGACGGTCGGTGACGGTTGTGCCGGTCGGTGCGGATGGTCTGGTCGATCTGGAAGCGGCGGCGGCGGCGATCCGGCCCGGCACGGGGCTGGTCGCGGCGATGTTGGTCAACAACGAGATCGGGGTAGTGCAGCCGATCGCGGCGCTCGGCGATCTGGCGCACGCCGCCGGCGCGTTGATGCTGTGCGATGCGGTGCAGGGGTGGGGCCGCATCCATGTTCCCGCCGATTGTGATCTGGTGGCCTGCTCCGCTCACAAGATTTACGGTCCCAAGGGGATCGGCGCGTTGTGGATACGCGACGGTGTCAGCCTGACGCCCCTCATGCATGGTGGTGGTCAGGAGACGGGCGGGCGATCGGGAACGCTGTCGCCCGCCTTGTGCGCTGGGTTCGGCGCGGCCGCGTGGCAGATGATCGATAGACAATTTGATGATGGGCGGCTCATCAGTCGCCTGTGGAAGGTGGCGCTGGAAACGTTGGGTCCGGACTGGATCGTCAACGGGTCGGTCGAGCATCGCTACCCCGGCAACCTAAACGTCCGGCTCCCCGGACTCGACGTGTCCCGGCTGATGAGCGAGGTGCGCGACGTCGCCTTTTCGGCCGGCTCGGCGTGCGCGAGCGGGTCGGGGCGGTCCAGCCATGTGCTGCGCGCGATCGGGCTGAGTGAGGCGGAGGCGCGCTCGTCGATCCGGCTGGGGTTCGGGCGCTACACGACGGAGGGGGAACTGGTGGAGGCGGTGTCGAGGATCGACGCGGCGGCGCGCGCACAGCGCCGCGTAGCAGCATGAGGCTGTCGTTCGTCGGGCCGGACGGCGCGGTCGTGGCGGTCGAGGGCCTCGCGGGTGAGCGGCTGCTGGACGCGGCGCAGCGCGCGGGCATGCCGCTCGAGGGGACGTGCAACGGGTTCTTGGCGTGCGGCACCTGTCACGTGATGCTGCCCGACGGAACGCCGGTGCCGCCGCCGACGGGCGAGGAGGAGGACATGCTCGACCTGCTGCCCGACGCGACGCGCCGCAGCCGGCTGTCGTGCCAGGTGATGCTGGTCGCCGCGCTCGACGGCCTGATCGTGACGGTGCCGGCGGCGTGACCGCAACATGACGCTAGGCTGCACGACGGGTTCAGGCACGCGTCAGCGGCCCTGTCCCATCTAGGTGTCAGCCCGGATGGTCCGGGCGATCAGAGGAGGCTTCCCATGAAGATCGCCATCATCGCCGCCGGGCTTGCGCTCGCCGGCGGGCTCGGCGCCGCGGCACCGGCCGAGGCACAATATAACGGCGGCCACGGCGATCACGGCGGCGGCCGTGCGGGCGACGGCAACGGTGGCGGCAATCATGGTGGCGGGTACGGGGGCGGCGGCTACCACGGTGGCGGCAATCGTGGCGGCGGGTATGGGGGCGGCGGCTACCATGGCGGCGGGTACGTCGGCGGCTATCATGGCGGCGGCTCCCGGGGTGGCTATGCTGGCGGGGGCTATGGCCACGGCCGATACGGCTATCGCGGGTATGGCCCACGCTTCGGCTACGGCTATCATCACCGGCGGGTGGTCTGCACCTATCATCACGGCTTCCGCCGCTGCTTCCGGCCTTACTGATCCCCTTCGTCCACCGGCCGGACAATCGGCCACATCCGTGAAAGGAATCCTGTTATGAAGCTCCTGTCCATCGCCACCGCCGGTCTCGTCGCGCTGACCGCACTCGCTCCGATCGGCGCCTCCGCGCAGACCCGCGTCGTTCGCGAGACGCGCACCATCACCCGCACCCACACCGGTCCGGCGTTCCGGCATCGCAGCCGGACGGTGTGCCACGTCGAGCGTCACGGGCCGCGCCGGGTCCGCGTCTGCCGGACCGTACGCTATTGAGTGATCGCCCGGGTCGGTTCGCCGACCCGGGCTTGACCCATGCGCCAGCTGTTTGCCATACGGCACGCGGGAGTCGGGCGGACGTGGTTGTCGCCAACCCGGTCAGGTCCGGAAGGAAGCAGCCGCAACGATTTCGCCGCGGGTCGTCCGGCTCTCACCCATCAAAGAAGAAGCCCGGTGCAGCAAGCTGCCCGGGCTTCTTCTTTGATGGGCGGCCGGCGGCGCCAAGGCGGCGTGTGACGACGTCGCTTCGCCTCGGCGCCCCGTCGTTTCTTCGTGTCCGGCATCCCGGCCCCGGATCAAGTCCGGGCAGACGTAGCGAGGATGCGGCACGCCATCCTTTCCACTGTCCTACACGCCCCGCTCCGGGGTATCAGGCGAACGATGCCCTGCCGCTTTCCCGCCCCTTTGTGCCACGCCTACCTGACGGATCGTGCCCGCACGCCTATGGGGGACGGAATGACCTGCGCGTATCGCCTCAACTTCCTCAACTTCATGCCGCGCACGGCGGCCGGGGTCGCGGGCTGATGGCGTCGCTCGGCCTCGACGAGCCGGTCCAGCCGGTGAAGCCCGAAGCCTATCGTGTCCTCGCGCGCAAATACCGGCCGCAGACGTTCTCGCAGCTGATCGGTCAGGACGCGATGGTCACGACGCTGGGCAACGCGATCCGGCGCGGGCGGCTGGCGCATGCGTTCCTGCTGACGGGCGTGCGCGGAGTGGGCAAGACCAGCACCGCGCGGCTGGTGGCCAAGGCGCTCAACTGCATCGGCCCGGATGGCCGGGGTGGGCCGACGATCGACCCGTGCGGCGTGTGCGAGCATTGCGTCGGCATCACCGACGGTCGCGACATCGACGTCATCGAGATGGACGCCGCCAGCCACACGGGCGTCGACGACATGCGTGCGATCATCGACGCGTCGCGGATGACGGCCTTCTCTGCCCGGTACAAGATCTACATCATCGACGAAGTCCACATGCTGTCGAAGAACGCGTTCAACGCGCTGTTGAAGACGCTGGAAGAGCCTGCCGAGGGTGTGAAGTTCCTGCTGGCGACCACCGAGGTGAACAAGGTGCCGGTGACGGTGCTGTCGCGCTGCCAGCGGTTCGACCTGCGGCGCATCCCCGCCGACAAGCTCGCCGCGCATTTCGCCGACGTCTGCGCCAAGGAAGAGGCGCCTGCCGAGCCCGAGGCGCTGGCGCTGATCGCGCGCGCGGCGGAAGGGTCGGCGCGTGACGGCCTCTCGATCCTCGACCAAGCGATCGCGCACGCCGGTATCGAAGGCGGCGCGGTGACGGCGGACGCGGTGCGCGAGATGCTGGGGCTGTCGGATCGCGGCGCGGTGCGCGAGATGATGGCGCGTCTGCTGGCGGGAGACTCGCTCGCGGCGCTGGCGGCGCTCCGGCGGCAGTACGATCTGGGCGTCGATCCGGTCACGGTGCTGCGCGCGCTGCTGGAGCTGGTGCATGGCGTCACGCTGGCCAAGGTCGGCACGCCGGCCGACCTCGCGCAGCCGGCGGAGGAACGCGCCGCCCTCGTCGAGTGGTCGGGCGCGCTGTCGTTCGCGCAGCTCCACCGATTGTGGCAGTTGTTCCTCAAGGGGCATGACGAGGTGGCGCGCGCCGCGATGCCGATCGAGGCGGCGGAGATGGCGCTGCTGCGCGCGATCCACGCCTCGTCGCTCCCCGATCCCGGGGAACTGGCTAGGGCGATCGCGAGCGGCACCGTGCCGACACCGGTCGTGTCGGTCCCCGTCGCCGCGCCGCCGCAGGCGCCGGTCGCCGCTGCGTCTCCCACGCCGGTCGCCGCCCCGGCGGCCGCGCCGCCTGAAAGCTCGCCATTCCCGGCCGACTTCGCGACGTTGGTCGCGGTGCTGGAGGATGGCGGATCGCTCGGCCTCGCCATTCGGTTGAAGGGGGCCAGCGTCGTGCGCTACCAGCCTCCCGAACTGGTGATGAGCGGCGCGCGGCCGATGTCGGCCGATACGCTGACCGATCTCAACGCCGCGCTCAAGGCGTTGTCAGGGCGAGCGTGGAAGGTGTCGTTCGCCGACCAGCCCGGCGCGGCGACGCTGAAGGAAGTGGAGGACGCGGCCCGCGACGCGGAGCGGCAGGCGGTGCTGGACAGCCCGCTCGTCCAAGCCGCAATGGCGGCGTTCCCGGACGCCGAACTCGAAGGCTGGACCCTCAAAAGGAGCACATCGTGAAGAACCTCGACGAGATCATGGCCATGGCGCAGAACGTCCAGGCCGAACTGGAAAAGGCGCAGGCGAGCCTCGACACGATCGAGGTCGAGGGCGCGGCGGGCGGCGGCCTGGTGAAGGTGAAGGCGACCGCCAAGGGCCGGATCGTGTCGGTCGACATCGATCCCTCGCTGCTCCAGCCGTCGGAGAAGCAGATGGTGGAGGACCTCGTCGCCGCTGCGTTCAACGACGCGCGCGCCAAGGCGGACGCGGTGTCGAGCCAGGAAATGGGCAAGATGACCAGCGGGCTTTCGCTGCCGCCGGGCTTCAAGCTGCCGTTCTAGGCGCGGCCGCGCGCGTGCGCAGCGGCGCTGCACACGCAACGCGCACGCCCGGCCGGTGTCGCGCAGCTACGGTCGACGCCGCGGGCTCTGCCCGCGGCTCCCTGCTCCTCCTCCCGCTCACCTTAGGCGGTGACAAGGTGAGGGGACGCTGTGGGAGGTAGCCGCCTCTACCGCAGGCACCCATCCAGCCCGTTCCCCCGCACCACGCCGACATAGCGCGCGAGGATGTTGCCGTGCCGCCGCACGAACCCGTGCGGGTCCACCGCCGCGCGCTTCTTGGGCAGCGGCAGGATGGCCGCGATCCGGGCGGCCTCGGTGGGCGACAGCCGCCCCGCGCCGTGGTGGAAATAGCGTTCCGCCGCCGCTTGGACGCCGTACGTCCCGATGCCGGTCTCCGCGAGGTTGAGGTACACCTCCATGATCCGGTGCTTGCCCCAGATGCCCTCGATCAGCAGCGTGAACCACGCCTCCAGCGCCTTGCGGAGATAGCCGCCGCCCTGGAACAGGAACGCGTTCTTGGCGGTCTGCTGACTGATCGTCGAGCCGCCGCGCACGCGTCCGCCGCTCGCGTTGCGCTTCGCCGCCGTCTCGATCGCGTGGAGGTCGAAGCCGTGGTGGAGGCAGAAGCGCGCATCCTCGCCCGCGATCGCCGCGCGCGCCATGTTGGGGTCGATCCGGTCGAGGGGCACCCAGTCCTTGGCGATCGACCGGCCCGCCAGCCGATCGCCCAGCATCGTGAACGTGTAGGGCGGCGGCACGACGCGATAGACCGCGACCCACGCTACGCTGAACACCACGAAGGCAAGGGCCAGCTTCAGGATCAGCCGGATCACACGCATCATGCCAAGCGGCTCAAAGCGCCAGCGGGCGAGGGCGGCCGACGGCCTCGCCGGCCTTCGTCGGCATTAGGGACACGTCCTTGCGCCGCGACGCGGCTCGCGCGGCCATGAACCCCGCACCGGCCATGGTATGGGCGAGGGCGGCGACCACGACACCGTCGAGCGCGAGCATGATCGCGACCAGCCAGCCGGGGCAGCCGATCGCGCCGATGCCGAGCGCGTAGTGGATTGCCATCAGCGGAAGCGTACCTGCAAGCATGTAGCCGATCGTCCGCCAGAAGCTGCCCGCCATCAGCGCTAGCGAGCGGACCGGCGTGATCCGCGCATTGCCGAGCGCGGCGGAGACGCCCCATGCGGTGAGGTACATGCCGAGGCAGGACAGCGCGAGGGTCGCCGATCCGTCCGCGATCGCCGCGGGGAGCGTGCCGGTGATGCCCGACAGCTGGTGGAGCCGCGGCGCGAACAACGCCGCCGCCTGCTCCGCTCCCGAAAACAGGAAGACGGGCACGCAGAGCGCAACCGCGCGTCGCTCGAGCCGGACGCTCCGGCGCGCATCGCCGAACGCGAGATAACGCACGAACCAGTAGCCGGGCAGCAGCAGCGCAAGCGTCTTGACGTATCCGACGCCCAGCCGCGCGCCGCTGGCGGAGGACTCGCGGAATGTCGACATGCTGGCATACATGCCGAGCTTCGCCTCGACGGCATGCTGCGCCAGTTCGGGCAGGGCGGGGAGGATGAACACCAGCGGCATGGCGATCCCGAACGCCCAGGCCCGCGCGTAGATCGCGATGACGTCGCGCTTCATCGTTCCATCCTCCGACTGCCTGCCGATTGAAGCACGCGGTGGTCGGCAAGGAAAGGCTCAGCCGGCCAGCAGCGCGGCGGCCGCAGCCACGCCGGTCGCGTACGCGCCGTGGGCGGTGGAGAAATCGGTGCGGGAGCAGGCCTCGCCGGCGAAGAACAGGCGTTCGTCCACTGGTTCCGCCAGAACCGCGCGCTGGCCGGCTGCGCCGACCCGGGCGTGGCTGTAGCTGCCGCGGATCAGCGGGTCCTGTCGCCAGCGCGTGCGGGCGAGCGGCGTGAACCGCCAGTCGCGGCCGAGCAGCCGTTCCAGCTCGCCGATCGCGAAGGCGGCGGCGCCGGCGTCGCTCTCGCGTTCCAGCATCTCGGCGCAATCACCTCCCACGAACACCTCGACCAGCGGTTCGCCAAACGGCGACAGGCGATAGCTGGCGGTGCAGGCGCCGTGCGGGTCGCCGATCAGGTGCGCGTTCGTCGGAACGGCCGGGCCGGCGACGCCCAGGAAGATCTTGTCCGCCAGCCCGAGCGGCAATGCCGAGGCTGCGGCCTGCTTGTCGGGGAGCGGCGGATCGAACGTCACGTCGCCGCGCGCCAGCACCGGCGTCGGCAAAGCGACGACGACGGCGGCGGTCTCGATCGTGCCGCGGTCCGTCTCGACGCGGATCGTGCGCCCGCCATGATCGATCCGTCGCACCCGCGTGCTCAGCCGCGCCGGCACACCGGCGGCATGACGCGCGACGAGCGTGCCATAGCCCTCGACCACCGCCCAATTGTCGTCGGTCGAGGCATCTTCATACGCCGCCCAGTCGCGCAGCGACACCTGGGCGAGTTGCGCACCGTTGGCATAGCCGGAGATCGCGTCGATCAGCGGCCGCCACGGGCCGTCCGCGACGGCGTCGGCCAGCGGCCGGTCGTGGCTGGGCAGCAGGCGATGCGCCTCCACCTCCATCGCGTCCCAGGCGTCGCCGAATGCCCGCTGGTCGTCGGCGGGGAAACCGAGTTCCCGCCATTGCTCGCGCCAACCGGGCGGCGTGCGATCGACGGTGAGCCCATGGGCGTCGGCCAGGTCCGCCCAGGGGTTGCGCCGCGCGGAGTGCAGCCACCCGCATCCGCAGTCCACCGCGATTGTCCGGCCCGCGAACGCCAGCGGTGCCGTGTGCGCCCGCCCGCCAAGCCGGTCCTTCGCCTCCAGCAGCAGCACGTCGCGGCCCGCGTCATGCAGCGCGCGTGCCGCGGCGATGCCGGCCGCGCCGCCGCCGATCACGACGGCGTCGCGCCCTTGGGTCATCTCAGGCGGTCAGCAACCGCTTCTCGCCGGCGATCCGCATCATCGCCTTTTGCAGCTTCTCGAACGCGCGCACCTCGATCTGCCGCACGCGCTCGCGCGACACGCCATAGACCTGGCTCAGCTCCTCGAGCGTCTTGGGGTCGTCGGTCAGCCGCCGCTCGGTCAGGATGTGCTTCTCTCTGTCGTTAAGGTCGTCCATCGCGTTGACGAGCATGCCGTGGCGCACGTCTGCTTCCTGCGTCTCCGCGACCGTCTGATCCTGCAGCGGGGCGGTGTCCTGCAGCCAGTCCTGCCACTGGCCCTCGCCGTCCTCGTTCATCGAGACGTTGAGGCTGGTGTCGCCGCCCATCGCCATGCGGCGGTTCATCGAGACCACGTCGTTCTGGGTCACGCCGAGATCGGTCGCGATCTTCGCGACGTTCTCGGGAGACAGGTCGCCGTCCTCGAACGCGTCAAGTTTCGACTTCATCCGGCGCAGGTTGAAGAACAGCTTCTTCTGCGCCGCCGTCGTGCCCATCTTCACGAGGCTCCACGACCGCAGAATATATTCCTGGATCGACGCGCGGATCCACCACATCGCATAGGTGGCGAGGCGGAAGCCGCGATCGGGCTCGAACTTCTTCACGCCCTGCATCAGGCCGATGTTGCCTTCGGAGATCAACTCCGACGTCGGCAGGCCATAGCCGCGATATCCCATCGCGATCTTCGCGACGAGGCGGAGGTGCGACGTGACGAGCTGTGCCGCCGCGTCGGTGTCGCCATGTTCCTGGAACCGCTTGGCCAGCATGTATTCCTGCTCGGGCTGGAGCAGCGGGAACTTGCGGATCTCGGACAGGTAGCGATTGAGGCCGGCTTCGCTGCCGAGCGCCGGGATCGTCGCCGGGACGTTGCTTCTGGCCATGATGGGGACTCCCTGTTCCTGCCCTCGCGTCGCGGCCCAGCAAGGCCGATCGCGCGGGAGCGCCTATACCCGAAGTTGTCTGAACAACGCCTGCATGTCTGCCGGCAGGTCGCTGTCGAACGTCATGTCCTCGCCCGTCACGGGATGGGTGAACCCCAGCCTCGCCGCATGCAAGGCCTGTCGGTGGAAACCCAGTGTCGCCAGCAACGCCCGGTGTGCCGAACGGGTCCGCCCATAGACGGGATCGCCCAACAATGGGTGGCCGAGCGAACCCATGTGAACGCGCACCTGGTGCGTCCGTCCGGTCTCGAGCCGGCACTCGACCAGCGCCGCCTCGTGCAGCCGCTGCGTCATCGCGTAATGCGTCACCGCGCGCTTGCCATCGGGCACGATCGCCACCTTCTTGCGGTCGCGCGGCGAGCGGGCGAGCGGCGCGTCGACCGTGCCCGCCCCAGGTACCGGCACGCCGGACGTGATCGCCCAATAGCGGCGGTCGATGCTGTGGTCGTGGAACTGCCGCGCCAGCCCCTCGTGCGCGCGATCGGTCTTGGCGGCGACCATCAGCCCCGACGTGTCCTTGTCGATCCGGTGGACGATGCCGGGCCGCGCGACGCCGCCGATCCCGCTCAACCGACCCGCGCAATGGTGCAGCAGCGCGTTGACGAGCGTCCCGTCGAGGTTGCCGGCGGCGGGATGGACGACGAGGCCGGCCTGCTTGTCGACGATCAGCAGGTGATCGTCCTCGAACACGATCGACAGCGGAATGTCCTGCGCCTCGTTGTCCGACGGCGCAGGCTCCGGCACCGACACGACGAAGACGTCGCCGGCGGCGGCACGGCGCGCAGGGTCGCGGGCAAGGTCGCCCCCGCGCCGCGACACGCGCCCCGATGCGATCAGCGCCTTCAGCCGTTCTCGCGACAGCGTCGGGACCGCGTCGGCCAGCGCGCGATCCAGCCGCCAGCCGTCCGCCGCCGGGCCGATCGTCGCTTCGATGGTGGAGACCCCCCGGTCCATTGCCTGTAGAACGTGGGCATGGGGATCGAGATATCAAGCACGCTGCTGGCGCGGATCATGGCATCGGCCGGCGTCGCGCCGGCCGACGGCGGCGCCCCGCACGAGAAATGCGGCCTGTTGCTGGGCCACGGCGACGTCGTCGTCCGCGCCGAGCCGGCCGCCAACGTCTCGCCCACGCCGCGGACGACGTTCGAGATCGATCCCGCGGCGCTGCTCGCCGCCTATCGGGGGCAGCGGCAGCCGGGCGGCGCCGAGGTGCTGGGCTTCTTCCACACCCACCCGAGCGGCGACGACGCGCCATCGGTCACCGACGCCGCGTGCGCCGCGCCCGACGGCAGGCTGTGGCTTATCGCGACCGACCGGCACGCCCGGCTGTGGCGTGCGGTGGCGCACGGATCGGAGCACGGCCGGTTCGTGGCGGTGCCGATCGACCTTCGCACCGGGACCCGCGTTGAAAAGGACGTGCCGGGTGTGCAACATCGCGCCCGAGGAAGCGACTTCATCGCCGTCCCCGACCCGGAGAGCGTAGCTTGACCACCAGCGCCGTCGATTTCGCCAGCCTGCTCTGCTCGCGTCTCTGCCACGATCTGCTGTCGCCGGTCGGCGCGCTCAACAATGGGCTGGAGCTGCTGGCGGACGAGAAGGATCCCGCGATGCGCGAGCGGTGCATGGAGTTGCTGGCCGAAAGCGCGCGGACGTCGGCTGCGAAGCTCAAGTTCTTCCGGCTGGCGTTCGGCGCCGCGGGCGGTTTCGGCGATGCGGTGGACGCGCGCGAGGCGCGGTCGGCGATCGAGGGCCTGCTCGCCGGCAACAAGCGGCTGGAGGTCGCCTGGCTGGTGGAGGAGGAGACGCTGCCCAAGCCGGCGGCCAAGGTGCTGCTGACACTGGGCATGATCGCGGGCGACGCGCTGGTGCGCGGCGGCCGGCTCGACGTCGGCGCCGAGCGTGGCGAGACGGGCGCGCTGGAGGTGGTGATGCGCGCGCAGGGACCGCGGCTGGTCCTCGACCCGACGCTGCGCGACGCGCTGACCGGCGGCGAGGCGGCGGCCGAGGTCACGGCGCGGACCGTCGCGGCGCATCTGGTGCACGCGGTCGTCGCCGCGGCGGGCGGCAGCGTCCAGGTCGACAACGCCGAGGACGGCTCGCTGCTGTTCGGCGCGGTGTTTCCGGCGCAGGCGTGACCGGCCGCGCCTAACGCGTCCTTAACCCAGGCCGGCCATGGTCACCGGGCATGGACGAGCTGCTGCAGGAATTCATCGGCGAGACGCGCGAGACGCTCGCCGCGATCTCGGGCGAGATCGTCGCGTGGGAGGCCGACCCGGCCGACCGCGCCCGGCTCGATGCGATCTTCCGCTTCGTCCACACGGTCAAGGGAAGCTGCGGCTTCCTCGACCTGCCGCGCTTGGCCACGCTCAGTCACGCGGCAGAGGACGTTCTGGCGGCGGTCCGCTCGGGTGAGCGGCAGCCCGATACCGCGACCGTCGACGCGGTGCTCGCGATCATCGACCGGATCGGCCAGATCGTCGAGGGCATCGACGCCGGCATCGCGGTGGACGAGGCGGGCGAGGACCTGTTGATCGCCGCACTCGACGAGCGCGTGCCCCCCTCGTGTGCCGCTCCGACACCGCCGCCCGAACCCGCGCCAGCACCGCCGGCGCCGGCGATCGCGCCGCGGTCGCGCGCGGTCGCACGCAGCGTCCGGCTGAACGTCGACCTGCTCGACCGCATGATGAGCGGCATGTCCGACATGGTGCTCGCCCGCAACGAGCTGGCGCGCAAGCTGCGCGACGACGCCGATCCCCGGCTGGAGGCGGCGCTGGAGCGCCTGTCGTCCAGCGTCGCCGAGATGCGCGACACGGTGACGCGCACCCGGATGCAGGCAATCGAGGCGCTGTTCTCGCCCTTGCCCCGCATGGTGCGCGACACCGCCGCCAGCCTGGGCAAGGCGGTGACGCTGACCGTCGACGGGTCCGACGTCGAGCTCGACCGCGAGATGGTGGAGGTGATGCGCGATCCGCTCGTCCACCTGATCCGCAACGCGATCGATCACGGCATCGAGCCCGCCGCCGTCCGCCGCCGCGCGGGCAAGCCCGATGCGGGCCGCCTGTCGGTATCGGCGCGCCAGTCGGGCAACCAGATCATCATCGACGTCGCCGACGACGGGCGCGGCATCGACGCCGAGCGGCTGGTGAGCAAGCTGGCCGCGCAGCCCGGGCAGGACGGCGCCGCGTTGCGCGCGCTGTCGGAGGCCGCGAAGCTCGACCTCGTCTTCCACCCCGGCCTGTCGAGCAAGGACGAGGCGACCGCTATCTCCGGCCGGGGGGTCGGCATGGACGTCGTCCGCGCCAACGTCGAGCAGGTGGGCGGCCGGATCGAATTGTGCAACGCGCCGGGTCGCGGGCTGACCGTCAGCATTTACGTGCCGCTGACGCTGTCGATCATCCCGGCGGTGATCGTCGGCGTCGCGGGCCAGCGGTTCGCGCTGCCCCGCCAGGTGATCGGCGAGATCGTGGCCGCCAGCGGCGACGCGATCCGTGTCCAGCGGTTCGGCGACGCCGACATCGCGACGGTGCGGGACCGGCGCATGCCGCTCGTGAACCTCGGCACCGCGCTGGGCCTGGCGGCGGGGCAGGAGCGGATGCTCGTGATCCTCGACCTGCGCGACGGCAGCTACGCGCTGGCGGTGGACGCGGTGCACGATACCGAAGAACTGGTGGTGAAGCCCGCCGCGCCGGCGGTGATGTCGGCGGGCATCTATGCCGGCCAGACGCTACCCGACAGCGGCCTGCCGATGCTGTTGCTCGACGCCGCCGGCATCGCCGAGCGCGCCGGGCTGGTGTTCGCGGCGGAGCCTCCCGAGGTGGCGATCGACGAGGGCGCGCGGGTACGCCGGATCGAGGCATTGCTGTTCGTCGACCTGGGCGGCGAGCGCCGCGCGATCCCGCTGGCCATGGTCGACCGCATCCAGCAGGTCCCGATCGAGATGATCCGCCACACCGCGGGCCGGCTGCGCATGATGGTGGACGGCCACACGGTGCCGCTGATCGCCAGTGCGCCGATCGGCCAGCGCGAGCAGGTGTCGGTGCTGCGGTTGCACGACGACCGATCGGAGCTGGGCTATGCGATCGGCGAGGCGCTGGACATCGTCGCCTTGCCGCCCGACCTGGCGCCGGCGGCGGCGCCGGGCATCGTCGCCGGCGTCGCGGTGATCGCGGGCGAGCAGGTCGAGGTCGTCGATCCGTTCTGGCTCTTCGCCGCCGCCGCACCCGCTGCGGGCGTCGACCACGGTCGCGACGCCGCGGGCGTCGGCGCCGCGCCGCTCTGCCTGTTGCAGGCGGACGCGGGCGGCTGGCTCGACGGCTTCCTGCGGCCGATGCTGGAGGGCGCCGGCTACCGGGTCGCGATCGCCTCGGCGGACCGGGCGCCGGGGGAAACCGCGGACGTCGCGCTGGCGCTCGACGGCGAGGCGCCGTGGAGCGCGCCGGGCGGTGCGCCGGTCGTCACGCTCGCGCGGGATCCGGGCGCGGGCGCGGGCGTGTACCGCTACGATCGCGCAGGCGTGCTGGCGGCGATCGCCCGGCGCTTGGGAAGGGCCGCCTAGATGCTGTATCTCCTCGCCCGCATGGCCGACCGCGCCGTGGCGATCTCCACCGACCAGGTCGAATCGGTCGTCGACATCGGCCCGCTGGTGCCGGTGCCCGGCGCGCCGCCCGAGGTCGAGGGGCTGGCCGCGCTGCGCAGCCGTGTGATGACCGTCATCGGCTCGCGCGCGGCGCTCGGCGCCAGGGACACAGCCGCCACCACGCCCCGCGCGGTCGTGACGGTGATCGATGGTCACCGCTACGCGATCCTGGTCGACTCGCTCGAGGACGTCGCTCCGTTCGAATGCCGCCCGCTTCCCTCCGGGCTGGCGCTCGGCGGGCGATGGGCGGCGGCGGCGCGCGGGCTGGTGGAGGCGGAGGGGGAGCCCGTCGTCTCGGTCTGGTTGCGCGCCCTCATCCCCGGCCTGGCCCCGGTTCCGGCCGACGCCCCTGCCGCCTGACGCATATTCTGTCCGGGGCTTAACCCCGCGCTTACCGGTGCCGGCGCAAGACGAGGCACCAAGGCCATCCGGATCACCCGCCATGAAGACCTGCCTCGTCGTCGACGACTCCAAGGTGATCCGCAAGGTCGCCCGCCACATCCTCGAAACGCTCGACTTCGCCGTGCGCGAGGCCGGTGACGGCCGCGAGGCGCTGGAAAGCTGCCTGGTCGAGGTGCCCGACGTCGTCCTGCTCGACTGGAACATGCCGGTGATGAGCGGGATGGAGTTCCTGCGCGCGCTGCACGAGACGCCGCTGCCGTCGCGGCCCAAGGTCGTGTTCTGCACCACGGAGAACGGCACGGCGCACATCCGCGCCGCAATCGAGGCCGGGGCGGACGAATATGTCATGAAACCGTTCGACCGCGACACGCTGGAGAGCAAGCTCCAGATCGTCGGCGTAGCCTGAGCGGGCCTCGATGTCCGCCGACCCTGCGATCGCCGCGCCGGACGGGCGCCGGCCGCGTGTGCTGATCGTCGACGACTCGGCGGTCGCGCGCGCGGTGATCGCCCGCGCGGTCGCCGAATCGGGCGTCTTCGATCTCGCCGGCGCGGTCCCGCACGTCGCCGCCGCCCGCGCGTTGCTGGCGCGCGAGCGGGTGGACGCGATCCTGCTCGACATCGAGATGCCGGGCACCGACGGACTGACGGCGCTGCCCGACCTGGTCGCCGCCTCGAACGGCGCGCGCGTCATCATCGTCTCGTCGCTCTGTGCGGATGGCGCCGCCGCCACCATCCAGGCGCTCGCGCTGGGCGCCGCCGACACGCTGGTCAAACCGCGTCCAGGCGTGACGCATGCCCGCTTCACGCAGATGCTGGTCGAGAAGCTGTCGCGTCTGACCGCCCTCGACGATCTACCCGCGCAGCCGGCCGCGCCGCGCGCGACGCGCGCGCCGGTCGGGGAGGCGCGACGCTACGACCTGATCGCCATCGGCGCGTCGACCGGCGGCATCCATGCGCTCGGCCAGCTCCTGCGCGCGGTGCCGGCGACCGTGACGACGCCGATCCTCATCACGCAGCATCTGCCGGCCTCGTTCATGCCGTTCTTCGCCGCGCAGGTTGCGGTGCTGGCGCAGCGGCCGTGCGAGGTCGCGATCGATCGGCTGCGCCTGCGGCCGTCGCGGGTCGTGATCGCGCCGGGCGACGCGCACGTGCGCCCGGTCGCGCTGGCCGATGGCAGCATCGCCGTCCGCCTGTCGGACGAGCCGTCGCCGAGCGGGTGCCTGCCGTCCGTCGACGTGATGTTCGAGGCGATCGCCGCCGCCTGCGGGCCCCGTACGCTGGCCGTGGTGCTGAGCGGCATGGGTCGCGACGGCGTGATCGGGGCGCAGGCGCTCGCCGGGGCGGGTGCGGACCTGGTGGTGCAGGACCGCGCGTCCTCCGTCATCTGGGGCATGCCCGGCGCGGTGGCGACCGCGGGCCTCGCCCATGCCGTCCTGCCGCCCGACGAGATCGGCCAGCTGATCGCCAGCCGGCGCAGCCCGCGATGACCGACGCCGCCCCCGCTTGCGGCGCCGCGCACGGCGCGAACGCGATCTTTGCCGCGCTGCTCGAGGCGCGCACCGGCCAGTCGCTCGGCAGCAATCGTGCGTGGCGGCTGGAGACGTCGCTGCGCCCGCTGATGCGCGAGCTCGGGCGCGACACGCTCGATCTGCTGGCCCTCGACCTGCTCGACGGCCGGCATCCCGGACTTGCCGACCGGGCGGTGGAGCTGCTGCTGAACGGCGAGACGTCATTCTTCCGCGACCCTGCGGTGCTGACGATGGCGGCGGAGGCAATCGCCGCCTCGGGCACGCTCCGGCCGCGCATCTGGAGCGCCGGCTGCTCCACCGGGCAGGAGCCGCTGTCGCTGGCGATGCTGTTCGCCGAGCGCGCGACGAAGCCGGAGATCGTCGCGACCGACTGGTCGGAACCGGCGATCGCGCGCGGCCGATCGGGCCGGTACAATCAGTTCGAGATCCAGCGCGGGCTGTCGGCGGCGCGGATGATTCACTGGTTCGACGAGGCGGGAGGCGACTGGGTCGCCAAGCCGGACCTCGTGGGCCGGATCCAGTTCCGGCGTGGCAATCTGGTCGCCGATCCTGCGCCGGCGGGCCAGTTCGATGCGATCTTCTGCCGCAACGTGCTGATGTACTTCGGTCCGGTCGCGAGGCGCGTGGTGCTGACCAGGGTCGCCGGCGCGCTGAAGCCGGGCGGGGTCCTGGTGCTGGGGGCGGGCGAGACGGTGATCGGACAATCCGACGCCTTCCAGCCCAGCCACACCTTTCGCGGGCTGTACGAGCCGGTGCCCCGGCCATGGGCACCGCGCATCGCGGCGGGCTGACGGCGGTTTACAACGGCGCCGTCGCGCGCCAAGCCTGACGCGGTGAGCGACGACCCCTCCGCCGACGATCCTTGCCCGATCACCGACGCGCCGTCGCCCAACCACGACGCGCGCGCGCTGCCCGTCAGCATGATCGTTCTCCACTACACCGGGATGGAGAGCGCGGCCGCGGCGTTGACCCGGCTGCGCGATCCCGCCGCCAAGGTGTCGTCCCACTACCTCGTCGACGAAGACGGAAGCGTTACCCGGCTGGTCGCGGAGGAGCGGCGTGCGTGGCATGCGGGGCGATCGCACTGGCGTGGCATCGGCGATGTCAATTCCGCCTCGGTCGGGATCGAGATCGTCAACCCCGGCCACGAGTTCGGCTATCGTGCGTTTCCGGATGAGCAGGTGGAGGCGGTGATCCGGCTGGTCGCGGACGTCAAGGATCGCCACGCGATCACGCGCGGCAACGTCGTCGGCCATTCGGACGTCGCGCCCGCGCGCAAGCGCGATCCGGGCGAGCTGTTCCCGTGGAGCCGGCTCGCGCGCCTGCGCCTGGCGCTGCCCCGCCCGACCCGGGGCCTGATGGACCCGCAGTGGACGGAAGCGGGCTTCCTCCTCGCGCTAGAGCGGTTCGGATACGACGTCACCGACGCGATGGCGGCGATCATGGCGTTCCAGCGCCGCTTCCGCCCCGAGCTGATCGACGGGGAGGTGGACGCGGAATGCCGCATGATCCTGCTCGCGCTGCTGTTGCCGAGGCCGCAGGGAGACGACTGACGTGTTGGGCTGACGCCCAGGCCGCACCGGCCCGCTCCCCCACCCGACCTCCCAACGAGATTACGTTGTGGGAGGCCGGGTGGGGGAGTGGGCCGGTGCGGCTTCCGTCGCGCACGCGAGTGCGCTACGGGCGAAGACGTCAGAGGGTCGGGCGGCCGCGGCGTGCGAGAGCACGGCGAGGAAAGTCCGGGCTCCGCGGAACGACGGTGCCGGGTAACGCCCGGCGGCTCGCCTTTCGGGGTGGGTCAGGGACAGTGCCACAGAGAGCAGACAACCGCGGCTTCGGCCAGGTGAAGAGTGAAAGGGTGCGGCAAGAGCGCACCGCGCGACCGGCAACGGAAGCGGCACGGCAAACCCCACCGGGAGCAAGACCGAATAGGGATGGCATGGGGCCTTCGGGTCCCGGGGCGTGTTCCCGCCCGCCGTCCGGGTTGGTCGCTGGAGCGCGTCGGCAACGGCGCGCGTAGAGGAATGGTCGCCCATCCGCGCGCCGCAAGGGGCGTGGTGGACAGAACCCGGCTTACAGACCCTCTGGCATTTTCCCCGCGCCCGTGCCGGCGCGGGCGTGGCAATACCGCCGCCGAGAGCCTAGCTAGGACGCGATGACGCGCATTCCCTCCCGATCGAACGACTGGGGTTTTCCCCGCTGGCGCAGCTATGGTGCGTCGAGCGAGGCGGTGAAGGTCCGCCTGTGCGATCGCCATGGCTGCACCGAGCCCGGGACGTGCCCCGCGCCCAAATCGCCCAACAGTCCCGAACGCTGGTATTTCTGCATGACGCATGCGGGCGAGTACAACCGCGGCTGGAACTACTTCGACGGCTTGTCGGCGGAGGATGCCGCCGCGCGTGAGGCGGAGGAGACGCGGACCGCCAACGGCTATGCCGACGCGCAGCATTACCGCTGGGCGGGATCGGGCGACGGCAGCCGCTCGCGCGACGAGATGCGCGCGCTCGACGTGCTGGAATTGGAAGCGGACGCCGACTTCGCCGCGATCCGTGCGGCGTGGCGCCGGCTCGCCAAGGCCAACCACCCCGACGTGCGCCCGGACGACGCCGCCGCCGCTGACCGCTTCCGCGCGATCCAGGCGGCCTGGGACGTGCTGCGCGTCGCGGAGGAGGCGCGGCCGGGCTACCCGTCGTGAAGGCGCAGGTCGCGTCCGACTGGTCGCGCGTTCTGCTGGTATGTGCCAAATGCTCGAAGAAGGTGGGTCGAGCGTTCGGGGCGGACGGCGACGAGACGCTGGCCAGGGCATTGCGCGCGGAACTCGGCGCCGCGAAGGGGCGCAAGGCATCCGCCGGCGTGGTCGAGGTCAAGTGCCTGGACGTGTGCCCCAAGGGCGCGGTGGTGACGTTGGATGCCGCGCGGCCGGAGCGGTGGCTGCTGGTGAAGGCGGGGACGCCCGCGGCGGAGGTCATGAGCGCGCTCGGAGAGCCGGCGGCTGACCCGATCTCCGCTTACCCGGAGCTTGTCGAAGGGCGGCCTTCCTTGCCGACGAAGAAGGGCAGGGCGTCGACAGGCTCGGCCTGACCGGACGAGATGGGCGGGCGAATATCACCCTGCGTAGCGCGCCGCCGTCTCGCGGATCAGCGCGATCATGTTGGGGATGCCCTGGGTGCGGTTGGAGCTGAGCTGCGCCTTCAGGTCGAACGGCGCGAGCTGCGCGGGAACGTCGGTGGCGAGGATCGCGTCCGCCGCCCGGTCCTGCACCGCCGCCAGCACGAGCGCGATGATCCCCTTGGTGATCGCGGCGTTCGAGTCGGCGAGGAAGTGGAGCGCGCCATCCTCGCGCCGCTGAGGATAGACCCACACCGACGCCGAACAGCCGCGCACCAGCGTCGCGTCGGTCTTGAGCGCCACCGGCATCGGCTCCAACGCGCGGCCGAGGTCGATCAGCATCCGGTAGCGATCGTCGCCGTCGAGGAACTCGTATTCGTCGCGAAGCTCGTCGAGGCTGGTCATCGCGGCGACGTAGAGGCTGGGCGGGCGGGTAACAAGCGTCCTGCCCCCGGCTTCAGAGGTCGACGCCGGCCGCGATCGCCTCGAGCTTGCGGATGCGCTCCTTGAGGTCCGCGATCTCGATCCGCGCGCCGGCGCCGGCCATCTGCTCGCGCGGCTCGGTCGCGGCGAGTTCGCGGTGCTTGAGCTGGAGCCAGCCGCGCCAGCCCTGCAGGCCGGCGAAGACCAGCATCGCCAGCCCTGCGAGCGCGGAGACGGCCAGGGCAAGGGTCGTGTCGGGGTCGATCATGACGGTCACTCCTTTCGTTGGCTCAGCGGTCGCGCAGGCGGTCGATCTCTCGGTCGAGATCCAGCGTCTGGTGACCATCGGTGACGACGCGTTCCAGCACCTGGACGCGCTCGCGCAGGCGGGCGATTTCCTCGGCCATGATCCGCATGTCGTCGTTAACCGGCAGGGGGGCGTTCGCCTGGCCGCGGTGGCGGTCGCGCATCACGCGGGTGACCATCACGACCAACACGATGGCCAGGATCAGTTCGGGCAGGTTCATCTGTCGAATCCCTGAGAAAGGTGGATCAGGCGTCGGGCTCGGCCGCACGGTCCGCGGCGCGGCGGGGGCGGTCGATGCGCTCGGTCATGTACACGCCGAACGCGGTGGCCGCGGCCAGGGCGGCGAAGAAGGCGATCATGTCGGGGTCCTCAGTTGAGCGGCGCGGGGTCGCGCAGCCGTTCGATGTCCAGCGCCAGGTCGGCGCCGCGATCGGTGACGATCCGCTCCAGCACGCGCACGCGCTGTTCGAGCTGCTCGGTACGGGCGGCGTATTGGGCGGCCTTTTCGGCCACCATCGTCGCCTCGATCTCCAGGCGACGCTCGCGATAGGCGAACCAGGGCTTGACGAACGCGCCGCCGAAGATCGCCAGCAGGCCGCAGGAGATGCCCATGATCGGGATGATCGATACCATGGTCCGTCCTCCTCAGCGCAGCGCGTCGATGGCGCGGGCGGTGCGCTCGGCGGGGTCGGTGGCGATGCGTTCCAGCACCGCGATCCGCTCCTCGAGCCGCGACACCTGACCGGTCAGCTTCTCGTTCTCGTTCGACAGCAGCATCACCTGACGGTCCTGGTCGAGCGCGCCGTCGCGGCGGCGCCGCTTGCGGCTGGCCCAGGTCGCGGGCTCGTGTCCGTGGCGGACACGTGTCCAGTTGTTGAAGGCCCAGACGATCGGCCCGATCGTGATCGCCGCGATCGGTACAAGCAGTCCCAGTTCGCTCATGTCACTAACTCCCCTGTTCGTGGCGGCTCAGCGCAGCTTGTCGATCTCGCTGGACAGCTGCGTGTTGCGGCTGGTGTAGAAAGTCTCGATGTCGGCCAGCCGGCGATCGATGTCGCGGAACTTGGAGCGGACCTCGGTGGTCGACCGCTTCGTGTTCGAGCGGACGCCCTGCCAGAACCGCGCGTCGTCGGGCGTCTGATACAGGTCGCGCGGCTTGTCCTGCGCGACCCAAGCGATCACGAGATAGGCTGCGGCGGCGAGCAGGTGGGTGAAGATCAAGAGCGCGACCGCGGCGACGCGGACCCAGGTGACATCGATCCCGGTGTAATCGGCGATGCCCGCGCAGACGCCCTTGTACTTGGCATGCTGCTTGTCGAGATAGAATTGGGTGCGGCTGGCGGACATGTCAGTTCCTCCGATCGATCTGGTGGGTGTACGGTGCCGACGACAGGCCGGGACGGAAGTCGGGATGGTCGGCGGCGACGATGCGCTCCACCGTCTGTACCCGGTCTTCCAGCCGGCGCGCGAGATTATACATCTCGTCAAGCATGGTCTCGTCTTCCGGCGTGATCTTCGCCGCGTGCTTCCACTTGGTGACATAGTGGAGGATGATCCACGGCAGCCCGATGAACAGCGCGACGATGGCGAACACGCCCATGATGTCGAAATCTTCCATCGCTCAGCCCTCCTTCTTCAAGCGCGCCTTGAGCGCGGCGAGTTCGGCGTCGACCTCGTCGCCGGCGCGCAGGTCGGCGATCTCGTCCTCCAGCGACTTGGGCCCGGTCAGTCCCATCGCCTCGGCACGACCCTCGGCCTGGTCGACCTGGCGCTCCAGCGTGTCGAACCGGCCGAACGCCTCGTGCGTCTTGGGCCCGTTCCACATCTCGCGCAGGCGGGCGCGGTTGTTGGCGCTTTCGAGCCGGGTGTTGATCGAGTTCTGCTTGGAGCGCGCGTCCATCAGCTTCTTCTGAAGCTTGGCGATGTCCTCCTCGCTGGCACGCAGCGCGTCGTCGAGGACGGTCACCTCGGCGCGCAGCTGCTCCGCCATGTCGGCGGCCTTGCGCTTCTCCAGCAGCGCCGCCTTGGCGAGGTCCTCGCGGTTCTTGGACAGCGCGAGCTCGGCCTTCTCGGTCCAGCTTTCCTGCAGATGGTCGAGCTTGGCCACGTGGCGGCGCATCTCCTTCTGGTCGGCGATGGTGCGCGCGGCGGATGCGCGGACCTCGACCAGCGTCTCCTCCATCTCGAGGATGATCATCCGGATCATCTTGGCGGGGTCTTCCGCCTTGTCGAGCAGGTCGGCGAAGTTGGCGGCGACGATGTCGCGGGTTCGGGAAAAGATGCCCATGATGGCGGCTCCTGGATGATGGGGGGCGTCGGCGAGGTCAGGCGCCGGCACTGGGATCCTGACCAGCGCGCTCATGCGATGGAACGGTCGCTGTGCGCCATCGGGGCGATCGGCGTGCCGGCGGGGCCGACGGCGGCGACCAGCAGGAGCGCGGTGGCCAGGGTGGTGAAGGCGAGGGCGGTGGCGCGGCGGGCGAGAGCGGTCATGGGAAACTCCTGTTCGGTTCGTGGGTCGCCTCGATGGGCGGCTCGCAAATGACGTTGCAGGAGGTGTGCCAAGTCGACAGTACTAATAATTACAGAGACTTACGATGCGAGCTGCTTCTCACTGATCTTTCCGCTTGCGAACAGTTGGTGTCCGGCGCCAACTCGCGGCACGATGCAGACCACCAGCCACGCCATCGGCCAGTCGGGCGCGTTCCTCGACGCGCTGGAACGTGCGAGCCGCGCCGCCGCGCTCGACCGTCCGGTGCTGGTGATCGGCGAGCGGGGCACGGGCAAGGAGCTGGTCGCCGAGCGGCTGCACCGCCTGTCGCCGCGCTGGGACCATCCGCTGGTGGTGATGAACTGTGCCGCGCTGCCCGAGACGCTGATCGAGGCGGAGCTGTTCGGGCACGAGGCGGGCGCGTTCACCGGCGCGACCAAGGCGCGGGTCGGCCGGTTCGAGGAGGCGCATGGTGGCACGCTGTTCCTCGACGAGCTGGGCACGCTGTCGATGGGCGCGCAGGAGCGTCTGTTGCGTGCGGTGGAATATGGCGAGGTCACGCGCATCGGCTCGTCGCGCCCGATCCGCGTCGACGTCCGCATCGTCGCGGCGACCAACGAGCATCTGCCCGACAAGGTCGACGCGCATACCTTCCGCGCCGACCTTCTCGACCGGTTGAGCTTCGAGGTGGTGACGCTGCCCCCGTTGCGCGCGCGGGTGGGCGACGTGACCGTGCTGGCGGAGCATTTCGGGCGGCGCATGGCGTCGGAACTGGGGCGCGAGGCGTGGGAGGGGTTCGGCCCGGCGGCGATGGCGGCGCTGGTCGCGTATCGCTGGCCCGGCAACGTGCGCGAGCTGCGCAACGTCGTCGAGCGCGCGGTGTACCGGTGGGAGCGGCCGGGACCGATCGACACAATCGAGTTCGACCCGTTCGCCTCGCCGTTCCGGCCGGGGCTCGGCGATGCCCGCCCGGCCGAGGTCGACACCCCGTCGCCGGCCGTTGCCTCGCCCGCCGACCCGCACGACGACGTGGTCGCCGCCTGCGAGGCCGGCCCGTCGGACTTCAAGAGCCGTGTCGCCCGGTTCGAGCGCGAGCTCCTGGCGCGCAGCCTGGCGGACCATCGCTTCAACCAGCGCGCGACCGCCGAGACGCTGGGGCTAAGCTACGACCAGCTGCGCCACGCGCTCCGGCGCCACGACCTGATCGGGGCGTGACCGGATCGCTTGCGCAACGACCCTGCCGGAGCCAAGCCGGACGCGACGCGTTCAGCGCCCGACCAATCAAGGAGACACCCGATGGCCTTCGAACTCCCACCGCTGCCCTATGCCTATGACGCGCTGGAGCCGACGATCTCGAAGGAGACGATGACGTTCCACCACGACAAGCATCATGCCGCCTATACCGCCAAGCTGAACGAAGGCGTCGCCGCGGACCCGAAGCTCGCCGACAAGTCGATCGAGGACATCCTCGCCATGGTGTCGTCGCTGCCGCCGCTGGTGCGCAACAACGGCGGCGGTTTCTGGAACCATGATTTCTTCTGGAAGATCATGGGCCCGGCCGGTGGTAGCGGACCGAGCGGCAAGCTGGCGGAGGCGATCGACGCCTATGGCGGGATCGACAAGCTGAAGGAGGATTTTAACACCAAGGGCGCGGGCCAGTTCGGTTCGGGCTGGGCGTGGGTGATCGCGGATTCGTCCGGCTCGCTCAAGGTCACGTCGACGCCCAACCAGGACAATCCGCTGATGGACGTCGTCGCCGACAAAGGCACGCCGATCCTGGGCAACGACGTGTGGGAGCACGCCTATTACCTGACGTACCAGAACGATCGGCCCGGCTACCTCAAGGCATGGTGGAACGTCGTGAACTGGGACGAGGCCGGTCGCCGCTACGAGGCTGCCACAGCCTGAACCTTATTCGGGCGGCAGCTGTCCGGTTGCCGCCCGTTGTTCTCCTGCCGGACCGTCCTCCACCATCAAGCCGTGCCGCAGCAGCATCGGCACGTTGGCGATCGCGAAGAAGAAGGTGACGGCGGCGCAACCGGGAAATTTGAACAGCACCCATTGATCGAGCGTCAGCAGGTGGCGCGCGATCTCGTTGGCGATGGCGAGCCCGGCAAAGAACGCGCACCAGTTGATCGTCAGCTTGCGCCATCCAAGGGCGTCAAGGCCCGGATAGGTCCCGCCCAGCACTTGCTGCATCAACGGACGCCCCGTCGCCAGGCCGAAACCCAGCAGCGCGGCGAGAACGACGTACACGAACGTCGGCTTCATCTGGATGAAGCGGGGATCGTGGAAGTACAGCGTCAGGCCGCCGAACACGATCACCAGCCCGCCCGATATCCACAGCATCGCCGAAATCCGCCCGAGCTTCACGAGCGAGAAGACCATCACGAGCGCGGTCGCGACGACGAACGCGCTGGTCGCGACGATCACGCGTGCGACCATGATCGCTTCCAGTCGCGTCATCTCGCCCAATGTGCCGGTGACGTGCCCGACCATGTCGCGCGCCAAGTCGCCCGGCGTCACGAAGTTGACGATGAAGAAGACCAGCAGCGGCAGATAGTCGATGACGAGCTGTAGGCCGGAGGCGGGGGCGGCGGTCGGCCGCCGGTCGGGCGCCACGCTCACCGCTTCACTCCCGTATCCACGCCGGCGATGATGCGCGCGACCTCGTCGGGGTCGAACGGGCGCAGGTCGGTCATGCCCTCGCCGACGCCGATCGCGTGGATCGGCAGCCCGAACCGCTCGGCGGCGGCTACCAGTACGCCCCCGCGCGCGGTGCCGTCGAGCTTGGTCATCACGAGGCCCGTGACGCCCGCGACCTCGCGAAAGACCTCGATCTGGTTGAGCGCGTTCTGGCCGGTGGTCGCGTCGAGCACCAGCACCACGTCGTGCGGGCTGGCGGGGTTGATGCGGCCGAGCACCCGGCGGATCTTGGCGAGCTCGTCCATCAGCTCGCGCTTGTTCTGCAGCCTGCCGGCGGTGTCGACGATCAACACGTCGGTGCCGATCTCGGTCGCCTTCTTCACCGCGTCCCACACGATGCCGGCCGCGTCACCGCCCTCCGGCCCGGTCACGATCGGGACGCCGACCCGCTCCGCCCAGGTGCGCAGCTGCCCGATCGCGGCGGCGCGGAACGTGTCGCCCGCCGCCAGCATCACGGCATAATCCTGTTCCAGGAACAGGTGCGCCATCTTGGCGATGGTGGTGGTCTTGCCCGATCCGTTGACGCCGATGACCAGGATCACCTGCGGCCGCGGAAAGGCGTCGATCTCGAGCGGGCGCGCGACCTTGGCCAGCGTCGCCGCGACCTCGTCGGCGACGACGAGGCGGATGCCGAGCTCCTCCATGTTGCGCTCGACGCCCGTGTCCGCCAGCCGCGCCCGGACGTGACCCGCGGTCTCGGGGCCGAGGTCGGACGCGATCAGCGCCTCCTCGATCCCGTCGAGCTGCTCGTCGTCGAGCCGGCCAGTGGTGATGCCGGCGAGATTGCCGAGCAGCCGATCGGACGTGCGTCGGAAGCCGCCGAGCAGCTTGTCGTGCCAGGTTGGGTAGGATGCCATGCGGGCGCATTTAGGGCCGGGGGGCGGCCAAGTCACGATGCTTGCCGGCCGACGCGTTTTGGCGTAGTGCAACCTCACGTTTTCGCGAGGCGCGGTCCTTCGCATACGCTGGCCGGCGAGGTTTCGCCCGCCGGCGCTTTTGCGTTGGGCACTGCCGTTTGAGGAGTCGAGGCCCATGTTCGAGAGCTTGAGCGACCGGCTGGGCGGCGTCTTCGATCGGCTGCGCGGGCGCGGCGCGCTGACGGAGGCGGACGTGCGCGCGGCGATGCGCGAGGTTCGCGTCGCGCTGCTGGAGGCGGACGTCGCGCTGCCCGTCGCGCGCGACTTCGTCGACCGCGCGACCGAGCAGGCGATCGGGCAGAACGTGCTGCGCTCGATCACGCCGGGGCAGCAGGTCGTCAAGATCGTCCACGACGCCCTGATCGAGATGCTTGGCGGCGCGGGCCATGCCGGCGAGGAGGAGCTGAACCTCAACGTCGCGCCGCCGGCGATCGTGATGATGGTCGGCCTTCAGGGCTCGGGCAAGACGACCACCACCGCCAAGATCGCCCGCCGGCTGAAGGAGCGCGGCGCCAAAAAGGTGCTGATGGCGTCGCTCGACGTCAATCGTCCCAACGCGCAGGAGCAGCTGGCGACGCTGGGCACGCAGGTCGACGTCGCGACGCTGCCGATCATCGCCGGGCAGCAGCCGGTCGAGATCGCGCGCCGCGCGGTGCAGGCGGCCAAGCTGCAGGGCTTCGACGTCCTGATGCTCGACACCGCCGGGCGGCTGCACGTCGATCAGGCGCTGATGGACGAGATGAAGGCGGTCGCCGACGTCGCGCAGCCGCAGGAAATCCTGCTCGTCGTCGATTCGCTGACCGGGCAGGATGCCGTCAACGTCGCGCAGAACTTCTCCGGCCAGGTCGACCTGACGGGCATCGTGCTGACGCGGATGGACGGCGATGCGCGCGGCGGCGCGGCGCTGTCGATGCGCGCGGTCACCGGCAAGCCGATCAAGTTCGCGGGCACCGGCGAGAAGCTCGATGCGCTGGAGGCGTTCCATCCCGAGCGCGTCGCCGGCCGCATCCTGGGCATGGGCGACGTCGTCAGCCTCGTCGAGCGCGCGGCCGAGACGATCCAGGCCGAAGACGCTGAGCGCATGGCCGCCAAGATGGCCAAGGGGCAGTTCGACCTCGACGACCTGCGCGGCCAGCTGGCGCAGATGCGGCGGATGGGTGGCATCGGCGCGCTGGCGGGCATGATCCCCGGCATGAAGAAGGCGCAGGCCGCGGCGGCGGGCGTCGACGACCGCATCCTGATCCGCATGGACGCGATGATAACCTCCATGACGGCGAAGGAGCGCGGCAAGCCCGAGCTCATCAACGCGAAACGCAAGATCCGCATCGCCAAGGGCAGCGGCACGACGGTGCAGGACGTCAACAAGCTGTTGAAGATGCACCAGGAAATGGCCGGCGCCATGAAGAAGCTGCGCAAGATGGGCGGCCTCAAGGGCATGATGGCGATGCTGGGCAAGGGCGGCCCGGGCGGCGGCATGGCGGGCCTGGGCAACGCGCTGGGCGGCGCGGACCTGGGCGAGCTGATGGGCAAGGCAGGCGGCGGCCTGCCGGGCCTGCCCGGCGCGGGCGGGGGTCTGCCCGCCAATCTTCGCGGCGGCTTCGGCCGCAAGTAATTCAACGATTCAACCCAAGGAAACTATAATGGCACTCAGCATTCGTCTGTCGCGTGGCGGCTCCAAGAAGCGTCCGTACTACCGCATCGTGGTGGCCGACGCCCGGTCCCCTCGCGACGGCAAGTATCTGGAGAAGATCGGCACGTACAATCCGCTGCTCGCCAAGGATTCGGAGCAGCGCATCGTGCTCGACGCCGATCGTGCGAAGCACTGGCTGAGCGTCGGTGCGCAGCCGACCGACCGCGTCGCCCGCTTCCTCGACGTCGCCGGCGTGAAGGAGCGCGCCGCGCGCAACAACCCCAACAAGGGCAAGCCGGGCGAGAAGGCGACCGAGCGCGCCGAGGAGCGCGCCGAGAAGCTGGCCGCCGCCAACCCGGTGCCCGAGACCGAGACGGCCGAGACGGCCGAGGCCTGAGCGATCCCTTCCTCCGTTCACCCCGAGCCTGTCCAAGGGCCGTCTTTCTTCCCCGGGAAGGCAGGGCTTCGACAGGCTCGGCACGGGCGGAGGCTGGGTGATGTTTCGATGATCGGTTTGGGATGGCCGTGCGTTGGGGACGTCTCATGAGAGGAGCCCCACGCCATGACCGACCCCGATCCGCGCACCGCGTCCGATGACGACGAGGACGCCATCAACGAGGGCCAGTCGGCCCAGGCGCCCGCCGAGGGCGCCGACGACGAACCCGGCGAACAGCCCGGCTCCCCGCAAGGCTGAGCCGGCCCGGCCGCCACGCGCCGCCGTCGATCCGTCGACGGTGGTGCTGGCGGCCGTCACTGGCGCGCACGGGATCGGCGGCGAGGTGAAGGTGAAGCTCTTCACCGACGACCTCGCCGCCTATCGCTCGTTCAACGACGGCGCGCTGACGATGACGTCGCTGCGCGGACTGGTCGCGCGGTTTGCCCAAGTCGGTGATCGCGAGGGCGCGGAGCGGTTGCGCGGTACGCTGTTGACCGTGCCCCGCGCGTCGCTGCCGCCGTTGGCGGAAGGCGAATATTACCATGCCGACCTGGTCGGCCTGCCCGTCCATGACGAGGCGGGCGCGCTACTCGGCCATGTCGCGGCGGTGGAGGATTTCGGCGCTGGCGACCTGCTCGACGTGGAGCGGGAGGATGGGCGACGCTTCATGGTCCCGGTCGCGGCGGCGGAGGGCGTGCTGGCGCCGGCGGGCAGCGTGACCGTGGCAGCGGAGTGGGCGGCTTGATGGAGCCTGCTGCCGATGCGAACCGTCTGCTGATCTCGGGTTTCCATTGTGCGCAACTCGGCTTTGATGCCTGTGCGAGATACATCGAAATCGTGCATCACTAAAGCGAGCGCACTTCTGCGGTTCTTGGCGTGATGCGGTCAACGAGTCCGATCCCGCGACGTTCTCGCTATCGAAAAGCCCAGATTGATACGTTCGTGTCCATCGTCTTGGTGCGGCCACGTCGCGCTTACCGATGTCCTCATTAACCCAGTAGATGACATCCTCCAGCGAGTGTTCAGAGTAGCTATGTAGCTCATCAGGGCGGCGTAGCAGCACGCATCGGTTCTACCCTTTGTGGCTGAGCACCAAGTCGATCTGTTCCGGAAGGTCACTTATAACGAGAATGCTCCCACGCGGTCGGTATGTTCGCAACTGGATGGTTGCGGTAGGAGAGCTAAGCTGGGGCTGAACAGCTTGGTGGAGCAGCGACCGACTTTGCGTCACCGAAAGACACTGGCATTGGGAACCACGTGTCCCGCAATTTCTCGTCGGGCATTGCTACCGGCCAATGCAACTGACGCACCCAATCCAACATATCGCGATCCGCTTGCGGATCACCTATGCTTTTCAGGACGTAAGCTCCGCTGACGCTCCCTTGTTTGGAGATGCTGATGCAGACCATGCCCGACCTATTCAGCAGCGTAGCAGGTACGGGAGGCAATTCTTGAGCAATCGCGGGCCGGCAGGACAACGCGAAAAATGCGGCAACAATGACCAACGTTGCGATGCGAGCGACCATAGCCGGGATCGTGGCACAATGCGGTAAATGACTGCAACTCGACGTCACCTGTCCGGCTGCTCTGCCCCGCTACCCTGATGCAAAACTTTTGATTTTTACATCAGGCCAAGAGTAGGTTTGGAGTGTCGCACTCCCTACCGCGCCAACACGCGTACCTTCGCCAGGTCGTTCCGGATCGTCGTCGCCGCTACCCCTGCCTCCCCCATCGCGTGGCTGATCTGGTCGAGCCCGCGCGCGACGTCGCCCGCGGCATACAGCCCGGGAATGCTCGTGCGCTGGTGATCGTCGACCGCGAGGCAGCCGTCGTCCGTCGCCCCCGCGCCCAGTTCCACCGCCAGTTCCGACCGGATCACCGATCCGAGCGCGGGATAGATGCTGTCGAACCGGCGGTCGCCGCCCGGTACCGGCACGACGATGTGGTCGCCATCGATGTGGATCGCGTGGCACGGCCCGGCGACGATCTCGATCCCCAGGCCGGCGAGGCGCGCGCGCTGCTCATCGCTCAGCTCGTGTTTCGCATGGGGGGAGATCAGCGTGACGTGCGGCGTGTACATCCGGATGAACACGGCCTCGTTCATCCCGTGCTCGTGCGTGCCGATCACGCCGACGACCTTGTCCGTCACCTCGTACCCGTCGCAGATCGGGCAATAGCGCAACAGGCCGCGTCCGAGCGCGACGTCGTGGATCTCGGGCGACATCGACGGCCGGTTGTTCACCACGCCGGTCGCCAGCAACACGGTGCGCGCGCGGATCGTCCCGCCGGCGACGCTGGCCACGAACGTCTCCCCCTCGCGCGTCACCCTCTCGACCAGCCCGTCGGTGACGGTGACGCCGAACTCCGCCGCCTGCTCGCGCATCTTCGCCAGCAGTTCGGTGCCCGGGATACCGCCCGGGTAGCCGGCATGGTTGCGGGTGCGCGGGATCCACGACGCCCGGCTCTTGCCCGCATCGATCACGCGGACCGACAGCAGGAACCGCGCGAGATAGATCGCCGCCGTCAGCCCCGCCGGGCCGGCCCCCACCACCAGACAGTCGATCGGCTCGTCCATGCACGGTCCAAGCGCCGTCGCGCCGGATCGTTCCGCTTGCGTCGCGGCGGCGCGCGAAACAGGGAAGGCGAATGCCCTTTCACGCGACCGTCCTGACCTTGTACCCGGAGATGTTTCCCGGCCCGCTCGGCCACTCGCTCGCCGGCCGGGCGCTCGCCGACGGGCGGTGGCGGTGCGAGGCGGTGAACATCCGCGACTCGGCGACGGACCGGCACCGCACGGTCGACGGGACGCCGGCGGGCGGCGGCGCGGGCATGGTGCTGCGCGCCGACGTGGTCGCGGCGGCGCTCGATGCGGTGCCGGCGGACGATGGCGAGGCGGCGCGCCCGGTGCTTGCCATGACGCCACGCGGGCGTCCGCTGACGCAGGCCCGTGTCCGCGCGCTCGCCGCCGGACCGGGTGCGATCGTGCTGTGCGGGCGGTTCGAGGGGTTCGACGAGCGATTGTTCGACGCGCGCGGACTCGAGGAGGTGTCGATCGGCGACTACGTCCTGTCGGGGGGCGAGATGGGGGCACTGGTGCTGCTCGATGCTTGCGTCCGGCTGCTGCCCGGCGTAATGGGCGCGGCTTCGAGTGGGGACGACGAGAGCTTCGAGACGGGGCTGCTCGAATATCCGCATTATACCCGGCCCGTCGAATGGGAAGGGCGCACGATCCCCGAAGTGCTGCGATCGGGGGATCATGCGAAGGTCGCGGCCTGGCGTCATGCCAGGGCGGCGTCCGATACACGGCTACGGCGGCCGGACCTGTGGGAGCGTCACGAGGGCGCTCGGGTCCCGTCGCCCTCTGGCGCGCGGCACGAGAAGGACGAGACGACATGAACCTGATCCAGACGCTCGAGGCCGAGCAGATCGCCAAGCTGACCGCCATCCGCGCGATCCCCGAGTTCCGCGCCGGCGACACGCTTAAGGTCGGCGTGAAGGTGATCGAGGGCGAGCGCACCCGCGTCCAGGCGTATGAGGGCGTGTGCATCGCGCGCTCGAACAAGGGCATGGGCAGCAGCTTCACCGTGCGCAAGATCAGCTTCGGCGAGGGCGTCGAGCGCGTGTTCCCGCTGTACTCGCCCAACATCGAGGCGATCGAGGTCGTGCGCCGCGGCGTCGTGCGGCGCGCCAAGCTGTATTACCTGCGCGGCCGTACCGGCAAGTCGGCGCGCATCGCCGAGCGCCGCGACCCGCGTCCGACGAAGACGGCCTGATCCCGTCACCGGCCCGCGCCGTCGTGCGCGGGCCGGGGTCGACTGCGCGTCAGTGCGGTACGACGGCGATCATCAATGCCAGCGTCGGCGCGCGATTGCCCGACACCTCCAGCAGATAGCGTCCCGGTGCGAGGGCGAAGTCCACCGTTTTGCGGATGGCGCTGCACGCAGGCCCATGTCCGTGCGCCGTCGACGCGATGGCGTGCTTATCGCGTACGACGTCGATCCATGCGCCGGCGCCCAGCGCGACGCGATAATTCCCCGCCTGCGACACCGCGAACGCGAACAGCCCGCCCGAGGTGCCGGGCTCGCCCGGATGACCGGGGACGACCGGGTAGGTGATACGGGCAGCAGGGGTCAGGGTCGCCTGGACGCCGTGCCCCGGCTCGATCGTGGCGGCGGCCAGATCGGCGGGCGTGGCGGCTGCGGCGACGGGTGTAGCGTTTGTCCAGGCGCTGAACTCGGGCGGCAGCGTCGCGGGCGTGGCGGGGCAGGGCGCCTGCGCCATGTCCATCGGCATGGCGGGGGCAGGGCCCGCATTCTGCGCCGACACGCCGGTCGCGGCGCAGACCAGCGCCAGGATCGGGACGAGGCGGACGTGACGGGCTGGGACGATCGGCATCGGGTACGCTCCTTCTAAGGTCAGGCGAGCAGTTCCGCCACCCGCGCGGCGAGGACGTCCATCGCGAACGGCTTGGTCACCAGAGCGGTCCCGGGCGCGAGCTGGCCGTTGCCGATCACCGCATTCTCGGCATAGCCGGTGATGAACAGCGTCTTGAGACCCGGCACCATCGCCTGCGCCGCGTCCGCGACCTGGCGCCCGTTCATCTGCCCCGGCAGGCCGACGTCGGTGACGAGCAGGTCGACCCGCGCGCCCGATTGCAGGATGCGCAGCGCCGCCGCGCCGTCGCCCGCCTCCAGCGTCCGATAGCCCAGATCCTCCAGCACCTCGATCACCAGCATCCGGATCGTCGGCTCGTCGTCGACGACCAGCACCATCCGGGCATCGCCGACCGGCTCGATCGCGGTCGCCGCCTGCGCGACGTCGTCCACCGCCTCGTCGGAGCCGTAATGACGCGGCAGATAGATGCACAAGGTCGTACCTTCACCCATCTCGGAATAGATTCGCACCTGGCCGCCCGACTGGCGCGCGAAGCCATAGATCATCGAGAGGCCCAGGCCCGTTCCCTCGCCCATCGGTTTGGTGGTGAAGAAGGGATCGAACGCGCGCGCCTGGACCTCGGGCGGCATGCCGGTGCCCGTGTCGGTGACGCAGAGCGACAGATACTGGCCGGACGCCAGGTCGCGGACCCGCGCGCTGCGCTCGTCCAGCCATTTGTTGCCGGTCTCGATCGTGATCCGGCCGCCGTCGGGCATCGCGTCGCGCGCGTTGATGCACAGGTTGAGGAGCGCGTTCTCGAGCTGGTTGGGATCGACCAGCGCCTGCCACAGCCCGGCCGCGCCGACGATCTCCACCGCGATCGACGGGCCGACGGTGCGACGCACCAGTTCCTCCATGCCCGCGACCAGCCGGTTGACGTCGGTCGGCTTGGGATCGAGCGTCTGGCGCCGGGAAAAGGCGAGCAGCCGGTGCGTCAGCGCCGCCGCCCGCCGGGCCGCGCCCTGGGCGGCGGAGACATAGCGGTCGAGCTCGCCGATCCGCCCCTGACTGATGCGCACCTGCAGCATCTCGAGCGCGCCCGAGATACCGGTGAGCAGATTGTTGAAATCATGTGCGAGGCCGCCGGTCAGCTGGCCCACCGCCTCCATCTTGTGCGCCTGGCGCAACTGTTCCTCCGCCGCCATCAGCGCGGTCGTGCGCGACTGCACCTCCTCCTCGAGCGAGGCGGTCAGCGCGGCGAGCCCCGCCTCGGCGCGGCGGCGTTCGACGGCGTCGCGGGTCCGCTCGGCGACGTCACGCACGAACGCGACCTCCGCGTCCGTCCAGTGGCGCGCGACCGCATCGTTGATGAACAACAGCGCGACGAACTCGTCCTGCTCCACCAGCGGCAGGTTCACGAGCGAGGCGATGCGCAATCGCGCGAAGGCATCGGCGAAGCCGGCGGTCCGGGGATCGCCGTCGACGTCGTCGATCACCACCTCCTCGCCGATCCTGAGGTTCTCGATGAACGAGCCGAAGTCCCGGAAATGGATGACGTCGGGCCATGCCGGCGCACCGGGCGCGAGCCAGTCCCGCTCCACCACGATCGTCTCGGTCCGAAGGTCGATCCGGCCGTAGCCGACGCGGGTCACGTCCAGCACGCGGCCCAGCACCTCCGAGATCGCATAGGCGACGTCCCCCGGCTCGGTCAGCTGCGCCAATCGGTCGTTGACCTCGACCAGCGCGGCCAGGCGCAACTCGGTGCGTTTGCGGTCGTCGATGTCGAAGCTGATGCCCGGGAAGCGCACGGCGGTGCCGTCGGGCGCGCGGATCACCCGTCCCTGCGCCGCGACCCAGCGCGGCTTGGCGCCCGCCGTCATGACGCGGTATTCCGCATCGAACGGGTCGTCCTGCTCCAGCGCGCGCGCGATCGCCACCTGCGCGGCGGGCAGATCGTCGGGATGGATGCCGCCGAAGAACTCTGCGATGGGCACGCCGGTCGCCGCCGCCGCCGGGTCCACGCCATACAGCGTCGCGAACCCGGCATCCGCCGTCACCAGGTCGGTCGCGATGTCCCAGTCCCACGCACCGATGCTCGTGCCCGCCAGCACGTCGGCGCGCGTCTCGACCGCCGTGGTACGGTCGATGTCGCGCGCAGCCTGGCTCGCCAGCGCCTCGAGCATCAAGGCTTGCGTGCTCGTCAGGCCGCCGGGGCGCGGTCCGGTGTCCGCGACGCAGACCGTGCCCAGGACCACCCCGTTTTCGAGCGTGATCGGATAGCCGGCGTAGAAGCGCAGGAACGGCGGCCCGGTCACGAGCGAAAAGTCGCGGGTGCGAGGATCCGCGGCGAGGTCGTCGATCTGGAACAGCGCGGTCTGGCGGACGGCCAGGGCGCAGACCGACGTCTCGATCCCGGTCTCGGCCGCGTCGATCCCGACCCTCGCCTGGAAGCGCTGCCGGTGCGATTCGACGATCGAGACGAGCGCGATGGGGGTGGCGCAGGCGGACTGCGCCGCGGCGGCGATGTCGTCGAGACGCGCGTCGCGCACGTCGTCGCGCCGATCCAGTCGGGCGAGCGCCGCCAGCTGGTCCGCGTCGTCGCGGTCGGTCCGAGGCGTCTCCGGGTCGTGCATGGTCGAGGGGGGCATCGGCGAGGCGATCTCGATGGGTTGCGGCTGTGGGGCGCGATGGACGATCCCCGTCCGGGAGGCTGCCCCTATCAGCAGCCTCGGGTGGTGTCACCCGCGGGGCTTGCCTGCGCGCGTCCATCGGGTCATGGCCCGTCCTCAATGGCCCAGCCGTACGACACCGATACCGACAAGCGGCTCGCCGCGCTCGCCGCGGTCGAGGAGGTGCGGCCCGGCATGCTCGTCGGCCTGGGCACCGGATCCACCGCACGCCACGCGATCGACGCCATCGGTGCGCTGGTCGCCGGCGGCATGCGGCTGCGCGCGGTGGCGACGTCGCTGGCCAGCCAGCGTCAGGCCGAGGCGCTCGGCGTCGCGATGCTCGACATGGCGGACACGGCGGCGGTGGACCTGACGATCGACGGGGCGGACGAGATCGACGGACGGCTCGTGGCGATCAAGGGCGCGGGCGGCGCGATGCTGCGCGAGAAGGTGGTCGCCGCCGCGTCCGCGCGCATGCTGGTGATCGCGGACGGCTCCAAGCAGGTGGCGGCGCTGGGCACGGCGCCGGTGCCGGTCGAGATCGTGCCGTTCGCGCTGGCCGCGGTGACCCGGCAGGTGTCGGCGCTGGGCGCCGTGCCGGTCTTGCGGATGGCAGGCGCGACGCCGTATCGCACCGATCAGGACAATGCCGTCCTCGACTGCCGGTTCGCGGCGCTTCCCGACGCGGCCGGGCTGGCGGCGGCGTTGCAGGCGATCCCGGGGCTGGTGGCGCATGGCCTCTTCCTCGACGAGGTGGATTGCGCCTACGTGGCGCGGGACGGCATGGTCAGTCGGCTGGACCGGCCGGCGCATTGAAGGCAACCAGCACGCCGCCGCTTCGTTCGAGGCGGCGGGCGGCTTGAGCACGAGGGTTTGATGGCAGACGCAGACACGATGGATCACGTATCCCACGCCAAGGTGCGCACGGACGGCCCGCCGCTCGACCGGCAGGCGATCGACACGATCCGCACGCTGGCGATGGATGCGGTGCAAAGGGCGAACTCGGGCCATCCGGGCACCGCGATGGCGCTGGCACCGATCGCGGAGACGCTGTGGACCAAGTTCCTGCGCTATGATCCGAGCGCGCCCGACTGGCCCAACCGCGACCGGTTCGTGTTGTCGGTCGGCCACGCGTCGATGCTGCTCTATTCGCTGATCCACCTCGCCGGGATCGAGGAGATCGACGCCGACGGCAACAAGACCGGCAAGCCCGCGGTCAGCCTCGACGACATCAAGCAGTTCCGCCAGATGTCGTCCAAGACGCCGGGCCATCCCGAATATCGGATGACGACGGGTGTCGAGACCACCACCGGTCCGCTCGGCCAGGGTTGCGGCAATTCGGTCGGCATGGCGCTGGCCGAGCGCTGGCTGGCGGCGCATTACAACAAGCCGGGCTACACGCTATTCGACCACGACACCTATGTCTTCTGTTCGGACGGCGACCTGATGGAAGGCGTGGCCAGCGAGGCGGCGTCGTTCGCGGGGCATTTGAAGCTCGCGAACCTGTGCTGGATCTACGACAGCAACCACATCACGATCGAGGGCGGCACCGACCTTGCGTTCGACGAGGACGTCGCCAAGCGTTTCCGCGGCTATGGCTGGAAGACGCTGGTACTGGAGGATGCCGAGGACACCGAGGCGTTCGCGCGTCTGATCGAGGAGTTCCGCGCGACCGACGACCGGCCGACGTTCATCCTCGTCCGCTCGGTGATCGGCATCGGTTTCCCGACCCGCGCCGGCACGCACAAGGCGCATTCCGACGCACCCGGCGAGGAAGAGATCCGCGGCGCCAAGAAGAGCTATGGCTGGCCCGAGGACGCGCAGTTCCTGGTGCCGCCCGAAGCCAAGCGGCATTTCCAGGACGAGATGGAGAGCCGTGGCAAGCCGCTGCGCGACGAATGGGAGGCGACGTTCGCCCGCTATGAGGGCGAGTTCCCCGATCTCGCCAAGCAGCTAAAGGACATGCGCCAGGGCAAGCTGCCCGAGGGCTGGGATGCGGACCTGCCGGTGTTCGAGGCGGACGCGAAGGGCATCGCCAGCCGCGAGGCGTCGGGCAAGGTGCTCAACGCGATCGCGCCGAAGGTGCCGTATCTCGTCGGCGGCGCGGCCGACCTGTCGCCGTCGACCAAGACCGACATCAAGGGCGCCGATTCGCTCGAGGCCGACAATTACGGCGGCCGCAACGTCCACTTCGGCATCCGCGAGCATGCGATGGGCTCGATCGCCAACGGCATGGCGGCGACGTACCTGCGGTCCTACACCGGCACGTTTATGGTCTTTTCGGACTATATGCGCCCGCCGATCCGGCTCGCCGCGATCATGGAGATGCCGGTCATCTTCGTCTTCACGCACGACTCGATCGGTGTCGGCGAAGATGGGCCGACACACCAGCCGATCGAGCAGTTGACCGCGCTGCGCGCGATTCCCAGCCTCGACGTGATCCGGCCGGGCGACGCCAACGAGACGCGCGAGGCGTGGAAGGCCGCACTCAACGCCACCAACGAGCCGACCGTGCTGGTCTTCTCGCGCCAGGCGCTGCCGACGCTCGATCGGACGAAGTATGCGCCGGCCGAGGGGCTGCACAAGGGCGCGTATGTCGTGACCAGGGATGAGGGCACGCCCGACGTGATCCTGATCGCGACCGGCTCCGAGCTCGGCCTGGCGGTCCAGGCATCCGAGAAGCTGATCGCCGACGGCGTCAAGGTACGGGTCGTGTCGATGCCGTCGTGGCACCTCTACGAGAAGCAGGATCAGGCGTACAAGGACAGTGTCCTGCCGCCGGCCGTGCGCGCGCGGGTCGCGATCGAGCAGGGTGGGCCGATCGGCTGGGACCGGTACGTCGGGTTCGAGGGCGAGATCATCGCCATGAAGACGTTCGGTGCCTCGGCGCCGATCGCCAAGTTGCAGGAGAAGTTCGGTTTCACGATCGACAACGTCGTGAAGACCGCGCGGGACGTGATGGAGAAGGCCAAGTGAGCAGCGCGCTGAACCAGTTGGAAGCCCTCGGCCAGGCGGTGTGGCTGGATTTCGTCGATCGCAAGTTCCTGGAAGCCGGCGGCCTCCAGAAGCTCGTCGACGCGGACGGCCTGACCGGCGTCACGTCCAACCCCTCGATCTTCGAGGCGGCGATGGGCCATGGCGATGCGTATGACGCCAGCCTCGCCGAGTTCGACAAGGCGAACCCGGGCGCGGCAACGATCGATCGCTACGAGAATCTGGCGGTGCAGGACATCAAGGCCGCGGCGGAGACGCTCGCGCCCGTGTACGAGAAGCTCGACGCCAAGGATGGCTACGTCAGCCTGGAAGTCTCGCCCTATATCGCCGACGACACCGACGCGACGATCGCCGATGCGGCCAAGCTGTGGAAGATGGTCGACCGTAGCAACGTGATGATCAAGATCCCCGGCACCCAGGCCGGTGCTCCGGCGATCTCGGCGACGATCCGGGAGGGCATCAACGTCAACGTGACGCTGCTGTTCTCGCTCGATGCGTACAAGCGCGTCGCCGATGCCTATGCGACGGGGCTCGAGGAGCGGGTGAAATCGGGCGAGCCGATCGACCGGATCGCCAGCGTCGCCTCGTTCTTCGTCAGCCGGATCGACGCCAAGATCGATGCCGCGATCGACAAGCGCATCAAGGACGGCGACGCGGAGTCCGACGCGTTGCGCGCGGTACGCGGCAAGGTCGCGATCGCCAACGCGAAGAACGCCTATGCCTGGTATCAGGAGTTCATCGCGTCCGATCGCTGGCAGGCACTGGCCGCCAAGGGCGCGCAGCCGCAGCGGCTGCTGTGGGCGTCGACCGGCGTCAAGAACCCCGACTATCCCGACACGCTGTACGTCGACGAGCTGATCGGCCCCGACACAGTCAACACGATGCCGCCCAAGACGATGGATGCGTTCCGCGACCATGGCAAGGCGGCGGCGATGCTGACCCAGGACGTCGAGGGTGCGCGGCACGTGCTGGCGGAGGCGGAACGGCTGGGCCTGGGTCTGGACGACGTCACCGGCACGCTCGTCCTCGAGGGTGTCGCGTCGTTCGTGAAGGCGTTCGACGAGCTGCTGGGCTCGATCGCGGCCAAGCAGCCGGCCGACGCCTGACCCCATCTGAACCATTGTTGACGGAGTGACCGCATGAAACTCGGGATGATCGGCCTTGGCCGCATGGGCGCGAACATCGCGCGCCGGCTCGTCCAGCACGGCCACGAGATGGTCGTGTACGACCGCGACGAGAAGGTGGTGCAGACGCTGGCGGGCGAGGGGATGACCGCGGCGACGTCGCTGCAGGACATGCACGACAAGCTCGCCGAGCCCAAGATCTTCTGGGTCATGCTGCCCGCCGGCGACCCGACCGAACAGACGATCGTGGAACTGGCCGGCATGATGGGCGGGACCGAGATCATCATCGACGGCGGCAACACCTTCTACAAGGACGACATCCGCCGGTCGAAGATGCTGAAGGAAAAGGGCGTCGAGTACGTCGACGTCGGCACGTCGGGCGGCGTCTGGGGGCTCGAGCGTGGTTACTGCATGATGATCGGCGGCCAGGACGAGGTGATCGCCACGCTGGAGCCGATCTTCGACGCGCTGGCGCCGGGAGTCGGCTCGATCGAGCGCACCGCGGGCCGCAAGGACGATGCGATCAGCCTCCGCGCGGAAAAAGGCTATATTCATGCCGGTCCCGCCGGCGCCGGCCACTTCGTCAAGATGGTCCACAACGGCATCGAATACGGTCTGATGCAGGCCTATGCCGAGGGCTTCGACGTCCTCAAGACGAAGAAATCGGAGCGGCTGCCCGAGGACGAGCGGTTCGACATCAACATCGCCGACGTCGCCGAGGTGTGGCGTCGTGGCAGCGTCGTCTCGTCGTGGCTGCTCGACCTGACCGCCATCGCACTCGCCAAGGACCCGCTGCTGACCGGCTTCTCCGGCAAGGTCGCCGACTCGGGCGAGGGGCATTGGACGATCGACGCCGCGATGGAGCAGGCCGTTCCCGTCAACGTGCTCGCGGCATCGCTGTTCGCGCGGTATCGCAGCCGCGTCGACCACACGTTCGGCGACCAGGTGCTGTCGGCAATGCGGTTCGGCTTCGGCGGCCACGTCGAGATGCCGCAGTGAGCCTCGCCTCGTCGGGAGCGCGCCCGTGACGGACGGTCGCATCGCGCTCGTGATCTCGGACGTCGACGGCACGCTCGTCGATCGGAACAAGCGATTGGCGCCCGCCACCGTCGACTCGGTACGACGGCTGCGCGAAGCCGGCGTGCCGTTCACCATCATCAGCGCGCGGCCGCCCTCGGGTGTGCTGCCGCTGGTGTCGGCGCTGGGCATCGAGGGGCCGGTGGGTGCGTTCAACGGCGGCACGATCTTCAAGGGTGACGGCTCGACGATCGAGCGGCACACGATCGATCCGGCGGTCGTGCGCGGCCTGTTCGAGCTGGTCGCGGGCGAGCCGGTCTCGATCTGGGTTTTCGCGGACGACCAATGGCATGCCGACACGGTCGACAACCCGCACGTCCCGCGCGAGCGGCTGTCGGCCAATCAGGAACCGGTGATCCTCGCCGACATGAGCCCGCTGTTCGACCGGGCAGACAAGATCACCTTCGTCAGTGATGATCCGGCGCTGCTCGGGCGGCTGACGCGCGAGGGGCATGATCGCTACGGGCATCAGGCGACAATTGCCCAGTCGCAGACCTATTACCTCGACGTGACGGACCTCGCCGCCAACAAGGGCACCGGCGTCGATGCACTGGCGGCGGCGCATGGCGTCCCCCTCGCGCAAGTCGCGGTGCTGGGCGACATGAACAACGACGTGCCGATGTTCGCGATCGCCGGCTTCTCGGTCGCGATGGGCCAGGCGCCCGACGACGTGAAGGCGCAGGCGGATGCCGTCAGCACGACCAACGACGACGATGGGGTCGCGCATGCGATCGACACGATGATCCTGCCGCGGCTCGGCGTGCCCGAGCGGTTGCAGGCGCAGGGAGGCACGAAGTGAAGAAGCTGGTCGCGTTCGACATGGACGGCACGCTCGCGCTGTCGAAGCAGAAGCTCGACGAGGACATGGCGGGCAAGCTCGCGAAGCTGCTCACCGTCGCCAAGGTCGCGGTGATCTCGGGCGGCGACTGGCCGCAGTTCGAGAAGCAGGTCGTGTCGCAGCTGCCGGCGGACGCGGATACCGATGGCCTCTTCATCCTGCCGACCACGGGCACGAAGCTGTACCGCCACGACGGATCGGGGTGGAAGGCGATCTACGCCGAGCTGTTCGACGACGCGACCAAGAAGAAGATCATTGACTCGTTCAACGCCTCGCTCGACGCGACCGGGTTCAAGCCCGAGCAGACCTGGGGCGAGCGGATCGAGGATCGCGGCAGCCAGATCACCTTCTCCGCGCTCGGCCAGCAGGCGCCGCTGGAGGCCAAGGAGCATTGGGACCCCGATTTCGCCAAGCGCAAGGTGATCCAGGCGGACCTCCAGCAGCGGTTGCCGGGTCTGGCGATCAACATGGGCGGTGCGACCTCGATCGACATCACGCGCGCGGGCGTCGACAAGGGCTATGGCTTGAAGAAGCTCGCCGAGCACAGCGGCATCGACCTGGCCGAGATGATCTTCATCGGCGACGCGATCTTCCCGGGCGGCAACGATTATCCGGCGATGACTCTGGGCGTCGACTGCATCCGGGTGAAGACGATCGACGACACCCGCTCCGCGATCGATGCGATCGTGCTGTGTCTGAAGGATTGACGCTCGACTGAACCCGCGCGCGGGCCAGGCGTTGATCGGGCGAAGGAGTTTGTCATGCCCGATCAACAGCCTGCCGCTACCCAGAACACGCCGGTTGCCCCCAACGACGCCGACACGCCCGTGACCGCGATGACCGGCAGCGACGGGGATCACAGCCCGGGCGGCGGTGGACTAGGCCCGCGCACCGGCGCTGTGCCGGCGGGCGCGATGGGTGCGCCGCTCGGCACCGCGCCCAATGCTCCGATCGACATACCGGCGCCGCACCACGCCGACGACACGGACGGCAGCGCGGCGACGGCGGACCGCCAGGCGCAGGTGGAAGCCTCCCAGACCGCCGCGCGCGAACCGCAGCCGACGTCGACGTGAGTGGGTCGAGGTATTGGCACGCTCGTCGTGATGGCTCCGAGTAAGCAAGCCGAGCGAAGGGCGCGCACCGTCGAGTTGTGTCGGACCGGAGGCAACCAGCCATGCCGAAAACCGCTAGTCGATTCGGCTATGCTCGAGGTGTCGAGTAACGCGTTGCTAATGACCCTGACGAGCCCGGCTCCGGACCGGTCGGCAGACACGCGATTCCATTTCAGATCGCGTAATGCTGGTCCGAAACGGTCTTTGCCGTCAAGCCGGCAACCAATTTGCTTGACCACGCCATCATCAACCCGGCCGCCTGGTCCAAGGTCAATCCAGACCGGGCGCGGACCCGGTCCGAAAATCGCCGGCATCGCAACGCCGGGCCTCTATAATCTTGCGCACACGAGGTAAGAGCCGGCTAAAGCCGAGGGTGTGGCCGGACCGACCGGCTCGTTCCTTCGTCCTGCTCCTCAGTCCTGGTCGTCCGGCGCCACTACGTCGGGCATCGCGTGATTGCCGTACCCCGCACCCGACTCCGCATCCTCGCCCGCGGTCTGGTTGGGATCGCTCGCTTCCTTCCTGGCCAGCTCTTCCGGATTGGTCGCGCGCTTCTGGTCGTTGCCCGTGTCAGATCCGATCGGTCCCTGGTCGCCGCCGCCTCTGTCCATCGTGCTTCTCCTGCCTGATCGTCCGTCCTGAACGGTCGAGCGCGCCCGAAGCTGCATCAGCCGAACAGCTCGCCCTGCGCGCCGACCGGCGGCCGGAAGAGATCGGATCGCAGCACGACGCGCCCCGCATTGAGGCCGTGACGGCGGCAGGCGATCTGGAACCGGGTGCGCAGCAGTTCCGCCCACGGGCCGCTGCCCTTCATCCGGGTGAAGAAACCGGGATCGTTGTCGCGCCCGTCGCGCATCGACCGGATCGTCGCCATCACCTTGGCCGCGCGATCGGGGAAATGCTCGTCGAGCCAGGCGCGGAACAGCGGCGCGACCTCGTGGGGAAGCCGCACCGGAATGAAGAACGCGTGGCCGGCGCCCGCCCGCGCCGCGGCCTCCAGGATCGCCTCGATCTCGTGATCGGTGATCGCGGGGATGACGGGCGCGATCGAGACGTACACCGGCACGCCCGCCTCCGCGAGCCGGCGCACCGCCGCCAGCCGCCGGGCGGGCGTCGGCGCGCGCGGCTCCACGGTGCCCGCGATCCGTGGGTCGAGCGAGGTGATCGAGACGCACACCGTCGCCAGCCCGCGCGCCGCCATGCCGGCCAGCAGGTCGAGGTCGCGGACGACTCGATCGGATTTGGTCGTGATCGTCACCGGATGCCCGGTCTCGGCCAGTACCTCGAGCACGTCGCGCGTGATCCGCCAGTGCGCCTCGATCGGCTGGTAGGGATCGGTGTTGGTGCCCAGCGCGATCGGCTTGGCCTCGTAGCCCGGCCGGCCGAGTTCCGCGCGCAGCAACGCCGCCGCGTCGGGCTTGGCGAACAGCCGGGTCTCGAAATCGAGCCCTGGCGACAGGTCGTGGAACGCGTGGCTCGGCCGTGCGAAGCAATAGATGCAGCCGTGCTCGCACCCGCGATACGGGTTGATCGAACGGTCGAACGGCACGTCGGGCGAGGCGTTGCGGCTGATGATCGTGCGCGGGTGCTCGACCGTCACGGTGGTGCGCAGCCGCGGTGCGGCGCCGTCGATCAGGTCGCGCGCGTCCAGCCAGTCGCCGTCTGCTTCGACCACCGGCAAGGCGAACCGCGTGCTCTCCCGGTTGATCGTGGCGCCGCGGGTGGGGCGAAGAGGCGTGGGTCGGCTGTGGGCCATTGACGAGGGCTAGAGCCGCGACCAGAACATAGCAAGAACAATAGAGCGAAGACGATGGCCAGACTGAGCTACCTCGAATTGCCGGTGACGGACACCAGCGGGTCCAAAGCTTTCTATGCGACCGCGTTCGGCTGGACGTTCACCGACTTCGGGCCGAGCTATGCGTCGACGATGAGCGGCGACACCGACGTCGGGTTGCAAGCGGATGCGGGCGAGCGCACGTCGGCGCCGCTGCCGGTGATCGCGGTGGAGGATCTCGACGCCACGCTGAACGCGGTGGAGCGCGGTGGCGGTGTCGTGACCAGACCGATCTTCGCCTTTCCGGGCGGTCGGCGCTTCCACTTCCGGGATCCCGACGGGCACGAGCTGGCGGCGATGCGGATCGAGGGCTGACCGGCCCGCGACGGAACCGTCCCGCTCGGGGACGTCCCGTTCGTGAACGGCCGGTAACCATAGCCGGCGCGCCGCGGGCCGGCGGCCGTACGCTATCGCCTGTCGTCTGGCAGGCGAGGAGCGGACGATGGCGCAGCGATACGGGGCGCGGACGGTGGACCGTCTGGACCGGGCGGCGGCCGCGCGCTGGGCCGTTCCGGCGCTGTTCGCCATCACGATCGGCGTCCGCGTCGCGGTCATGCTCCTCCTGCCGCAGCATCCGGTATCGGACGCGCAATGGTACATGGTCCGCGCGGCCGAGATGGCGCACGGCATGGACTATCAGGAAGCCGGGCATCCCACCGCCTTCTGGCCGGTCGGCTATCCCGCCCTGCTCGCCGCGAGCCTGTGGGTGGCGGGGCCATCGTCGGTCGGGCCGATGCTGCTCAACATCGCGGGCGCCGCGGCGACGCTGGCGCTGATCCTGGGGTTCGGCACCGCGCTGCGCGCGCGCCGGGCGGCGAGCCGGCTCGCCGGGCTGGCGTACGCGCTCTACCCCGCCGGCATCGTCTATGCCGGACAGGCGATGTCGGAGACGGTGGCGACCGCGCTCGGGATGGGGGCGCTGTTGCTGCTGATCGTCGGGCGGCATCGCTGGCCGCTGGTGCTGCTGGCCGGCGCCGGCTTGGGCCTGGCGACGTTGATGCGCGCGCAGATGCTGGTGTTTCCCGCCGGCGCGGTGATCGGCATCGCGCTATGCTGTCGCGACTGGCGGCCGCGCCAGGCGATCGCGGCGGCGCTGCTCTGCCACGCCGGACTGGCGGCGGTCGTGCTGCCATGGACGTGGCGCAACATGACGGTGATGCACGCGCCGGTGCTGGTATCGACCAACGGCGGCGTCGCGCTGTACACCGGCGCGAACGACCTGGCACACGGCGATTTCATGGCCGTCGAGCATACGCCCTTGTGGGCGCAGGTCGGCATCCCCTTCGCCGACCGCGTCGCGCGGCAGGTGGAGATCAACGACCGGTACAAGGCGCTGGCGCACGACTGGATCGCCCGCCATCCCGGCCGCTGGCTGGCGCTGGGGCCGCGCAAGGTCGCGCTGGTGTGGCGCAAGGACAGCGACGCGTTCTGGGGGCTGGAGGCGAGCTATCCAGATCGCGCACGCGCCTGGACGCTGCTCGCCGCCGTCGACCAGCTGTTCTATCTGGCGATCCTGGCGCTCGCGGCGGTCGCCCTCGTGCCGGCCGTCGTCGGCGCGGTCCGGCGTGGGCCCGCGCAGCCGCTGGCGCTGCTGGCGCTGATGCCCGCCTTCGTCACCGTGACCGCGTTCGGCTTCACCGGGCAGACGCGCTACCATGCGCCGGCGATGCCGTTCCTGATCCTGGCGGCCGGCGTGGCGGTCGAGGCGCTGGTCCGCCGCCGGGCACGCGTCGCCTCGCCGCTCGCCGTCGCCGGGTAAAGCCGGGCGGCTACTGCGCGTCGCCGTCCGTCGCCGCGGCGGCCCGCAGCCGGGCGCGCTCCCGTTCCACGGCGGAGAGTCGGGGCGCCGCCGGGGCGAGCGGCTGGAGGCCGGTAGGCAGCGGCACCGGTGTCGCCACCAGAGTCGCGGCGGGCGTCACCGGCATTGCGGCCGCCGGCGATGAGGGCTGGCGCGGCGCGCCTGTCCGATCGCCATGGGACGCGGCCATGCGCCCGAGCAGCAGCGCGAGGTCCGGCGTCATGCGCACCGGGACCGTCACCGGCTCGGGCCAGCGCCGCGCCGCCTCGACCTGCCACGGCGCGGGGCCGCCCTGGCGCGGATCGTAGGTGACGAGCGCGACCGGCCTGGCGACGTCCTCGCCGGGTCGCGCGGTCGGCTGGCCCAGGCGGTCGCCGAACCGCGCGAGCAGTCCCGCGACGGGCAGCGTCATGCACTGGCGCGCCTCCTGCTCGTCGCAGGCGGTGCGGTCGGCGGCGGTGCGGACGGCGCGCACGGTCACCGTCGCGGTCTCGGTGAAGGCCATGATGCTGTGATCCGATCGCCGCGACATCGTCTGCGACCGGACCTTCTGGCTCGTGATCCGCACCTCGCCGACGTGCGCCGCCATCGCCAGCTCGGCCGCGCGATACAGCGCGACCGCTACCCCGCCGCCGCTGGCGTGGGACGATCCCTTCACCCGCCAGACGTCGGGCGCGACCTGCCGGTCCGAATAGCCGGTCCGCAGGAACCCGTCGGGACGGTAGGGCACGTCCTCGGCCGCCTGGGCGACGCCGGCGAGGAGGAGGGCAGGGGCCAGCAGGGCGGAGATCGGGAGCGCGCGCATGGCCGCCCTCTACACGGGCGACCTTCTCGACGGCCTTCCGGACCTGGTTAATCGGGCGCCAACCCTATCGCTCGCGCAGCCGTGGCATCAGTTCGACGAAGTTGCAGGGCCGGTGCCGGCTGTCGAGCTGGCTGGCGAGGATGCCGTCCCAGCCATCCTTCACCGCGCCCGTCGAGCCGGGCAGTGCGAACAGATAGGTGCCGCGCGCGACGCCGGCACAGGCGCGCGACTGGATCGTCGACGTGCCGATCTTGGCGTAGCTGAGCCAGCGGAACAGCTCGCCGAAGCCGGGGATCATCTTCTCGGCGACGCGCTCGATCGCCTCGGGCGTAACGTCGCGCCCGGTCACGCCGGTGCCGCCGGTACTGACGACGCAATCCACCTGGGAATCATCGATCCACGCGTCCAGCCGCGCCACGATCAGGTCGGTGTCGTCGCGCACGATGGCCCGGTCCGCGAGCACGTGCCCGGCGTCCAGCAGCCGCTCGACCAGCGTGTCGCCCGAGCGATCCTCGGCCAGCCCGCGCGTGTCGGACACGGTGAGCACCGCGATCCTGACCGGCAGGAACGCGGCGGCGTCGTCCAGCGGCATCAATCAGCCACGCTCAATCGGCGGTGGCGAAGGTGCGCGCGGGCGTGGCGAAGGCGACCGGCACGCTGGACGTCGTCGCCATGACGCTGGCGGTCGCGGTGCGCGGCGCATGCGCGTTCATCCGGATCGCGCTCGGCCCGGCCAGGCCGGGGAAGCGCGGCCACATGCCCTGCGCCAGCGCGACCCGGCTGGGCGAAGCGCTCTTGCCGGCCGACTTGCCGAGCTGGCCCCCGAGCTGACCTTCGTACATCCAGTAGTTGCGCAGCACGGTCATCACGTACCCGCGCGTCTCCCAATAGGGAATCGACTCGATGTACAGCAGCGGATCGCCGCCGTCGCGCGACAGCGCGTTCCACAGCTGCACCGGCACCGGCCCCGCGTTGTACGCGGCGATCACCTTGGGCAGCAGGCCGCCGGTCGCGTCCTGATCGCGCAGCCGCTCCAGCGCCGCCTGGCCCAGCTCCATGTTGGTGGACGGGCGCGACAGGTCGTTGCGGTCGGCGAGCGTGCCGTGCGCGCGCGCGTAATCCTTCGCGACCGACGGCATGATCTGCATCAGGCCATAGGCGCCCTTGGGGCTGACGACGTTGGTGCGGAACCGCGATTCCTGCAGCGTGTGCGCATAGACCAGCGCCTTGTCGACGCGCCAGCCGCCGTCGGGCGTCCAGTTGGGCGCGGGATAGCGCGCGGCGACCGGGGGCGTCATGCCGGCGGGGCCGTTGTGCGACAGCCACACGACAGTGGCGGGCAGGTCGAGCTTGGCGGCGAGGCGGACGAGCGGGGCAAACTCGCTCGGGTCGCCGATCGCGGCCTGGTGGCGGATCACCTGATCGGCGAGCGCGGTCTCCCCGACCTCGGTCAGCGCGGCGGCGACGCGGACGTTGGGCCGCCGCTCGAGCGTCACCCAGTCGGCCGCGACGAACCGGTCGCCTGCCTTCGCGCGCGGATCCTGGATGCCGAGCGACTGGCGCGCGAGGAGACCGTAGAAGGTTTCCTTGTACTGGCCGGCGTTCTTCAGCCGCGATTCGATGCGGTCGGGGCGCCCGCTCGCCATGTCGGCGCGCGCGGCCCAGAACAGCCCGGCGGCGCGCAACTCGGTGTCGGACGCGCGGGCGGCGACGTCCTCGAACGCCTTGTCGGCGGCGACGTAGTCCGCCTGGCGCCAGGCGGCGAGCGCACCGATCCACTCGCCCTGCAGCGCCCAGTCGCCCGCGCCCGCCGCCGCCTTCGCCGCCATCGCGCGTGCGTTCGCGTCGTCGCCCTGGAGGTAATAGATCCAGCCGACCTTCTGCTGCCATTCCGCCTCGGCCTCCGGCGACAGGCCGTCGGTGGCCTCGAGCAGCGCCTGCGCCGCGGCGCCCTCGTCGTCCTTGATGAAGGGTTGCATCCGCGTCTTGAGGTCGGCGGCGATCAGGTCGCTCTTGATGCTCTTGGCGCGGGCGCGGCTGGGGGCGCCGTCGATCCAGGTCAGCCGCTGCGCCACCGGCAGCTCGGGCAGGTCGGTCGCGCCCTTGCCGCGCGCCAGCCGCGCGAGCGCCTCGGCCTCGGGCAGTTCGGGCGCCTGCGTCAGCACGTCGACGATCGGCGCGGCGTCGACCCTGGGGGAGCCGTGCGCGGTGTAGAGCTCGGCGCGGGCGACGGCGTGGAGCGGGCCGGGCTTCATGCCGTCGAGCGCGATCTGCGCGTCGGACCAGCGGGCGTCGCGGATCGCGCCGAACACCAGGCGATAGCCCTCGCGCTGCGCCGGATCGAGCTGATCCGGGATGCCGTCGCTCTTGGCGGGCGACAGGTGCGTCGTGGCGGCGCCGTCGACCGGGGCCGCGTCGGATGCCGGCGCATCGCTCGCCCAGGCGGCGCCGGGGAGCGCCGCGCCCGCGAGCAGCAACCCGGCCAGCAGTTTCGTCGATCGCACCATCACCCGGCAGTCTCCATCGGTCCGGCCTTCATCAGCAGCCGCAGGTCCCGCCACGCATCCGCCTTGGCCGTCGGCCGTTCGAGGAGGAACCGCGGGTGGAAGCTCGCTATTACCGTGCCTTGTCCACCGTCGTAGTTAACGACGTGCCCGGAACCGCGTGCGGCGGCGCAATCCATCCCGAGCACCGCACGGCTCGCCGCATTGCCCAGCAACAGCACCCGATCGGGCCGCGCCAGCGTCAGGTGCCGGCGGATCGTCTCCGCCAGCCGCGGCTCGTCGGCGGGCGGGATGCGGCCCGACGGCGGCCGCGCGGTGGCGACCGGCACGAGCTGGACGCCGTCGCGGTCGAGGCCGATCGCCGCGAGCATCCGGCCGAGCAGCACGCCGGCGGTCCCGCTCATCAACCGGCCGGCGACGAGGTCCTCGCGGTCGGGCAGGTCGGTGACGACGATCGTCGCCGTCGTCGCCCCTTCGGCCCCCAGTCGCCGTCCGGGCCATCCCGCTTCGGGCGCGTCGGGGCCGAGCCGCCAGGCGAGGAACGCGGCCAGGTCGCCCGGCATGGCCGCTGGCGCGGGCGCGGCCGCGGGCGCCCGCGTGACGGACGGGAGCGCGATCGGCGCGGCCAGCCAGTCGACCGGCGCCTCGTCGATCAGGACGTCGACCCCCGCCTCGCGCCACCAGTCGAGCGCGCTGGCCGCGATCGCGCCCCAATCGTGATTCCGGTCGGCCCCCATCACCTGGGTTACTGCGCGCACGTTGACGGCGGCGTCAATTCGCGGGAACGACGGTTCCGACGGAGTGAGGCTGGCCCGCGTCGAACATGCGGTATGGCCACACCACGAGAGAATGGTGGAGTGGAGAGCGATGACCGAGCGCGAGTCGATGCCTTATGACGTCGTGATCGTCGGCGCCGGGCCGGCGGGGCTGTCGGCGGCGATCCGGCTGAAACAGCTGGCGGCGGAACGGGGCGGCGAGCTGTCGGTCTGCGTGCTGGAGAAGGGATCGGAGGTCGGCGCGCACATCCTGTCGGGCGCGGTGATCGACCCGCGCGCCATGGACGAGCTGATCCCCGACTGGCGCGACACCGACTGCCCGATGGCGCAGACGCCGGTGACGGAGAACGTTCACTGGGTGCTCACGGCCAAGAAGAAATACGTCCTGCCGCACCTGTGGACGCCGCCGTTCCTCCACAATGAGGGCACGTACACCTGCTCGCTGGGCAATCTGTGCCGCTGGCTCGCGGGGCGGGCAGAGGAGATGGGGGTCGAGATATTCCCGGGCTTCGCGGCGGCCGAGGTGCTGTTCCACGACGACGGATCGGTAAAGGGCGTCGCGACCGGCGACATGGGCGTCGCGCGCGACGGGACGCACAAGCCCGACTGGCAGCCGGGGCTGGAGCTCCACGCCAAATACACCTTCCTCGCCGAGGGCGTGCGCGGCCACCTGACCAAGGAGCTGATCCGCACGTTCGACCTCGCGCGCGACGCGCAGCCGCAGGTCTATGGCCTGGGCATCAAGGAATTGTGGGACATCGCGCCCGACAAGCATCACCCGGGCCGCGTGATCCACACGCAGGGCTGGCCGTTGACCGAGACCGACGGGTCGAACGGTGGCGGCTGGATCTATCATCAGGCGAACGGCCAGGTGAGCCTGGGGTTCGTCACCTGGCTCAACTACACCAACCCCTATCTGTCGCCGTTCCAGGAGATGCAGCGGTGGAAGACGCACCCGGCGGTGCGCGAGCTGCTCGACGGCGGCAAGCGCGTGTCCTACGGCGCGCGCGCGATCAACGACGGCGGATTGCAGGCGATTCCCAAGCTCACTTTTCCGGGCGGCGCGCTGATCGGCTGTTCGGCGGGCTTCCTCAACGTGCCGCGGATCAAGGGCACGCACGGCGCGATGAAGTCGGCGATGATGGCCGCCGAGGCCGCGTACGACGCCGTCCAGGCGGGCCGCTCGGGCGACGAGCTCGCCGCCTATCCCGCCGCGTTCGAGGCGTCGTGGCTCCACAAGGAGCTGTCGGTCGTCCGCAACGTCGTGCCGATCGTGAAGAAGTTCGGCGATTTCGTCGGATCGGGCCTGTCGGGCGTCACCATGTGGCTCGAGCATCTCGGCCTCAAGATGCCGTTCACGATGAAGCACCACCCCGACTACGAGAGCCTGTGGCGCAAGGACCTGGTCAAACCGATCGAGTACCCGAAACCCGACGGCAAGCTGACGTTTGACCGCCTGTCGTCGGTGTTCCTGTCCAACACCAACCACGAGGAGGACCAGCCGGTCCACCTGACGTTGCGCGATCCCGCTATCCCGGTCGACTACAACCTGCCGATGTACGACGGCCCGTCGCAGCGATACTGCCCGGCCGGCGTGTACGAGTTCGTCGGCGTCGAGGAGGGCGATCCCCGGTTCGTCATCAACGCGCAGAACTGCGTCCACTGCAAGACGTGCGACATCAAGGACCCGACGCAGAACATCAACTGGGTGGTGCCCGAGGGCGGCGGGGGGCCGAACTATCCCAACATGTAGGCTCGCGCTGTCGCTGCTCGCGCTGGCGGCGATCATTCCGGCCGGCGGGGCGGCGGCCGATCCGGGCGATCTGGGCGCCTATCTGCGCGCGCGCACCGCGGATGCCGCCGGCCGGCCCGGGACGGCGGCGCGCGACTATGCCGCCGCGCTCGACGCCGCACCCGACAACCCGCTGGTGGCGATCCGCGCCTATCGCGAGGGGTTGAAGGCGGGGGACTTCGCGCTCGCCGACCGTGCCGCGCTCGTCCTCGCTCGCGTCGACGCGTCGCCGGGCGACGCCGCGCTCCAGCCGCTAGGCGTCGCCGCGCGGGCGGGCGACGTGGCAGGCGCGCGCCGGGCGCTGGCGGCGCTGCGCCGCGGCCCGCTCGCGCCGCTGGTCCCCGGCATCGCGGTGTGGGTCGCCTGGGCCGCGCACGAGGATCCGTTCGCACCGCTCGCCGCCGCGGGGACCGATCCGGTCGCGCGCCGCGTCGCGGCCGAGGCGCGCGCGCTGCTGCTGATCGCGGTCGGCCGGCAGGACGAGGGCGTGGCGGCGGTGCGGGCGATGTCGGCTGTCGGCGGGGCCGCCGACCTGCGGGTCGACGCCGCCAGGCTGCTGATCGCGCAGCATCGCCGGGCGGTCGCCGACACGCTGATCGCGGGGGAGGATCCCGTGCTCGACCGGCTGCGCGCGCATCCGCGCGGGGTGAAGCCGTCGCTGGGGTTCGGCGTCGCCCGGCTGCTGACGATGATCGGCGTCGACCTGGCGGGCGGGGACGTGTCGCCGAGCGTGCTCGCGCTCGGCCGGGCGGCCCTGCGCGCCGATCCCGCGAACGACCGCGCGCGGCTGATGCTGGCGGACGAACTCGCGCGCGGCGGGGCGGCGGGCGCCGCGCTCGACGTGCTGGCGGGCGTCGACGGGCGCGGGCCCTATGCCGACGTCGCGCGGACGGTGCGGGCGGGCGTGCTGGCGCAGGCGGGCGATCCCGCGGCCGGGCTCGCCGCCGCCGCCGCGCTCGCGACCGCGCGCGACGCCAGCCCCTATGACGTCCAGCATTACGCCGAGGCGCTGATCGCCGCGCACCGGCCGGGCGAGGCGGCGGCGCAATATGCGCGTGTGGCGCAGGCGGAGCCGGCGCGCTGGGACGTGTGGCTGCAGTATGCCGGCGCGCTCGACGACGCGGGTCGCTGGCCCGACGCGCGCGCCGCGCTCGAACGATCGGTGGCGCTGGGTCCCGACGAGCCGCTGGCGCTCAACTATCTGGGCTATGCGCGGATCGAGCATGGCGAGGCGGTGGCCGAGTCGGAGGCGATGCTGGCAAAGGCCGCGCGGCTGAAACCCGGCGACCCGTCGATCGCGGACTCGCTCGCCTGGTCCTGGTACCGGCGCGGCGACGTCGCGCGCGCGTTGCCGTTGCTGGAAAGCGCGGCGCAGATCGATCCGACCAACGCGGTCATCGCCGAGCATCTGGGCGATGTCTATTGGGCGCTCGGCCGCCGCTGGGAGGCGCGCTACGCCTGGGCGGCGTCGGCGGTGGTGGCCGACCCTCCCGCCAAGGCGCGGCTGGCGGCGCGGATCGACCATGGGCCGGATGCACCGTGATAGTCATCGTCACGTCGTCCCGGGCTTGACGCGGGATCCCGCTTTTCCTTCCACGAACAGCAAGTAACAGCGGTATCCCGGATCAGGTCCGGGGTGACGAGGACAAGCGATGCTGGACGACGAAGTGATCGTGGAGGCGGCGCCCGCCAAGCTCAACCTGGCGCTCCACGTCCGGCGCCGCCGCGCGGACGGCTATCATGATCTGGAGACGCTGTTCGCGTTCGCCACCGACGGCGACGTGGTGACGATCGCACCGGCGGCCGCCGACACGTTCGTCGTCACGGGACCGTTCGCGCCCGGCCTGTCGGGGGAAGGCGACAATCTCGTCACCCGCGCCGCGCACGCCTTCACGGCCGCGTTCGCGCCCGGTGCGCGTCACGCGATCGCGCTGGAAAAGAACCTGCCCGTCGCGTCGGGGATCGGCGGCGGATCGGCGGACGCGGCGGCGACGTTGCGCGCGCTCGCGCGGCTGCACGGGGTGGAGGCCGCGGATGGCAGGCTCGCCGCCATCGCCCGCGATCTGGGCGCGGACGTGCCCGCCTGCCTGCTCGGGCGCACCGCGCTGGGCACCGGGCGCGGCGACGAGCTGATCGCGCTGGAACCGCTGGGGAATGTGCCCGCGCTGCTCGTCAACCCGCGCGTCGCGGTGTCGACCGGGCCGGTGTTCGCCGGCTGGGACGGGGTGGACCGTGGCGGCATCGCGGGAGAGGGCGACGTGATGGCGCGCGCACGTGCCGGCCGCAACGACCTCGCCGCGCCCGCCCTCCGCCTCGCGCGGGTGATCGCCGACGTGCTGGCCCGGCTGGAGGCCGCGCCCGGCGCGCGGTTCGTGCGCATGTCGGGGTCGGGCGCGACCTGCCTCGCGCTCTTCCGCACCGCCGCCGATCGCCATGCCACCGCGCGGGCGCTGGCGACGGCACGGCCCGACTGGTGGACGCTGGAGACCGCGCTGGCGTGAATATCGCGATGTTCCGCACTTGTTCTACCGGAACAGAACGGATACATGGGCCGAGACGCGTTGAACCGACAGCGCACCTGCTCTAGCGAAGGACTCAGGCGATGGCTGCTTCTCTCAAGGTGATCGACACGGGCATGGCGAACGAGAAGGCGGCCGCGGCCGCGAGCACGGACCGGCAGAAGGCGCTGGACGCCGCCCTGGCGCAGATCGACCGCGCGTTCGGCAAGGGCTCGGCGATGAAGCTCGGGTCCAAGCAGTCGATGGAGGTCGAGACGATCTCGACCGGATCGCTGGGTCTCGACATCGCGCTCGGCGTCGGCGGCCTGCCGCGCGGCCGGGTGATCGAGGTGTACGGCCCCGAATCGTCGGGCAAGACGACGCTGGCGCTCCACGTCATCGCCGAGGCGCAGAAGGGCGGCGGCACCGCCGCCTTCGTCGACGCCGAGCACGCGCTCGACCCCGTCTATGCCAAGAAGCTGGGCGTCAACATCGACGAGCTGATCGTGTCGCAGCCCGACACCGGCGAGCAGGCGCTCGAGATCGTCGACACGCTGGTCCGTTCCAACGCGATCGACGTGCTGGTGGTCGATTCGGTCGCGGCGCTCGTGCCGCGCGCGGAGATCGAGGGCGAGATGGGCGACAGCCATGTCGGCCTTCAGGCGCGCCTGATGTCGCAGTCGCTGCGCAAGCTGACCGGTTCGATCAGCCGGTCGCGCTGCATGGTCATCTTCATCAACCAGCTGCGGATGAAGATCGGCGTGATGTACGGCAATCCGGAGACGACGACGGGCGGCAACGCGCTCAAGTTCTACGCCTCCGTCCGCCTCGACATCCGTCGCACCGGGCAGATCAAGGACAAGGAAGACATCGTCGGCAACGCGACCCGCGTGAAGGTGGTGAAGAACAAGGTCGCGCCGCCGTTCAAGCAGGTCGAGTTCGACATCATGTACGGCGAGGGCATCTCCAAGATCGGCGAGATCCTCGATCTCGGCGTCAAGGCGGGGCTGGTCGAGAAGTCGGGCAGCTGGTTCAGCTACGACAGCGTCCGGATCGGCCAGGGACGCGAGAACGCCAAGGTGTTCCTGCGCGAGAACGTCGAGATGGCCGACCGGCTGGAAAAGGCGATCCGCGCCCGCACCGAAAAGGTCAGCGACGCGCTGATGGTCGGCCCGGACGCCGAAGACGACGTGTGATCGGCATCGTGCCCGACCGGACGACGCCCGATCGGACGACGAAGGAGGGCTCGCCGGCGACGGCGGGCCCTTCGCGCGTCGGGGAGCGTTGAACGGACCGCATCTGCCGAAACTTCGTCACCTTATCCGTGTCACCTCATCCGTCCGGGGGCCTGCATGACCATCACCGTCCACCATCTCGAGAACAGCCGGTCGCAGCGCGTGCTCTGGATGCTGGAGGAGCTCGGCTTTCCCTATGAGGTGAAGCGGTACGAGCGGGACAAGGTGACGATGCTCGCCCCGCCCGAGCTCAAGCGCATCCATCCGCTGGGCAAGTCGCCGGTCATCGTCGACACCGATGCCGGCGCCGGCGAGGGGGACGTCGTGGTCGCGGAGACGGGCGCGATCGTCGACTATCTGGTGGAAAAGGCGGGCGGCAGGCTCGGCCCGCCCGCGGATCGCGCCGACGGGCGGCGCTATCGGTTCTTCACCCACTATGCCGAGGGCTCGATGATGCCGCCGCTGCTCGTGCTGCTGGTGCTGAACCGGATCCCGGTGGTGGGGCCGCTGGCGGCGAAGAAGGTACAGCCGATGGTCGACGTCCATCTCGACTACGTCGAGGGCGAACTGGCGCAGCGACCCTGGTTCGCCGGCGATGCGATGACGGCCGCGGACGTGATGATGAGCTTTCCGCTGGAGGCGGCGCGCAGCCGCGGCGGGCTGGACGGGACGCGCCCGCACACGATCGCGTGGCTCGAGACGATCCACCCCCGCCCGGCCTATGGGCGCGCGCTCGAACGCGGCGGACCCTACGCCTACGCCTGACCGGGATCAGCGCGGCGCGCGGCCGATGTCCTCGAAGCTGCGGTCGTCGACCAGCGGGCCGTGACCCGACGGCGCCGCGGCGGTCAGGATGTCGGGGGATCGCAGCGGACCCAGCGTCCCCTCCCACCGCGCGACGACGCTGGCGGCGATGGCGTTGCCGATGACGTTGGTGGCGGACCGGCCCATGTCGAGGAAATGGTCCACCGCCAGGATCAGCAGCAGGCCCGCTTCCGGGATGTTGAACTGCGACAGGGTGGCCGCGATCACCACCAGGCTGGCGCGCGGCACTCCGGCGATGCCCTTGGACGTCACCATCAGGACCAGCAGCATCGCCACCTGCTCGCCCAGCGGCAGATGGATGCCATAGGCCTGGGCGATGAACAGCGACGCGAACGTCATGTACATCATCGACCCGTCGAGGTTGAACGAATAGCCCAGCGGCAGCACGAAACTGGCGATCCGCGGCGGCACCCCGAACCGGTCGAGCGCTTCCAGCGTGCGCGGCAGCGCCGCTTCGGACGACGCGGTGGTGAAGGCGAGGATCAGCGGCTCGCGGATGTATCGCACCAGATGCGCGATCCGCGGCCCGACGACCGCGAAGCCCGCCGCGATCAGCACGCACCACAGCACGATGAGGCCGAGGTAGAAGCTGCCCATGAACCAGGCGAGGTCGCGCAGCACGCCCGGCCCGCGCTCCGCGAGCGTCGAGGCGACGGCGGCGAACACCGCGAGCGGCGCGACGCGCATGACGTAATTGGTGATCTGCAGCATCACCGCGACCAGCGCCTCCGTCGCGCGGACCAGCGGCTGCGCCCGCTCGCCGACCGCGGTGATGGCGACGCCAACGAAGACGGAGAAGACGACGATCTCGAGGATCTCGTTGTTCGCCATCGCCTCGATCATCGACTGGGGCACGATGTGCGCGACGAACTTGGCGGCGTCGAACGCGGCGCGGTCGACGCCCGCGCTGGCGGTGACGGGCGGCAGCGGCAGCGCGAGGCCGACCCCGGGCTGGATCAGGTTGACGAGCACCAGACCCAGCAGCAGCGACACGAGGCTGGCGCCGACGAACCACGCCAGCGCGCGCAGGCCGACGCGGCCGAGCGCCGACGTGTCGCCCATGTGCGCGATGCCGACGACCAGCGTCGAGAACACCAGCGGCGCGATCACCATCTTGATGAGCCGCAGGAACAGCTGCGTCAGGATCGAGAGATACCCTGCGATCCCCGCCAGCCGGTCGGCCGACGCCTTGCTGCCGTCGTCGATCGCGACGTGCAGCCCCCAGCCGACCGCGAGCCCGGCGACGAGCGCGACGACGATCCAGAGGGTGAGGCGACTGCGCATGCGGGGGAAGGGTCCTGGTCGGGGGAAGCCGGGACAGGGAAGGGGATTGCCGCGCCCGGGTCAAGCGCGCGTATCACCTCACCTGGGCGGACGGACTCATCCTCTTCGGTTCGTGCTGAGCTTGTCGAAGCACGTCCTGCCCCCGGCCCCGGCAGGACGCCCTTCGACAAGCTCAGGGCGAACGGGATAGAGTGGATCACTGCACTTGGAGGACCAATGGCCAACCCGACCCGCCGCTCCCTCGTCGCGAGCCTCGCCGCCCTCCCGCTGCTCCAGACGGCCTCCGTCCTGCGTGCCGCGGAGCCGGACCTGTCGTCGCTGCGCGACCTCACCACCGCCACCGCGCCGATCGGCCCCGACGAGCGCCGGGCGCGGCTCGCCCGGGCGCAGGCGCTGATGCGCGCCGCCGGCCTGTCGGCGATCCTGATCGAGCCCGGGTCGTCGATGGTCTATTTCACCGGCGTCCGCTGGAGCCGCAGCGAGCGGCCGACGCTGGCCCTGCTGCCGGTGGAGGGCGAGCCCTGCCTCGTCACGCCGTTCTTCGAGGAACCGTCGGTGCGCGAGAGCCTCGCCGTCCCGGCGGAGGTGCGGGTGTGGCAGGAGGATGCCGATCCGATGGCGGTCGTCGCGGGTTTCCTGCGCGAGCGGCGGCTCGCCGCCGGCCCGATCGGGGTCGAGGAGACGGTGCGCTTCTTCATCGCCGATGGCCTGCGCCGCGTGCTGCCCGACGCGCGGATCGTGTCGGCGAACCCGGTCGTGCGCGGGTGCCGGATGGTGAAGACGCCGGCCGAGCTCGCGCTGATGCAGGCCGCGACCGACGTGACGATCGCCGCCTATCGCTGGCTGCACCCGCGCATCGAGCGCGGGATGACGGGGCCGGACGTCTCCGCACTGATGAACGCCGCGACGCACAAGCTGGGCGGCGCGCCGGAGTTCGCGCTGGCGCTGATCGGCCCCGCCGCCGCGCTGCCGCACGGGAGCCGGGAGGTGCACCGCGTCGCCGACGGCGTGCCGCTGCTGATGGACTGCGGCTGCACGGTGCAGGGTTATCAGTCCGACGTGTCGCGGACCTGGGTGCCGGCCGGCCCGGTGCCCGGAGACGTGCGGCGTGTGTGGGACCAGGTGCATCGCGGCCAGCAGGTCGCCTTCGCCGCCGCGCGGATCGGCGCGCCGGCGGGCAGCGTCGACGATGCGGTGCGCGCCTACTACGTCTCGCTGGGCTACGGCCCAGGCTATCGCCTGCCCGGCCTGTCGCACCGGACCGGGCACGGCATCGGCCTCGACGGGCACGAGCCGGTCAATCTCGTCCACGGCGAGGCGACGCCGCTGGCCGTCGGCATGTGCTTTTCCGACGAGCCCGGCCTGTACCTGCCCGGCCGGTTCGGCGTCCGGCTGGAGGATTGTTTTCACATGACGGCCACGGGCCCGCGCTGGTTCAGCGAGCCGCCCGCCTCGATCGACGCGCCTGTCTGACGGGGTGGGTCGGGCGACGGCCCGAACGCGCCGGGTGCAATGTTGGATCGGGCGTGTCACGGTGCGTCCATGACCACGCCGTCACCCGCTCGTTCCCGCCCGTCGCCTCGCGACCGCACCTCCATCCGCGACCGGAAAGGCCCGGCGCTCGCGTCGTTATCCCGGAACCTTCGGAACTTTCGCCGTGGCTGAGGGGGCGGGAACGCCTGTGCCCGTCCCCGTGCTCGTCAACGCGTCCGGCGGCACCGCGCGGCGGCTGGGACATCGCCTGCGCGACTCGGTAGAGGCGGCGTTCGCGGAGGCGGGCGTGCCGATCGCGCTGGAACTGCTGGAGGGCGGCGCGATCGCCGGTCGTGCCGCCGCGCTCGTGGGCGCGCCGACGGTCGTGGTGGGCGGCGGCGACGGGACGCTGGGCAGTGCGGCGGGCGCGCTGGTGGGAAGCGACACCGCGCTCGGCATCCTGCCGCTGGGGACGCGCAACCATCTGGCGCTCGACTTGGGGATCCCGTCCGACCTGCCGGGCGCGGCGCGGCTGATCGGCGCACGACCCGTTCGCCGTATCGACGTCGGCCGGGTCAACGACCGGATCTTCGTCAACAACGCCTCGGTCGGTCTGTATCCCGCGCTGGTCCGGCGGCGTGACGGTCTGGCGGCGCCCAAGTGGCTCGCCGCGCTGCCCGCCGCCGTGGGCGCGCTCGGCCGGATGCGGCACCATCGGCTTCGGCTGGCATGGCCGGGCAGCGACGGCCGCGGCGTCGTGACGCCGCTGCTGTTCGTGGGCAACAACCGCTACTCGCTGTCGCGCGACAGGCTGGGGCGGCGCGAGGCGCTCGATGACGGGCGGCTGACGATCTATGCGGTCGCGTCGCGTCGCCGGCTCGCGCTGATCGGCTTCGCGGTGCGCGCGATCGCGGGACGGGCGGACACGGAGCGAGACTTCGCGGCGCTCGGGGAACAGCCCGCCTTCACCGTCGAGGGTCGGTCGCGACGGATCGACGTGGCGATCGACGGCGAGGTGGTGCGGCTCGCCATGCCGCTCCGCTTCGAGAGCGCGGCGGGGGCGCTGGCCGTCGTCGCGCCTTCGTCCTCCGACACCCGGTCCGCCGCTTGAGCGGCGCCAGCCGTTCCGTTAGGCCGCAGCCATGATCCCGACCAACGACATCCGCCGCGGCTTCCTCGATTATTTCGGCAAGGCCGGGCACCGCATCGTGCCGTCGGCGCCGCTGGTGCCGCAGAACGATCCGACGCTGATGTTCGTCAACGCCGGGATGGTGCCGTTCAAGAACGTGTTCACCGGGCTCGAATCGCGACCCTACACCACCGCCACCTCCTCGCAGAAATGCGTCCGCGCCGGCGGCAAGCACAACGACCTCGACAACGTCGGCTACACCGCGCGCCACCACACCTTCTTCGAGATGCTCGGCAATTTCTCGTTCGGTGATTATTTCAAGGAACGCGCGATCACGCTGGCGTGGGAGCTGCTGACCCGGGAGTGGGGCATCCCCGCCGAGCGGCTGACCGCGACGGTCTATCACACCGACGACGAGGCCTATGGCCTGTGGACCAAGCTCCTCCCCGAGGCCCGCATCATCCGCATCCCGACCAAGGACAATTTCTGGGCGATGGGCGACAGCGGGCCGTGCGGACCGTGCTCGGAGATCTTCTACGACCACGGCGATCATATCCCCGGCGGCCCGCCCGGATCGCCCGACGAGGACGGCGACCGGTTCGTCGAGATCTGGAACCTCGTCTTCATGCAGTACGAGCAGGAGGCGAACGAGATTACCGGCAACCTGCCGCGCCCGTCGATCGACACCGGCATGGGGCTGGAGCGCGTCGCGGCGGTGCTGCAGGGCGTCCACGACAATTACGATACCGATACGTTTCGCGCGCTCATCGCCGCGTCCGAGGCGCTGACGCACACGAAGGCGGAGGGCGCGAGCCAGGCGAGCCACCGCGTGATCGCCGATCACCTGCGCGCCGCGGGCTTCCTGGTCGCGGACGGGGTGTTGCCCGCCAACGAGGGGCGCGGCTATGTCCTGCGCCGGATCATGCGCCGCGCGATGCGGCACGCGCACCTGCTGGGCGCCGCCGAGCCGCTGATGGACCGGCTGGTGCCCGCCCTCGTGGCCGAGATGGGCGGCGCCTACCCCGAGCTGCTACGCGCGCAGCCGCTGATCGAGGCGACGCTGCACCAGGAGGAGACGCGCTTCCGCCAGACGCTCGACCGCGGGCTGAAGCTGCTCGACGAAGCGACGGCGGGGCTGGCGCCCGGCGGTACGCTGGCGGGCGAGACGGCGTTCCGGCTGTATGACACCTATGGCTTTCCCTACGACCTGACCGAGGATGCGCTGCGGGCGCAGGGGCTGGCGGTCGACCGCGCCGGGTTCGACACCGCGATGGCGGAGCAGAAGCGGGCGGCGCGCGCCGCGTGGAAGGGATCGGGCGCGGCCACGTCGGCGGACCTGTGGTTCGACATCGCCGAGGAGAGCGGCTCGACGGAGTTCACGGGCTACGCCGCCGACACCGGCGAGGCGCAGGTCGTGGCACTGGTCCGCGATGGCGAGCGGGTCGACCATGCGACCGCAGGCGAGACGGTGTCGGTCGTCGTCAACCAGACGCCCTTCTATGGCGAGAGCGGGGGCCAGGTCGGCGATGCCGGCACGATGGCGTCCGACGGTGGCCTGCGCGCGCGGGTGTCGGACACCAGCAAGCAGCTCGGCCGGATCTGGGTCCACCACACGCTCGTGGAGGCGGGCGATATCCGCGTCGGCGACCCGGTGAAGCTCGCGATCGACACCGGCCGGCGCGCCGCGATCCGCGCCAATCACTCGGCGACGCACCTGCTGCACGAGGCGCTGCGTCAGCGGCTGGGTGGGCATGTCGCGCAGAAGGGCAGCCTGGTCGCGCCCGACCGGCTGCGGTTCGACTTCTCGCAACCCGTCGCCCTGAACCCCGCCGACATCGCGGAGGTCGAGACCCGGGTGAACGAGCAGGTGCGCGGCAACGGCCCGGTCGTCACCCGGCTGATGACCCCCGACGAGGCGATCGCGGAGGGTGCGATGGCGCTGTTCGGCGAGAAATACGGCGACGAGGTCCGGGTCGTGTCGATGGGCGAGGATCGCGACGGCACCTACTCGCTCGAACTGTGCGGCGGCACGCACGTCGGCGCGCTGGGCGAGATCGGGCTGTTCAAGGTGGTCGGCGAGGGCGCGGTCGCGTCCGGCGTCCGCCGCGTCGAGGCACTGACCGGCGAGGCGGCGCGCGCGTGGTTCTCGCACAGGGACGAGCTGCTGCGCGAGGCGGCGGCGGCGCTGCGGGCGACCCCCGACGAGGTGCCCGCGCGTGTCGCCGCGCTGCTCGATGACCGGCGACGGCTGGAGCGTGAACTCGCCGAGGCGAAGAAGGCGCTGGCCACCGGCGGCGGCGCGAACGGCCCTGCGGCGCCGGAGCGGATCGGCGACGTGGCGTTCACGGGCCAGATCCTCGACGGCTTCGACGCCAAGGGCCTGCGCGGCGCGGTGGACGAGGCCAGGCAACGGATCGGCAGCGGTGTGGCCGCGATCATCGCGGTGAACGACGGCCGCGCGTCGGTCGCGGTGGGCGCGACGCCGGATCTCGCTGGCCGTTTCAACGCCGTCGATCTGCTCCGCCGAGCGGTCGCGGCGTTGGGCGGACAGGGTGGCGGCGGCCGGCCGGACATGGCCCAAGGCGGCGGGCCGGACGGAAGCAAGGCTCCGGAAGCGCTCGACACGATCCGCGCCGCGCTGGCCGGAGGGACGCCGACCGGGTGATTGCCTCGCTACTCCTCGAGCTCGGCACAGCAGCACTTACGGCAGGGGTCGGACAACCCACGATCCACGCTTGGGGCAACACCGCTTACATGGAGGAGTCCGGCGACAGGATCGGTTGGGAGGTGGAGCTACGGCCCGATGGCACGGCGGACGTCGTCCTTTGTGAGGGCGGCTGTTCGGTGTTCCGCCGCGTTGCGATCCACTGGTCAGGCACGACGTTTCGCGGAACGCTGCTACAGCCGGTCCGGCAGTGCGCACAGGTAGGTTGTCACAGCGACGGCGGCATTTCCATTCCGTTCCGGGCACGTATCAGCCGCGGATCGCTCTCGATTGCTGCAGTTGGTGAACCTCCCGGACGCCTGGTTGCCCTCCATCGCCACGTTCTGACGTACGGCGGATAGTAGTTCACGTCCTGTGAGCGCGGGCGATCGACCCCTTGGATCGTCGGCTCCGGCGTGACGTGCGTGACCGGGAGGGACCCGATCGGCCACTCCCGGTATCATCATCCATCAGTCCAGGCCGCTACTTCGCGGCGCCCAGCGACTGCGTCACCGCGGCGTCGAACTGCGCCGGCGTCATCGATACCACCAGGCCGCTCGGCCGTGCGGCGAAGGCGTTGGCCGGAAAGCGCACCTCTCCCTTGGTGGTGGTCAGCGTCACGAACTGCGCGTCGGCGGTCTTGATCGTGCCGACGGCGGTCGTCTCGTCGCTGGCATGCACGGGGGTACCCGCGACGAGCAGCGCCTTGAGCTGTGCGGCACTCTGGCTCGCGGCCGCGTCCAACTGGGCCTTCGTCACCGTGGTGATGAGGCCGCCGTTCGGGCCCGGCCCGACCGCGGCGAGCGGGACGCCGGCCTTGATGGTGCCGGTGTCGATCACGACGACGTTGCCGTTGATCTGCGTGATCGTGCCGACGGGTGCGCCCGCCTGATCGGACACCGCCGCGCCGACGGTCGGCGTCGCCGGCGTGGCGGCGCCGGTTTGGGGTGCCGCCTGGGATGCCGGCGCGGCCTGGCTCGCGCTCAGCAGCGCGGCGGCGAGGAGGGGAAGGGTCACCATGTCATTCGTCTCCCGAGTGGTTGGTCACCCGAAACGAACGACGTGGTTTCCGACCGGTTCCCTGCCGCCGCGCTGCTCGTCGCGGCTCAGGCCCAGTTCGCCATCTCGGCTTCCAGGTTTGCCCGCACCGCCTCGAAGAACTGCTCGGTCGTCATCCAGCGCTGATCCGGCCCGATCAGGATCGCCAGATCCTTGGTCATGTCGCCGTTCTCGACCGTCCGGACGCAGACGCGCTCCAGCGTCTCGGCGAAGCGGGTGACGTCGGGCGTGTCGTCGAACTTGCCGCGATACTTGAGCCCGCCCGTCCAGGCGAAGATCGACGCGATCGGGTTCGTCGACGTGGCCTTGCCCGCCTCGTGCTGACGGAAGTGGCGGGTGACGGTGCCGTGCGCGGCCTCCGCCTCCACCGTCTTGCCGTCGGGCGACAGCAGCACCGACGTCATGAGGCCGAGCGAGCCGAATCCCTGTGCGACCTGGTCCGACTGGACGTCGCCGTCATAGTTCTTGCACGCCCACACGAACTCGCCGCTCCACTTGAGCGCGCTGGCGACCATGTCGTCGATGAGCCGATGCTCGTAGACGATGCCCGCTTCCTTGAACTTGTCCGCGAACTCGGCCTCGAACACCTCCTGGAACAGGTCCTTGAAGCGGCCGTCATAGGCTTTCAGGATCGTATTCTTGGTCGACAGGTACACCGGCCATTTGAGATTGAGGCCGTAGTGCATCGACGCCCGCGCGAAATCGCGGATCGAATCGTCGAGATTGTACATCGCGAGCGCGACGCCGGCGGCCTTGAACTGGTACACCTCGCGGTCGATGACCGTGCCGTCGTCACCTTCGAACACCAGGCGCAGCTTGCCCGGACCGGGGACCTTGTAGTCGGTCGCGCGATACTGGTCGCCGAACGCATGGCGGCCGACGACGATCGGGTGCGTCCAGCCCGGGATCAGCCGCGGCACGTTGCTGATGACGATCGGCTCGCGGAAGATCGTGCCGCCCAGGATGTTGCGGATCGTGCCGTTGGGCGACTTCCACATCTCCTTCAGGCCGAACTCCTTCACGCGCGCCTCGTCGGGCGTGATGGTCGCGCACTTCACCGCGACGCCGTATTTCTGCGTCGCGTGGGCGGCGTCGACGGTGATCCGGTCGTCGGTCTCGTCGCGCTTCTCGATGCCGAGGTCGTAATAATCGAGGTCGATGTCGAGATACGGCTTGATCAGGCGCTCGCGGATCCACTCCCAGATGATGCGCGTCATCTCGTCGCCGTCGATCTCGACGACGGGCGTCTTCACCTTGATCTTTGCCATCACGTTTTCCTGCTCGATACGGGGAATGTGCGGCGTCTAGGCGGCGCGGGGATGGGGATCAAGGCGCGGTCGTGGGGCATCGACGAGAGGGAGGCGACGCGGGAGCGGGCGTCCGTGCGGTCGCCCTTCGTGATCCAGAGCCCCTCGGCAGCATGGCCTGGGGAGACGACGGGCGGCGGGGCGAGCGCATGATAAAGGTCCCCGGCGCCGCGGAGCATGTCGGGAACGGGATGCGGATGCGGCACGGGCGACGGCACGGCGGATGGCGGCCGCCGCGGCCGATTGTATCCGTTTGGTCACATCGCTAGACCCCGGCGCATGCCATCACTCGAAAAGCCACCCGTCGTCACGTCCACGATCAAGTGGCGCTTCCCGGCCGTCCATCCCAAGGGTCGCGTGTTCGTCGCCATCGCCGCCGGCATCGCGTTGCTGTCGCTGCTGGTGTGGAACGTGCTGTTCTGGCCGCTCGTCGGGCTCGCGATCTGGGTGGCGGCGTTCTTCCGCGATCCCATCCGGGTGACGCCCCAGGGGGAGGGGCTGGTCGTCGCCCCCGCCGACGGGCTGGTCACGATGATCCAGCGCGTGCCGATCCCGCGCGAGCTCGACGGTCCCAACGGCATCGGTGTCGAGCATGGCGG
>JBPBQW010000164.1:0-37267 GCA_050955125.1 Janthinobacterium lividum
GAAACGTTGTGAACGACAGCGACGAGGTGGACGACGACGATCGGCGGTACCGCGCGCCGGCCCTGGAGAAGGGATTGGATATCCTGGAGCTGCTCGCCGACAGCGATCAGCCGCGCAGCTTCGCGGCGATCGCCGAGCGGCTGGACCGGTCACGCGGTGAGTTGCACCGGATGGTGCAGGTGCTCCAGTTCCGCGGCTATATTGAGCAGGAACCGGGCGGCGACGGTTACCGGCTGACCGACCGTCTCTTTTCGCTCGGCATGCGCCAGCCCAGAACGCGCAATCTGGTCGAGGTCGCGCTGCCGCTGATGCGCGAGCTGACGCAGAATAGCGGCGAGTCGTGTCACCTTGCCCTGCACAGTCGTGGCGAGATGGTAGTGGTCGCGCGGGTGGAATCGGGCGAGCAGGTCGGTTTTTCGGTGCGCGTTGGCTATCGCCGCCCCATCCCCAGCACGGCATCGGGAGTGGTCCTCTACGCGTTTCAGTCGGCCGACGTGCGTCAGCGCTGGGAGGCGCAATTTGCCCCCAAGCTCAGCGGCTCCGCGTTGAAGAAGTTACGGGAACATGCTGACCAGCTAAGCCGCCGCCAATTCGAGCTCAGCCCCAGCCCCTATGTCGCCGGCGTGACCGACATCTCGGTCCCCATCATCCGTAGCGGTGCGGCCGCGGCGGCGCTGACCGTGCCCTACCTCGACCGGCGCGAGCCGATCCACAGCGTCGAGGCCGTCGCGCGGATGGTCGCCGACATCGCGGCGCGCATTTCCGACCAGCTCGTCCAGAGCGACGAGCGTATCTGACCGATGCCGGATCCCCCAGGCATCATCGACGCGCACCAGCATGCCTGGGATCCCGCGTTGCCGTGGCATGAGTGGCCCGACGCGAGCCTTCCGGCCATCAACCTTGCTTTCCTCCCCGAAAAATTGGCACCAGAACTGACGGCGGCGGGCGTTGCGGGGGTCGTCCTAGTCCAGTCGCAGCCGAACGACGCGGATACCGACTGGCTGCTCGAGCTTGCTGGCCGTGCGCCCGCGGTCCGCGGCGTCGTCGGCTGGATCGATGTCAAGGCACCTGGTGCCGACGCTCGGATCGCCGCGCTGGTACGGCACCCCAAGCTCTGCGGTGTGCGCCCGATGCTGCAGGACTTGCCGGCCGACTGGATCCTCGATCCGCTGGCGGAGGACGCGCTCCGCTCGATGGTCGCGCACGATCTCGCCGTCGATGCGCTGATCCGTCCGGCGCACCTTCGCGCGATCGCGACGTTGGCGGATCGCCATCCCGAGCTGCGGATCATCATCGACCATGCGGCCAAGCCCGACGTCGCCGCCGACGTGTCGCCCGTGTGGGCGGACGACATGGCGCGGCTCGCCGAGCGGCCCAACCTGTTCTGCAAGGTGTCGGGGCTCGTCACCCAGGCCGGACCGACCTGGTCGCGTGACCAGCTTCGCCCCATCGTCGATCGGCTGCTCGGCCTGTTCGGGCGCGATAGACTGCTGTGGGGCAGCGACTGGCCCGTGCTGCTCCTGGCGACGAGCTATGGCGCCTGGCTTGCCGCTGCGCAGGCGCTGGTCCCGCACGAGGCGCATGCGGCGGTGTTCGGCGGGACCGCGACCAGGGTATACCGACTGACATGAGAAAAGCCGCCTCCGCGCTGGACTATCGCGAGCTCGCACGCCGTCGCCTGCCGCCGTTCCTCTTCGAGTATGTCGACGGCGGTTCGTATGCGGAGGTGACGCTCAAGCGCAACGTCGCCGACCTCGAGGCGATCGCGTTGCGACAGCGGGTGCTGACCGACGTCTCCGCGATCGATGTCTCGACGACGCTGCTGGGCCAGCAACTCACGTTGCCGATCGCGCTGGCCCCGATCGGCCTCGCCGGGCTGAACGCGCGCCGTGGCGAGGTTCAGGCGGCGCGCGCCGCGGAGCGCGCGGGCATCCCGTTCTGCCTGTCGACCGTGTCCGCCTGCCCGCTCGACGAGGTCGCCGCCGGCGTGACGAAGCCGTTCTGGTTCCAGCTGTACATGATCCGCGACCGCGGCTTCATGCGCGACCTGCTGGCCAAGGCCAAGGCGCTGGGCTGCTCGACGCTGGTGTTCACCGTCGACATGCCGGTGCCGGGTTCGCGGTATCGCGACCATCGTTCGGGGCTGGCCGGCGCCCCGGGCTTCGCCGGAGCGGTGCGCCGCACGTGGCAGGGGCTGACCCACCCCGCCTGGGCATGGGACGTCGGCCTGCGCGGTCGGCCGCACCAGCTCGGCAACATCGCGCCGGTGCTGGGCAGGACCAGCGGGCTGGAGGACTTCCTCGGCTGGATGCGCGACAATTTCGACCCGGCGGTCAGCTGGCGGGACCTCGATTTCGTTCGCGAGCACTGGGACGGGCCGCTGATCATCAAGGGCATCCTGGATCCCGAAGATGCACGCGCCGCGGCGCAGATGGGGGCCGACGGCATCGTGGTCTCCAACCATGGCGGGCGTCAGCTCGACGGGGTGCCGTCGACGGCGCGGGCCCTCCCCCCGATCGTGGACGCCGTCGGCTCGCGCCTGACGGTGCTCGCGGATGGCGGCGTCCGATCGGGCCTCGACGTGGTGCGGCTGCTCGCACTGGGCGCCAAGGGAGTCCTGCTAGGCCGCGCCTGGGCCTATGCGCTCGCGGGCGGTGGGCAGGCGGGGGTCGAGCACATGTTGCGGCTGGTCGAGGCCGAGATGCGGGTCGCCATGGCGCTCACGGGCACGACCTGCATCGCAGCGCTGGATCGCTCGAAGCTCGTCTGACGCCCCGCGTAATCGTGACGACGATCCCGCGCGCGGGCGCGGCTTCCACGTCGACATTGTCGTACCCCACCCCGAAACTCGCTACGATCTCGAGAGCGGGCAGGTGGTCGAACAATATGTCATCGACGCGACCCTACAGCGTGCTGGTCGCGACACCACGGATCCGGGCTCCGTCGCGTTTCAGGAACGCCATAGGGTTGTCGTGCTCCCACAACCGATGAACCGCGAAAGTCTCCGCCTTGTCGGTGGCAGCGGCATGCATCGGGCTTGTGGTCAGTATGTCTGCACGAGGCATCAATTCTGATTAGCACGCTGGGCTCCATCAATCATCGTACCATTCAGATGCATGAATGAGCCGCCGTTACTGGCGCTCCGGCCGGGCCGCACGGCGGCGGAATGGTCCGATGAGCGCCAGTTCAGGTCCAGATCGAGGGGGTGGCCGCACCGAGCCGCTCCCGAGATCCACGGCAAATGGTACCGACCTCATCTGGCACCGCAAAGGCGAAGGGTTGGAGATCCTCGGCGCAGTCGTGAACGATACAAGCCCTCCCTTGCCTTAGCTGGGGTGCGAGGCTCTCTCGTGTGAAGATCAGTCTCATTTGCAAGGTCCGCGGCTGGGAGCGGCAGCCGATCTCGGCCAAAACAGCGCTGGCGCCCCTGCCAAGCACGATGAGCGAAGAGCCGCAATTGGCCACTCCGTTGCCAAAAGTGGCCGGGCAGCTCTATACCGTTGATCTGCGTGCAGGCCCCAGCCGCACCATGAACGAAGGTCTGCTCACGGCGATTGCCGCCTAAAAGCAGACAGGCCGCCTTCCACCACGACGGTTCCTGTGCTCGGTCCGAGGTTACCAGGCGGTTGGTAGCCGGACGGCCGTACCCGAGCTGAAGCAGCCGGGAGAGCGATTGACGTATGGCAGGGTTCGCGACGAGACCTCTCGACCCAATCGTTCTGCCCCGCTATTTTAAAACCGCGTCGCGGGATGGGCCCGCGGCGTGAGCCTCGGTGGACCGGGATAGGTACAGCGGCTGGTCAGCGGACGGGTACAGCGAACGCTTCTCGCGCTACCCGCGAACCGCAGATTTCCGCGGTTTTTCGAAGTTGGTAACGGCTCTCGTAGGGGTCACCAGCTTTCCGCCTCTACCGTCGCTGGCTTTGCTCACGTACGGGTCGAAACTCCGACGTCGCGCTCCATTCCGGCCAGCGGGCCGAGAACGCCAGCGTCCGTCCCACGGCAAAGGCAAGGTCGACGTCCCGCGCGGCTCCGTCGAGCGGCCAGGTGGCCGCCCACCGATCGCACGCCTGATGGTAGCAGGCCATGTATCCGTCGAGCCAGGCCTGCCCGGCGGGACGCCCGCCGCCGACGAGATCGGGCGCACCGCTGATCGCCATGAACAACAGGGTCGGCACCCCGCGCTTGGCGAGCGAGAAATGATCGGCGCGATAGAAGAGCCCGCGTTCCGGGAGCGTTTCGGGCGTGACGCTGCGTCCCTGTGCGCGGGCGGCGGCGTCGAGATCCCGTTCTAGATCGTTCTGGCCCTGGCCGACGAGCAGCACGTCGCGGCTGGCCCCGCCGGTCTGGAGGATGTCGAGCGTGATGTCGGCGACCGTCCGCGCCGGCCGAAACACCGGATGCTCCGCATAGGCCTCCGATCCCAGCAGGCCTCGCTCCTCCCCGGTCCAGAAGCCGAAGGCAACCGTTCGCTCCGGTGGCGGCCCGGCCTTGAACAGGCGCGCGACTTCCAGCAGGCCGGCGACGCCCAGCCCGTCGTCGTTCGCGCCCGGCCGGATCACGCCGTCGGGCGCCTTGCCGTATGCGTCCCAATGCGCGCCATACATCACGACCTCGCCCGGCCGGGAGCGACCGGTGATCTTCGCCAGCACGTTGCGGCTTTCGAGCCGCTCGTGGGAGACGGCGAAGTGCGCCGCGAAACCGACGCCGGGCAACGCCACCGGCCGGAATGCGGCACTGCGCGCCCGACGACTGAGCGCCGCCAGATCGAGTCCGGCGCCGGCGAACAGGCGGCTCGCGGCATCATGCTGCAGCCAGCCCTGCATCGCCAGTCGCCCGGTCGCACCGGCAAGATCGTAATTCTCGCCACGCGGTGCCACGACCGTGTCCCAGCCATAACCCGCGCCGGCCGTGTCGTGAACGATCAGCGCCCCCACCGCGCCCTGCCGCGCCGCTTCCTCGAACTTGTAGGTCCAGCGGCCGTAATAGGTCATCCGCCTGCCGCCGAACCGGCCGGCCGCGTCGTCTCCCGCCGCGGCCGCGAAATCGGGGTCGTTGACGAGGAAGACCGCGATCTTGCCGCGAAGATCGGCGCCCTTGAAGTCGTCCCACCCGCGTTCCGACGCGCGGACGCCGTAACCGACGAACATCATCGGCGCGCCTGCGATCGCGATCCGGTCGACCGGCTGCACGGTGCCGACATAGATCTCGCGCCCCTGCGCCAGCGCGACCGTGCCCGCCTTCGCCGTGATCTCCACCCTGCCCTCGCCCATACGGGTCCGGACGACCGGCACGGGCTGGGTCCAGCTTCCGTCAGGGCCGGCAGGTTCGAGCCCCAGCGATTTCAGGCGGGCGATCAGATAGTCGGTCGTCTTCGCCTCGCCCGGAGTACCGGGTGCACGCCCCTCGAACGGGTCGGAGGCGAGCACCCGGACCGTCTCGGACAGATTGCCGGGCGATGTCGTCTGCGCCGCGCCCACGACCGCGGCGGCCAGCAACCAGATTGCCGTCATGGACGTCTCCCCCCGATAGCCGTCGAGACTATCCTCGCCCCGCCCGGCCCGCAACGCTCCGCCTGATCGGCGCCAGACATCGCGATGGGACCACGGCGGATCCCAGGCCCGATCATCCGATCGGAAGGTCGAACATCAGCTCCCGCACGAACCGGACCGGCGGCGCGCCATGGGCAAGCACCGCGTCGTCGTAGCGTCGCAGCGTGAAGCCGGCGCCCCATCGCCGCCTCGCTTCTTCGCGCAAGGCCTGATGCTCGGCTAGCCGCTGAAGTAGCTCAGCAGCTGCGTCGCGCTCAGCTGCGCACGCACCCATTTGCCCGCCGCCTCGCGCTCCTGCTGGAAGGCGCCGTGCATCATCAGCGCCATCGCCTCGTCGCGCGTCATCCCTTGCGTCTGGATGCCGATGTCGAGGAGGGTGTTGGTGATCGAGCGCAACCGCATCTTGAGGACGGTGAGCTTGAACAGCACGTTTCTGTCCACGAAGCCCTCGTCGGCCATCATGCCCTCGGCATAGACCGCCCAGCCCTCGACGAACGGTCCCGAACTCAACACCGCGCGCAGCGTGTCGTGGCCCTGGTTCTGGTGGAAGAGCTGGAGGTAGTGGCCCGGCATCGCCTCGTGCACCACCAGGTCGTCGACCATGAACGCGTTGTACTCGGACAGGAACGACGTCGCCTGTGCGTCGGTCCAGTCGTCGGGGATGGGCGAGATCGCGAAGAAGTTCGCGCCGCCCGTCTCGAGCGCGCCCGGCGGATCGTCATAGGCGACGGCGGTGCCCTGCTGGAACTTGGGCATGGTGATGATGCGCACCGGCGCGTCGGGCATGGCGACCAGATCATGCGCGCGGACGAAGGCCGTCGCCCGGTCGAGGTCGGCCTTGGCGGTCGTCATTAGCTTGTCGCGCGCGGGTCGCTGCGCATAGGTCAGCGCCAGCGCCGCCTCGATCCCGCGCTGCTGCTCGTCGGCGCTGGGGTTCGCCGGCAACGGCGGCGCATCCGTATGGCCGGCGAGCGCGTGGCGGGCGAGCGCGTACATCTGCGCGCGCGTGTCCGCCATCGCGCGCCGGGCGCGTGCCTCCAGTGCCGGGCGCGTCAGATCGCTCATCAGCGCGAAGTGCATCGCCTGATCGTAGTGCGCGGCCCCCAGACGGAAATCGCCCTTCGCACCCGGCACCAGCACGGTGTCGAGCCAATGCTGATGCTCCGCACTGGCGCGCTTCAGCCCGGCGAGTGCCGCCTCGAAACGCGCGCGATCGGCGGGAGCGAGTTCGCCCGCGTGCGGCGCCAGCATGGTCTGCGCGATCTCGACCACGCCGCCGTTCCGCTTGGCGACGCTCTGCGCCATCACCGCGGGGACGCGGGCGACGTCGAGCTGCGCGCGCGCCGCGGCGAGATACGCCGGCAGCTTCTCCATCCGCAGCGTCGCGGCCTTCAGCCGCACCGGCCACGGCGCGAAGTCGCGCGCAGCGAGACCGTACAGCGCCGCGCCCGCCGCATCGTTGTAGATCTGCGGATCCCAGGCCCAGCGCTGCAGCGTGTCCGTCGTCCAGATGTCCTGACGCAACTGGTTGTCGAGCAGCGCGGCGTCCACCTGCTCGTCGCGGCTCAGCGCGGCGTGGTCGATCCGGGCGATCTGCGCGAGCAGCCCGCGCTCGAACGCGATCTGGCGCGTGCGCCCGGCCGCCGACGGGTCGCTCAGCTCGCCGTCGAACCGATGATCGCCGAGCGTCGTGCCATATTCGGGTGAAAAGCGCGGCACCGCGTCGAGATAGCGCCGGGCGACGTCCTGGAACCCCGTCGCTGCGGCTGGCCTACCAGCCGGTTCCGGTGCCGCGCCGGCGAGCAGCACGGCCACGACACACCCCATCACCGCTGCCCGTCGCCCCACCGTCCGTTCTCCCCCGCTCGTCGCGTCGCCAGCCTATCGTCCCGAATGTCGCGGCGCCAGCGTCATGCCGTCGGCGTCGGCCCGCCCGCGATCCAGGCGTCGACCTGTTCCCCCAGGATGCCGAGCGGCAGCGCCCCGCTGCCCAGCACCACCTCGTGGAAGTCGCGGATGTCGAACCGCGATCCCATCATCGCCTCCGCCTTGCGGCGCAGGCCTGCGATCCGCTGCTGTCCGACCATGTAGCTCGTCGCCTGGCCGGGATTGTTGATGTAACGATCGACCTCCTTGACCACGTCGCGCTGCGACAGGGGCGCGTTCTGCGTGAAGTAGGCGATCGCCCGGTCGCGGCTCCACCGCTTGGCGTGCATTCCCGTGTCGAGCACCAGCCGGCACGCGCGCCAGACCTGGAGCGACAGCATCCCGAGTTCGGAATACGGATCGCGATAGGCGCCCATTACCTGCGCCAGTCGCTCCGAATACAGCCCCCAGCCCTCGGTATAGGCGCCGTAGAAACCGAAGCGGCGGAACTTGGGCACACCCGTCAGTTCCTGCGCGCGGGCGATCTGGAAATGATGCCCCGGCGCGCCCTCGTGATGCGCGATCCCCTCGACCTGCGGTTTCTGCACCTGCGTCATGTCGGCGAGGTTGACGTAGAAGATGCCGGGCCGCGATCCGTCGGGCGCAGGCTGGTCGTAGAAGGCGACCGCGGCGGTCTCCTGCCGCCACGCCTCGACCGCGCGCACGTCGAGCGCGGCCCTGGGCAGACGACGGAAGAAGCGCGGCGCCGCCGCCATGGTCTGCGCGATCGCGGCGCGCGCGTCGGCGAGATACTGCTGCCGGCCCGCGTCGGTATTGGGGTATTTGAACTTCGGATCGGTGCGCAGGCTGGTGAACAGGTCCTGCAGCGATCCGGTGAAACCGATGCGCGTCATTACCGCCTGCATCTCGGCATGGATCGCGGCGACCTGTGCCAGCCCCAGTTGGTGAGTCTGATCCGCCGTCATGTCGGTGGTCGTCTGATACGCCAGCCGCGCCTCATAATAGGCGTCCCCGTTGGGCAGGCTCCACGCGCCGTCGTTGCCCTTGGCCAGCGGCTCGATCGCGTCGAGCGCGGCGAACAGCACGGTGAATCCTTGGCGGAACGGCCCGGTCAGTGCGGCGGACGCCTCGGCGATCAGCTGCGTCTTGATCGAGGGGGTGGCCGCCAGCTTGCCGACCTTTGCCTTGAAGTCAGCGAACAACGTGCTGTCCGGGCCGCCATCGAAGGGCGCGCCGGTGATGACCTTGCGCGCATCGCCACGCGCGGGAGCGAACACCATCCTGGGCGGCACGATCCCCTTGGCCGCCTGCGCCCGCATGCGCTCCGCGACTTCGCGCATCACCCGCTCGGCGTCGCGGACCCGGGCGACATAGGCGTTCGCGTCGCCCACCGTCTCGACCCGGTGCTGGTTGATGAGGAACACCGGGATCTCGCCCGCCGGGCTGCCGTTGGTGGAGACCGGAAAGGCGTAGTCGCGGAACGCAAACTGGCGCCGGTCGGACGCGACCCGGTCCTCGAACAGACGATAACTCAGCCGCGCGTCGGGGCCGAGCCGCGCGGTGGAGAACCGCCGTCGCATGTCGGCGAGCTGCACCTCGTTCAGCGCCATGCTCCGCTGCGCCGCGGCATCGGTATAGTCGTCGAGCCGGTCGTAGTTCGTCTTGAGGCCCAGGCTCGTCTGCGTCTCGGGGCTGAGCGCGACATGGGCATCGAACGCCGCGTCCAGGAACCTCAGGAGGTCCGCATCCGCCGCCGTCGTTCCGCGCGCCACCTGCGCGATCAACGGCGATCCCGCGCTCGCTGCCAGGCCGGCCAGAAACATACGCTTGTTCATACCGGCCATGTTCGCTCTCCTGTCAGGTGACGGCTAGGCATCCGGCGCGGCCGCGGCAAGCCGGATGCCGGATGCCGGATGCCGGGCAGGCCCAATGCCGACGAAGTGTCGTCAGCGCACGCGAACGGCGTGAACGCCGGTGAAGTTGGGCATCTTGAGTAGATAGGCGCCAAAGGGGGTGCGATCGATGTGGACGGGCACGCCTACGGGCGGGCTCGAGTCCAGGAGGTCGACGTTGCGCCACACCGCGCCGTCGGCGAGCGTGATGGCATAATGGCCGAACGTCAGGGCCGATACTGATCGGACGACGCCGTCATGGTTCAGGGGCGCCGCGGCCGGGCGGCGGATCGCCCGCTCCATCATCTTGTGATCGGGTGAGGTGAACCCGAACATAGTGCGCCGGCTCCGCTCCAGGTCGTCCCGGTCGATCAGCGCCAGGTCGCGGCGCTGGATGGCCCCGCTCAGTCCCTTGCTCTCGCGATCGAAACATTCGAGCCGGGCCGCCGGTATGGTGACAGAGCGGCAGGCCAGCAGCCTGTCCACGATCGGCTGCGATCCCGGCGAGGACGCCTGCGCACCAGCCGTCGCGGACACGCCCATCGACAGCGCGACCGCCAAAAGCCGTTTCAGCATTGCGCGCGCCTTCCTGTTGATGAGGCGATCTAGAACAGATCACACCGTGCGTTGCAACTATGTGACAGCCGCCGATCAAAACCGTCCGGCAACAAAGAAGCGGTTTGTGTGCCGCGCATCGACAGTTAGCATCATGACGAGCTCGAAAAACCGGCCGACGTTCAAACGCGGATCGGATGAGCCAGAAAACTAAAGGGGTCTTACATGGTCGATCGTCGCTTCCGCCGTCGCATGCTGATGGGCAGTTTCCTGGCCGGCGTCGTCGCCGTGCCGGCCGCTGCCCAGGTCGCCGGCCCGGTCGCGTCGATGGCCGACCAGACCGGTTCGACCCAGACCACGCCCCCGCCCGTGTCGGGCAGCAACGCGGCGGAGCCGGGCACGCAGACGCCGGATTCCGCGCCGCTCGCACCGACGTCCACCGACGACGTCGTCGTCACCGGCTCGCTCATCAAGAACGCCAACATCACCAGCGTCGCGCCGGTGACCACGATCGGCCAGACCGAGAACATCCTGCGCGGCTCGATCAACGCCGAACAGATCATCCGCGACATCCCGGGCGTCGTTCCCAACGTCGGCTCCCAGGTGAACAACGGCAACGGTGGCGCCTCGTTCGCCGACCTTCGCGGGCTGGGCACCAACCGCAACCTCGTCTTGATCGACGGTCAGCGCATCGCGCCTGCCAACTTCGGCGGCGCGGTCGACCTCAACAACATTCCGGTCGCGCTCGTCGAGCGCACCGACGTGCTGACCGGCGGTGCGTCGACCACCTATGGCGCCGACGCGATCTCGGGCGTCATCAACTTCATCACCCGCAGCGATTTCGCAGGCGTCGACGCGCAGGTGCAGAAGGGCATCACCGACCAGGGCGACGGCGCACTGACCCGCGTCGACCTGACCGTCGGCGGCAATTTCGCGGACGACAAGGGCAATGCCGTCGTCTCGATCGGCTATCAGCTCGTCGACCCGATCTATCAGGGCGACCGCAACTTCTCGTCCATCGCGATCGACTCGTTCGACGGTTCGGGCGTCTCCGGTGCCGGCGGATCGGGCACCACCGTCCCGGGCCGGTTCACCGTGGGCAACGCCACGCGCCAGATCGATCCCACGACGGGAGCACTGGTCGCGACCTACGCGCGGTACAATTTCAACCCGTTCAACCTGCTGCAGACGCCATTCAAGCGGTACAACATCTATGCGGCCGGCCATTACGACGTGTCGGACGCGATCCAGTTCTACACCCGCGGCCTGTTCTCGAAGAACGTCGTCGACACGATCGTCGCACCGTCGGGCATCTTCGGCAGTTCGATCACCGTGCCCTACAGCAACCCCTATCTGCCGGCGGCGGCGCGGACGCAGTTCTGCACCGCCAACGGCCTGACAACCGCACAGTGCACGGCCGCGGCCGCAGCGACCAGCGCGACCGATCCAAACTACCGCACGTTCAACACCAGCATTTCCCGCCGCATGCCGGAAGTCGGCAACCGGCAGAGCGAGTACACGACGACGCTGTTCGACTACAAAGCCGGCATGCGCGGGCAGATCAGCAGCCACTTGAGCTACGACATCAACGGCGGGTACGGCGAGAGCGAGAACGTGCAGGCTACGTCTGGCTACGTTCTCACCTCGCGCGTTCGACAAGCGGCGCTGGCGACGAACACCACCACCTGTCTGACCAACACGCTGGGCTGCGTCCCGCTCAACCTGTTCGGCGCGAACGGCAGCATCACACCAGCGCAGGCCGCGTTCCTGACGGCGTCGAGCACCATCAGCGAGAAGACGTCGCTGGCGCAAGCACATGCCCAGATCACGGGCGACTTCGGCTACACCTCGCCGTTCGCCAAGGCACCGATCAGCTTTGCGGTCGGCGGCGAGTATCGGCGCTACACCGCGCAGCAGCGGTCGGACTCGCTGGCGCAGAGCGGCGATCTGGGCGGGTTCGGGTCGGCGCCACCGAACTTCACGGGTGCCTATTCGGTCTACGAAGGGTTCGCCGAGCTGGACGCGCCGCTCGTATCCGACCGCTCGTTCTTTCAGGAGTTGGAGTTGCAGACCGGCTATCGCCGCTCGCAATATCGCGTCGAGACGGCGAACAGCCCCAGCTTCGGCACCGACACCTACAAGGTCGGCCTGAACTGGACGCCAGTGAGCAGCATGAAGTTCCGCGGCAACTATCAGCGCGCGGTGCGCGCGCCGAACATTGGAGAGCTGTTCTCCCCGTTGCAGACCGTTCTGACCAACTATGCGTCCGATCCGTGCGCGGGCGCCCGTCCCACGGCGAGCGCGAACCTTCGGGCGGTTTGTCTGGCGCAGGGCGCGCCCGCAGCCGCCATCGGTATTATCGAGACGCCGTCCGCCGGCCAGCCCAACATCACCACGGGCGGCAATGCCAACCTCCGTCCCGAAACGTCGGACAGCTACACGTTCGGCGCCGTGTTCCAGCCGACGTTCGTGCCGCGGCTGACGATCACCGCGGATTATTTCAACATCAAGGTCCGCAACGCGATCACAACGCCGACCCCGGGCGACATCATCAACGCCTGCTTCGGCGACGCGAACGGCGGCGGCGTCACCGCGGGCAGCGCGACGAGCACCGCCTGCACGGCGATCCGACGCGATCCGACGACCGGCCAGCTTTCGGGCGATACCACCACGGTCGGTGGCCTGTTCGGGTCGCTGTCGAACCTCGGCCGGCTCAACACCGACGGAATCGACCTCAAGATCAACTACACTCAGCCGTTCAGCTTCGGTAAGCTGAACCTGTCGTTCGCGGGTACCTGGACCGACAAGAACGTCTTCCAGGCGACGCCGACATCGATCGCCCGCAACTGCACAGGCTATTATGGCGTCGATTGCGGATCGATCCAGCCTCGCTTCACTTGGCTGCAGCGGTCGACACTGACGATCGCCGACGTCGACTTCTCCGTGTTGTGGCGCCACCTCAACCCGGTATCGGCGGAGCCGGGTACCGGGGCCTTCGTCGGCGTGCCGTCGGGCCTCGTGGGATCGACCACCTCGTACAATTTCAACCGGATCGGCGCGTACAATTACTTCGATCTTTCCGCCCGCATCGGCGTCCGCTCGAACCTCGACCTGACGATCACCGCCAGCAATATCCTCGATCGTGATCCGCCGTTCGTCGGCTACGACATCGGCGCGACCGCGTTCAACAGCGGCAACACCTATCCTTCGACCTACGATCCGCTGGGCCGTCGCCTGACCGTCACCGCGCATCTGAAGTTCTAAGGGCAAACGGTCCGGTAACGAACAGTATCAACACTGGGGGGCGGTCCATCGGTCCGCCCCCTTTCGTGTTCGACGCCGCGCCGTCAGTCCAGCAAGGGCGACGGAAGGTCGAGCGGCACGCCCGCCGCCTGCGCGACGTGGCGGATCCAGGTCGATACCTTCGCGATCTCGTCGGCATGGACCGCGCCTGCGTCGCGATACTCGGCGCGGCGATCCCCGGCGTCGAACGCGGTGCCCGTCTTGGAATGCCGGCCGAACACCGGGCCGCCGCCGATCGCGGCCGCCTGCCGCGCGTCGATGTCCAAACCGAACAACACCCCCGCGCGTTCGATCGCCGCTGCCGGACTCCGCAGCAGCACGTCGCTCCTCAGGCTGCGAACCCGGTGACCGACCGGTCCGGCGATCAGCGCATGGAACACCCGGTGCTGCGCCAACCAGCCGAGCGCGGCGATTTGGAGGTCGGTCTGCCCGAACAGCGCCTGCGTGTCGTAGCCGAAGTCGACGATGCCGTCCTGCATGAGCCCCGCGAACAGCCCGCGCACCCACAATCGTCCGTCCAAGCCCTTTTTCGCGACCGATGTCAGGAACGTGTCGATCGGCGTGTACATCACGATTGCGGCGCTCTCGCCTCGCGCGGCCAGGATCGACGGCGCGAGGACGTTGACGATGTTCGCGGGCTTGACCACCACCGCCTCCCCCTCACCGAACGGGCGGGCGAGCGTCGCCAGCGTATCGCGGACGACGTCCGCCAGGCGAGCCGGCGCCGCGCCGCGCCGTCGCCATCCCACCAGGTCGTTGAGTACCACCGGCTCCTTGAGCGTGGTCGCGACGCCGTCCACGTCCAGCGCGCGCGCGAGCAGCGTGGAACAGCAGAAAGCGGAGTGGAAGATCATGTGCAGCGGCGCGGTCGCACGCGCATCGGTGACGCGGCGCACCGCGCCCCGCTCGATCACCAGGGGCCCGGACGCGTCCTTGAGATACTCGTCGATCAGAAAGGTCGCGCTGGCGTGGTCAGGCCGGGTCACGCGCCGGAAATGGAACGTGTCGTATCCGGGGTCGTAGCGGTGCGGCAGCCATGCCGGGTCGTCGACCACCAGCGCTATGTCAGCGTCCATCCGTTCTCGCCTTTCCGTTCCGTCTCGCCTTTCCGTTCTGGCATCGCATCGGCTGTTGCGCCACACTGCGGCGGGCATCGCCGAGCCGAGGGGGAACATGAACCAGCGCCGGATCGCGGAACTTCTCCAGGCGGCGGTGACGGCGCGCCGAGCGGGCCAGCATGGCGTCGCGGGACAGCACTGGCACAGTCTCCTCGCGATCGCTCCCGATCACCCGGCCGCGCTCAATGCGCTCGGGGCGGCGGCGCTGGAGGAGGGCGACCTCGCCACCGCGCTGGCCCGGTTCCGGGACGCGGCCGGTGCCGACCCGACGTCGCCCGACCTGTGGCTCAACCTGGCGCGGGTTCAGCAACTCGCCGGCGACGACATCGGCCAGCGCGACAGCCTGGACCGCAGCATCGCGCTTGCGCCGCGCGCGCTGGTGCCCAACATCCGGCTGGCGCAACTGCTCGAGCGCGTCGGCGAGGTGGCCGCCGCGGCGGAACGCTGGACGACGGTGATCGCCATCGCCCAGCATCTGACGAGCGTGCCGCCCGACGTTCAGCCGATCCTCGCCCATGCGCGGGACTTCCTCGCCGATCAGTCGCGCAGCCTGGGTGAAGGCGTCGATCGCGCGCTGGCGCCGGTACGCGACGGTCTGGCATCCGCCGATCGACGCCGGGTGGACGCAGCGATCGATTACACGCTCGGGCGCCGGGCGATCTACCTCAACCAGTGTTCGGGGCTGCACGTGCCGTTCCTGCCGGCGGACGAGTTCTTCGATCCCGCGTCCTTCCCGTTCTTCGACCGGTTGTCGGCGGGAACCGAAGAGATCGTCGCCGAGCTCGTGTCGGCGCTCGACGGGTCCACCGGCGCGCCGGCGGGGTTCGACGCCTATATCGACCTGCCGCCCGGCGTCGAGGCGGAGCAATGGGCCGGGCTGGACAAGTCGCCCGACTGGAGCGCGCTCCACTTCTGGCGCGACGGGGTGCGCGACGATGCGGTGTGCCGACGGTTTCCCCGCACCGCCGCCATCCTCGATGCGTTGCCGCTCGCTCGCCTTCCCAAGCGGATGCCGACCATCTTCTTCTCGGCGCTCCAGCCGCGAACCCGTATCCCGCCGCACACCGGCGTGACGAACGCGCGGGCGATCGTCCACCTGCCGCTGATCGTGCCGGATGGTTGCCGGCTCCGGGTCGGGGGCGAAACACGGAGCTGGCGGGTCGGCGAGCCTCTCGCCTTCGACGACACCATCGAGCACGAGGCGTGGAACGACTCGGACTCGCGCCGGATCGTCCTCATCATGGACGCGTGGAACCCGCATCTGACGGTGACGGAACGGGATCTGATTTCGGCCTTCTATGCCGCCACCGAGCGGAACGCGGTCGCGCCGTCGGCCGGGGAACGGGCGAGGCTGGGCTGACATCCATTGGTCGAAACGGGAGAAACGAATTGCGCATGGTCCTGATGTTCCTGGTCTCGCTGGCCTCGGCAACGCCGCTGGCCGCCCAGACCGCGCCAAAGCCGGCCGCCGCCAGCGACAAGACGAAATGCAAGTCGCACGTCGAGACCGGCACGCTCGCGAAGATGGTTCGCGAATGCCACACGCCCGCCGAGTGGCAGCGCATGGCCGAACAGCAGCGCGGAAGCGTAGAGGCGTATCGGCAGGCAGCAGCGAGCAGTCGTAGCGGCACCTGACCTGCGCCGCGCTTCGCGCGCATTATCGCCGGACGTCGAGCACCCCGGCCTCGAACGCGTCCATCTCGTCGGCCGTCGTGAAACTCTGATCGCCGAACGTCGCGTGGTTGAGCGCCGCGAGCGCCAGCCCCGCGCTCGCCGCCGCCTCCGGCCCGTCGTCCAGCCGGGCTAGCACGCCCGCCGCGAACGCGTCGCCGGTGCCGATCCGATCGACGATGCCGGCCACCTCCACCTCCGCGGTCTCATGCGCGTCGTCGCGGCGGTCGACCCGCGCGGACAGGCGGTGCGTCTCGGCGGTGACGAGGTGGCGCGCGGTGGAAGCGATCGCCCGAAGCGTCGGGAACCGCTCGAACGCCGCCAGCGCCGCCTCGCGCCGGCGCTCCGGCCCGTCGCCGGCGAAGGGCGTGCCGAGCAGGAGCGACACGTCGCGATGGCTGCCGAACAGCAGGTCGGCGCCCGCGACGTGCTCGGCCAGGATCGGCGCCGGATCCGCGCACCAGCGTGCCCACAGGCTTGCGCGATAATTGCCGTCGAACGATACCCGCACGCCGGCCTCGCGCGCGGCCGCGATCGCGTCGAGCGACAACCGCGCCGCCTCCGGGCCGAGCGCGGGGATGATCCCGGACAGGTGCAGCCACCGGGCACCCGCCAGCAACCGCGGCCAATCGTACGCCGCCGACGGCGTCTGCGCGAAAACGCTGTCGGCGCGGTCGTACAGGATCGAGGCGGCGCGCGGCCCCGCACCCGGTGACAGGAAGTACAGTCCCAGCCGACCGGCCCGGCGGACCACGCCCGTCGCGTCGACGCCGGCGCGGCGCACCGAATCGAGCGCCGCTTCCCCCAGCGGCCCGTCGGGAAGCGCGGTGACGAACGCGGCGGGCACGCCGATCCGGGCGAGCGCGACCGCCACGTTGGCCTCTGCCCCGCCGAACGTCGCGTCCAGCCGTGCCTCCTGCAACAGGTGGCCGCGTCCGGGTGCGGCGAGGCGCAACATGATCTCGCCGAAGCAGACGATCGGGCCGGCGGTCATCGACGGTACTCCTGCGGACACCGCGGCGCGTTGCCGCGTCGCACCAGATGCGTCAAGCAGGTTGACTGCCGTGGCAATGGTTGCCATGGCAGCTTTATGGCTTTCTACACCGAATCGACCTTCGAGCCGGACTGTTCGATCGGCTATCTCGTCCGGCGCGCGCACCAGCTCGGCGGCGCGGCACTCGAGCCGGTGTTCGAGGACGAAGGGCTGAGCAGCCTGCAATGGTCTGCGCTCGTGTCGATCTGGTTCAAGCGCGGGGAGACGGCCGCGGACCTCGCCCGCTTCCTGGGCCACGACAAGGGCGCGATGACGCGGCTGGTCGACACGCTGGAGCAGCGCGGCTGGATCACGCGGGTACGGACGAGCTGCGATCGCCGCCGGATCGACCTGGTGCTGACGCCCGAGGGAAGGGACGTGACGCTTCGCTGCCGGGCACGGGTGGTCGTGTGCTGGAACGAGTGGCTGGCGGACTGGCCGCGCGACGAGGTGCAGACGCTGATCGACCTGCTGAGCAAGCTGCGCGACACGCTGGACCGCGCAGACGGGCCCTGCTCTTGACGCGCGCCCGATCCTTTCCGTCGTCCCTGCTCGTCGCCGCGCTGGTCTCCGGTTGCGCGGCGCCGGCGATCCACCCCGCCGTCGCCCCTCGATCGCCCGAGACGCTGGGCCTGTCCGCCGATGCCGCGCCGCCGATCGCGGCCGACTGGTGGCAGGCGTTCGGCGACCCGCAGCTCGACCGGCTGGTGGCGGACGCGGTCGCGGGCAACCCGTCGCTCGACGCGGCGCTGGCGCGGGTGCGTCAGGCGCAAGCCGCACTGTCGACCCGGCGCGCGGACAAGGGCCCGGACCTGGCGCTCGACGCGCAGGAGCAATACGGCCGGCTGAGCCGCACCTACATCTACCCCCCGCCCTATGCCGGCACCGTCCGGTTCGTGGGCACGACGCAGGCCAACCTCAACTGGAACCTCGACCTGTTCGGGCGTCAGAAGGCGGAGATCGCCGGCGCGCGCGCGACGGTGCAGGCGGCGGCGCTGGACGTCGCGGCGGCGCGGCTGGCGTTGTCGGGCAGCGTGGTCCAGACCTATCTCGACCTCGAGCGGGCCGAAGCGCAGGAGCGGATCGCGCGCTCGACGATCGATGCGCGCGCGCGATCGCTCAGGCTGGTCGACGTCCGCATCCGCAACAGACTGTCGAGCAAGCTCGAGGCGCAGGGCGCGATCACGCTGCTGGCGCAGGCGCGCCAGGCGCTGGTGCGGGCGCAGGCGGCGCAGGTGCTGACGCGCGACGCGCTGGCGGCGCTGGCCGGGCGCGGGGCGGATTACCCCGCGACGATCACCCGCACCGCGCTGCGGCTCGATGCGGGGCTACCGGTGCCCGCGCGCATCCCGGCGGACCTGCTCGCCCGGCGCGCCGACATCGCGGCCGCGCGGGCGCGGATCGACGCGGCGACCGCGGGGCGGCTCGCCGCACGCCGCGCCTTCTATCCCGACGTCAACCTGGCGGGTCTGGTGGGCCTGCAGGCGATCGGGATCGGCAACCTGTTCTCGCTCGACTCGGCCGCGGCGAGCGCCGGTCCGGCGATCCACCTGCCGATCTTCGACAACGGGCGGCTGAAGGCGGGGTATTTCGGCGCGACCGCGCTGCTCGACGCGGCGACCGCCGCCTATAACGACGCGGTGATCGGCGCGGTGCGGCAGGCCGCCGACGGCATCGCGCGCGTCGCCGCGATCGACGCCGACCGCGCGCGGCAGCGGGAAGTCGTCCGCGGCTTCACCGAGACGGGCCGGCTGAACAACATCCGCGTCGCCAGCGGGCTCGATAGCCGGCTCGACCTCGTCGACAACGACGTCCGCACGCTCGAGGCGGCGCAGGACGATGCCGATCTCGCCGCCGATGCCGGCCAGGCGCGGGTCGCGCTGGTGCTGGCGCTGGGCGGCGGCTTCGCGCCGATACAGGAACCCACCCGATGACCGATACCCGCGTTCCCGCCACGCCCGAGGCGGAGGCTCCGCAACCTGCGCAGACGACGGCGCCGATCGTCGCCGGCAACCCGCGCGGGCGACGGCGGGGGCTCACGCTGCTCGGCATCGTCGTCGTGATCGGCCTCGTCGTGTGGGCGGTGTTCCACTTCCTGCTCGCCAAGCCGGAGCAGGAGACGGACGACGCCTATGTCGCGGGCGACGTGGTGGCGATCACCGCGCGCGATCCGGGCCAGGTGCTGGGCATCCACGCCGACAACACGCAGACGGTGCGCGCGGGCGAGCCGCTGATCGACCTGGACGACGCCACCGCGCAGGTGGGCCTCTCGTCGGCCGAGGCGGAACTCGCGCGCGCGGTGCGATCGACGCGGTCGGATTTCTCGCGACTGGGCGAGACGGGCGCGGCGGTGGTCGAGGCGCAGGCGGAGCTCACCCGCGCGCGCGACGACCTGCAACGCCGGCGCGGCGCGGCGGCGGAGGGCGCGATCTCGGGTGAGGAGCTCGCCCACGCCGCGGACCAGGTGAAGGTCGCGTCCGCGACGCTGGCGCTCGCGCGCAGCCGCCAGGCGCAGTCGCAGAACGGCGTTCAGGGCACGACGGTGGACACCAACCCCGCCGTCCTCGCCGCGATCGCCGCGTACCGCCGCGCCGCGATCACGCTGGCGCACATGCACGTCACCGCGCCGATCGACGGCGTCGTCGCGCAGCGCACGGTGCAGCCGGGGCAGCAGGTCGCGGCCGGCACCCCGCTGATGGCCGTCGTTCCGCTCGACCGGTTGTGGGTGGACGCGAACTTCCGCGAGACGCAGCTGCGCGACCTGCGCATCGGCCAGCCCGCGACGATCACCACCGACATCTACGGCGGCAAGACGATCTATCACGGCCGCGTCGTCGGGCTGGGCGCGGGCAGCGGCAACGCCTTCGCGCTACTGCCGCCGCAGAACGCCAGCGGCAACTGGATCAAGATCACGCAGCGCGTGCCCGTCCGCATCGCGCTGTCGCCCGCGGAGCTGCGCCGCGATCCCTTGCGCGTCGGCCTGTCGGTCGCCGCCACCGTCGACACGGCGGACACGTCGGGCACCCGCATCGGCCAGCCCGGCCGCGCCGCCTATCGCGATCTGGCGACGACCGGCGGCGACCCGACGGTCGAAGCGCGGATCCGGCAGATCGTCGCGGCCAACCGCTGATGGCCGGCCCCGCCGCAGGACCGGGCCCCGCGCCGCTGACGGGCGGCGCGCTGGCGCTGACCGCGTTCGCGCTGGCGCTGGGCACGTTCATGCAGGTGCTCGACACGACGATCGCCAACGTTTCGCTGCCCACGATCGCGGGCAATCTGGGCGTGTCGAGCGACAATTCGACGTGGATCGTCACGGCGTTCGCGGTCGCCAACGGCGTCGCGGTGCCGCTGACCGGCTGGCTGATGGGGCGGTTCGGCGTCGTGCGCACCTTCTGCACGTCGGTGTTCCTGTTCACGATCGCCTCGTTCCTGTGCGGCATCGCGTGGAGCCTGCCGTCGCTGATCGGCTTCCGCATCCTTCAGGGCGCGGTCTCCGGCCCGATGATCCCGGGCAGCCAGGCGCTGCTGATCGCGATCTTCCCGTCCGACAAGCGCGCGACCGCGCTCGGCATCTGGTCGATGACGACGCTGGTCGCGCCGATCATGGGGCCGATCCTGGGCGGCTATATCTCCGACAACTATCACTGGAGCTGGATCTTCCTCATCAACGTGCCGTTCGGCATCTTCTGCGGGTTCACCTGCTGGCGCAGCCTCGGCAAACGCGACACGCCGACACGCAAGCTGCCGATCGATCAGGTCGGGCTGATCCTGCTGGTCGTGTGGGTCGGCGCGCTGCAGATCGTGCTCGACCTCGGCAAGAACGACGACTGGTTTGCGTCCGATCGGATCGTGATCGCGACGGTCGTGGCCGCGATCGGCTTCGTCGGCTGGCTGATCTGGGAATTGACCGACGCCAATCCGGCAGTGAACCTGTCCCTGTTCAAGAGCCGCAATTTCGCGATCGGCACCATCGCCTTCTGCCTCGGCTATGCGGTGTTCTTCGCCAACACGCTGCTGCTGCCGCTGTGGCTGCAGACGCAGATGGGCTATACCGCCACCTGGGCGGGGCTGGTCGCGGCGCCGTCGGGCGCGGTCGCGGTGATCCTGACGCCGTTCGTCGCGCGGCTGTCGGGCAAGGTCGACGCGCGGGTCATGGCCACGGTCGCGTTCGCCTCGTTCGGCCTCTCCTATTATCTGCGGTCGGGCTATACGACCAACGCGAGCTTCTACGACCTCATGCTGCCGCTGCTGGTGCAGGGCGTCGCGATGAGCACCTTCTTCCTAGCGATGCTGACGATCTCGCTAGACCGGATCCCGCCCGAGCGGCTGCCGTCGGCGACGGGCATCTCCAACTTCGCGCGCATCACCGCAGGGTCGTTCGCGGCCTCGCTCATCACCGCGGCATGGGACCGGCGCGAGACGCTGCACCAGAGCCGGCTGTCGGAAGCGGTGGGCAGCGGCATGCCGTACCAGCTCGCGCGCGACGGGCTGATGCGACTGGGGCTGACCGACACGCAGGCGGCGGGCGCGGTGACGCGGCAGATGGTGGGGCAGGCGTATCTGCTCGCCTCGACGGACCTGTTCCGGCTGTCGGCGTGGCTGTGCATCGCGTTGGTGATCGTCGTCTGGTTTACTCGCCGCGCCAGCGCGCCGACAGGGCCGATCGCGGCCGATTGAGCGACAGCGATGATGACACGATCGTCATATCATCGTTAGATTTTCGTAACAACATGTTGCACTTTTGCTACAAGCCGCCGGAAACCCAGCCGGGTAGGTAAGCGGACCTGTACAAGTCTCCGGTGCAGGATCAGGGGCGCGGCATACAGATACGCGCAGGGAGCAAGGTTCATGAACATCCAGCGGTTTGCCGGGGCGACGTCGCTTTCGACGGTCTCGCGCATCGGAACGGGCGTAGCGGCATCGATGCTGCTGCTCGCCGGCGCCGCGCCCGCGATGGCGCAGGTGAGCCAGGCCGCACCGGCCAGCGCCAGCGACACGACCGGCCCGCAGACGAACCAGCCGACCCCGATCAGCGGCGAAACCGCCGATCCCGTGCCCCAGGCCCAGCCCGCCGCCGTCGACACGACCTCGCAGGGCAAGGACGTCGTCGTCACGGGCTCGCTGTTCCGCAACGCCGCGGCCGCGACCGCCTCGCCGATCACCGTCGTCACGTCGGCGGATCTCGCGGCGCGAGGCATCAACACCGTCTCCGACGCGGTGCAGCAGCTCGCGGCCAACAACGGCGGCACGCTCAACTCCAACTGGTCGCAGTTCGGCTTTCCCAAGGGCGCCAGCGCGCCCAGCTTGCGCGGCCTGACCGACGGCCGCACGCTGACGCTGTTCGACGGCCTGCGCTCCGCGCCCTACCCGCTCGCCGACGACGGCTTCCGCAACTTCGTCGATATCAACACCATCCCCGACGCGATTGTCGACCGGGTCGAGGTGCTGAAGGACGGCGCGTCGTCGACCTATGGCGCCGACGCGGTCGCGGGCGTGGTCAACATCATCATCAAGAAGGAAATCACCGGCATCCACGCCAACGCGTCGGCCGGCATCTCCGAGCGCGGCGACTATGGCGAGCAGCGCGGCGACCTGACGGTCGGCTACGGCAAGCTGGCCGAGCAGGGCTTTAACTTCTACCTGAACGGCGAGTATCAGCAGAACAACCCGCTGTACTTGAACGCCCGCGGCTTCCCCTACGGCACGTCGGACCAGAGCAGCATCTGCGGCACCAGCAACGGCGGCGGCTCGGTCGCGGCCGGTGGGCGCACCTGCGCCAACAACGGCGTTGCGAACGGCATCCAGGCGGACGGCAGCTTCGCCGGCCTGGGCACCACCACCGTTCCGCTCGTGCGGCCCTACAACAGCGCGGGTACCGCCGCGATCCCGGGCTCGACCTATCAGTTCCTCAATCCGGCGGGCGGTTGCCAGAACCTGACCGCGGTGAACCTCAACGCCGCGCAGCGTGCCGCCAATCCGTCGGCGCCGGGCACCGTCTGCCAGCAGGATCTGGTCAACCAGTATTACCAGTATAGCGGCAACCTGCAGCGTATCGGCGGCAATGCCCATCTGACGGTGAACATCGGCAGCCATGCCCAGGCCTATGCGATGTTCAACTTCTACGAGACGCGCACGACCAACCCGCTGACGCCCGAAGCCTTCGCGGGCCAAACCGCGGCGGGCGGCACGCAGGTGCTGCTCAGCCCGCTGCTCCTGCCGGTCTATGTCTGTCCGCGTGGGACCACCGTCGCGTGCACCGGCGCCAACGGCACGCTCAACGCCCAGAACCCGTTCGCCGCGCTGGGTCAGCAGGCGCGGATCATCGGCCGCTACGACCTGCCGACCGAGGACGACACGCTGACGCAGACGTTCCGCTACACCGCGGGCATCAACGGCTCGTTCGGCGCCAACGACAGCTGGCATTACACGGTGGACGCGACGCACTCGAACGCGTTCCTGCGCTACGAGAGCAACAACTACATCTTCGCGCAGCATCTGCTCGACGTGGTCGCGGACGGATCGTACAATTTCATCAACCCGTCGGCCAATTCGCAGGCGGAACGCAACTATCTGGCGCCCGTCCAGGTGAACAACTCGGTGTCGAGCCTCAGCCTCGTCCAGGCCTCGCTCGCCCACTCGTTCTTCACGCTGCCGGGCGGCGACGTGCAGCTGGCGGTCGGCGGCGCCTATCGTCACGAGGCGATCACCAACCCGAGCGCCAACGCCCCCAACGAGGCGAACCCGTACAACCGCTATTACGGCATCAACGCCGTCGGCGTGCTGGGCAAGCGTGACGTCGAGTCGGGCTATTTCGAACTCGACGTGCCGGTCGTCACCCAGCTCGACCTCAAGGCGTCGGGCCGATACGATCATTACTCGACGGGCCAGAGCAATTTCTCGCCCAAGTTCGAGGCGCAGTTCAAGCCGATCAGCCAGCTCAAGCTGCGCGGCACCTATTCGCGCGGTTTCGCGATCGCGAGCTTCAACGCCGCGTTCGGCCTGCCCACCACCGGCTACGTCAACAGCCAGATCGACGGCACCTCGGCGGCCGGCCAGGCCTTCATCGCGGCGCACGGCGGCAACAGCTATTCGAAGGCGACGTACAGCTATGGCCTGACGTCGACGGGCAACCCCGACGTCCGCCCCGAGAAGTCGGAGCAGTACACGCTGGGCGCCGTGCTGGAGCCGACGCGCTTCATCACGCTGACGGTCGATTATTACCACATCAAGATCAAGGACCTGATCACGACGCCCGACTGCTCGGCGGCGTACAACCAGTATTACGCCAACAACGGCGTGACCAACATCGCGGGCTGCACGACCACGGCGGGCGTGCCGGACACGGATCATCCGGGTGCGCTGCCGCTGCTGGGCGACATCTCGAGCTCCTACACCAACGCCAACTCGCTCTCGACGCACGGCCTCGACTTCGACCTCAACGCCCGTGTGCCGCTGCCCGGCGGCGTCCGCCTCACCAGCAACCTCGACGCGACGTACCTCATGTACCTGGCGCAGAACCTGGGCGGGACGATCGAGCGGTTCGACGGAACGCTCAGCCCCTGCAACATCACCTCCTGCTCGGGCAGCCCCAAGTGGCGCGGCACGTGGCAGAACACGCTGGACTTCAACGGCAAGGGGACGCTGTCGGCCACGGTCAACTACACCAGCGGCTATGAGCTCGAATCGACCGACTCGCCCTATTCGGGAACGCGGTACGATTGCGGCGCCAGCATCGGCTCGTCGGTCGTCACCTACTCCGACGGTTCGACCCCGATCAGCTGCCGCACGCCGCACTTCATCGACGTCGACATGACGGCGAGCGTCAAGGTGCAGGACAAGTTCACCCTGTACCTGAACGTCCTCAACATCCTCGACGTGAAGGCGCCGTACGATCCCAGCGCCGGGTACAGCCTGTACCAGTTCAACCCCGCATGGGCCGGCCAGGGCTTCATCGGCCGCTACTTCCGCGCCGGCGCCCGCGTCGACTTCTAAGGTCTCGTACCGACCGGCCGAAGGGCGCCCGCTCCATCCGGAGCGGGCGCCCTTTCGTTTGCAGGGTCCGCCGCCGACCGGCTAGGCGCGGCGCATGACATCCTGTTCCTCCACCCGCCGTCCGAGGACGGCATGACCCCGCGCGAGCTCGTCGGCGTGGCGGAGGTGCCGGGCGGTGAACCGCTGCGGCTGTTCCGGCGCGGGGGCGATTTCATGATCGTGCTCGACCGCAACGAGCTGATGAGCAGCCGGATGAGCGGATCGGAGGAGGCGCTGGCCGAGCTCGCCTGCGAACGGCTGACGCGGCCGGCGTCGCACCTGCTGATCGGGGGCTACGGCATGGGTTTCACGTTGCGCAAGGTTCTGGCGCTGGTCGGGCCGGCGGCGCGGGTGATCGTCGCGGAGCTCGTGCCCGGGATCGTGGAGTGGGCCCGCGGGCCGATGGCGATGATGACCGCCGGCTGCCTAGACGATCCGCGCGTGACGCTGCGGATCGAGGACGTCGGTGCCGCGATCGCGGGCGGAGCGGGACGATATGACGCGATCCTGCTCGACGTCGACAACGGGCCGGACGGGCTGACGCGACCCGGCAACGACGGCCTCTATTCGGCGCGCGGCCTGGCCAATGCCCGCGCCGCGCTGGCGCCCGGCGGCGTGCTGGCCGTCTGGTCGGCGGGACCCGATGCGGCGTTCACGCGGCGGCTGGAACGCGCCGGGTTCGCGGTGGACGAGCAACGCGTCCGGGCGCGTCAGAACGGCAAGGGACCGATCCATACGATCTGGCTGGCGACGCGAGGGTGAGCGCCGTCACCCCCGCGAAAGCGGGAATGACGGAGGGGCTCAGATCCCGCCCTCGTCCAGGCTCAGCAGCGTCGCGTTGCCCCCCGCGCTGGTCGTGTCCACCGACACCGCCCGCTCGACGCAGAAGCGCGGCAGGTAATGCGGCCCGCCCGCCTTGGGCCCCGTGCCCGACAGCCCCTCGCCCCCGAACGGCTGCGATCCCACGACCGCGCCGATCATCGACCGGTTGACGTACAGGTTGCCGACCCGCGCCTGCGCCTCCACCAGCTCGGCGGCGCGCGCGATGCGGCTGTGGAGCCCCATCGTCAGCCCGAACCCCTTGGCGTTGACGCGCGCGATCGTCTCGGCGAGCTGCCCCGCCGGCCAGGTCGCGACGTGGAGGACGGGGCCGAACCATTCGGCGGTCAGCTCGTCGGGCGACCCCAGCCGCACCAGCGTCGGCGGCACGAACAGGCCGTCCGCCGGGACCGGCACGGTCTTGACGATCCGATCGCGCACCTGCTCGCGATAGCCCATCAACTTGTCGTAGGCCGCCTGATCGATCACCGGGCCGACGTCGGTCGCGGGGTTGGCGGGATCGCCCACCACCAGCGTGTCCATCGCGCCCGACAGCATGGCAAGGACGCCGTCGGCCACCTCCTCCTGCACCAGCAGCAGCCGCAGCGCCGAGCAGCGCTGCCCCGCGGAGCGGAACGCGCTCGTCACCACGTCAGCGACCACCTGTTCGGGCAGCGCGGTCGAATCGACGATCATCGCGTTAATCCCGCCCGTCTCGGCGATCAGCGGCACGAGCGGACGCGTGTCGTCCTCCAGCAGCGAACGGGCAATCTTGCGCGCGGTCGGCGTGGAGCCGGTGAAGGCGACGCCCGCGATCCGCGGGTCGGCCGTCAGCGCGGCGCCGACCTCCGGCCCGCCCGTGACCAGCACGAGCGCGTCCACCGGCACGCCTGCGTCGTGCGCCAGCGCGACCGCGGCGGCGGCGATGCGCGGCGTCTGCGGCGCGGGCTTGGCGACGACGGTGTTGCCCGTCACCAGCGCGGCGACGGTCTGGCCCAGGAAGATCGCCAGCGGGAAGTTCCACGGCGCGATCGTCGCCCAGACGCCGCGCCCCTCCAGCCGCAGCACGTTGCGCTCGCCGGTCGGCGCCGGCAGCTCGATCGGCACCAGCCCGCGCCGCGCCTGCTGGGCGTAATATCGACAGAAATCCGCCGCCTCACGCACCTCGCCCAGCGCGTCGGGGATCGTCTTGCCGGCCTCCTGGACGCAGATCGCCATCAGCGCCTCGCGGTCGCGTTCCAGCAGGTCGGCGAGCCGGTCGAGGCACGCGGCGCGGGCGTCGACGGGGGTGGCGGACCAGGCGGGGAAGGCGGCGTGGGCGCGGGCGATGGCGGAGCGCACGTTGCTCCCCTCCCGCTCGCGGGAGGGGCGTTCCTTGCTCCCCTCCCGCTCGCGGGAGGGGTTGGGGGTGGGCATGACGGACGGCAGGGAAGAAGCCCCATCCCCGACCCCTCCCGCGAGCGGGAGGGGAGAAGACACCACCTCCGCCACCCGCGCGAGCACGCCCCGATCCGCCAAATCCATTCCCATCGAGTTGCGATGCCCGTCCGCGGCCGCGAACAGGTCCACCGGCAACGGGATGCGGGGATGCCGCGCGCCGCCGACGCCGGCGATCTTCGCCACCGGGTCGGCGAGGATCTCCGCCTCCGTCAGTCGCTCGTCGGCGAGCTGGTGCACGAACGACGAGTTGGCGCCATTCTCCAGCAACCGCCGCACCAGATAGGCGAGCAGGTCGCGATGCCCGCCGACCGGCGCATAGACGCGGGTGTGATAGCCGTGATCGCGGACCAGCCGCTCGTACAGCCCGTCACCCATGCCGTGCAGCCGCTGAAACTCGAAGTCGCGGCGGTTCCCCGCCCACTCGGCGATCGTCGCCACCGTCAGCGCATTGTGGCTGGCGAAGGCGGGACGGATGTTGGGCGCGTCCAGCATGTCGCGTGCGACCGCGAGGTACGACACGTCGGTCGCCGCCTTGCGGGTGAACAGCGGATAATCGGGCAGGCCCTCGACCTGCGCGCGCTTGATCTCGCTGTCCCAATAGGCGCCCTTGACCAGCCGGAGGTTCCACCGCTGACCCATCTCGCCCGCCAGTGCATCGGCCCAGGCGATCACCGGCCGCGCGCGCTTGGAATACGCCTGCACCGCCATGCCGAACCCGTCCCAGCCGCGGAAGCGCTCGTCCCGCACCACGCCCTCGATGATGTCGAGGCTCATCTCCAGCCGCTCGCTCTCTTCCGCGTCGACGGTCAGGTGGATGCCCGCGTCCTGCGCCTGTGCCGCGAGCTCGTGCAGGATCGCGGTCAGCGCGGGCACGCACCGGTCGTATTGCGCGACCTCGTAGCGCGGGTGGAGCGCGGACAGCTTGATCGACACCGAATGACCCTCGTGCGCCATCGCGCCGATCTGGCGGATCGCGCCGCGATAGGCGTCCAGGTAACGCTCGGCATCGGCTTGCGTCCGCGCGGCCTCGCCCAGCATGTCGAAGCTGGCGGTGAAGCCGCGATGCTCGGTGCGGCGCATGCGGGCCATCGCCTCGTCGACGGTGCGGCCCATGACGAAGATCTCGCCCATCGTCTTCATCGCCGCGCCCACCGCCTGGCGCACGAACGGCTCGCCCGCGCGCCCGATCAGCCGCCGGAGCGCGCTTCCGCCCTCACCCACCAACGCGCGGCCGACGACCAGCCCCCAGGTGGCGGAATTGACCAGCAGCGACGACGATCGCCCGGCGTGCGCGCGCCAGTCCGCCTCGCCCAGCTTGTCGGCGATCAGCAGGTCCGCGGTTTCCGCATCGGGCACGCGCAGGAACGCCTCGGCGAGGCTCAGCAATGCCACGCCCTCGGCCGAGCCGAGCTGATATTCCTGCAGGAAGCGGTTCACCCACCCCTTCTTCTGCGCGGCGCGCAGGTCGACGAGCAGCGCCCGTGCTTTCACCGTCACGCGCTCGTGCGAATCACGGGTGAGCGCGGCGCGGGCGAGCAGCGGCTTTAGAACATCGGGTTCGGCCGCGCGGTGCAGGCGACGCAGGTCGGCACGGGCGCTTGACGCTGCGGCATTGGTCATTGTCTGAAGCTCCGCGGTCATGATTCGAAGGTCCGGTCTGGTTTGGCTTGCGATGTAGGAACGGGCGCGCCTACAGCAACGCCGACGCGCTTAGCGCCAAACCAAGCTGGAGGGGAGCGGTGCCCGACCTGACACCCGACGAGATGAAGGCCCGAGTCGGCACCGAGACGGTGAGCGACTGGGTCGAGGTGACGCAAGCCATGATCGACCGGTTCGCCGACGCGACGGGCGATCACCAGTTCATCCACGTCGATCCCGTGCGCGCCGCGCAGACGCCGTTCGGCGGCACGGTGGCGCACGGGTTCCTCACCCTGTCGCTGATGCCGCTGCTGGCGAGCAAGGTGGCCGATGCGCCCCGGCTCTCGGGCGCGCGCATGGGCGTCAACTACGGCGGCAACTCGGTCCGCTTCGTAACGCCCGTCCGGTCGGGCTCGCGCGTCCGCGGCCGTTTCGTGCTGACCGCGTTCGAGGAAAAGCGCCCGGGCCAGTACCAGACCACCACCGGCTTCACCGTCGAGATCGAGGGGCAGGACAAGCCCGCGCTCGTCGCCGAGTGGATCGGACAGGTGTTCACCTAGCGACCGCAAAACCCGCCTTTCGTCTCGACTTCCTCAACGTCACCTGTCTGCCAGGAGCTATCCCATGCGTTCCGCCGTCATCGTCTCCACCGCCCGTACCCCCATCGGCCGCGCCTATCGCGGCGCGTTCAACAACCTGCCCTCGCCGACGCTGGCCAGCCACGCGATCAAGGCGGCGGTGGAGCGCGCCGGGATAGACGGCGGGCAGGTCGACGACGTGGTGCTCGGCGCCGCGCTGCAGCAGGGGCATCAGGCCGGCAACATCGCGCGCACGTCGCTGCTCCGCGCCGGGCTGCCCACCACGGTGCCCGGCATGTCGCTTGACCGGCAGTGCGCGTCGGGCCTGATGGCGATCGCCACCGCCGCCAAGCAGATCGTGGTGGACAACATGGACGTGTGCATCGGCGGCGGCGTCGAGAGCATCAGCCTCGTCCAGACGCCGCAGATGCGCGTCGCGCCCGACCCCGAGCTGATGGCGATGCACAAGGACATCTACATGCCGATGCTCCAGACCGCCGAAGTGGTCGGCAAGCGCTATGGCATCGGGCGCGACCGGTGCGACGACTATGCGCTACGATCGCAACGTCTGACCGCGGAGGCACAGGCGGCCGGACGGTTCGATGCCGAGATCGTGCCGGTCACCGCGACGATGGCCATCGTGAACAAGGAGACCAAGGAGGTCTCCCACAAGGAGGTCACCCTGTCGAAGGACGAGGGCAACCGCGCCGACACGACGCTGGACGGTCTGCAGAAGCTCGCCCCCGTCATGGGGCCCGACGCGATCGTGACCGCGGGCAACGCGTCGCAGCTGTCCGACGGCGCGTCGGCGTCGGTGCTGATGGAGGAGAAGCTGGCCGAGAAGCGCGGGCTGGCCCCGCTCGGCCGCTACATCGGCATGGCGGTGGCGGGCACCGCGCCCGACGAGATGGGCATCGGCCCCGTCTTCGCGATCCCCAAGCTGCTCGAGCGGTTCGGGCTGACGATCGATGACATCGGCCTGTGGGAGCTGAACGAGGCGTTCGCGGTGCAGGTGCTGTACTGCCAGGACAAGCTCGGCATCCCCGAGGAGCGGCTGAACGTCTCGGGCGGCGCGATCTCGATCGGCCACCCCTATGGCATGAGCGGCGCGCGCATGACCGGCCACGCGCTGATCGAGGGCAAGCGCCGCGGCGCGAAGCACGTCGTCGTCACCATGTGCGTCGGTGGCGGCATGGGCGCGGCCGGGCTGTTCGAGGTGCTGTGAGTCGAACGGTCACGGTGAGTAGGATTTATACCCTGTAGGCACGGACACTGGTGCCTCCTTGTATGAGCCCCGGCCGTTGCGGCGGTCGGGGCTCAAATCGTTTGGGGCAAGGGTCGCAGCGCGAGCCCCGCCCGTGCGCTCTCCTGCTTCCGGCGAGCCTGCCTCACCTGCACGGCCAAGGCCGCGCCTGCGATCAGGACGCCGAGTAGCGAGCGCAAGTAGGACACCGACACTGGTGTTTCCTCCTTATAACGACAGCATCGTTGCTGCCGCCGTCCTCGTGGCTTGCACCGACCGACTTGTCCGCGGACGAATGCCCGCGCGTCTCCCGCTGACGCAAGCCGGCGCAACCAACCCCGCGGGACGTCGTTCTCCCTTGCGAACCGATCACAGGAGACGATCATGGCCGACAAGGACTCGCCCCAGGAAGTGGCCGCCAAGTTCCTCGAGAAGCTGAAGGACAGCCCTTTCATCATGATCGGGCTGATGGACGGCCATCATTCGGAGCCGATGAACGTCAAGACCGACGACGATCAGCCCAACGCGCTGTTCATCTTCTCCGGCCGCGACAACCGCATCGCCAAGGGCGGCGAGGCGATGGCGCAGTTCGTCGGCAAGGGGCACGACTTCTTCGCCTGCCTCGCCGGCACCGTCACCGAGGAAACGGACCGGGCGACGTTCGACAAGCTGTGGGACAACCGTGTCGAGGCCTGGTTCCCCAACGGCAAGCAGGATGCGCGGCTCAACCGCTTCGACGTGAGCTCGGCCGAGTTGTGGGAGACGGACGTGTCGGTGTCCGGCCGGCTCAAGATGTTGCTCGGCGGCACGATTAAGCCGCAGGAATCCAGCAGCCACGCGGTCGTCGACTCGGTCGGCTGACGAGGGATTTGGCTGATGCCTTGGGCGGACGATCACGTCCGCCCAGGCCTAGCCGGCGTTGGCGTCGATCCAGCCCTCGACGACCGGCGCGATCCGGTCGCGCCACTTCGTTCCGTTGAAGATGCCGTAGTGCCCGACGCCCTGGGCCATGTGGTACAATTTTCGGTCGTCGGACAGGCCGGTGGCCAGCGTCAGCGCCGCCTTCGTCTGACCAAGGCCCGAGATGTCGTCGCGCTCGCCTTCGATCGCGAGCAGGGCGATGTCGGTAATCGCCGCCGGATCGATCCGCCTGCCACGGTGCGTCATCTGCCCGCGCGGCAGGGCATGGTTCTGGAACACGACATCGATCGTCTGGAGGTAGAACTCCGCCGTCATGTCGCAGACCGAGCGATATTCCTCGTAGAACGCCTGCGTCGCGCCAGCCCCGTCGCCATCGCCCGCCACCAGATGCTTGAACATCTCGTAATGGCTGGTCAGGTGGTTGCCCAGGTTCATGGTCATGAACCCGGCGAGTTGCAGGAAGCCCGGATATACGCGCCGGCCCGCGCCCGGATAGCTCGCCGGCACCGTCGCGATCACGTTCTGCTCGAACCAGCTGTGCGGCCGCTTGGTGGCGAGCGTGTTGACCGCCGTCGGCGCCTCGCGCGTGTCGATCGGGCCACCCATCATCGTCAGCGTCCGCGGGCGGTTGGGATGCGCGTCGGCACTCATCAGGGCGGCGGCGGCATAGCAGGGCACCGACGGCTGACACACCGCCAGCATGTGCGGCCGGGGATCGCCCTCCTGCCCGATCGCCTCGCAGAAGCGCACCAGGTAATCGACGTAATCGTCGAGGTCGAACGTCCCCTCCGCCAGCGGTACGCAGCGCGCGTCGCGCCAGTCGGTGACGTATACGTCGGCGCTCTGCAGCATCCGCTCGACCGTGCCGCGCAACAGGGTGGCGAAATGCCCCGACATCGGCGCGACGATCAGCAGCTTGGGTCCCCCGAGCGGCTCGCCGTCCGGGCCCTCGCGCCGGAACCGCTTGAGCTGCCCGAACGGCAGGCGCAGCACGACCTCCTCGTGCACGGCGACGTCGCGGCCGTCCACCGTCGTGCGGTCCAGCCCGAAGTGCGGCTTGCCGCGCGGCGCGGCGGCGTGCGCGAACACTTCGAGCGCGGAGGCGACGACCGGCCCACCGCCGAAATAGCCGAACGGGTTCATCGGGTTGCGCAGCAGCCCCGCGCTCCAACTCGCCATCGCGCCCGCACCGGCGAGCATCGAGCGCTGATAATCGTGAGCATCGTAAAGCATGGCACCACCGAGCAAGGGAACAGCCTGATAGGCCAGATAGGTTTCCGTACCCGTAAACCAAAACGGCGGGCTGGCAATGCCGCAACGCAGCATGACCGCCGTGGCGCGCCGCGCCGCGGCTGTTGAGCCTGCCATCGCGCGCTGCTACCCCCCAGTCCATGCCCGATCCCGCCCCCGCCGCCCCGACCCGCCGGCTGGGCAGTCTCGCCATGGTGTGGCGTTATGCGTCACGGTACCCGGGCCAGATCGCGGTGGCGCTCCTCTCGCTGCTCGTCACGTCGGGCACCACCCTGTTCATCCCGTGGCGGTTCAAGTCGGTGATCGACACCAGCTTCGGCAGAGCGGGGGCCGGCAGCGGCGCCGACCTGGCGCACATCGACCGGGTCTTCTACGGCCTGTTCGGTCTCGTCATCGTGCTGGCGGTGGCGACCGCGGTACGCTTCTATTCGGTCTCGTGGCTGGGCGAGCGGACGGTGGCGGACATCCGCGCCGCGGTGCAGGCCAATCTGCTGCGGCTGTCGCCCGGCTGGTTCGAGGAGAACCGCCCGTCCGAGATCGCCTCCCGCCTGACGTCGGACACCGCGCAGATCGAGACGGCGGTGGGCAGCACGGTCTCGATCGCGCTGCGCAACGTGCTGACCGGGATCGGTGGTCTCGTCTCGCTGTTCATCCTGGCGCCCAAGATCGCCGGCGCGCTGATCGTCGGCATCCCGATCGTCATCCTGCCGATCGCGCTGCTCGGCCGGCGCGTGCGCGGCTATTCGCGCACCAGCCAGGACCGGATCGCCGACATCGGCGCGATGGTCGTCGAGGTGCTGGGCGCGATGCGGATCGTGCAGGCGTTCGGGCAGGAATCGCGCGAGGCGGCGCGCTTCGCCGCCGCGGTCGACCGCGGCTTCTCCGCCGCCAAGCAGCGGATCGCGATCCGCGCGGTGATGACGGCGCTCGTCATCATGCTGCTGTTCGGGGCGGTGACTCTGTTGTTGTGGTCGACGATCTCCGACGTCGCCGCCGGCCGCCTGTCGGGCGGATCGCTGACCGCGTTCATCTTCACCGCCGGGATCGTGACCGGTGCGTTCGGGGCGCTGACCGAGGTATATGGTGACTTGCTGCGCGCGGCCGGGGCCGCCGAACGCCTGCACGAACTGCTGGCCGAGCGGCCGGGCATCGCCGCGCCCGCTCACCCGCTCGCCCTGCCCGAACCCGGCGCCGGGTGTCCGTCGGGCGCGATCGCGTTCGAGCATGTCGAGTTTCGCTACCCCACCCGGCCGGACATGGCCGCGCTGCACGATTTCACGCTCAGCGTGGCGCCCGGCGAGACGGTCGCGATCGTCGGGCCATCGGGGGCGGGCAAGTCGACGCTGTTCCAGCTGATCCAGCGCTTCTACGATCCTCAGGACGGCTGCATCCGGCTCGACGGGGTGGCGTTGCCGCAGGCGGATCCGGCGGCGATCCGCGCGCGACTGGCGATGGTGCCGCAGGACACGGTGATCTTCGGCGCCAGCGCGCGCGACAATCTGCGCTACGGCCGGTGGGATGCGGACGACGCGAGCATCTGGGCGGCGGCGGAGGCGGCCAATGCGGCCGGGTTCCTGCGCGCGCTGCCCCAGGGCCTCGACACCTTCCTGGGCGAGGCGGGCGCGCGGCTGTCGGGGGGGCAGCGCCAGCGGGTGGCGATCGCGCGCGCGCTGCTCCGCGACGCGCCCGTGCTGCTGCTCGACGAGGCGACCAGCGCGCTCGACGCGGAGAGCGAGCAGCTGGTGCAACAGGCGCTCGATCGACTGATGACGAACCGCACGACGCTGGTCATCGCGCACCGCCTGGCGACCGTGCGCGCCGCGGGACGGATCGTGGTGATGGACGAGGGCCGCATCGTCGAACAGGGCACCCACGCCGCGCTGATCGCGCAGGGCGGACTGTACGCGCGACTGGCGGCGTTGCAGTTCTCCGAGGGGGCCTAGGCGGCGATCGCGGCCGTCCGCAGGCGGCCAGTGAGGCGTCGCTCCGGGCTTCGGCTAGCCGCCAGAGCCTGTCAGGCGATCCCAATTGCCGTGCGCGAACCCTTCCCGCGCAGCATCGTCCAGCGGTACCGTATCGAGAAACCGTCGCGCCGCACCTCCCGCGCGATACTGGTACGGAAAGTCGGTGGAGAACAGCAAACGCTCGGGGCCGACGATGCCGAGGCAGCGGTGCATGTACGCCTCGCTCCACATGCCGCTACCCGTCACGTACAGATTGTTCCGGGCATAATCCGCCAGCGGTCGTCGAAGCTCAAGCGCGCGTTCGAACACGGCCGATACCCGTTCCAGGTAGAACAGCACCACCTCACCCCAGTGGCCGAGGATGATCTGCAGATCGGGCAACTCGTCGAACACGCCCGCCGCGACCAGACGGATCCATTGCAGCCCGGCCTCGTAATGCCAGCCGAGGCCGAAAGCGGCGAGCGCGAGATCGGCTTGATCGCTGATGCCCGAGTAGTTGGCCTCGCGGACGGCGGCCAGCGGCACTTGCGGATGAATGAACAGCGGAACGCGGAGCGCCGCCGCCGTCGCCAGCAGGGGGCGCATGTCGGCATGGTCGAGATGCCGCTCGCGTGTCCGGCCGCAGAGCAGCGCCCCCTGCAGGCCCAACTCCCGGATCGCGCGTTCCAGCTCCCGCGGGGCTGCGTCGGCGTCCGGGGTAGGCAGGGCGGCGAAGCCCTGGAAGCGGTCGGGACGGCGGGCGCAGGTCTCCGCGATCAGGTCGTTGACGCGACGCGCCATATCGACCGCGGGTCCGGGTGCCAGATTGTGGAGGCCGGGCGTGGTGAGCGACAGCACCTGCACGTCCACCCCCTGCTCATCCATCAGCGCCAGGCGGCCTTCGCCCAAGTCGGCGAGACGAGCCCCATTCTCCCCGCCATCGGCGATTGCGGACACCGGATCATGCGGGGGCGGAGCGGCACTCCACGCGTCGCGGACGGCGTGCGGCAGGATATGCTCTTCGATCGCGATCAGGCGCATGGGTCATCTCACAAAAGTCGGGCGACCGGTCGGGTCGACCCAGCAACGACGTAGCGGGTCCGCTGCGGCTTCGTCGCTTCGGGATGGTCGACGACCAGCCACAAGGGCCTTCGCATCCTCACCCGCCGAACGCGATCGCCCCTGCCGCCGCGAACCCGGCGATCGCGACCGCGGTCAGCACCCGGGCCAGCGATTCCTTGCGGAAGTCCGCGGCGCGCTTTGGGTCCAGCCAGTATCGACCCGGGCCCGCCTCGTTCAACGCCCCGAACGCGACCATGCGTCGGACGATGTGACGCTCGATGCGGGCCGCGGGTTCGGGATAGGCGATCGCGCGGGCCGCGGCGGTCGCGCCGGCGGCGGTGAAGTGGTCCACGATCCGCCGCCGCGCCCGGGCGACGACGGTGGCCACGACGGTGCCGGTCATCGTTTCTTCCCCTGGTGGCGGATGTTGGCCGGTCGCCCGCGCCGGTGGATCACGCGCGGTGCGCCGCGGCCGCGCTCGCCGCTGCGGGTGGGCAGCGCGCCGCCCCCTGCGCGATCGGGCAGCTCGAAGCGCAGCGCCCCCGTCACCGGGTTCGCCTCCGCGAGCCGGAGCGTGAGCCGTTGGCCGAGCGTGTACTGCTCGCCGCTATGCTCGCCCGTCAGCGTGCGCGCGCCCTCGTCGAACCGGAAATATTCGGGCCCCAGATCGCGCACCGCCAGCAGCCCGTCGCCGCCGATCCCCTCGACGGTCGCGAACAGGCCGAAGTTGGTGACGCCGGTGACGCGCACGTCGACCAGCTCGCCCGCGCGCTCCGACAGATACGCCGCGACGTAGCGGTCGACGGTGTCGCGCTCCGCCTCCATCGCGCGGCGTTCCAGCCGGCTGATCGCCTCGCCGATCGCCTCCATCGCCTCCGCCTCGCCGCCCGACAGCCCGCCGGGGCCGAGGTCGTAGGCGGCGACGAGGCTGCGGTGGACCAGCAGGTCGGCGTACCGCCGGATCGGCGAGGTGAAGTGCGCGTAACTGCCCAGCGCCAGCCCGAAATGGCCGTGGTTGGCGGGCGCGTAATAGGCCTGCGTCTGCGTGCGCAGCACCTGCTCCATCACCTGCGGACGGAACTCCGCCTCGCCGATCCGCGCGAGCACGTGGTTGAACGTCGCCGGACGAATCACCTGGCCGAGCGCGAAGGCGACGTCGAACGTCTCGAGATAATCCTTGAGCGCGGCCAGCTTCTCGCGCGCCGGCGGTTCGTGGACGCGGTACATGACGGGCGCCTTCTTGCGCTCCAGCGCCTTGGCCGCCGCGACGTTGGCGGCGATCATGTAATCCTCGATCAGCCGCATCGAATCGAGCCGCTCGCGCGGCGCG
>JBPBQW010000165.1:0-31391 GCA_050955125.1 Janthinobacterium lividum
CAGCGTCCGCCGCCCGCTCGCGGCGGCGCAGGCGGCCAGGTTCACGGCCAGCGTCGTCTTTCCGACCCCGCCCTTGAGGCTGTACACCGCCACCGTCGTCGTCATGGCGCCAGAGTGGCGCGCCCGGCGTGTGGCGGCAAGGGGGTTCGGGTCGCGGGCCGGCGTCGGTGGCCGGCAGACAGGAAAAGGCCCGCGCGGATCGCCGCGCGGGCCTCGATGGGCAGAAGAGCCGGCAGCGGTCGGATCGGCGTTGGGCGTCCGATCACGATCGCCGGATCAGACGTGGCAGGTCAGGTCCTTCTTGCCCGGCTGCTTCAGCTCGATCTTCTTGGCATCGCCCTTGATCTCGTAGCCGCCGTCGGCCTTGAACGGATCGCCCGCCTTGGCGGCGATGAGGCGCGTGGGCGTGCCGTCCTTGACCGTCTGCAACGTCGCCTGCGTGTCGCCGGCGAAGAAGTTGACGTACACGAGGCTGTTGTCGCCCGTGCAGCGCATCGTCACCGACGCCTTGATGGCGGGCGGCAGCTCGACCGGCGGCGCGGCGGCGACCTGGTTGGCCAGCGGATCGGGCGGCGTCTCGTCGACGACGGTCGGCGCCTTCTTCTGGCAGGCGCCCAGGGAGAGCGGGAGGGCAAGCAGCGCGAACGCCGCGGCGGAGAGGGGAAGGGGGAGCTTCATGGCCCCCTTGCTTCGCCCAGCCGGCGCGAGGTCGTCAAGTGCGTTGCGGCGAAATTGCTGCGCCGCACCGACGGGACGCACCGTCAGGGCCGCACATAGGCCGCCAGCGCGCTCCACGCGGGCCGCTTCGCGTCGATCCCGACGGTGTGCAACGGGCTGGACGACGGCAGCGTGACCAGCGCGACGGCTCGCCCCGCCAGCATTCGGCGGCCGATCGCCGCCGCCGCGCCGCCGTTGAACGCGACCGCGCGCAGCGCCGGCAGCGCGTCGACGAGCGCCGGCAGGTCGTTCGACGTCGCCTCCCGGATCGCGGCGTCGGTGCTGCCCCGACGGTGCGCGGAGGCGACGACGTCCCACAGCGCGATCCGCGCCGCCGTCAGCGCCTCCAGCCGGTCGGCATAGGCGAGCGCCGGCAGGTCGCATCCGGCGACCGGCGACATCAGCCGCCAGAACTGGTTCTGCGGATGCGCGTAATAGCGCGCCTCGGCCAGCGATCGCTCGCCGGGCAGGCTGCCGAGCACCAATAGCCGCGCGTCGGCGCGGACGACCGGGTGAAAAGATGTCTTGCGGGTCATGCGCCTGCTCAACGCACCGGCGGCGGCGGCGGCGGCGGCGGCGGCGGTGGATCGGCGTAGAGTTGGAGATATCGCGGCTTCGTGCCGGGCAAGCGCGTGTCGCTTGGACCTTCGCCTCGAACGGGCCTATCTCTGCGTCATGCCCACGCTTCCCGACACGCTCGCCCTGATCGGCAACACGCCGCTCGTCCGCCTCGCCGGGCCGAGCGAGGCGACGGGGTGCGACATCTTCGGCAAGTGCGAGTTCACCAATCCCGGCGCGTCGGTGAAGGACCGCGCCGCGCTGTTCATCGTCGAGGACGCCGAGGAGCGCGGGGTGCTGCCGCCGGGCGGCACGATCGTCGAGGGGACGGCCGGCAATACCGGCATCGGCCTGGCGCTGGTCGCCAACGCCAAGGGCTATCGCACCGTCATCGTGATGCCCGAGACGCAGAGCCGCGAGAAGATGGACACGCTGCGCGCGCTGGGCGCCGAGCTCGTCCTGGTCCCGGCCGCGCCCTATTCGTCGCCCTGTCATTTCGTCCACACGTCGCGGCGGATCGCCGACGAGACGCCGGGCGCGGTGTGGGCCAACCAGTTCGACAACGTCGCCAACCGGCGCGCGCACGTCGTGGGCACCGCCGAGGAGATCTGGGCGCAGATGGACGGCCGGATCGACGGCTTCACCTGCGCAGTGGGCACCGGCGGCACGCTGGCGGGCGTCGGCATGGGGCTGAAGGCGAAGGACGAGCGCGTCACGATCGCGCTCAGCGACCCGCACGGCGCCGCATTGTACGACTGGTATGCGCACGGCGAGCTCCGGTCCGAAGGATCGTCGGTCGCCGAGGGCATCGGGCAGGGGCGGATCACCGGCAATCTGGAGGGCGCGCCCGTCGACCTGCAGTTCCGCATCTCCGACAACGAGGGGCTGGAGTGGGTCGACCGGCTGTTGGGGGAGGAGGGACTGTGCCTGGGCCTGTCGTCGGGGATCAACGTCGCCGGCGCGGTGCGCCTCGCCCGCGCGCTCGGCCCGGGCAAGCGCATCGCGACCATCCTGTGCGACACGGGGTTCCGCTATCTGTCGACGCTGTACGATCGCGACTGGCTGGTGGCCAAGGGCCTGCCGGTGCCGGCCCGCCTCGCGAAGGCGTGAATGGACAAAGGCTTGCGCGGAGCCTATCGCCACGTCTTGATGAAGACCGCCCATGAACCGGGGCAGTCGATCCAGCGGGTGAAGGTCGGCATGACCGGGCTCGCGATCGTCCTGCTGCTGATCGGCCTCGCCTCCGCCATCCTTCGCTCGGTCAGTCATGAGCGGCCGGTCGGCTCGTCCGGATCGGCCAAGCCCGACGTGGTCGCCAACATCGCCGCCAGCAACGATGCCAGCCCCGCCGGCGAGCCGCTGGCGGAGATCGGCGTGGCGCCCGCGGGACAGGGGAATGCCGCGGAGACCGCGTCGGCGGCGCCGAGCGGGAGGCGCTGACCCGGACGCTCCCGTTCGATTGGTGCGGCGGTACCAGAAGCGGTCCGATAGCGAACGACGGGACGGGCCCACCCGTAATTTCCCGCGTTTTCCCGTTGCGTCCCAAATTGACCCCTGTTAGTCGATCGGACAGGGGCAACCTTCCTTTCGACGATCTCGTCACCGGCGCACGACATGGGTCGCTCGCCGGATCGGGGAAGGTTTGCGCGCCGGGTGCGAGGCAGGCGTGGGCGAACGGGGGCTGTATCAGGGATCGGGTCTCGGTCTTGTCGACGACAAGGGCCGTGTTGCGATCCCGGCGGCCCTTCGCGCGACGCTGGCGCTCAATGCGCCCCGTGCGGACGGCAAGGACGGCGGCGTAGTCGTCGTCGGCCTGCATCAGGACGCGCCCTGCCTCGTCGCCTACGACCAGCCCTATCTCGCGACGCTGAAGAGCCAGCTCGACGCCCAGGAACTCGACTCCGCGACCGGGCGACGCGACTTCAACGTGAAGCGCGGCGCCGCGCTCGGCGAGCTGGTGCCGTTCGACGGTTCGGGTCGTTTCATCCTGCCCGAGCTGCTGCTGTTCCAGGCGGGCATCGCGCAGAACGCGTTCTTCTATGGCGTGTTCGACTATTTCGAGATCTGGGATCCCGGAACGCTGGTCGGGTCCGACGGCATTCCCGACACGGTGAAGAATGCCTGCCGCTTCTATTGCGGCAAGAAGGGGATCGCGCTGTGACGGTCGCCGCATCTGCGCACGCCGCATCCGCGCACGTCGCGTCCCCGCATGTCCCCGTGCTGCTCGACGAGGTGGTCGCCGCGCTCGCGCCCGCGCCGGGGGAGACGATGGTCGACGCGACGTTCGGCGCCGGCGGCTACACCCGCGCGCTGCTGGCGGCGGGCGCCCGGGTGGTCGCGTTCGACCGCGATCCCGACGCGATCGCCGCCGGCCGTGCGCTCGAGGCGGCGGAGGAGCGGCTGACGCTGGTGGCGGGCGATTTCTCCACGATGGCGGCCGAGCTCGAGGCGCGCGGGCTGGCGGCGGTGGATGGCGTGGCGATGGACATCGGCGTGTCGTCGATGCAGCTCGACCAGGCGGAGCGCGGCTTTTCGTTCCAGGCGGACGGCCCGCTCGATATGCGGATGAGCCGCGAGGGGCCGAGCGCGGCGGACTTCCTCAACACCGCCGACGAGGAGGCGATCGCCGACGTGCTCTATCGCTATGGCGACGAGCCGCGCTCGCGCCGGGTCGCCCGCGCGATCGTCGCCGCGCGCCCGCTGACCCGCACCGCCGAGTTGGCCAGCATCGTGCGCCGCGCGCTCGGCCACAAGCCGCACGAGAAGAAGGATCCCGCGACGCGCGCGTTCCAGGCGATCCGGATCCACGTGAACCGCGAGCTGGGCGAGCTGGAGGACGGGCTGGCGGCGGCCGAGGCGGTGCTGGCGCCGGGCGGCCGGCTGGCGGTGGTGACGTTCCACAGCCTGGAGGACCGGGTGGCGAAGCGGTTCCTGCGCGCGCGGTCCGGCGGCACGCCGGCGGGGTCGCGGCATCGGCCAGCGGCGGTTCAGGCATCGCGGCCCAGTTTCGAGGATGTCGGCCGCGGGACGCGCGCCGGCGAGGCGGAGGTGGCGCGCAACCCGCGCGCACGCTCCGCGACGTTGCGGACGGCACGGCGCACGACGGCGCCGGCGTCGTCGGGTCTAGGGCTCTTGGGAGGAACGGAATGACTGCGGCGTATCGCCTGAAGGGAGTGGGCCGGTTCGGTGCGTGCACCGCGATCGTGCTGGGCTTCTACCTCGTGTCGCTGCAGGTGGCCGCGGAGCGCAAGAAGCTCGAGCATCTCGACGCCGACATCGCCTCGACGCAGCGCGACATCCGCGCGCTGGAGACCGAGTTCGACACGCGCGCCAACCTAGCCCAGCTCGAACGGTGGAACGGCGACACGCTGGCGCTGTCGGCGCCGCAGCCCGGACAGTTCCTGCGCAGCGAGGCGGAACTCGCGAGCCTCGACGTTGTGCGCGGGGCCGCAACGGGGCCGGACGTGCGGACCGCGGCGCTGATCGTGCCGAGCTTCGTCGCACCGGCTCCGGCCGTGGCGGCGCAGGCGGTGCCGGCGGCGAGTCCCGTCGCGGTCGCGGTCGCGGTCGTGCATCCGGCGCCGACCCATGGGGCCCCGGCGGCGCAGGTCGCCCGAGCCGACGCAGGACGCGCACCGCGACCGGTGCGCGCGATGCTCGCCCGCGCGATCGCCCGGTTGCCGAGCCCGCGCTTCACCCTGACGCGCGCCGCGTTCGATCCCGACGCCGATCGGCCGACGATCCGCCCCGCGGTATCGGTCCGCACCCGGCCGCAGGTCGCGCTGCTCGACCGCAAGCTGCTCAGCGACACGACGCTGCGCGACCTGATCGGTGGCGCGCGCGCGGAAGGGGGCAAGCTGCGTTGAGCGTCGCGCTCGCCCGGCCGCCCGTCCAGTCGGGTCCGCGCCGCAACGTCGGCGGTCAGCGCCAGCAGCTCGTCCAGACCGCGCACATGCGGTTGATGATGCTGATGCTGCTGTTCGCCGGCGCGGTGCTGCTGGTCGTCGGGCGGCTGGCGATGCTGGCGGTGTTCGCGCATCCCGGGGACGGGCGCGGCCTGCTGGGCGCCGCGCCGCGCGGCGACATCGTCGACCGCAACGGCGAGCCGCTGGCGCGCACGATCGACAGCTATGCGATCGGCATCCACCCGGGTGCGATGCTGGGCGATCCCACCGAGATCGCGGGCAAGCTCGCCGCGCTGATGCCCGAACACAGCGAGGCGTTCTTCTACAACCTGCTGACCAAGAAGGTGTCGTTCACCTATCTCCAGCGTCGTGCGAGCCCCGCGCTGGTCGAGGCGGTGAACGCGATCGGCGAGCCCGCGATCATCTACGAGCACGACTCGCAGCGGCTCTATCCCCAGTCGACGATGGCCGCGCACGCGCTCGGTTTCCTGTCCGTCGAGGGCAAGGGGATGAGCGGGATGGAGCGCGTGCTCGACGAGCGGCTGACCAACCCCGTTACCGCTGCCCAGCCGGTCGCGCTGTCGATCGACAGCCGCGTGCAGGCCGCGATGGAGAGCGAGCTGTCGCGCGCCAAGGACACGTTCCAGGCGCGCGGGGCGGCGGGCGTGGTGCTGGACGTGCGGACGGGCGAGGTGATCTCGCTCGTGTCGCTGCCCACCTTCAATCCCAACCGGGTCGGAATGTCGGGCACCGAGCAGCTGCGCAACCAGGTGACGCAGAGCGTGTTCGAGCTCGGCTCCACGTTCAAGCCGATCACGATGGCGACCGCGATCGACGACGGCGTCGTGACCTCGATGGGCCGGCGGTTCGACGCGACCGCGCCGCTGAAGGTCGGCCGCTTCACGATCCATGACGAGAAAAGCGATCCCAAGCGCTGGCTGAACATTCCCGAGACGCTGATCTATTCGTCCAACGTCGCGACCGCGCGGATCGCGGACGAGGTCGGTGCGGCGCGGATGCAGCAGATGTTCCGCCGGCTGGGCTTCGACACCAAGCCCGACATCGAGCTGCGCGAAAAGGGCCATCCGCTGTGGCCGAGCTATTGGGCGCGCACGACGGTGATGACGACGGCCTATGGCCACGGCATCGCGGTGACGCCGCTGCACCTCGCCAGTGCCTATGCCGCGCTGGTCAACGGCGGCGTCTGGCGGCCCGCGACGCTGATGAAGCTGGCACCGGGCCAGGCGCCGGCGGGGCGGCGCGTCATCACCGAGGCGACGAGCGAGCGGATGCGCCAGTTGCTGCGGCTGGTCTGTCTGTACGGCACGGGGCGCAAGGGCGATGCGCCGGGCTATCGCGTCGGCGGCAAGACGGGGACGGCGGAGGCGGCGTCCAACGGCGGCTACGACCATCACCGCAACGTCGCGACCTTCGTCGCCGCCTTTCCGATGGACGCGCCGCGCTACGTCGTGCTGGCGATGCTCGACTCGCCTCAGGCCACGAAGGAGACGTTCGGCTGGAAGACCGCGGCGTGGAACGCGGCGCCGGTGGTGGGCCGCGTGATCGCGCGGACGGGATCGCTGCTGGGCGTGACGCCCGATGCGCAGCGCGAAGTGAACCTGACCGACCTTCAGCCGATGCTGACGCTAGTGACGGGCGCGACCAGCCTGCCGACGGGCGGCGAGGAGCAATGAGGCTGTCGGCGCTGATCGACGGCGCGCCCGACGTCACCGTCACCGGGTTCGCGATCGATCATCGCAAGGTGGCGCCGGGCTGCGTCTTCGGCGCGTTCGAGGGCGGGACGGTGAACGGCGAGGACTATATCCCGGCCGCGATCGCCGCCGGCGCGGTGGCGGTGGTCGCCCGGCCCGGCGCGCGCGTCGAGGGCGCGGTCCACGTTCCCGCCGCCGACCCGCGTGAGGCGTTCGCCGCGCTCGCCGCACGCTTCTTCGCGCCGTTCCCGCCGACCTGCGTCGCGGTGACGGGCACCAACGGCAAGACGAGCGTCGTCGAGATGACGCGGCAATTGTGGCGGATGGCGGGGCACCGGGCGGCGTCGATCGGCACGCTGGGCGTCACCACCGCCGACGAGCGCGTGTCGACCGGGCTGACGACCCCCGACGTCGTCACCTTCCTGTCCAACGTCGCCGGGCTGGCGCGCGAGGGCGTGACGCATCTGGCGTTCGAGGCGTCGAGCCACGGCCTGGCGCAGCACCGGATCGACGGGCCGCGCATCGCCGCGGCGGCGTTCACGAACCTCAGCCGCGACCACCTCGACTATCATGGCGACATGGCGAACTATCTGACCGCCAAGCTGCGGCTGTTCGCGCAAGGGGTGGCGGCGGACGGTGCGGTCGTGGCGTGGGTCGACGACCCGCATGCCGCGCGCGTCGTCGATCTGGCGCGCGAGCGGGGTCTGCGGCTGCTGACGGTCGGCGAGCATGGCGACACGCTGCGGCTGGCCGCGCGCGAGCCGACGCTGCTGGGGCAGGGGCTGACGATCGTCGCCGACGGACGCGAGCATCGCGTCGCGCTGCCGCTGATCGGCGCCTATCAGGCCGCGAACGCCCTGGTCGCGGCGGGGCTGGTGATCGCCACCGGCGGTGACGTGGCGGCGACGCTGGCGACCCTCGCGCGGCTGCAACCGGTGCCGGGCCGGCTGGAGCGGGCGGCCATCGCCGCGACGGGCGCGCCGGTCTATGTCGATTACGCCCATACGCCCGATGCGCTGGAGGCCGCGATCGCCGCGCTGAAACCGCATGCGGCCGGGCGACTGATCCTGGTGTTCGGCGCGGGCGGCGACCGCGACGCGGGCAAGCGGGCAGGCATGGGTGCCGCCGCCACCGCCGCCGACGTGGCGATCGTCACCGACGATAATCCCCGCTCCGAGGATCCGGCGGCGATCCGGGCCGCGGTGATGGAGGGCGTGCCGGGCGCGCAGGAGATCGGCGACCGGCGTGCGGCGATCGCGGCGGGGATCGGACAGGCGGGCGCGCAGGACATCGTGCTGATCGCCGGCAAGGGGCATGAACGGGGCCAGATCGTCGGCGACCGCGTGCTCCCCTTCGACGACGTCGCGGTGGCGCGCGAGGTGACGCGATGAGACGATTGCAGAAGGATCATTCCGTGCGCACTTCCCCTGTCTCCGTTCGCCCGGAACCCGTCGACGGGCTGGCCTCCTCCGCGGAAAAGGACAAGTGTTCGGCGGGCGCGGCCGAGACGGAGAAGAGAGAGAAGCGCAAGCTGGGCGTGCGTTTTGGCTGATCCGCTCTGGACCTCGGATGCGATCGCGCGCGCGACGGGCGGCATCGCCTCCGCCCCCTTCGACGCGTCCGGCGTCACGTTCGACTCGCGCGAGGTCGGCGCCGGCGACCTGTTCGTCGCGCTGACGGGCGAGACGACGGACGGCCACCGCTTCGCCGCGCCGGCGCTGGCGGCGGGCGCGGCGGGCGTGCTGGCGAGCGAGCCGGGGGCAGGTCCGCACGTGCTGGTGCAGGACACGGCCGCCGCGCTCGACGCGCTCGGCCGCGCGGCGCGGGCGCGCACCGGGGCACGGGTGATCGGCGTCACCGGATCGGTCGGCAAGACGTCGACGAAGGAGGCGCTGTTCGCCGCGCTCGACCGGGCGACGCCGGGGACGACGCACCGATCGCTCAAGAGCTACAACAACCATGTCGGCGTGCCACTCAGCCTCGCACGGATGCCGGCGGCCAGCCGGTTCGGCGTGTTCGAGATGGGCATGAACCATCCCGGCGAGCTGGCGGCGCTGACCCGGCTCGTGCGGCCGCACGTCGCGCTCGTCACCGCGATCGCGGCCGCGCACACCGAGTTCTTCCCCGACGAGAGCGCGATCGCGGATGCCAAGGGCGAGATCTTCCAGGGGCTGGAGGAAGGCGGCATCGCCATCGTGCCGTTCGACTCGCCCCACCGCGACCGGCTCGTCGCCGCGGCGCGCCCCCATGCCGCGCGGATCGTGACGTTCGGCCTCGACGAGGGCGCCGACGTCCGCCCGCTGGAGATGATGCGCACGGCCGCGGGCGGCACCTTCGTCACGGCGCGGGTAGGCACGCGCGAGCTGTCGTTCACCGTCGGCCAGCCGGGGCGCCACTGGGTGTCGAACGCGCTGGCGGTGCTCGCGGCCGTCGATGCGGCGGGCGGCGACCTCGCGCTCGCGGGGCTGGCGCTGGCGGAGTTGGGCGGGCTCGCCGGGCGCGGCGCGCGCCTCACGGTCGCGGTGCCGGGCGGCGAGGCGCTGGTGATCGACGAAAGCTACAACGCCAATCCGTCGTCGATGCGCGCGACGCTGGCCGTGCTGGCCGACGAGCCGGGACGCCATGTCGCGGTGCTGGGCGAGATGCGTGAGCTGGGGGAGGCGGGGCCGGGCCATCACGCCGCGCTGGCCGGCCCGATCGTGGCCGCCCGCGTCGAGGCGGTGCTGCTGGTCGGCGGGGCGATGGCGCCGCTGGCGGACGCGCTTGCCGGGCGGTTGCGAACCGTCCATGTCGCCGACGCCGCGGGCGCGCTGGGCCAGCTGCCGGCGATGCTGGCGCCCGGCGACGCGGTGCTGGTCAAGGGATCGAACGGGGTGGGGCTGTCGCGCGTCGTGGCGGCGCTCGCGGCGGGGATTGCGTAGATGTTGTATTTCCTCGCCCGCTGGCTCGGCTTTCCCGGGCTGCTCAACCTGGTGCGCTACCAGTCGTTCCGGACGGGCGCGGCGGTGGCGACGGCGCTGTTCATCGGCCTGCTGATCGGACCGCGCTTCATCGGCTGGTTGCGCGTGCGCCAGGGCAAGGGCCAGCCGATCCGCCTCGACGGCCCGCAGAGCCATCTGGCCAAGCGCGGGACGCCGACGATGGGCGGCCTGATGATCCTGACCAGCATGGCGTGCGCGATCGTGATCTGGATGGACCTGACCAACCCGTTCGTCTGGGCGTGCCTGTTCGTGACATTGGGCTTCGGCGCGATCGGCTTCCTCGACGACTACGACAAGGTGCGAAAGGCGACGACGGCGGGCATCTCCGGGCGCACGCGGCTGATCGGCGAGTTCGTGATCGCGGGCATCGCGGCATGGATCATCATGCAGGAGGACGGCACGCGATTGTACCTGCCGTTCGCGGACCGGACGTATCTGGAGCTGGGCTGGGGATTCCCGGTGTTCGCCGCCTTCACCATCGTCGCGTTCGGCAATGCGGTGAACCTGACCGACGGGCTCGACGGGCTGGCGACGATGCCGGTCATCATCGCGGCGGTGGCGTTCATGCTGATCGCCTACCTGGCGGGCAACGCCAAGTTCGCGGACTACCTGGGCATCGCGCACGTGCCGCGGGCGGGCGAGCTGGCGATCTTCTGCGGCGCCATCGTCGGCGCGGGGCTGGCGTTCCTGTGGTTCAACGCGCCGCCCGCTGCGGTGTTCATGGGCGATACGGGGTCGCTCGCGCTGGGCGGCGCGCTGGGGACGATTGCGGTGGTCGCGCATCACGAGATCGTGCTGGGGATCATCGGCGGGCTGTTCGTCGTCGAGGCGTTGAGCGTCATCATCCAGGTGTTCTTCTACAAGCGCACCGGCCGCCGCGTATTTAAGATGGCGCCGATCCACCACCATTTCGAGCAGCTCGGCTGGAGCGAGCCCACCGTCGTGATCCGCTTCTGGATCGTGGCGCTGGTGCTGGCGCTGGCGGGGCTCAGCACGTTGAAGCTGCGGTGATCACCGCGCGCGCCTGGGCGGGGAAGCGGTACGGCGTGCTGGGGCTTGCGCGCTCGGGCGCCGCGACCGTGCGCGCGCTGCTGGCGAGCGGGGCGAGCGTGGTCGCGTGGGACGCGGACGAGGCGAAGCGTGACGCCATCATTCTCCCCGAGCTTGCTCGGGGAGGGGGACCGTCGCGTAGCGATGGTGGAGGGGCGGTGCGCAGCACCGGCTTCGCCGGCCCCTCCACCAGCTTCGCTGGTCCCCCTCCCCGAGACGAGCTCGGGGAGGATGAGGACTTGGTGGTGGCCGACCTCTCGACCATCGACCTCAGCACCCTCGACGCGCTGGTCGTCTCGCCCGGCGTGCCGCTCAACACCCACCCGCTCGCCGCAAGGGCGCGCGCAGCCGGCGTGCCGATCATCGGCGACATCGAGCTGTTCGCGCAGGCGCGCGCCGAGCTGCCGCCGCACAAGGTGGTCGGCATCACCGGCACCAACGGCAAGTCGACCACCACTGCGCTGATCCACCACATACTCCAGACCGCGGGCGTGCCGAGCCTGATGGGCGGCAACATCGGCCTGCCGATCCTGGCGCAGGAGCCGCTGCCCGCTGGCGGCGTGTATGTGCTGGAGCTGTCGAGCTATCAGATTGACCTGACGTTCACGCTCGACTGCGACGTGGCGGTGCTGACCAACATCACGCCGGACCACCTCGATCGGTACAACGGGTTCGAGGCGTATGCAGCGAGCAAGGCGCGGTTGTTCGAGATGCAGAGTGCCGGAAACGTTAAGGTGTTTGGCGTCAACGATGCCGAAGCCCGGCTGCTCGCGATCGCCCACGGCTTCCAGCATCATGTCGACGAACTTGCGGAGGAGCGCCGCGGCGGCGTTGTGCCGGCATGGTCGCTGCGGCTTGCTTCGATCGAGGATGTTGTCGGGCAGGCGGCTTGGCCGGCTTTGCGAGGGCCGCACAACGCGCAGAACGCTGCCTGCGCGACACAGGCCTGTTCCGCGCTTGGCCTGTCCGACGATCAGATCGAACAGGGCCTCTGCACCTTCTCCGGCCTCCCCCACCGCACCGAGCGCGTCGGCGAGGTCGCCGGCGTCGGCTACGTCAACGACTCCAAGGCCACCAACCCCGAGTCAGCCGCCCCCGCGCTCGCCGCTTTTTACCGCGTCCACTGGATCGTCGGCGGGCGGGCGAAGGGCGACGACCTCGACGCGTGCCGGCCGGGCTTCTCCCATGTCGCGCGCGCCTACACGATCGGCGAGGCGGGGCCGAGGTTCGCCGCGGTGCTCGCGCCCGAGCTGCCCGTGACCGAATGCGGCACGCTCGACGTCGCGGTCCACGCCGCCGCCGCCGCCGCCAAGCCCGGCGAGACGGTGCTGCTATCGCCCGCCGCCGCCAGCTTCGACCAGTTCCGCGATTTCGAGGCGCGGGGCGACGCGTTCCGAGCGCTCGTGCAGGGGCTCGCCGCATGACCGACACACGCGCCGACGAGAGCCGCATCAACCCCAACCTGCTCGCCCGCGTGAAGCAGCGTGGCGGGCGGGGGGATCGCTCGCCGCTGGGCACGTGGTTCTGGGACATCGACCGGGTGCTGCTGCTGCTCACCCTGATCCTGATCGCGATCGGGTTGATCGCGGTCGCCGCCGCCTCGCCCGCCAGCGCCGTGCGCTATTCGGACGAGCATCGCCACATCACGCCGCTGTTCTATTTCTGGCGGCAGGTGATGTGGGTCGCGATCAGCCTGCCGATCCTGTTCGGCGTGTCGATGCTGCCGATCGGCTTCGCCAGGCGGTTCGCGCTCGTCGGCGCGGTCGTGTGCGTCGCGATGCTGGCGGTGACGCCGGTCATCGGCGTCCAGGTCAACGGCGCGCGCCGATGGCTGGGCGTCGGCTTCGCGCAGTTCCAGCCGTCGGAGTTCCTCAAACCCTTCTTCATCGTCAGCATCGCGTGGCTACTGTCGCTGAAGGTCCGCGACGGCGACCTGCCGGTGGTGGCGATCACCTTCGGCATGACGGCGCTGGTCGGCGGGCTGCTGATGATGCAGCCCGATTTCGGGCAGACGATCATCTTCTGCACCGTGTGGATGGCGCTGCTGGTGATCGCGGGGACGCCGACGCGGGTGCTGGCGGGGCTGGTCGCGTGCGTGCCGGTCGGGCTGGTCGCCGCCTATCTGTTTTATTCCACCGCGCGCAACCGGATCGACGCGTTCATCTTCCCCGACGTCGACGGCACCGGCGCCTCGGATCATTTCCAGACCAACGCCGCCCACGCGACGCTGTCCGCGGGTGGCTGGACGGGCACCGGTCCCGGCGGCGGGCGCGTCAAGTTCGGGCTGCCCGAGGCGCACACCGACTATATCTTCTCCGTGATCGGCGAGGAGTTCGGGCTGATCGCCTGCGCCGTCATCGCGATCGTGTTCCTGGCGATCGTCGTGCGCGTGTTCGTGAAACTGCTCGACGAGACCGACGAGTTCCGCCTGCTGGCCGCCGCGGGCCTCGCGACGCAGTTCGGCGCGCAGGCGCTGGTGTCGATGGCGGTCAACACGGGCCTCGCGCCATCCAAGGGCATGACGCTGCCGTTCATCAGCTATGGCGGGTCGTCGATGATCGCGCTGTCGATCGGGATGGGGTTGCTGCTGGCGTTCACCCGGCGCAATCCGTTCCTGACGCGCAGCCCGTACGTGGTGCGCTGGAGCCCCTGATGACGACCCATGCCCGCCATTTCGTCCTCGCCGCCGGCGGCACCGGTGGCCACATGGTGCCCGCCGCCGCGCTCGCCGCCGAGCTGACGCGCCGCGGGCACCGCGTCGCGCTGGTCAGCGACGCGCGTGGCGTGCGCTTTCCGGGGCTCTTCGAGGGCATCCAGACCCACGTCCTGCCGGCCGGCCGTTTCCAGCTGCGACGGCCGCAGGGCTGGGCGTCGGCGGCGCGCGAGATGTGGCGCGGGCGGGCGATGGCGCGCGAGCTGTACCGCACGTTCAGGCCCGCCGCGGTGATCGGCTTCGGCGGCTATCCGGCCTTTCCCGCGCTGCTCGCCGCGTTCGCAGACAAGGTCCCGACCGCGGTGCACGAGCAGAATGCCGTGCTCGGCCGCGTCAATCGCCTGGTCGCCGGCCGGGTGAGCGCGATCGCGACCGCCTATCCGCACGTCGAGCGGCTGAAGCCCGCTTACGAAGCGAAGACCCACCTCGTCGGCAACCCGGTCCGCGACGCGGTGCTGCGCTTGCGCGACCGGCCCTATCCGCTGCTGGAGGACGACGGCATCTTCCGCGTGCTGGTCACCGGCGGGTCGCAGGGCGCGAGCGTGCTGAGCCGGGTGGTGCCCGACGGGCTGGCGATGCTGCCCGTCGCGTTCCGCCGCCGGTTGCAGGTGACGCACCAGGCGCGGATCGAGGACATCGACGCCGCGCGCGCGAAATATGCCGAGCTGCAGATCGCCGCCGACCTCGCGACCTATCTGCCCGACATGCCGGAGGAGCTGGCGTGGGCGCATCTGGTGATCGCGCGCGCGGGCGCCTCCACGGTCGCGGAGCTGACCGCCGCGGGCCGCCCCGCGATCCTGGTGCCGTACCCCAGTGCCGCCGACGATCACCAGACCGCCAACGCCGAGGAGATCACGAAGGCGGGCGGCGCGCGGACGATCGACGAGGACGATTTCACCCCCGTCGAGCTCGCCAAACAGGTGCAGAAGCTCGGCCTCGATCCCGCCGCGCTCGCCAACGCGGCGGCGCGCGCGCGGTCGGTGGGCCGGCCGCATGCGACGCGCGACCTCGCCGACCTGGTCGAAAGCCTCGATGCGCCGGTCGCGCGACTGCCGGTGGTGACGCCCGCGCCCGCCCGGCGGGAGGCGTTCGCGTGAGGCGCGCCTCGATGAAAGGTGTCGCAACCGACATCGGCACGATCCACTTCGTCGGCATCGGCGGCATCGGCATGTCGGGCATCGCGGAGGTGATGAGGAACCTCGGCTACCGCGTACAGGGATCCGACGTCGCCGAGGGCTATGTCGTGCAGGGCCTGCGCGACAAGGGCATCCCGGTCGCGATCGGCCATGCCGCCGCCAACCTGGGCGACGCGGCGGTCGTCGTCGTCTCGACCGCGATCGTGCGCTCCAACCCGGAGGTCGAGGCGGCGCTGGAACGGCGCATCCCCGTCGTCCGCCGCGCCGAGATGCTGGCCGAACTGATGCGGCTGAAATCCACCGTCGCGGTGGCAGGCACGCACGGCAAGACGACGACGACCAGCATGATCGCCGCGCTGCTCGATGCGGGCGGCGTCGACCCGACCGTCATCAACGGCGGCATCATCAACTCCTATGGCTCCAACGCCCGGCTGGGCGCCAGCGACTGGATGGTCGTCGAGGCGGACGAGAGCGACGGCAGCTTCCTGCGGCTCGACGGCACGGTCGCGGTCGTCACCAACATCGATCCCGAGCACCTCGACCATTACGGCTCGTTCGAGGCGGTGAAGGACGCCTTCGTCGAGTTCGTCGAGAACGTGCCCTTCTATGGTGCGGCGTTGATGTGCCTCGACCATCCCGAGGTGCAGGGCATCCTGCCGCGGCTGCGCGACCGGCGCGTCGTGACCTATGGCTTCTCCGCGCAGGCAGACGTGCGCGGCGTCAACGTCCAGCCGGTGCCGGGCGGCAACCGGTTCGAGGCGATCGTGCGCGCTCGCGACGGCAGCAGCCGCTCGATCGAGGGCATCGAGCTGCCGATGCCGGGACGCCACAACGTCCAGAACGCGCTGGCGGCGATCGGCGTGGCGCTGGAGCTCGGCATCGACGACGCGACCATCCAGCGCGGCTTCCACGCGTTCGGCGGCGTCAAGCGGCGCTTCACGAAGGTGGGCGAGGTACCGGTCGATGGCGGAGTCGCGGTCGTGATCGACGATTACGCGCACCATCCCGTCGAGATCCGCGCGGTATTGTCCGCCGCGACCGAAAGCGCGCGGGGCCGCGTCATCGCGGTCGTCCAGCCGCATCGCTTCACCCGGCTGCGCGACCTGATGGTGGATTTCCAGGCAGCGTTCAACGAGGCGGACATGGTGTTCGTCGCGCCGGTCTATCCCGCGGGCGAGGCGCCGATCGCGGGCGTGGACGCGGCGGCGTTGACCGCCGGCCTGAAGCAGCGCGGGCACCGCGCGGCGCAGGAGGTGGCGGGCCCCGACGCGCTGGCGCAGGCGCTGGCGGGCGAGCTGCGCGCGGGCGACCAGATCGTCTGCCTGGGCGCGGGCGACATCACCCGATGGGCGGCGGGGCTTTCCGACGCGATCACCGCGGCGACGAGGGTGCCGGCATGAGCACGCTGTGGAAGGACGCGCTGAAGCTGCAGGCCGACGCGGTCGAGGCGCAGCGGCTCGCGCTGGAGGCCGGTGCGCGCACGCTCGACCCGGCCAAGGCGATGCTCGATGCGCAGGCGGCGATGCTGCGCGCGGCGGAGGCCAACCGCCAGGCATGGGCGGGCTGGGCCAAGCTGTGGGGGATCGAATGAGCGTCGCCGCGCTGGGGCGCGACGTGGCCGACACACGTGTGCGCGGCCGGCTGACGTCGGACGCGCCGCTCGCGCCGCTGACGTGGTTTAAGACGGGCGGCACGGCGCAATGGCTGTTCGAGCCGGCCGATACCGACGATCTGGCGGCGTTCCTGGCGGCGCTCGATCCGGCGGTGCCGGTGATGGTGCTGGGGCTGGGATCGAACCTGATCGTGCGCGATGGCGGCGTCGCGGGCGTGGTGGTGCGGTTGGGCAAGCCGTTCGCCTTCGCGCGGCCGCACGGCGACGGCGTGACGCTGACGTGCGGGGGCGGGACGTCGGGCATCCTCGCCGCGTCCACCGCGCGCGATGCGGGCACGGCGGGGCTTGAATTCCTGCGCTCGATCCCGGGTACCGTCGGCGGCTTCGTCCGCATGAACGGCGGGGCGTACGGGCGCGAGACGGCGGACGTGCTGGCGTCGTGCGTGGCGGTCGGGCGCGACGGGCGGATCGGGTCGCTGGCGGCCGGGGCGCTGGGCTATTCCTATCGTCATTCGGAGCTGCCCGCCGATGCGATCGTCGTCGAGGCGACGTTCCGCGGCACGCCCGGCGACCCCGCCGCGATCGGCGCGGAGATGGACCGCATCGCCGCCGAGCGCGAGGCGTCGCAGCCGCTGCGCTCGCGGACGGGCGGGTCGACGTTCAAGAACCCGCCCCCTGAAACGTCTGGCGGCCACAAGGCGTGGGCGCTGATCGACGCCGCCGGCTGCCGTGGCCTGACCCGCGGCGATGCGCAGGTGAGCGAGAAACACTGCAATTTCCTGCTGAACCTGGGACAGGCGACCAGTGGCGAGATAGAGGCGCTGGGCGACGAGGTACGCGCGCGCGTGCTGGCGCACAGCGGGGTGGCGCTCGAATGGGAAATCCAGCGGGTGGGGGTAGCGTGATCTCGGCACTTTCATCCTCCCCCGCCAGGGGGAGGTGGCGCGCGCAGCGTGACGGAGGGGGAGGACTCCTGACGCTGGCTATCGCTGTCCGCCCCCTCCACCGCCTTCGGCGGTCCCCCTCCCCTTTGCGGGGGAGGAAAGACACGTGACCACTTCCCTCCACATCGCCGTCCTGATGGGCGGCTGGTCCGCCGAGCGGGCGGTGTCGCTGTCGTCCGGCACGGGCGTCGCGGACGCGCTTGAGTCGCTCGGCCACCGGGTGACGCGGATCGACATGGGGCGCGATGTCGCCGCGCGGCTGGCCGACGCGGCGCCCGACGTCGTGTTCAACGCGCTCCACGGCACGCCGGGCGAGGACGGCAGCGTGCAGGGAATGATGGACCTGATGGGCTTGCGCTACACGCACAGCGGCATGGCGACGTCCGTGATCGCGATCGACAAACAGCTGACCAAGCAGGCGCTGGTGCCCCACGGCATTCCCATGCCGGGCGGCCGCGTCGTGCGGTCGCACGACTTGTACGACGCCGATCCGCTGCCGAGGCCCTATGTGCTGAAGCCGGTCAACGAGGGCTCGTCGGTCGGCGTCGCGATCGTCGCCGACGGGGGCAACCACGGCAACCCGATCGCACGCGGGTCTGCGGGGCCCTGGGCGGAGTTCGACGAGCTGCTCGCCGAGCCGTTCATCCGCGGGCGCGAGCTGACGACGGCGGTGCTGGCGGATCGCGCGCTGCTGGTCACCGAGCTGCGCCCCAGGAGCGGTTTCTACGATTACGACGCCAAATACACCGACGGCATGACCGAGCACGTCTGCCCCGCGGACATCCCCGACGAGGTTGCGGAGGCGTGCAAGGCGATCGCGCTCCGATCCCATCGCCTGCTCGGCTGCCGCGGCGCGTCGCGGGCCGACTTCCGCTGGGACGACACGCAAGGCATCGCCGGGCTGTTCCTCCTGGAGGTCAATACGCAACCCGGCATGACTCCGCTGAGCCTGGTGCCCGAACAGGCGCGGCATCTGGGCATGAGCTACCCGCAACTGGTACAGGCGATCGTCGATGACGCGATGAGCGTGTCGTCCGGGCGGGGGGCATCATGAGCGCGACGATCAAGCGCGGCACGCCCGCCCGACGCCCGGTGCAGCGGCGCAAGATCGCCAAGCGGTCGTTCTCCGCCCGGCTGCTCGATCGCCTGCCGGTCAGCGAGGCGACGCTGCGCCATGCCGCGACCGCGGCGATCCTGCTGGTCGGCGGCGGCGTCGCGATCGCGGCGGCGAGCGCGATGGGCGTCCCCGCGATGGTCGCCGGCGTGGCGGACGAGGCGGCGGCGCGCGCGGGCTTGCGCGTCGAGCAGATCGAGGTCACGGGCCTCAAGCGCATGGACCTGATGACGGTCAACGCGGTGGCGCTCGACCAGAAATCGCTCGCGATGCCCGCCGTGGACCTCGACGGCGTGCGCGACCGGCTGTTGCGCTATGGCTGGGTGGCGGACGCGCACGTCTCGCGCCGGCTGCCCGACACGCTGCTGATCCACATCGACGAGCGGGTGCCCGCCGCGGTGTGGCAGAACGACGGTCAGCTGATGCTGGTCGACGCGGGCGGCACGTTGCTGGAGCCGGTCGATCCCGACAAGATGCCGGACCTGCCGCTGGTGATCGGCCCGGGCGCGGACCGGCAGGAGGCGGGGTATCAGTTGCTGCTGTCCGCCGCTCCGGCGCTGCGCCAAAGGGTGAAGGCCGCGACCTGGGTCGGGGGGCGGCGATGGGACCTGACGTTCGGCACCGGTGAGACGCTGGCGCTGCCCGAGGGCGAGCGCGAATCCGCGGCGGCGCTGGCGCGGTTCGCGCAGATCGAGGCGACCCGCCCGATCCTGGGCAAGGGGTGGCTGCGGTTCGACCTGCGCGATCCGGCGAAGCTGGTCGCGCGGCGGCCGGGATCGGGGTCGCAGGCGCTGAGCGACACGGGCGCCGCGACGCCGAGCCGGTCGGATGCGCCGCCGGCGGCCGCGACGACGCGGTCGGACGAGGGCTGAAGGACGGCGGCACCGGATGCGGCGGGTCCGGGCAGGTTGGGGGAGATACGGCATGGCGAAGACGACACCCGAGGGACTGATCACCGCGCTGGACATCGGCTCGTCCAAGGTGTCCGCGATGATCGCGCGGCCCGGCGACGGCGGCGAGCTGATCGTGCTGGGCACCGGCCAGCGCGAGAGCCGCGGCGTCAAGCGCGGCTACATCGCCGACATGGCCGCGACCGAGGCGGCGGTGCGCGAGGCGGTGGAACAGGCGGAGCGGATCGCGGGCGTCAACATCGAGGACGTCTGGGTCGGCTTTTCCTCCGGCGGCCTCGTCAGCGACGTCGCCTCCATCGAGTTCGAGCTGGGCGGCCACCGGATCGAGCAGGCGGACATCGACGCGCTGTTGCAGGCCGGGCGCGAGTCGATCGATCCGCAGGGCCGGATGGTGCTGCACGCGCAGCCCGCGCTCTACATGCTCGACGGGCTGACGGGCGTGAAGAAGCCGCTGGGTCTGCATGCCGACCGGCTGGGCGTCCACATCCACGTCGTCGCCGCCGATGGCTCGCCGGTGCGCAACCTCGACCTGTGCGTCCGCTCCGCGCACCTGGAAGTGAAATCGATCGTCGCCGCGCCGGTCGCGACCGGGCTCGCTTGCCTGTCGGACGAGGAGCGCGAACTGGGTGTCGCGCTCGTCGAGATCGGCGCGGGGATCACCAACGTGTCGCTGTTCGCGGGCGGGATGCTCGTTGGGCTGACGTCGATCCCGTACGGTGCGTCGGACATCACCGACGACATCGCCTCCGCGTTCGGCACCCGGCGTGCGCAGGCGGAGCGGATGAAGTGCTTCCACGGCTCCGCCAACACGTCCCCGCGCGACAATCACGACATGATCCCGGTCGCGCCGGTCGGCGACGAGGACGCGCACGAGAAGCACGACGTGCCGCAGATCACCAAGGCGGCGCTGATCGGCGTGATCCGCCAGCGGCTGCACCACATGATGGGCGAGGTCGCGCGTGCGCTGAAGGAGCTGAAGTTCGAGGGGCCGGTCGGGCGCCAAGTCGTGCTGACCGGCGGCGGCGCGGAGCTGAAGGGGATCGCCGACTATGCGCAGGCGGCGCTCGGCCGTTCGGTCCGGATCGGGCGGCCGCGTGGGCTGACGGGGTTGCCCGAGGCGCATTCGGGCCCGGCGTTCGCCACGCTGGCGGGGCTCGCCTTCTATGCCGCCGCCGATCCCGTCGACCTGCGCTCGCTGGCCGGGACGCCGCAGATGGTCCACCGCCCGCGGGGGCTGGGCGCGTTCCGCAAGCTGATCCAGGCGGCGCGGGCCAATTATTGACGGACGCTCCCGCACCGCCCAGCTTTTCGGCTGGCGGGGGCAGGGGTGTTGGTGCACAGTATTAACCAGGGCGGCCGGGCTTTGCGTATCACCGGTGGGCAGGCGGAGTGATTAGGCGATGAGCATCGAGTTTCTGGCTTCCGACGTCGACGAGCTCACCCCCCGCATCGCGGTGATCGGCGTGGGTGGCGCCGGCGGCAACGCGATCGCCAACATGATGCAGGCCGACGTGCAGGGCGTCGACTTCCTCGTCGCCAACACCGATGCGCAGGCGCTGAAGCAGTCGGGCGCGCCGCACCGCATCCAGCTCGGCGCGAAGATCACGCAGGGGCTCGGCGCCGGCAGCCGTCCCGAGATCGGCCGCGCCGCCGCCGAGGAGACGATCGACAGCCTGTCCAAGATGCTGGAGGGCAACCACATGGTGTTCATCGCCGCCGGCATGGGCGGCGGCACCGGCACCGGCGCCGCGCCCGTCATCGCCAAGGCGGCGCGCGACATGGGCATCCTGACCGTCGGCGTCGTGACCAAGCCGTTCGCGTTCGAGGGCAACCGCCGCGCCAAAAGCGCCGACGCCGGCATCGACGAGCTGCAGAAGTACGTCGACACGCTGATCGTCATTCCCAACCAGAACCTGTTCCTGATCGCCAACGCCAATACCACCTTCAAGGAGGCGTTCTCCATGGCGGACGAGGTGCTGCAGCAGGGCGTGCGCGGCATCACCGACCTGATGGTGATGCCCGGCCTCATCAACCTCGACTTCGCCGACGTCCGTTCGGTGATGCAGGAGATGGGCAAGGCGATGATGGGCACGGGCGAGAGCTCGGGCGACAACCGCGCGCTCGAGGCGGCGCAGAAGGCGATCGCCAACCCGCTGCTCGACGGCGTGTCGATGCAGGGCGCGAAGGGCGTCATCATCTCGATCACCGGCGGCGACGACATGCGTCTGCTCGAGGTGGACGAGGCCGCGAACCACATCCGCGACCTGGTCGATCCCGACGCCAACATCATCTGGGGATCGGCGTTCAACCCGGAGCTCGAAGGCCGCATCCGCGTGTCCGTCGTGGCGACCGGGATCGAGGCCGAGCAGCGCGCAGCACCCGGCGCCGGCGCCGCGGTGCCCGAGCCGGCGCGCACCTCGTTCAGCTTCGCCGCGCCGCGCCGCGCCGACGAGTCCCCGTCGTTCCGCCCGAGCGAGCCGGCCCGCGCGCCGGTTCCGGCCGAGCTGGCCGATGCGTTGCCTGAGGACGAGCCCGCGATGGCTGCCGCTGCCGTGCCCGCGCCAGAGCCGGTCTCCGCCGCGCCGGGTGCCGATGCCAGCGACGAGCTGGTCCTGGCGCCCGAGACGATCGTCGCGCCGTCCACCGCCCCGCGCGTGTTCGGCGAGAGCGCAGCCGGAGCGGGCGCGTCCGATCCGGCCGCGCTGTCCGCCGACGCCGCGCGCCGCCGCTGGATCGCGACGGGTGCCGATACGGGCGCCGCGACCGCGCCGGGCGCTGCGCCCAAGGTGAAGCTGGGCGGCACGTTGTTCGAGCGGATGTCGAACGCCGCCCGCGGCGCCCCGCGCGAAGAGGATGCCACCCCCGCGGCGGCGCCGGCGGCCGGCAAGGACCCAATGGACATCCCGCGCTTCCTTCATCGCCAGAACAACCAATAGTCACCGACCAGCGCGCTCCTGCCCGGTGCGGGCGACCGCATCGGGTGCCGTGAGGGCGGCCAGCCAGTGCGACGCCACGCGCGCATGATGCGTGACGTCGGTGCACACCGATGACGGGCAAGCCGCACCGGGTGTCTGTGCCGCGACCGGGGTTCCGCGCCGGGTGACGAGGCATCTGGTCGTTCACCGCCCGTCGGGCTCACCCCGTCGCGCGGAGACCGGCCGGCGATTGCCGCGGTGCCGCGCGACGCGCTAGTCGGGTGCACCCATGAGCCGTTATGCCCTCCTGCCGTCGTTCGTCGCGATGGCCGCCGTCCTGACGCTGCCCGGCGCCGCGCCCGCCCAGACCACGACCATGCCGGCGACGTCCGATGCCGATGCGCTCGCCGCGCAAATGCGGGTGATCGCGGCGGAGCCGTCGAACATCGACGCGCTGGCGCAGGCGGGCGAGTTGTCATCGCGTCTCGGCGACCTGTCGGGTGCCGCCTCGTTGTTTGCGCGCGCCGACAAGGTCGATCCACGCAACGGCCGAGTGAAGGCGGGCATGGCCGAAGTGCTGCTCCGGTCGGAGCGGCCCGGCGAGGCGCTGCGCTTCTTCGACCAGGCCGAAGGCTATGGCTTTCCGGCGGCGCGATTCGCCGCGGAGCGCGGGCTGGCGTACGATCTGCTGGGGCAGCAGGGGCGGGCGCAACGCGACTATCGTCTGGTGCTCGTGACCGGCGACAATGCCGAGGTGCGTCGCCGCTATGCGCTGTCGCTGGCGATCTCGGGGCAGAACGAGGCGGCGTTGCAGCAGCTGGAGCCCTTGATCCGCCGCAACGATCGTGGCGCCTGGCGATCGCGCGCGTTCATCCTGGCGATGGGCGGGAATGCGACCGCGGCCGCCTCGATCGCGACGACGATGATGGCGCCCGGACAGGCGCAGGGCCTGGCGCCGTTCTTCGCTCGGCTGTCGTCGCTCGGGCCCGTGGACCGCGCGTTCGCGGTCCATTTCGGGGAGTTGCGCCCGACGCCGCAGCGGATCGCCGATGCGCGGCTCGCGCCCGCGCTGTCGCCGCTCGCGCCCGACGTCGTGCAGGTCGCGCGCGCGGCGCCGGTCGCGGCGCCCGCCCCCGTGCGGACGGCGGATCGCGGGCGGCGGCGCAAGGGCACGGTGCAGGTCGCCGCCGCGACGCCGCTGCCCCTCCCGACGCCTGCGGCCCCGGTACGATCGGCTACCGTTCCGATCGCGGCGCCGCTGCCGACGGCGGTCGCCGCGCCGCCCCGGACCGCGGTCGCGGCGACCAAGGCGGCACCGCGACGCGCGGCAGGTCCGCTGGTCGCCTATTATTTCCCTGGATCGATGTTGCCGCACTATCTGCCGAGGCAGACCGCGGGGGAAACCGCGCCGGCGGCGCCCGCTCCGGTCGCGACGGCGACGCCGGCGCGCGTCGTGACCCCGGCGATCGCACCGACACCGGCAGCAGCGACGGGGCGTGTCGTGACTCCCGTCTTGGCGGCGACACCGACCGCGGCCCTGGTCAAGGCGCCCGGCGTTAGCCCGACCGCGTCGATGCCGACGTCGGCGGCGCCATCCGTGCCGAGCGCCGGGTTCTCGACCGCGTCGGTCGGCGTCGCGGCGACGACGGCCGGGGCGGCGTCGGTGTCCACGCTGGCCTCGACGGTTCCTCCCGTCGTGGCGCCGGTAGCGATCGCGCCCGTTCCGCGGCCGATGGCGACGGTCGCCGTTCAGCCCTCGACGGCCGCGCCGGCCTCCACTCCGACACCGGCTCCGGCACCGACCGCATCCGTGCCGGCGGACAGCTCGGTCCTGGCACGGATCGCCGATACGCTCGCCGTTCCGGGTCGCGAACTCGCGGCGGCCGGCCCCGCGACCCCGTCCGAGGCGGCCCCGCCGGTCACCGCGGCATCGCCCGTCAACCGTGCGCCCCTGTCGACCGATTTCCCGCCCAATGCGCTGGTGATCGACGGCAAGCTGACCGAGGCGGGCCGCGCCGCCACGGGCCGGCGTCGCCGTACCGCCGAGATCGCCGCGGCGCCCGTCGAGCGTTCGGAGACCGCCACGACCCGCAAGGGCGCGACGGCCGACGCGGAGAGCGCCGCCGCGCCTGCTCGGCCGGAGGAGGAGCGTTCGTCGACGCGCCGTGGACGACGCTCGACGCGCGTCGCGAGCGCCGCCACCGACGCATCGCCTGCCGACGAGGCGCCGGCGGACCGCAAGTCTACCGACCGGGCCACGGACAAGGTCTCCTCGCGGCATGGCCGGCGCGAGATCGCGGCCGCCGACACGACGGATCCGACGCCGATGCCCCGATCGCGCCGCGGCAGCCATGTCGCCGCCGATCAGTCGGACGACACGCCGCCACCGCTCGATCGCAAGGCAGCCGCGCGCCAGGCCGCAGCCGATCGCAAGGCCGCCACCGACAAGAAGGCGGCGACCGAGGCCAAGGCGCTCGCCGCCAAGGAGGCCGCCGACGAGCGCAAGGCAAAGAAGGCAGATCCCGAACGTTACTGGGTCCAGGTCGCGGGTGGCGCCAACGAGGCGGATCTGCCCAAGGCGTGGTCCTCGGCCCGGGCCAAGGCGCCCGCGCTCGCGGCGCGCAAGGGGTGGACGACGCCGCTGCGCGCGACCAACCGGCTGGTCACCGGCCCGTTCAAGACCGATGCCGAGGCGCGCGCCTTCGTCAACACGCTGAAGAAGCAGGGCGTGTCGGCGTTCCAGTTCACCAGCGAAGCCGGCCAGAAGATCAACCGGCTCGACGACAAGTGACGCTCGCGCCCTGGGCGTCGGACCCGGCGGCGACGCGCGGCCGGCTGCACCGCGAGCCGGGAGAGGACGGCGCGGACGGTTCCGCGCGCGGCCCGCGCGATCCGTTCCAGCGCGACCGCGACCGGGTGATCCATTCGATCAGTTTCCGGCGTCTGCGTCACAAGACGCAGGTGTTCATGTCGCCCGACGGCGATCATTTCCGCGTCCGGCTGACCCACAGCATCGAGGTCGCGCAGATCGGCCGCACGATCGCGCGCGCGCTGGGCCTCAACGAGGATCTGACCGAAGCGCTGTGCCTGGCGCACGACATCGGCCATCCGCCCTTCGGCCACGCCGGCGAGGACGCGCTGAAGGCGGCGATGACGGCGTCCGGCGGCTTCGATCACAACGGCCACACGCTGCGCGTCCTGACCGCGATCGAGCACCCGTATCCGCGCTGGGCGGGGCTCAACCTGACGTGGGAGACGCTGGAGGGGCTGGCCAAGCACAACGGCCCGGTGCGGCACCCCGGCTGGGCGCTGGCGGCGGCGGATGCGGCGTTCCCGCTGGCGCTCGGCACCTGGCCGTCGCTGGAGGCACAGGTGGCGGCGATTGCGGACGACATCGCGTACGACAATCACGACATCGACGACGGGCTTCGTGCCGGACTGCTGACGCTCGATCAGTTGCTCGCGGTGCCGCTGGTGGCGGAACAATGGACCGGTGTCTGCGCGCGGTTCGCCGACGTCGCGCCGGCGCGGCTCGCGGGCGAGCTGGTACGCTGCCAGATCGGCGCGATGGTCAACGACCTGATCGCGGAGACGCGGGCGCGGATCGCCGCCGCCGGCGTCGAGCGCGCGGACGACGCGCGCCATCATCCCGGCGCGCTCGTCGGCTTCTCGCCCCGGATGCGCGAGGCGGAGCGCGACCTGAAGCGGTTCATGTACGCCAATCTCTACCACCATCCCGTGCAGCTGGCCGCGGCGGCGGCGGCGAATCGCGTGGTCGCGGGGCTGTTCGCCGGTTACCGGAACGATCCTGGTCGCATGCCGGACGAGTGGCGGGCCGGCCTGCCGGCGCAGGACCCCGGCCTGTCGCGACATGTCGCCGATTTCATCGCGGGGATGACCGACCGTTACGCCGTCGCGCGCTATCGTGAGATCGTCGGCCCCATCGATCTGCCCGAGGGGTTCTGAACGGACGGGCTGGCACAGTCCTGCGACAAGTCGGGCGCAAGACCGAGTCGTTCCATCGGGAGGTTCGCATGACACCCGTTCCCACCGCCAGCATCGCGCTCAACCGGTTCGGGCTGGGCGCGCGATCCGATCAGCCGCCGCCGGCGGATCCCCGGGCGTGGCTGCTCGCGCAGCTCGATCGGTTCGACCCCAAGCCCGACGTGATCGCGGCCGCGCCGACCAGCGCGGCCGTGTCCGCCGAACTCGCCGACTATTACCGCCAGCAGCAGATGCTACGCCGACAGGTGCAAGGCATGACCTCGGCGATCGCGCCGACGCCCGCACTGCCCGCAGCGGGAGCACCCGCGATCGGGCCCGTCGCCGGTATGGTCGCGCCTTCCGCGACCGCCATGGCCCCTGCGATCGGGCCGATGACCGGCACGATGATGCCGACAACGCCGAAGCCACCCGCGACGCCGGCCGAGCGCGAGGCGCGGCAGTTCGCGGCGCGGGAGGGGCGACAGGACTATGCCGCCGCGGTGGGCGCGCGCGCCGCGGCCGCGATCGCGACCGATACGCCGTTCGCGGAGCGGCTGGTGTGCTTCTGGGCGAACCACTTCGCCGTCTCCGCCGACAAGCTGGAGCTGACCGCGCTGTCGGGCACGCTCGAGTTCGAGGCAATCCGTCCGCACGTGACCGGCCGGTTCCGCGACATGCTGACCGCGGTGGAACGGCATCCCGCGATGCTGCTGTACCTCGATCAGGCGGTGTCGGTCGGCCCGACCAGCCCGGCCGGGGTGAAGATCGCCGCCAAGGGGAACCGCAGGGTCGGGCTGAACGAGAACCTCGCGCGCGAGATACTGGAGCTGCACACGCTGGGCGTGCGATCGGGGTACAGCCAGACCGACGTGACCGAGTTCGCCCGCGCGATGACCGGGTGGACGGTCGCGGGGATCGGGCGCGGTCCGGCCGCGCGCGCCGCGGGCACGGACGGGCTGCCCGGCGATTTCGTCTTCAACGCCGCCGTGCACGAGCCGGGCGACCGCACGATCATGGGCAAGCGCTATCCGGCCGGCGGGGTGGAGCAGGCGCAGGCGGTGCTGGACGACGTCGCGGCGTCTCCCGCCACCGCGACCCACCTCGCGACCAAGCTTGCCCGGCATTTCGCCGGCGATGCGCCGCCGCCGGCGATGGTCGCGCGGCTGCAAAGGGCGTTCCTGACCTCGGGCGGTGACCTGCCGACGGTGTACCGTGCGATCGTCGCCTCGCCCGAGGCGTGGGTCCCGGCGCCGCAGAAGTTCCGCACGCCGTGGGAGTGGAGCATCGCCTGCTATCGCGCGCTCGGCACGAAGGACGTTCAGCCCGCCGCCGTCGTCGGCCTGCTGGGCCAGCTCGGCCAGCCGACGTGGAAGCCGGCCCAGCCGGTGGGCTGGGACGACGTCGCCGGCAGCTGGGCCGGGCCGGACGCGGTGATGCGCCGCGTCGAGGCGGCGGAGCGGATGGCGGCCAAGGCGCCGGCGCAGACCGATGCGCGCGCGCTGGCGGCCAAGCTGTTCCCCGCGGCACTGTCCATCGGGACGCAACAATCCTTGTCCCGCGCCGAAAGCCCCGCGCAGGCGCTCGCGTTGCTGCTCGTGTCCCCCGAAATGATGCGGAGATAGTCATGTCACGGATCGTCGACCGTCGCTCGTTCCTCGCCACCGCCGGTGTCGCCGCGGGGCTGTCGCTCGCACCGCGCATGGCGTTCGCCGCCGCGGCGACGCAGCGCCGCTTCGTCTTCATCATCCAGCGCGGGGCGGCGGACGGGCTGGGCATCGTCGCGCCGGTCGGCGATCCGGCCTTCGCGGGCGCGCGCGGCGACCTGGCGGGAGACTTCGGCTCGGCGCCCCGGCTCGACGCGACCTTCGCGCTGCATCCTGCGATGACCAACGCGCTGGCGATGTACCGGAGTGGCGAGGCGCTGTTCGCGCATGCGGTCGCCTCGCCCTATCGCGACCGGTCGCACTTCGACGGGCAGAACGTGCTCGAGACGGGCGGCGCGGGGGCGTATCAGGTGCGCGACGGCTGGATGAACCGGATGCTCGGCGTCGTGCCGCGCGAGGATGCCAGCGCGATCGCGATCGCGGCCGCGGTGCCGATGGCGCTGCGCGGGCCGCACGACGTCGCCTCCTATGCCCCTTCCAGCCTGCCGCAGGCGTCCGACGACCTGCTGCAGCGGGTGGCGATGATGTATCAGGGCGACCATCAGCTTCACGGTTTGTGGACCGAGGCGCTGGGCACGCGCGAGCTGACCAGCGACCTGGGGCAGGGGAACGGCGCCAATGCCGCGGCGACCGGCGCGCTCGCCGCGCGCCTGCTCGCTGCGCCCGATGGCGCGCGGATCGCGATGATCGAGACCGGCGGCTGGGACACGCACACGCAGCAGCGCCAGCGCCTGACCCAGCAGCTGAAGGGGCTCGACGCGATGCTGGCGGCGCTCAAGACCGGGCTGGGGCCGTTGTGGTCGGATACCGTCGTGCTGGTCGCGACCGAGTTCGGGCGGACGGTGGCGGTGAACGGGACGGGTGGCACCGACCATGGGACGGGATCGGCGGCGATGCTGCTGGGCGGGGCGGTGAAGGGTGGGCGCGTGCTGGCCGACTGGCCGGGGTTGGGCGCGCCGGCGCTGTTCGAGGCGCGGGACCTGAAGCCGACGTTGCAACTCGACGCGTTCATCGGCGGCGCGGTGGCCGGGCAGTTCGGACTCGATCCGGCGCGGGTGACATCCACGCTCTTCCCGGGCGCGCCCAGGGCGGCGGCGGTGGAGGGACTGATGCGCCTCTAACGGCCCGCGCGCGGTCCGGTTTGAAGCCCCTGACGCATTCGGCTAGGCGCGCGACCATGACATTGTATTCCCGTTTCGCCGCGCATGTGAACGCCGCCCTCGATGTGCTGGACCTGCCGCCCGGGCTCGACCGCTCGAACATCGCGGTCGAGCCGCCGCGCGACGCGAGCCACGGCGATCTGGCGACCAACGCCGCGATGGTGCTCGCCAAGCCCGCCAGGACCAACCCGCGCGCGCTGGCGGAACGGATCGCAGCGGAGCTCGGCAAGCTGGGCGAGGTCGCGTCGGTGTCGGTCGCCGGCCCCGGCTTCATCAACATGACGCTGACCGACGACAGCTGGCGCGCCGAGCTCGCCGCGGTGGCCGACGCGGGCGACGATTATGGGCGCTCCACGATGGCGAGCGGCCAGACGATCAACATCGAATACGTCTCCACCAACCCGACCGGGCCGATGCACATGGGGCATTGCCGCGGCGCAGTGGTGGGGGACGCGCTCGCCGCGCTGCTGGAGTTCGCGGGCGCGCGGGTTATCCGCGAATATTACGCCAACGACGCGGGCGGCCAGGTCGACGTGCTCGCCCGCTCGGTCCACCTGCGCTACCGCGAGGCGCTGGGCGAGAGCGTGACGATCCCCGAGGGGCTGTATCCGGGCGACTATCTCGTGCCGGTCGGCCAGGCGCTCGCCGCCGAGTTCGGCGACCGGTTCGCGACGGCACCCGAGGCGGAGTGGCTGGTGCCGTTCCGCACGCGGGCGGTCGCGGCGATGATGGACACGATCCGCGCCGACCTCGCGCTGCTCGGCGTCCACCACGAGGTGTTCGCGTCCGAGGCGGAGCTGCAGGCCGCCGGCAAGCCCGAGGCCGCCGAAGCCGAGCTGCGCGCGCGCGACCTCGTGTACGATGGCGTGCTCGAAGCGCCCAAGGGCGAGGTGTCGGAGGATTGGGAGCCGGTCGTCCTGCCGCTGTTCCGCTCCACGCGGTTCGGCGACGATCAAGATCGCCCGATCCGCAAGTCGACGGGGCAGTGGACGTATTTCGGCGCCGACCTCGCCTATCACTTCCAGAAGGCACAGGGCGCGGACGCGTTGATCGACATCTGGGGCGCGGATCATGCCGGCACGGTCAAGCGGATCGTCGCCGCGGTCGAGGCGCTGACCGGCGGCGCTACGCGGTTCGACGTCAAGCTGATCCAGATGGTACGGCTCCTGCGTAACGGCGAGCCGGTCAAGATGTCCAAACGGTCCGGCAACTTCGTGACACTCGCCGAGGTCGTGCAGGAAGTCGGCAAGGACGTCGTGCGCTTCACCATGCTGACCCGCCGCGCCGACGCGCAGATGGATTTCGACTTCGCCAAGGTCGTGGAGGCGTCGAAGGACAACCCGGTCTTCTACGTCCAGTACGCGCATGCGCGCATCGCCTCGCTCGGCCGGCGGGCGGTGGCGGCCGGAGTCGCGGCATCCGCCGCCGACCTGTCCCGGCTTGACACGCGCGAGCTGGCGCTGGTGCAGCTTGCCGCCCAGTTCCCCCGGGTGGTGGAGACCGCGGCCGCCTCTCGCGAGCCGCACCGAATCGCGTTCTATCTCTATGACTTGGCGGCCGCATTCCACGCTGCCTGGAACGTCGGCAACGACGATCCGAGCCGCCGTTTCCTGATCGAGGGCGACGATGCGCTCAGCGCGGCACGGCTTTTCTTGGCGAACGCGATCGGGCAGATCATCCGCAACGGGCTCGGCATCATGGGTGTCGAGGCGGCGTGGGAGATGCATTGAGATGGCCAGCCAAAACGGGGGCGACGAAATCCATCTGCGCGACGAGGATCGCCTGCCCTGGCTCGAGACGGTCGAGCCCGACGAGCCGCGTGGGCCGGGAGCGGCGCGGGTCGTGGCGTTCGTGCTGCTCGGCCTCGCGGTGCTGGCGGCGATCGTCTTCGCGGCGTATCGGCTCGGCCAGCCCGGCCCGGCGCGCGATGCCGGCGGCGCGCTGATCGCGGCGCCCGCGGGCGACTACAAGATCAAGCCCGACGATCCCGGCGGCCTGAAGGTCGGTGGCGAGGGCGACAGCGCGATCGCCACCAGCACCGGCGCGGGCGCCGGCACGGGATCGATCGATCCGCGCCAGGTGCCGGAGAAGCCGGTCGCGGGGCATCGCGGCGCGGGCGTGGCGGCGGCGCACGGCGCGAAGGTCGCGACGGCGGCGGTGCCGGCCAGCGGTTCGCGACTCTCCGCGTCGGCGCCGATGGCCGCGCCGCGGGGCAGCGTGCCGGGGGCAGGGTCGGGCGGCTCGCTGGTCCAGCTCGGCGCGTTCCCGACCGAGGCGGCGGCGAACGCGGCGTGGAGCGCGCTTGCGCGGCGGTT
>JBPBQW010000166.1:0-25276 GCA_050955125.1 Janthinobacterium lividum
GGTCGTGACGCACGAGTTCCAGCGCGTCCGCCTCATCCTTCGCGGTTACCAGCGCCAGCTGCGTGTCGCCCTCGAACGGGCGCGTGATGTCGCGCACCTGCCCGTCGATCCGCGCCGCCAACGCCGCCTTGGCCAGCCCCGGCCCGATCGCCGCCGCGACGTCCGCCGGCGTGGTCCCGGGCGCGACCTCGCGGACGGAACCGTCGGGCAGCGTGATGCGGAATAGGGCGGACATGGAAGATCACCGATAGGAAAATGGTCCTACGCGCGTAGGATATCGTCTCGCATGTAGGCAAGCCGCCCGAAGGGAACCAGCCCGTGCCCGACGAGCCGAGGAACAGCCGCCCTGCCCGAGCGCTGGTGACGATCCTGCCGTGCACCGACCTCGACGCGGCGCAGGTGTTCTTCGCGCGCCTGGGTTTCGCGAAGACCGGCGGTGTCCAAGAGTACCGCATTCTGGAGGACGCGGCCGGCGCCGAGATCCACCTGCAGCCGGCGGTCGAGGGCTGGCTGATCGCGGGGCGCAACCCGTTCGGCGTCTATCTGCGCACCCCCGACGTCGATCGTCTGGCTGATGTATTCGCGGGCGAGATCATCGAGGCCGCGCAACGCGCCACGCACAAGCCATGGGGGATGTACGAGTTCGCGCTGAACGGCCCGGACGACCTGCTGGTCCGCGTCGGCTGGCCGAGCCGGTCGATGCGGGATGACGACCGATCGCCCTAGGCACGGCGCATGCCGCTCGCCTCACGCATCATGCGCGCGACGAGCACCCACCGCCCGACCGCGCTCCGGCCCTTCAGCCAAGCCCGCCCTCCAGGAACCGCTCCGCCATCGCGCAGTGCATCGCGATGCCGCGCGCCATCACGCGCTCGTCGATCGTCATGCGCGTGTTGTGGAGCGGCGGGTTGGTCGCAGGGTCGCTACCCTCGGGCGCGACGCCGATGAACGCCATCGCGCCGGGCGTCTGTTGCAGCACGTAGGAGAAGTCCTCCGCCCCCATCATCGGCGGCATGATCCGCCACGCGTCGGCGCCGCCCAGCGCGGTCGCGCAGCCCTGCACCAGATCGACGGCGCGCGGGTCGTTGACCGTCACCGGATAGCCCTGTTCGATGTCGACCACCGCGGATGCGCCGTGCGCGGCGACGATGCCCTCGACGATCCGCGTGAACGCGGCGCGCAGCGCGACGCGCGTCGTTTCCGACAGTGTCCGCATCGTGCCGAGCAGTTCCACCTTCTCGGGAATGATGTTGTGCGCGCTGCCGGCGTTGAACTTGGTGATCGTCAGCACGGCGGGATCGGTGACGGGCACGCAGCGCGCGACATGCGTCTGGAGCGCGGTCACGATCGCGCAGGCAATCGGGATCGGGTCGATGCACTCGTGCGGCATCGCCGCATGGCCGCCGCGGCCGACGATCGTCGCGCGCAGCGTGTCGGTGGACGCCATCAGCGTGCCCGCGCGGCTGACCACGACGCCCGCGGGCTGATTGGGGGTGATGTGCAGCGCGAACGCAGCGTCGGGCGCGGGATCGGCGAGCAGGCCATCGTCGATCATGTGCCGCGCGCCGTGAAAGCCCTCCTCGCCCGGCTGGAACATGAACACGACGGTGCCGGGCAGCGACTCAGCGCGCGCACACAGCGCCCTGGCCGCGCCGACCAGCATCGCGGTGTGCGAATCGTGCCCGCACGCGTGCATCATGCCGGGGGTGCGGCTGGCGAAGGGCAGCCCCGTCTCTTCCGTCATCGGCAGCGCGTCCATGTCGCCGCGCAACAGGACGGTGCGGCCGTTGCCGCCACCGCGAAGAACTGCCACCGCGCCGCTCGTCGACGGCCCCTCGCGCCATTCGAGCGGCAGGCCCGCGAGCGCCGCCTTGATCCTGGCGGTGGTGCGCCGGCAGTCGAGCCCGATCTCGGGATCGGCATGGATCGCGCGGCGCAGCTCGATCGCGGCGGCCAGCTGCTCGTCGCCCGCGGCGGCCCAGTCCGCCGACGATCCGTGGCCCGTGTCCAAATCCAGCGTCATGCCCGTGCCTTTCCTTGCCGCCGCGCGGGTATAGCCGTGCAAGCCGCCCGCGCGCTACCGCCCGCGCAGCAATCCGCCGAGCACGCCGCGCACGAGGCTCGCGCCGATCGTCCCGAGCGCGCCACCCCCGGACTGGCTGCGCGACGTGCCGCCGAAGATCTCCCGCCCGACCGCGTTCGCCACCTGCCGCCCCATCGACGAGCTTGCCGCGCGGGCGGCTGTGGTCGCGAGACTGGCCCACACGGGTTCCGCCGCCTTTCCGCCCGCTGATGCCCTCGCCGCCGGCGCGCTGCCGGCGGTGGCGCTCGCCTGCGCCTTGGCGGCCAGCATCTCCTGCGCGGACTGGCGGTCGACGACCGTGTCGTATTTCGCCCCGATCGCGTCGGTGCCGATCAGGACGCGGCGCTCCTCGGGCGTCACCGGCCCCACCCGGCTGGCCGGCGGCTTGACCAGCACGCGGTCCACCGGCGCAGGCGAGCCGTCCGGCTGGAGCAGCGACACCAGCGCCTCGCCGACCGCGAGCTGCGTGATCGCGGTCTCGACATCGACGGCGGGATTGGCGCGAAAGGTGGTCGCGGCGGCGCGCACCGCCGCTTGGTCGCGCGGCGTGAATGCACGCAACGCATGCTGCACGCGGTGGCCGAGCTGGCCCGCGACGCGATCGGGGACGTCGATCGGGTTCTGGGTGATGAAATAGAGGCCGACGCCCTTCGACCGGATCAGCCGAACGACCTGCTCGATCGTGTCCATCAGCGCCTTGGGCGCGTCGTCGAACAGCAGGTGCGCCTCGTCGAAGAAGAAGACGAGCGTGGGTTTGTCGGGATCGCCGACCTCGGGCAGATGCTCGAACAGCTCGCTCATCAGCCACAGCAGGAACGTCGAGTAGAGTTTCGGGCTGGCCATCAGCCGGTCGGCGGCGAGGACGTTGACGATCCCGCGGCCGTTCTCGTCCACGCCGATGAAGTCGGCGAGGTCCAGCGCCGGCTCGCCGAAGAAATGGTCGCCGCCCTGGCTGCGCAGCTGGAGCAGCGCGCGCTGGATCGCGCCGATCGACTGTTTCGACACGTTGCCGAACTGCGTCGTCAGCTCCGCCGCACGCGCGCCGCAGTCGGCCAGCATCGCCTGCAGATCGTCGAGGTCGAGCAGCAGCAGGCCATCCTTGTCCGCGACGTGGAACACGATCGCCAGCACGCCCTCCTGCACGTCGTTGAGGTCGAGCAGCCGGGCGAGCAGCAGCGGGCCCATCTCGCTGACCGTGGTGCGGATCGGGTGGCCCTGCTCGCCCAGCAGGTCCCAGAACTGGACCGGGCAGGCGGCAGTGCGCCAGTCGGCGTCGCCGATCGCGGCGGCGCGCGCGGCAAAGGCGGCGTGCGTCCTGTCGGCGGGGCCGGCGGCCATGGCGAGTCCCGACAGGTCGCCCTTCACGTCGGCGACGAACGACGGGACACCAGCGGCGCTGAACCCCTCGACGATGCCCTGCAACGTCACCGTCTTGCCCGTGCCCGTCGCGCCCGCGATCAACCCGTGGCGGTTGGCGAGACGCAGAGGCAGGCGTTGCGGCGCGGCGCCGCCCGGTTCCGCACCGATGAAGATGTCTTTCGCGTCGGTCATCGTGCGCCCTTCCTCAAACCACCGCTCGCCCTGAGCCTGTCGAAGGGCCGGGTCATGGCCTGTGCTTCGACAAGCTCAGCACAAACGGGTCAAGAGGAGGTTGCGCGACGGCGTCGCTCCCCAACCGTCATCCCGGCGAAAGCGAGGGTGACGGGTGGGGAAACGAAAAGGGCCGCCGCGGTCTCCCGCGACGGCCCTTCCTGCGATCGGACGCCGATCAGCTCTTCAGCTTCACCGGAATGTACCGGCCGGTGATCTTGCCGCGCGTGACGAGCAGCAGCACCTGCGGCCGCCCCGCCGCCTTGGCCGCCGCCACGCCGCGCGCCAGATCGGCGGGCGTGTTCACCACCGCCGAGTTGATCGCGCTGATGACGTCGCCACGCTTCAGCTTGGCGCCGGCGTCGCTCGACTGGTCGACCGAGGAGACGACCACGCCGGTCACCGCCGCGTCGACGCCGATCGACCGTGCGATCGCGGGCGTCAGCGGCTGGACCGTCAGGCCCAGGCTGTTGCTCGCCGCAGGCTGGCCCTGCTGCGCGCTGTCGTCGGGGATGCCGTCGCCATCGTCGTCACCGCCCTGCGACGCGGCGAGCGCGTCCTCCGACGGACGCGTACCGACCGTGGCGGTGACCGTCGTCGGCCGGCCGTCGCGGATGACGTCGAACCGCGCCTGCGCACCGGGCGCGACCGCCGCGACCAGATAGGACAGCGACGTGTCGGGCGTCACCGCCGTGCCGTTGACCCGCGTCACCACGTCGCCCTGCCGAAGGCCCGCGCGCGCCGCCGGGCCGCCCGGCTCGACGCGGCCGATGATCTCGCCCGAGTTCTTGGGCACGCCCAGCGCGGCGGCGACGTCGTTGGTCACCGGCTGGATGCCGACGCCCAGATAGCCGCGCTTGATGACGCCGCCCGCGCGCAGTTTCTCGACGATCGGCTTGGCTTCCTCGGCCGGGATCGCGAAGCCGATGCCGATGTTGCCGCCCGACTGGCTGCCCAGGATCTGCGAGTTGATGCCGATCACGTCGCCGTTCATGTTGAACATCGGACCACCGGAATTGCCCTGGTTGATCGCCGCATCGGTCTGGATAAAGCGGTCGTACGGCCCCAGGCCCGTCGAGCGGTGAAGCGCCGAGACGATGCCGGCAGTGACGGTGCCGTCGAGTCCGAACGGGTTGCCGATCGCGATCACCCAGTCGCCGACGCGTGCGCGCGACGAATCGCCGAACTTGACGAACGGCAGCGGGGCGGGCGCGGTGATCTTGAGCACCGCCAGATCGCTCGCCTGGTCGCGTGCGACGAGCCGGGCGGTATACTCCTTGCGGTCCGTCATCGTGACGGTGATCGACTCGACGGTCGCGCCCTTCGTGCCCGCCGCGATAACGTGGTTGTTGGTGACGATGTAGCCGTCGGGCGAGATGATGAAGCCCGAGCCGAGCGACTGCGCCTCGCGCGTCACCGGCGCGCCGCCGCCGCCCTGCTCGCCGAACTGCTGCCCGAACAATTCGCCCAGCGGCGTGCCCGCGAACGGGTTCTGCTGCTGCTGCGGGACCGTCACCTTCTGCGTCGTCGAGATGTTGACCACCGCGGGCTGCAGCCGGGCGACCATGTCGGCGAAGCTCATCGGCGCGCCGGCGCGCGGCGCGCTCGCCTGGATCGCGCCGGGCTCGTTCTGCGCGGCCTGCGCGTCGGCGGGATGCTGGATGGCGAGCGTGGCGGCGGTACCGCCGAGCAGCAGGGCTCCGGTCAGGGCATAGGCATAACGCACGGGTTTCAGTTCCTCTCGGGTCGCGAGATCGGCGACAGGATACGGCTCATGCCGTCCGCTATCTGAACGCGCATTGAATGTGAACGGGTCGGCACGACCACGTTCATCGGCCACCATTCTCGAAGTTCCTGAGATAGCCGTTGTTGGGCGACAGCACCCAGTTGGTCGATCCCTTGGGCCCGGCGCCGCCACGGCCCGGGATGAACGTCTGCCGGTACGACTGCATCGACCGGTAGAAATCGTAGAAGGAGGCATCCTTGTTGAACGCCTGCGCATAGATCTGCGCGGCCTGCGCGTCGGCGTTCGCCTGGATGATCTGCGCGTCCTTGTTGCCCTGCGCCCGCGTGAACGCCGCCTGCTGCTGGCGCGCGGTGCGCATCCGCTCCAGCGTGCGGTCGAGCGGGCTGCCCGACGGCAGGTCGGCGTGCTTGATGCGCACGTCGACGATCTGGACGCCGTATTGCGACGCGGTGCGCTGCAGCCGGGCGGTGATCGCGGCCATCACCTTGTCGCGATCGGGGCTGAGCAGCACCTGGAAGCGGATCTTGCCGATCTGGCTGCGGATCGCGGACGCGAGCAGCGGGGTCAGCGCCTGGGTCACGCCCTGTTCGCTGCGCGCGGTGTTCACCATCCGCATCGGGTCGACGACGCGGAACCGGGCATAGGCGTCGACCTCGAGCCGCTGCTGGTCGGACGACAGCACCTGCTGATTCTCGGCATCGACGTCGAGCACCCGCTTGTCCACCCACACCAGCCGGTCGAAGAACGGCAGGCGCGCGATGAGGCCGGCGCCCGTGCCGCCGAACGTCTCGGTCGAGCGATAGGGGTTCACCACCGCGATCGGCCGTTCCAGCCGGATGATGACCGCCTGTTCCGTCTCGGGCACGATCGCGAACGTCGCCGCCGCCAGGATCACGAGCAACAGCGCGGCGATGCCGATCGCCACCGGGTTACGCCACAGCGATGCGGCGGTCACTGGCCGCCTCCCGATGCCGGGTTGGCGGCGGGCACGGCGGCCTGCGCCTCCGCCTGTGCCGCGTCGGGCAGCTTGCGCGCGCGGTCGAGCGGCAGGTACGGCATCACGTTGTTGGGCTCGACGATCGTCTTGTCGGTGTTGGCCAGCACGGCCTCCATGGTCTCGTAATACATGCGCCGGCGCGTGACCTCGGGCGCCAGCTTGTACTGCGCGTAATAGACGTCGAACGCCGCCGCCTCGCCCTGCGCCTGCGCGATCCGCTGCTGCGCGTACGACGTCGCGTTGTTGCGCGCGGTGGCGGCATCCGACTGCGCGGCGGTCACGTCCTTGAACGCGTCGTTGACCGTGGCGGGCGGATCGGCCTGCTTGATCGCCACGCCCTGGATACGGACGCCCGAGCGATAGCCGTCGAGGATGCGCTGCATCCGCTCCTGCACCAGCCCCTCGATCGCGGTACGACCCGGCCCCAGCGCCTCGTCGAGCGTGACGTTGGCGACCTCCTCGCGCATCGCGCTCTCGGCCACCGCGCGCACCGTCTCGCGCGGGTCCTTGATCTGGAAGACGTAATCCTCGGGATTGCTGATGTTCCAGCGGACCGACCAGGCGAGGTCGATCAGATTGCCGTCGCGCGTCAGCATCGGCCGCTCGCCGCCGCTGCCGCCGGCCGCGCCGCCCTCGCCGTCGGTCGGCAGGTCGTCGGTGCGGATGTTCTGGACGTCGACCTTGGTCACCGTCGCGATCGGCGCGGGCAGCGTCAGGCCGATACCGGGCTCGAGCGTGCTGGTATAGGCGCCGAAATAGGTGACGACGCCGCGCTGCTGCGGACCGATCGGGTGGATCGACGTGTACAGCACCCATGCCGCGACGATCAGCGCGGCGCCGATCGCCCACAACGCGCGGGGATTGGACGTGTGCGGCAACAGCGGCCCGCCGCCGCTCCCGCCGCCACCGCCGCCGCCCCGCGCGCGGCGCAGGAAGTCGTCGAGCGCGCTGGGCTTGCCGGCCTTGGGGGGCACCGACCACGGGTTGCGCGCGCCGTCACCGCCGCCGCTACCGCCCGCGGGGCCGTTCTGGCCGGCGCCCCACGGGCCCTTGGGCTGGTCTGCGTAAAGCGTGGGCGCGCGCTGGAACCACCCCGTCAGGAACGTCATGGGTTCTTTATAGGTGTGATCGGCCCAAAGAACAGTGCCGAGAAAACGGTGGCGCCCCGCCGCGGGCACCCTAGATCGACAGGGAATGACACAGGACATCCTCACCGCCGCGCTCGCCCCCGTCGCCGGCGGCCGCGCCACCGTTCGGCTGACGGGCGGCCGCGCCGACGTCATCCTCGACGTGACCGGCCTCGACGCCACCGAACGCGAGGCGCTGGAGGCGCGCGCGCGCGCTGCGGTGACCGGGCTGGCGGGGGTGGACGAGGTGCGCGTCGCGCTCACCAGCGAGCGTGCGCCCAAGGGCCCGGGACGCCGCCTGATCGCGATCGCCAGCGGCAAGGGCGGGGTCGGCAAGTCGACGCTGTCCGCCAACCTCGCCGTCGCGATGGCGCGCGCGGGGCGACGGGTGGGGCTGGTCGACGCCGACATCTACGGCCCCTCGCAACCCCGGCTGATGCAGGCGGAGGGCGAGCGGCCCGAGGCGCGCGACAAGGTGATGATTCCGGTGAAGACGCGCTGGGGCGTGCCGATGCTGTCGATGGGCCAGCTGGTGGAGCCCGGCCGCGCCGTCGCCTGGCGCGGCCCGATGGCGGCGGGCGCGCTGGGGCAGATGGTCGACGCCGACTGGGGCGCGGTCGACACGCTGCTGCTCGACCTGCCGCCCGGCACCGGCGACATCCAGCTCACCATGATCCAGAAGCACCGGCCGGCGGGCGCGGTGATCGTCTCGACGCCGCAGGACCTGGCGCTGATCGACGCGGCCCGCGCGATCGACCTATTCGGCAAGGCGGGCATCCCCGTCATCGGCCTGGTGGAGAACATGGCCGGCTACGTCTGCCCGGCGTGCGGCGCGACGTCCGACCCGTTCGGCAACGGCGGCGCGGAGGATGCGGCGCGCGAGCTCGGCATCCCGTTCCTCGGCCGGGTGCCGCTCGACATCGCGATCCGCCGCGCGTCGGACGCGGGCGAGCCGCCGGCGGCGGTCGCGGGCGAGCGCGTGTTCTCGGGGCTCGCGGCCAGGGTGAGCGACTGGCTGGACGCGCACTGAACCTCGCCCCGTGCCCCGCGTTGGGCGGGAGAGGAGACGACCGATGCCGCTGACCCGTGACGAGGACATCAAGGCGCTGCTGGAGGCAACGCGCACGATCGCGCTCGTCGGCGCGTCCGACCGCCCGGACCGGCCGTCGTGGGGCGTCATGCGGACGCTGCAACGCCACGGCTATCGCGTGATCCCGATCAATCCGCAGATCACCGGCGAGCACCTCCACGGCGAGTTCGTGTTCCGCGACCTCCACCAGCTCGGCGACCCGATCGACCTGGTCGACATCTTCCGCCGGTCGGACGCGGCGGGCGAGGCGGTGGATCAGGCGATCGCGATCGGCGCAAAGGCGGTGTGGATGCAGCTGGGCGTCGTGGACGAGGCCGCCGCCGCGCGCGCCGAGGCGGCGGGGCTCAAGGTGGTGATGGACCGCTGCCCCGCGATCGACATCCCCCGGCTGGGCGTGGCGCCGATCGGCGGATCGTGATCGCCGTGCCGGTCGCCCCCCTGCTCCTGCTGCTCCAGGCGGCGACGCTGCCGGCCGCCCCGCCCGCACCCGCGACACCGTCCGGCAGCCAGCGGATCGACATCCTCGCCAAGCCTTGCGCCAACGCCAGCAACGACGGCGGCGACGTGGTCGTGTGCGGGCGACCGGAGGAACTGGCACCGCGCCTGCCGCTGCCGCAATATCGCGGCGTGCCCGACCATGCGGTGCCGTCCAACCCGGACCTGAGCGCCCGCGTCGCGCTCGACGGGCCCGGCGTCGGCACCGAGTGCGGCGCCTATGGCGAGGGCTGCCCGATCGGGGGTGGCGGCTATGCGATCCCGGCGCTGCTGGGCGGCGCGTCGAACCTCGTCAAGAAGGCGTTCGCCAAACATCCCGACAAGACCGGCCGGGTGGCGATCCCGCTGGACGACCCGCCGGTCGACACGGCAGGCAAGGTGCATCCGTGACCCGCCAGAACTTCCCCCAGGGGGAGGTGGCGCGCGAAGCGTGACGGAAGGGGAGGACCGGCAAACGTCCGGGAGGCTGGCCGCCCCGATGTATCCTCATCCTCCCCCGCCAGGGGGAGGTGGCAGCCATAGGCTGACGGAGGGGGCGGACGGGCAGACCTTCGGTAGCCCGCCCCCTCCACCAGCTTCGCTGATTGCCAGTGCCGGGGGAAGATTTCCCGTCACGCCGACATGGTGTCACCACGAGAAGGCACGGCCGGAACCGCGACGGCAAAGCCGCCGCCGTGACGTCGAACGGGTCCGCTTCGCGGCCCGTCGGCCGCTCTAGCCGCTGCGTCTTGCGCGCCGCCGCCGTCGCTTCGCCGACGCGGCTGCGGCTACAGCAGGTGCATCCACAACGGCACCCCGGCCAGGCTCGGCGAGCCGCGCAGCCGCTCCAGCGCCGCCGCGACGCACCGCTCCGGGCCGTCGTGGGTGACGATCGCGACCAGTACATGGCCGTCCGTCCCCCCCACCGTGCTGGGCCCGCGCTGGATCAGGCTCTCGATCGACACGCCCGCGTCGCGCATCGCCGCCGCGATCTCCGCCAGCACGCCCACCTTGTCCGCGACCGTGAAGCGCAGGTACGCGCGCCCGCGCCGCTCGCCCGCGTCCGCCACGGGCGCGTCGGCCAGCGCGTCGGCGGGCATCGCGAACGGCGGCCCGAACTCTCCCCGCGCGATGTCGATCAGGTCCGCCACCACCGCGCTCGCGGTCGGGCCATCGCCCGCGCCGCGGCCCTGGAACAGCAGCTGCCCGACGAAATTGCCCTCGACCACCACCGCGTTGAGCGGCCCGGTGACGTGCGCCAGCGGGTTGGACAGCGGCACCAGATGCGGGTGGACACGCTGGAAGAGCCCGTGAGGGCCCGCCTCCGCGATCCCCACCAGCCGCACACGATAGCCGAGCGCCGCCGCCTCCGCGATATCCGCCGCCAGCACGTGGCGGATACCCGTCGCCGCGACCGCCGCGAACGCCGGCCGCGTCCCGAACGCGAGGCTGGCGAGGATCGCCAGCTTGTGCGCGGCGTCGACGCCGTCGATGTCGAAGCTCGGGTCCGCCTCCGCGAACCCCAGCGCCTGCGCCTCCGCCAGCACATCGGCGAAGTCGCGCCCTTCGGCCTCCATCTTGGTCAGGATGAAGTTGCACGTCCCGTTGAGGATGCCTGCCACCCGGCCGATCTCGTTCGCCGCCGCCCCCTCGCGCAGCCCCTTCACGACCGGCACGCCGCCCGCCACCGCCGCCTCGAACTTGCACGCGACCCCCGCCGCCTCCGCCGCGCGCGCGAGCTCCAGGCCGTGGTGCGCGATCATCGCCTTGTTCGCGGTGACGAGGTGGCGGCCGGCGGCCAACGCCGCGCGCGCCAGCACCAGCGCCGGGCCGTCCGCGCCGCCGACCAGCTCCACCACGACGTCGACGTCTCCTGCGCGCGCCAGTTCGGCGGCATCGTCCACCCAGCGCGTGCCGGTCAGGTCGACGCCCCGGTCGCGATGCCGGTCGCGCGCGGACACCGCGGTCACGGTGATCGGCCGCCCGGCCCGGCGCGCGATCAGCGCGCCGTTCGCCGCCAGCAGCCGCATCACCCCGCCGCCGACCGTGCCCAGTCCCGCCAGCCCGATGCGCAATGCCTGCCCCATGTCGGTCACCCCCGGTTCGTCGCCCGCGGCGGTAGCCAGCCGACGGCGAGGTGTCGAGGGACGGACGAGGCGTGCCGGCCATCGTCGTCGACCGCCGGGCGTCCATCCTTCCGCCCCCGTCCGGCGCACGCGGCCGCCGGGCGTCGCCACGCCGGCACACGCCGCGCGGAGCCCGCAATCCACGCTGTCCTACAGGGGCGGCTTCTGCCATCTCTCGGTCGATGATCGCCGCCGCTCACATCCCCGCTCCCACCCGGCCCCTCCTCCCCGTCGCGGCACGGCGGCGCGTCGGCGGCGCCTCGGCGACGCGCCGGTGTCGCGCGATGGTGCGGGGGTGGCGCGCGGGTGGCGCCCAAGTGTCGCGTGCGTGTCGCGGTGCCGGCGCCTCGGCGGCGCCAGGCGGGCGCGTCCGCCGCGAAACGGCGCGGGCGCCACAACTTCCTCAACTTCATCGGCCCGCGATCGGGCCCGGAGCGCGCACCGATGGCTGACCGGACCGTGGCGACCGGCGCGGGCGCCGCCTCACCCGCCGATCCCCGCCCCGCCGGCGCGGCCGAGCTCACGCTGCGCGGCATCCTGCTCGGCGGGCTCATCACCCTGCTGTTCACCGCCGCCAACGTCTATCTGGGGCTGAAGGTGGGACTGACCTTCGCGACGTCGATTCCCGCCGCGGTGATCTCGATGGCGATCCTGCGCTACCTGCCCGGCGCCACGATCTGGGAGAACAACATCGTCCAGACGGTCGCGTCGGCGGCGGGCACGCTGGCGGCGATCATCTTCGTGCTGCCGGGCCTCGTCATGATCGGCTGGTGGCATGGATTTCCGTACTGGCAGACCGCCGGAATCACCGCGACCGGCGGCGTGCTCGGCGTCATGTTCTCCGTGCCGCTACGCCGCGCGCTGGTGGTGGACACCGACCTTCCCTACCCGGAGGGCCATGCCGCGGCCGAGGTGCTGCGCATCGGCGCGGGCAGCCGTTCGGACGAGGAGGGGCGAGAGGGCGCGGCGGACAGCGCGGCGGGGCTGCGCGTCATCGTCCTCAACTCGGTGGTGTCGGCCGGCTTCGCGATCCTGACGCAGACGCGGCTGGCGGTGGCGGAGGCGACGAAGGTCTTTCGCGTCGGGCCGGGCGGCAGCGAGGTGTCGGGCAGCCTGTCGTTCGCGCTGCTGGGTGTCGGCCACCTCGTCGGCCTGTCGGTCGGCCTGGCGATGCTGGCGGGGATCGCGACCGGCTTCTGGATCGCGCTGCCGATCCTGACCGCGCACGCTCCCGCCGCGGCCGGCGTCGGGCTGGACGCGTGGGTCGGCGGCGTCTTTCGCACCGACGTCCGCTTCCTGGGCGCGGGCGTGATCGGCGTCGCAGCGATCTGGACGCTGGCGAAGATCGCCGGGCCGGTCGCGGGCGGCATCCGCTCCTCGCTCGCCGCCAGCCGGGCGCGGGCGCGCGACGAGGTCGTGGCGCTGGAGGAGCGCGACCTGCCGTTCGGCTGGGTCGTCGGCGGCAGTCTCGCCGTGCTGGTGCCGATCGCGGCATTGTTGTGGTCGACGATCGCGGGTGGGCCGCTGGCCGGGTCGGCGTTGGTGCTGATCGCGGGCGCGCTGGTGTTCGTGCTCGTCATCGGCCTCGTGATCGCGGCCGTGTGCGGGTACATGGCCGGGCTGATCGGCGCGTCCAACTCGCCGGTGTCGGGGATCGGCGTGCTGTCGGTGCTCGCCGCGTCGCTGATGCTGGTGGGCCTGTTCGGGCGCGGGCAGCCGGCGGGAACGACGCAGGCGCTGGTCGCCTATACGCTGATCGTGACGGGCATCGTGTTCGGCGTCGCGACGATCTCCAACGACAATCTCCAGGATCTGAAGACCGGGCAACTCGTCGGCGCGACGCCGTGGAAGCAGCAGGTGGCGCTGCTGATCGGCGTCGGCTTCGGCAGCCTGGTGGTGCCGCCGGTGCTGGAACTGATGATGCGCTCGTTCGGCTTCGCGGGCATGCCGGGCGCGGGACCCAACGCGCTCGCGGCCCCGCAGGCGGCGCTGATCTCCGCGCTGGCCAAGGGCGTGCTGGGCGGCGACCTCAACTGGGCGATGCTCGGCTGGGGCGTGCTGGTCGGCGTCGCGGCGGTGGCGGTGGACGAGGGGCTGGGCCGCGCGAAGCTGCTCCGCCTTCCGCCGCTGGGCGTCGGGCTCGGCATCTACCTGCCGATGAGCGTCACGCTGCCCGTCGTGCTGGGGTCGGTGCTGGGCCACCTGTACGACCGCTGGGCGGACGGGAGGCGCGACCCGGAAGCGGCGCGGCGGACGGGCATTCTGATGGCGACGGGCATGATCGTGGGCGAAAGCCTGTGGGGCGTCGCGTTCGCGGGGATCGTCGCGGCGGCGGGGACCGACACGCCGCTGGCGGTGGTGGGCGACGGGTTCGCGGGATGGGCGCTGGGCGGCGGGACGGCGCTGTTCCTGGCGCTGACGTGGTGGTTGTATTCAAGGGCGCGGGGGGTGGCGGCGTAATAAGGATGCTTGCAGGATCATTCCTGTTCGGGATCCGGATGGCATTGTCTTGGACGTTCCCAAGCCTCGCAATAGTCCGATGAACGATCAGATCATGTGCGTAACTGATGCGATCACGGCGTCGAACTTAGATGAGCACGGTATTTTCTTCGGCTTCGTCGGCAACGAAGCAGTCGAGGAGAAGAATATCGAAGAAGGACCGAGGGCGAAGCCGCCGGCGTGACGTCGGACGGGCTGTCCTTGCGCATTCGCGCTCGGCCACCCGCCGGTCGGCCATGGCGTTGCCGCCCCGTCGGCAACGGCACGGGCGTGGCCGTGCCTACGCCATTGCCGCCAGCATCTCCTTCACCGGCACGAACGCGAACCCCACCGAGCTGTCCGCGATGCCGTACGGCATGAACAACGTGTCGCCATGCTTGATCGCGCCGCAAGTATAGACGACGTTGGGGACGTATCCCTCGCGGTCCTGGTCCGCCGCCGCCAAGATGGGGAGCGTCGTCCGGCCGATGACCTTCGACGGGTCGCGCTTGTCGAGCAGCACCGCGCCGATCGAATACTTCCGCATCGCGCCGACGCCGTGGGTCAGAAGCAGCCAGCCCTCGTCCAGCTCGAGCGGTGCGCCGCAATTGCCGATCTGCACCAGCTCCCACGGGTATTCGGGCTTGAGGATCATCGCGCCCTCGTCCCAATGCGTCAGGTCGTCCGACTGGAGCAGGAACAGGTTCTCGCCGTCCTGCCGCCCGATCATCATGTACTTGCCGCCCACCTTGCGGGGGAACAGCGCCATGCCCTTGTTGCGCGACGCGCTACCCGTCATCGGCACCAGCTCGAACGAGCGGAAGTCGCGGGTGCGCATCAGCTCGGACTGGATGATCGAGCCGTTGTAGGCGGTGTAGGTGCCCAGCCACTCGTGGCTGCCGTCCTCATGCTGGAACCGGACGAGGCGCAGGTCCTCTAACCCCTTGGACTGCGCGCGCGTGATCGGGAAGATGACGGTGCCCGACAGCGTGCTGTCGCGATGGCGATAGACGGTGACGGGTCCCTCGGGCAGTTCCGCCTCGCCGTGCCCCGAACTGTCGGTCGCGGTCGCGAACGGCGGCTCGGGCGCCAGCACCAGATCGTGGCCGTCGGTGATGATCCCCTCACGGAACGCGACGGACGAGATATGCCCCTCGCCCACCGCGCGCAGCGACATCAGGATGCGCATCGAACCGTCCGGCATGCCCGACTGATCGAAATGCGGCACCGCACTGGGATTCATCAGCGCCGCGGCGGCGTAGCTGTATTCGTGGCAGAAATAGGCGCCGATCAGCTGTCGCTTCTCGTCGCCGATCTCCGCGCCGTCGAGGTTCATCACCTGCTCGATCTCGTCGTATCGCGTCATGAAGACACGGCGCGTCTGCCAGTGCCGCGCCTCGAAATCGCGCAACACCAGCTCGAGCTGATCGCGGGTCTCCGCCGCCGACATCTGCAGCACCTCGCGCACCAGCCGCTCGGCGCGGCTCGGTCCGGTGGCGGTCGGTGACCAGGCGAGGTGGAAGGGCCGCACCACGACCCGTGACGGATCGGCGTGCAGCCGAAGTTGATGATTAAAAAGGTTCACGCCCGCGCTGCGTCCCGGATTGCCTGTACCGGCGCCTTGCCCTCAGGCGACGGCGCGCTCGGTCCCTGCCACGCCCTTGGACAGTTGCGAAAGCCCCGAAATCGCACAGGACGCCATTTGCAGCGCCAAAATCGACTCGGCGCCCTGATTGCGGTTGAGCCCGGTCGGCATCAGACCGTCGAAGCATCCCCCATCGGCCTGGCTGGCGAGCGGCAGGTCGAGATCGTTGGATCCCAGATACCAGCGATAGGCCTTGTGCGCTTCCTCGATCCAGCGCGGATCGGCGGTCGCCTCATAGGCCGCGGCACAGGCGTCGATCGTCGCCTGCGCTTCCAACGGCTGCTGATCGAACGCCAGCGGCTCCTCGTACGGACGCCCGAAGCTTTCGGTCCCGATCGCCCGGAACCGCCCTTCCGGGCTCGTCTGCATGCCGACGATCCAGTCCAGCGTATCGAGGCCGCACCGGATCAGATCCTGGCGGCCGAGTGCGACACCCGCACGGATCAACGCCTGCGGAAGCCGGGCGTTGTCATAGGCCAGCACGATCTCGAACCACCGCCATTCCGGACGGCGCGCCTCCGCCAGCAGCGCCAGATGCTCGTCGGGGAAACGCGCCAGGATGGTGAGGGACAGGTCGTGACCCGGCAACGCCTCCAGCATCGCCGCGGCGCCCAGCATCGCGAACGCCTGCGCACGCGGGCTCTGCAATTCCAGCGACAGGCTGCCGGCCTGATCGAACATCGCCACGGCCCAGTCGCGATGCTTGCGCAACTTGGAGTCGCGCGCGGTCATGCCCAGCGCCCAGAGCGCCCGGCCGTTCGAATCCTCCGAGCCGACGTCCTCGCACCAGGTTCGGTCGAAGTTCATGAAATTGCGGAACCGGCGACGGTCGGGGTTCCACGCATATTGCAGGAACGAGGCATAGATCGTGGTCCAGCGATCGCGCTGCATCTCCGGCATGTCGGTGATCATGTGGGTCAGCATCAGCGCGCGGGCGTTGTCGTCGATGCAATAGCCGTGGCGGCGGTCCGGAACCGAATAGATCGAGTGTTGCAGCATCCCGGTCGAATCGGTCATCCGCTCGACCGCCGCGAAGTCGGGCGTCAATGCCCGGACGGGCGGATTGGTGCTCGATGCGATACGCCGTGGCTTGGTCGTCAGCGCCGCCTGCATCTCTGCCATCGCGCGTTCCGCCAGGCGGGGCCAGATCATCGTGCGGCCGCGCTCATAGGCCCGTTGCGACAGACGATGGCGGTTGCGGTCGGAGCCCAGCAGATCGTTGATCTCGCGCGCGAACTGCTCGCTGCTGCCGAAGTCGACGAGGATGCCATGGCCGTCCGCCAGTATCTCGGTCGCATGGACGTAGGGGGTCGATATCACCGCCTTGCCGACACCCACGGCATAGGACAGCGTCCCGCTCGTGATCTGGGCCGGGTTGACGTACGGCGTCGCATAGATGTCGGCCGCCTGAAGATATTCGATCAGTTCCTCGTGCTCGACGAAGGCGTCGACGAACCGGATGTTGGCGGCGACGCCCAGCCTGGTCGCCAGTGCGACCAGTCGGTCACGATAGGCCTCGCCCTCATGCGCGACGAGGTTGGGATGCGTCGCCCCCAGCACGACGTACAGCGCGTCGGGATGCGCCGCCACGATCGTGGGCAACGCGTTGATGATCGTCTCGATGCCCTTGTTGGGCGCCAGCAACCCGAACGTCAGGACGACCTTCCGCCCGGTCCAGCCGAACCGCGCCTTGAATGCATCGGGTTCGCAGAACGGCCGATCGGGCACACCATGCGGAATCATCGCCACGAGGCGCGGACTGGCGCCATAGACCCGTTGCAAGATCTCGCGCCCCTTCTCCGCCATCACGATCACCTTGGCGGCGCGGCGGAGCAGTCCTTCCATGACGCGGCGCTCGTCGGCGCTGGGCTTTTCCAGAACGGTGTGCAGCGTCACGATCAGCGGCAGCGACGTCCGATCCAGCAGTGCCAGGATGTGCTCACCCGCTGCGCCACCGAAGATCCCGTATTCGTGCTGCAGCCAGATAACCCGGGCGCCGCTGTTCTCGATCGCGCGCGCGGCGGCGAGATAGGCCATCACGTCGTTCTGCGGGATGCTGCGCGTCACCTCCGGCGGATAGGCATAGGGCGCATGATCGTCGTCCATCGCATAGACGTCGACCCGTAGATCAGGGAAACTCGACCGCAGGGCCTCATACGTATCGGTCGTGTAGGTTGCGATGCCGCACTGACGAGGGAGGAAATTGCCGATGAGCGCAATGCGATCGATACTCGCGTCAAGCTGACTCACCGTGATCCATCCTCCTGAGCGCGACGACACGCGACTGTACCGTTCATGAACGAACATTGATCAAGATGGTTGCAACGGCACCGCAATGCAACATCCATCGAGTCTTCGGGTCGGGTTCCGGCCTCAACCCCGTCCGCGGTAGGAGGCGACGCCCTGTTCGGGCAGCCACACCTCGGCGAGTGGCGGCCCGCTCTGCCAGAACACGTCGATCGGGATGCCCCCGCGGGGATACCAGTAACCGCCGATCCGCAACCAGTGCGGGTTCATCTCCCGGAACAGGCGCTGACCGATGCCGACGGTGCAATCCTCGTGGAAGGCGCAGTGGTTGCGGAAACTGCCGAGGAACAGCTTGAGCGATTTGGATTCGACGATCGTCGCGTCGGGGACGTAGTCGATGACGAGATGCGCGAAATCCGGCTGGCTCGTGACCGGGCACAGCGACGTGAACTCGGGCACCGCGAACCGCACGACGTACCGCGTTCCGGCGCGGGGATTGGGCACATAGTCGAGCACCGCATCGTCGGGGCTGGCTGGCAGGTGGCTGGTCTGGCCGAGATGGACGGGGGTCATACCCCCTATCTAGGCGGCACGGCTGCCGATACCAGCGATGGTCGATGACGACTCTCGTTCCGCTGCTGGGCGACCAGCTGACCCCGACGATCTCGGCGCTCGACGGCGTCGATCCCGCCGAGGCGGTGATCCTGATGATGGAGGTGACGGAGGAGACGACCTATGTGCGTCATCACCGGCGCAAGATCGCGTTCATCCTGTCGGCGATGCGCCACCATGCGGCGACGCTGCGCGCGGCGGGGTGGCAGGTGCGCTACGTCACGCTCGACGATCCCGACAACACCGGCAGCTTCACCGGCGAGGTCGCGCGCGCGGTATCGGCGCTGGCGCCAGACCGGATCGTCACGACCGAGGGCGGCGAGTGGCGCGTGCTGGCGATGCAGCAGGCGTGGGAGACGCTGTTCGGCCTGCCCGTCGACATCCGCGCCGACACCCGCTTCGTCGCGTCGCACGCGGAGTTCGACACCTGGGCGAACAGCCGCACCGAGTTGACGATGGAGTGGTTCTATCGCGACATGCGCCGCAAGACCGGGCTGTTGATGGACGGCGCCAAGCCCGCGGGCGACCGGTGGAACTTCGACAAGGAGAACCGCAAGCCGGCGAAGGCGGACATGCTGATGCCGCGCCCGATCGCGTTTCCACCCGACGAGATTACCGCAGAGGTGCTGGCACTCGTCGCGGCGCGCTTTCCCGATCATCCCGGCGACCTCGACGGCTTCGATTATGCCGTCACCGCCGGGGATGCGGAGCGGCAGGCGGCGTATTTCATGGCCCGGGCGCTGCCGCAGTTCGGCGATTACGAGGACGCGATGCTGGTGGGCGAGCGGTTCCTGTGGCACTCGATCCTGTCGCCGTACATCAACGCCGGGCTGCTCGATCCGCTGAACCTCGCCCGGCGGGCGGAGGCCGAATATCGCGCCGGCCACGCACCGCTCAACTCGGTCGAGGGCTATGTCCGCCAGTTGATCGGCTGGCGCGAATACATGCGCGGCATCTACTGGCGGGAAGGTCCGGATTACGTCGAGCGCAACTTCCTGGGCGCGCACCGACCGTTGCCGGCCTGGTACTGGACGGGCGAGACCGACATGCGCTGCCTTGCCGAGGCGCTGGGCCAGACGGTCGCGACCGCGCACGCGCATCATATCCAGCGGCTGATGGTGACGGGCAATTTCGCGCTGCTGATCGGTGCCGACCCGGCGGCGGTGCACCGCTGGTATCTCGAGATCTACATCGACGCGTACGAATGGGTCGAGCTGCCCAACACGCTGGGCATGAGCCAGTTCGGCGACGGCGGTCTCGTGGGATCCAAGCCCTATGCCGCATCGGGCGCGTACATCAACCGGATGAGCGATTACTGCCGCCACTGCCGCTACGACGTGACGAAGCGCGTCGGCGAGGACGCCTGCCCGTTCAACGCGCTGTACTGGGATTTCATGGCGCGCAACGAGGACAAGCTCGGACGCAACAGCCGGATGCGCAATCCCTACGCCACCTGGCGCCGGTTCGCGCCGGAAACGCAGGCGGAGGTGCGTGCGCAGGCCGCGGCGTTCCTGGCCAGGCTGGACGCGGAGCCGAGCGGATACTGACGCGGCCGGGGTGGCAGGCCGGCGCCGAACCCTCTAGGCCGCACGCCATGGACGCGCTCGTCACCACCGCCTGGCTCGCGGAGCATCTGGACGACCCAGACCTCGTCGTGCTCGATGCGAGCTACACCTCGACCATCCCCGGCTCGCCATCGCGCGACCCGCGCGCGGCGTACCGGGCGGAGCATGTCCCGCGGGCGTTGTTCCTCGACCTCGACACGCTGGTGGACGCGGAGGCGTCGTTGCCCGCCACGGCGCCGCCGGCCGACATCGTCACCGAGCGGTTGCGCGCGCTGGGGGTCGAACCCGCGACGCGGATCGTCCTCTACGACGAGGTCCAGCACCACAGCTCCGCGCGCGCCTGGTGGCTGCTCCGGCTGTACGGCGTCACGGCCGTCGCGCTCCTCGACGGCGGGATCGCGCGCTGGCGCGACGAGGGTCGACCGCTCGCGAGCGGCGCGGCGCCGGCTCCCCCGCGCGGCACCGCCACGGCCGTGCTCGACCTGTCGGCGCTGCGGACGCTCAACGAGGTGCGCGCCGTCGCGGCGGACGGCAGCGCACAGATCGTCGACGCGCGCTCGGCGGCGCGCTTCACCGGCGCTGAACCGGACCCGCGCCCGGGCACCGCGGCGGGCCATATCCCGGGATCGGTCAACCTGCCGTACACGCGGCTGTTCGCCGCCGACGGCAGCTGGAAACACGGCGCCGAGCTGGACGCCGCGTTCGCCGACGTCGGGGTCGACTGGTCCCGGCCGCTGGTGACGACATGCGGATCGGGCATCACCGCCGCCGTCCTCGCGTTCGGCGCGCATCTGCTCGGGCACGAGGCTGCGCTGTACGACGGCAGCTGGTCCGAATGGGGGGCCGACCCGTCCACCCCGAAAGCGACCGGCGCGGCATGACCGACGACCCGACCAGCCCCGCGCATGGCCCCTCCACCCGCGTCGTCGAGGCGGGCCGCCGCCCCGAATGGACGCAGGGCATCGTCAACGCGCCCGTCTGGCGCGCGTCCACCATCCTGTACGACAGCGTGGCCGAGCTGCGCGCGGCGGGCGGGCGCGACACGCACCATCGGCTGTTCTACGGCCGCCGCGGCACGCCGACCCAGTGGAGCCTCGCCGACGCGCTGACCGAGCTCGAGCCGGGCGCGGAGGGCACGTTCCTCTATCCGTCGGGTGTCGCCGCGATCGCCGCCGCGCTGCTCGCGGTCCTGTCGCCGGGGGACGAGTTGCTGCTGGTCGACAACGCCTATGATCCCACCCGCGGCCTGGCCGAGGGGTTGCTGAAGCGGATGGGGATCACGACCCGCTATTTCGATCCGCTGGTCGGCGCCGGGATCGCCGGGCTGATCGGCCCCGCGACGCGGGCGATCTTCCTCGAAAGCCCCGGCAGCCTGACGTTCGAGGTCGGCGACATTCCCGCGATCTGCGCCGTCGCGCGGGAGCGGGGCATCGTGACGCTGCTCGACAACACCTGGGCGACGCCGCTGCTGTTCCCCGCGATCGCAGCGGGGGTCGACTACGCGATCCTCGCCTGCACGAAATACGTCGTCGGCCATTCGGACGCGATGCTCGGCTCCGTCACCGCCGGGCCCGGCCGGTTCGCCGCCTTGCGCGACGCGAGCTTCCAGCTTGGCCAGCACGTCGCACCCGATGACGCCTGGCTCGCCAGCCGCGGATTGCGCACGATGGCGGTGCGGTTGCGCCAGCATGGGGAGAGCGCGCTGCGCATCGCCCGCTGGCTCGCGGAACGGCCCGAAATCGGCGAGGTGCTGCACCCCGCCCTGCCCGGCTGCCCGGGACACGAGACGTTCCTGCGCGATTTCCACGGTGCCTCCGGCCTGTTCTCGTTCGCGCTGCGCGGCGGCGACGAGGCATCGCGGGCGGCGTTCATCGACGGCTTGCGGCATTTCGGCATCGGTTACAGCTGGGGCGGATTCGAGAGCCTGGCGCTGCCGATCGATCCGGAGCGGCATCGCAGCGTGTCCGCCCGCCGCTTCGCCGGGCCGCTGGTGCGGTTGCAGATCGGGCTGGAGGACGCGGACGACCTGATCGCGGATCTCGACGCCGGGCTGGCGCGGTTCCGGACGGCAGTCGCTTCCTGACCCCTGCCCTCCGTCACCCTGAACTCGGTTCAGCATCCATGGCCGCTCCCGAGACGCCGGCTCCGATGCGGCGATGGACCCCGAAACGAGTTCAGGGTGACGGCGGGGTGAGGGTCAGGGTGACGGAGGCGGAGCATCAGCCGCCCGCTCCACCCGCACCAGCAACGTCCCTTCCGTCACCTGCCCGCCGACGCTCGCGTTGACCTTCGCGACCGTCCCGTCGAACGGCGCGACGAGCCCGTGCTCCATCTTCATCGCCTCCAGTGTGACGAGCTTCTGCCCCTTGGCGACCGCCTCCCCCGCCGCGACGTCCACCGCGATGACGCGGCCCGGCATGGGCGAGAGGATCGCACCGTCGGCGGCGGTTCTGGCAGCGATGCCGTCGTGGCGGGCAAGACGGAAGACACGCGTGTCACCGCCGACGCGAACCATGACACCTTCTGGAACCTGCTCCGCCCAGTTCCTCGCCCATAGATCGGCGCTCTCTGGTTCAGCATCGTAGGTTGCCATACCATCTGTCAGCATGACGATGACAGGTTGCGACGGTGAATTAAGCCGAAGGCCAGACGGTGCCTGCCACGGGCCAAGTGCAGCCACCTCATCGGCAATTGCACTTTCCGGGTTTGACATACGGCCATCTAAGAGAACGACTCGAGCGGCACTTGCCAGCATGGACGCGCTAGGCTCGATAGACGGCAAGACAGTCGCAGCGTTGGCGGCAATCAAGCCCGTGGTCATTTCACCCGACATGACATCGGCCTCACGCAGAAGCCTCGCCAGGAAAGCAGCGTTGGTGCGAACCGGCCAGCACAAAACATGCTCACATGCGATTGCAAGATCCCTCAAGGCGTCTGCACGGCTGGCGCGATGCACAATCAACTTGGCGATCATAGGATCGTAGAAGGCCGACACCTCGGCTCCGCGCTCGACGCCGGTTTCGACCCGGATCGATTGCCGAGGATTGTCTCTCGGAAGTGAGAAGTGCGTCAGCCGTCCCGTCGACGGCAAAAACCCCTTCGCCGGGTCTTCCGCATACAGCCGCGCCTCCATCGCCCAGCCATCGATGCTCAGCTCGTCCTGCCGTTTCGGCAGCGGCTCGCCGCTCGCCACCTTCAGCTGCCATTCGACCAGGTCGACGCCGGTGATCTCCTCCGTCACCGGATGCTCCACCTGGAGCCGCGTGTTCATCTCCATGAACCAGATGCGGTCGGCTCTCAGCCCCTCGCTCGCGTCGGCGATGAACTCGATCGTGCCCGCACCGACGTAATCGACCGCCTGCGCCGCGCGCACCGCCGCGCCGCACACCGCCGCCCGCGTCTCCTCGTCCATGCCCGGCGCGGGCGCCTCCTCGATCACCTTCTGGTGGCGGCGCTGGAGCGAGCAGTCGCGCTCGAACAGGTGGACGACGTTGCCGTGCGTGTCGCCGAACACCTGCACCTCGATGTGCCGCGGCGACAGGATGTACTTCTCGATCAGCACCCGGTCGTCGCCGAACGAGGACGCGGCCTCGCGGCGGCACGACTGCAATGCTGCACCGAATTGCTGCGCAGCATCGACCTGGCGCATCCCCTTGCCACCACCGCCCGCGACCGCCTTGATGAGCACCGGATAGCCGATCGCGTCCGCCTCGGCCTGCAAGCGTTCGGGACTCTGGTCCTCGCCAAGATAGCCGGGCGTCACCGGCACGCCCGCCGCGATCATCCGCGCCTTGGCCGCGTCCTTCAGCCCCATCGCGCGGATCGAGTCCGGCCGCGGGCCGACCCACACCAGCCCCGCATCGATCACGGCCTGCGCGAACCCGGCGTTCTCCGACAGGAAGCCGTAGCCCGGATGGATCGCCTCCGCGCCGGTCGACAGCGCCGCGGCGATGATCCGCTCACCGACCAGATAGCTCTCGCGCGCCGGCGACGCGCCGATGTGCACCGCCTCGTCGGCCTGGCGGACGTGGAGCGCGTGCGCGTCGGCGTCCGAATAGACCGCCACGGTACGGACGCCCATGCGGCGCGCGGTGCGGATGACACGGCAGGCGATCTCGCCGCGATTGGCGATGAGGAGGGAGCGGATCATGGGTGCGCTACCGTCAAGCCGAGGTCGAGGCGATACGACGGCTTTCGCGGGGCGGGCGCGGCTGGGCGCCGGCGGTCGGAGCGGATCGGGAACGGGTTGGCCATGCCCTATCGTAGCTCACCTGAAGCCTCGTAGGACAGCGACATCATTCCTCCCCGGAACGGGGAGGGGACCGCCGGCCGCAGGCCGGTGGTGGAGGGGGATGCGCCCGCGACAGGCCGCGACGATTCCTATGATCACCGCTTCAAGATTGCTCAGCACGTCTCTGCCCGTCACTCGCATCGTAGTGAAGCCTAGCCCACTTAGCCGAACGTCTCGGCTCACGTCGAATGCTGGCTGGTCACCCCGATCATGATGCTGCCCGTCAACCTCGATCGCAAGCCGCGCCTCGAGGCACGCGAAGTCGAGGACAAAGTCGCCGAGCGGATGCTGACGGCGGAAGCGGAACGCACCCGGCCGCGTCCGCAGTTCGCGCCACAACAGGACTTCGGGCAAGGTGAGATTGCGGCGGAGCGCGCGGGCCCGACGGACGGTTCGGATCGGCGCGTTCAGTGCAGAGGGCGGGGCCCCCTCGACCATCCAGCTTCGCCGGACGGTCCCCCTCCCTGTCCCGGAGAGGAATGGGATCGCGCCCGCTCCTCACATCCGGAACACGCCGAACCGCGTCGGTGCGATCGGCGCGTCCAGCGTCGCGGCGAGCGCCAGGCCCAGCACGTCGCGGGTCTGCACGGGGTCGATCACGCCGTCGTCCCACAGCCGGGCGGTGGCGTAATACGGATTGCCCTCGTCCTCGTACTTCTGTCGCACCGGCGCCTTGAACGCCTCCGCCTCTTCGGGCGTCCAGCGGTCGGCGTCGCGGTGGACGGTCGCCAGCACGCTTGCCGCCTGTTCGCCGCCCATCACGCTGATCCGCGCGTTGGGCCAGCTGAACAGGAAGCGCGGGCCATAGGCGCGGCCGCACATGCCGTAATTGCCCGCGCCGAAGCTGCCGCCGATCAGGACCGTGATCTTGGGCACCGTCGCCGTCGCGACCGCGGTGACGAGCTTCGCACCATGCTTGGCGATCCCTTCCGCCTCGTACCGCCCGCCGACCATGAAGCCCGAGATGTTCTGGAGGAACAACAGCGGCACGCGGCGCTGCTGCGCGAGCTCGATGAAATGCGCGCCCTTCTGCGCCGATTCGGAAAACAGCACGCCGTTGTTGGCGAGGATCGCGATCGGCAGGCCCCAGATATGCGCGAAGCCGCAGACCAGCGACGGGCCGTACAGCGGCTTGAACGCGTGGAACTCCGACCCGTCGACCAGCCGCGCGATCACCTCGTGCACGTCGTACGGCGCGCGCACG
>JBPBQW010000167.1:0-23745 GCA_050955125.1 Janthinobacterium lividum
GCCTCGCCAAGGACTGGGAGGCTTCCATCGCATCGTCCGAAGCATGGATGGTCGTCTCATCCATCAGGCGGATGACGCGCCGCATAGCCAAACTCGAATTATGAGTCGGGCTCTAAGGCAGGTTCTGTCGCCGCTCTACTTCACCTGCCTTGTCGGGTTTGCGGCACTGGTTGCGGTTGGAGGCGGTTCCGACGCGCTCATCGCCCGGTTCATGCCCGGATCGGCGACCGTCAGCCCGCGAAGCGACATCATCGTGAATGTGCTCGTGCGGGTCGCGGTGGCCGTCTATGCAGTTTGCCTGTGGCGCGATCTCGCAGTCGTGCTCTGGGCCGACGATGCAACCGGGTCTGTTTTGACGCCGGAGATGGTCGACAAGGACCGCCTCGTCGGACTGCTGCAACTCTCGATCGCAGGTTTGGTGCTGGTGCCGCGACTGTCGCTGCTGGCCGCCGGCGGGCTCCTCACCCTCTACGCAATCGGCGTGGCGCGGTTCGGCCTGTTCTACATGATCGACTACCTGTTTTTCGTCGGTCTCGCGGTTTACATCGCGCTCGGACAACCGATGATGCGGCGCCGCCTCGACCTGATGTCCTGGCGCGTGTCGATCCTCACCGGCAGCCTAAGCCTGAGCCTCATGTGGACGGCGGTGGAGAAGTTTCTGTTCCCGCAGTGGACCATCGAGGTCCTGTTGCATCATCCCGGCGTGACGGCCGGCTTCCCCTTCCCGTCCGTCGCTACCATCGCCGGCTTCGTCGAGTTCAGCCTCGCCTTCTACCTGCTGGTCGGGCGCGCTGTCCTCGTCCGGATAGCCGCAGTCATCTTCTCGCTCGTCTTCATCATGGCAATGCCGGAGTTTGGCATGGTGGACGTCGTCGGCCATATACCCGTCCTCGTCATCTTCGCCGCGACCCTGCTGCAGGGCGAGACGCGCCTTCAGCGATCGTTTCGAGGGCCGGTATCGAGCATACCGGGATCCGCAGCGTCGGTGATGGTCCGCTACGTCGTCGTTTTGGCGACGTTGATGTCGCTCTACTACGGACTGCATGCCGCGTCGGTCTGGGCCCAAGGAAAGCCCGTTCGAGTCAGCCAGCCGTCGCCGGCCAGTGCGCAGCCGATCCAGTAAACGTGCGACGCCGCCGTTGCTCGGTGTCGGTCGTCAGCAGACGGGTCGCTAGCAAGGACCCGGTTTCAGGCATTCCGGGTAGCTAGCAGCTACCCGGAAACCGAACGCTCGTTCATAGGAACATCTAGGTTTCGGGCGCGCCGAGGTCCGTACTGCGGATGGCCTTGTTCCTGATGGCATCGACGCACCCCGCTCCCCATATCGCGGATGGCGAGGAGAGGCGGATGGCCGGCGGTTGGACGCGCGATGGCGCGGTGCAGGATCAGATCGACGACACAGTGGCGGACGCGGTGCTTGCTGCTCGCGCGAGCATGCCGACCGGGGGCGGTGCCTCCGAGTGCATCATCTGCGGCGACGAGATCCCTGAAGGCCGCCGCCTTGCCCTCCCTGGCGCACGCACCTGTGTGACTTGCCAGAGCGGCCGCGACCGACCGCTCGCGGCCGCATTCAACCGGCGCGGCAGCAAGGACAGCCAGCTCCGGTGATCACCTCTCCCGCCAACAACAACGCGCCAGACTTCGTCGTGGTCGACGTCGAGACCGCGTGCTCGCGGGTCAGCAGCATCTGCCAGATCGGCATCGTGGGATTCCGCAACGGCCGCGAGGTGTTCGCCTGGGAGACGCTGGTCGATCCATGCGACGAGTTCCACGCCGGCAACACCCGCATCCACGGCATCGCCGCCCACCATGTCTCAGGGCAGCCGACCTTCGCGCTCGTTCACGCGACCGTCGCTCGGCACCTTACCGGGCGGCTCACCGTTGCCCACTCGCTCTTTGACAAGGGGGCGCTCGCCGCGGCCTGCCGCGTTCACGAGCGACCGGCCATCGCGGCGCGCTGGCTCGACAGCGTCCGCGTCGCCAGGCGCGCCTGGCCAGATCTCGACAACCATCGTCTCGGCGGGCTCGCCCGCTACCTTGGCGTCCCGCACCGCCACCATGATGCGTTGAGCGACGCACGTGCCGCGGGCTGGGTAATCATCCGGGCGAGCGAGCATACCGGCCTCTCACTTGCCGAGTGGATGGCGCCACCTTGTCCGCCCGGTCCTGCGCCAAAGCCGGCAGTTGAAGGGCCGCTCGCGGGCGAGCGGATCGCGATTTTGGGCCAGCCGCGTGACGGCTCCCTCGCCCACGCGATCGCCAAGCGAGGCGGGATCGTCCACTCGTCGGTCGGCCTCACGACGACGATGCTTGTGGTCATGGCGGACGAGCCGTTTGCCCGATCGACGCTGACGAGCACCGCGTACCGGCGCGCGCTCAAGGCTGCAGCCGATGGCCGCGCAATCAAGATCGTAGCTGCCCATACGCTTGGACTAGATTGATAGGCGAGATGGTCTTCGCAAAACCAGGCGTCACGAGGATGCGAGGGGGCACGAAACCCGTACCTTCCGCCCCGCCGGTCACACCGGATGGTCGGTACATCGTCGTCCGCGGCAGGCTCTGGCGGCGAGCAAACCCCGATCTGGACGCTGGGATGCGGGCCGAGTTCGTTGCCGGACTAATGACCGCGCGCCGCGCCGTTGGGTCGGCGTTGCGCAGCGGTGACGCCGCCGCTCTCGCCGCCGCACGAGCGGAGGTCGACGCGGCGAAGATCGCACTCGGCGAGCGCGGCCCCGTCTGGTGGCACGACGGCGCACCCGACCAGAACCGGCGCATGGCGCGCAACACGACTCATGCCGACTGGTACGCATCGTTGGAGAACGCGCCCTAAAGGGGCGCGGACGTGTTCCGGTCGGACGCGTCGTCCGCACGCACTCGCTGTCACGGCACCACGTTGCAGTCATCGCGGGGACGGAAAGGTCAGCAGGCAACCTGTGGCGCCCGCGATCATTCCTCAGCCGACACGCATCGGAGAAGTATCATGAACACACGCAAGCTCGGGTCGCAGGGTCTCGAGGTCTCCGCGCTTGGCCTCGGCTGCATGGGGATGAGCGACTTCTACGGCGGCCGCAACGAGGCGGAGTCGGTCGCCACTATCAATCTCGCGGTCGACCGCGGCGTCACCTTCCTCGACACGGCCGACATGTACGGCGTCGGCGCGAACGAGGAGCTTGTCGGCCGCGTCGTGCGCGACCGTCGCGAATGGGTGGTGGTCGCAACCAAGTTCGGCATCGACCGCGGGCCCGATGGCAAGGGCCGCAGCATTAACGGGCGTCCCGACTATGTGCGCCGAGCGTGCGATGCGAGCCTGAAGCGCACCGGCCTCGACTTCATCGATCTCTACTACCAGCACCGCGTCGACCCCGCGGTGCCGATCGAGGAGACGGTCGGCGCGATGGCGGAGCTGGTTAAAGCGGGCAAGGTGAAGTACCTCGGCTTGTCCGAAGCGGCGCCTGCGACCATCCGCCGCGCGCATGCGGTCCACCCTATCACCGCCCTCCAGACCGAATATTCGTTGTGGAGCCGTGACCCCGAAGGCGAGATCCTGCCAACGGTACGCGAGCTCGGCATCGGCTTCGTGCCCTATAGCCCGCTTGGCCGCGGCTTCCTCACCGGGCAGATCACCTCGCCCGAGGACCTCGCCGAGGACGACTTCCGGCGTAATCACCCCCGCTTCCAGGGGGAGGCGTTCGGTCGCAACCTCGACCTCGTGAAGGCGGTCGGCACGATCGCAGCGGACAAGGGCTGCACGCCGGCGCAGCTGGCGCTCGCCTGGGTGCTGGCTCAGGGCGACGATATTGTGCCGATCCCCGGGACGAAACGGCGGAGCTACCTGGAGGACAACCTCGGCGCGCTCGACGTGATGCTGGACGCGAATGACCTCGACCGCCTCGACGCGATCATGCCGGCGGATGCCGCCGCGGGACAGCGCTACGCCGACATGGCGAGCATAGACCGGTGAGCGCCACCTCGTTCGCAGCGATCGCGCCGGGCAATCTCGCGGTCGTCACGGGAGGCGCCAGCGGCATCGGGCTGGCCGCCGCGCGCGCGCTCGCCGGACGTGGCATGCGGGTCGCAATTCTTGACCGGCCAGGCGAGGCACTCGATGCCGCGGCCGCCTCGATCGACAAGGCGAGCGCGCACGCCATTGACGTCGCCGACGTGAAAGCGATGCGCGCGCTTGCCGCTGCCCTCGGACCGGCATCGGTGTTGATGAACAACGCCGGGACCGGTCAGGGCGGCGATGTCTTCGCCGGCGAGGAGGCCTGGGCGAGGCTGCTCGGCGTTAACCTCATGGGCGTGCTGAACGGCATCCAGAGTTTCGCACCGGCGATGGTCGAGGGGGACGCGCCCGGCCTCGTCATCAACACCGGTTCCAAGCAGGGCATCACGCAGCCGCCGGGCAACACGGCCTACAACGTCAGCAAGGCGGGGGTGAAGGCACTCACGGAAGGACTAGCTCACACGCTTCGCGAGCGGACCGGGGACCGGTTGAGCGCGCACCTGCTGATCCCCGGCTTTACCTACACCGGCATGACCTCGCCGCGACCGGAAAAGCCGGCCGGTGCTTGGACGCCCGAGCAGGTAGTCGACTTCATGATCGAGCGTCTCGCGCGCGGCGACTTCTACATCCTGTGCCCCGACAACGAGACCACGCCCGAGCAGGACGCGAAGCGCATCGCTTGGGCGGCAGGCGACCTGATCGAGAACCGGCCGGCACTGTCGCGATGGCATCCCGACTGGAAGGAGGCATTCACAAGGTACTTACGGGACTGACGACTCGCGAGCGGCTGCCAAAAAGACCCAGAAGACGACACTCAGGCCAGCTTTACCGTTCCCCAACTCCGGCCATTCGTTCACGTGCCCAACCACCGCCGCGCGATCAGCCAGCAGCACCGATCCAGATCACCTCGACGCGGGATAACCGCGCCAAAGCCATTCGAGCGCTTCGGGCAGGGTCTGCATAATCACATCTGCGTCAACGTGACCCGCATCGGCCGCAATCACATAGCGGTAATCGTACCGCTCGGACGCCAGTGCCGCCGCGATGCGGTCGTTTGCAAGCGGCCAGTTGTGGTAGGTGCTCTCCGGATCCTGCCAGTGGAGATCGTGCCCGCCGACTTCCATCCAGACACGGATCGGCTTGCGCACGGCACCCGGAACGAGGTTCGTCGCGTAGTCCCATGCTCCATGCGGCGTTCGGGGGTCCGGGGGCGACGCCTGGTTCACAAACGTGCCCGAATAGAACAACACCTTGTGGTACCATTCGGGGTGGAACCACGCCATCGAGAACGCCGCTGCCGCGCCCGAGCTGCCGCCCATCGTCGCGCGTCCTTCCGGATCGCTGGTGAACCGGACGCCGTACAGGCGGGTAACTTTCGGCAGCACCTCCTGCTCGACGAACTCGGCATAGCGGCCGGACACGGTGTCGTACTCAAGGCCCCGCTCCGACCCCTGGGCATCGCCGCCGCCGGATTGGATCAGCACGGCCACCACCGCCGGCACCCGGTGCGCGGCGATGAGGCTGTCGAGTGCGGCCGCCACCCGTGCCGCATAATCGCGCCCGTCCTGCACCACGAGCAGCGGCGCCGCCGTGCCAGGACGGTAGCCGGCGGGCACGTAGACAAAGACCTCGCGCCGGTAGGGCGCGGGCTCCGACTGCTGATCCGCAGGCGCGGCGAGCCGGTTGCTGTAGGCGTCGCGGCGGCGTGTGGTCTCGTTGTCGAGCTGGCGGATGCCTGGATAGATGCGGCTCTCGGCCGAGCTCATGATGAAGCTCCTGAGCGTGCCGTGCGGCATGTCCGGGCGAGGCGCCATCTCGGGCGCGTTGCGATAGGGCGGCGCGATGCGAAGCGTGTCGGCCCCAGCCGGGCTGGCGGCCGCGATCGCCACGGCCAGGGTAATCGACGATCGCGTGCGCATGAGTATCTCTCCATTCGATGCCGCTGGCGGGCACGCGTAGGGGACTGTCGGGATTTCCGTGTGTGGGCGGGCGGTTGAACATTACGCCGCCATGGCCTTGATGAAGCGCTCGCCGAAGATGACGGCGAACTGGGCCTTGGCCATGGTCCACTCACGTGGCGGCATTTTCCACTCTTTCTCCGACCGGTTCAAGATCAGGTAGAGCAGCTTGGTGGCGGCCTCGTCGCTGGGGAAGTGGCCCCTGGCACGGATGGCCCGCCTGAGCTTCGAGTTCAAAGCCTCGATCGCGTTTGTCGTGTACACGATCCTGCGGACTTCGTCGGGGAAGGCGAAGAACGGGATGACCTCGGCCCAGGCCCGCCGCCAGCTCTCGCCGATGGCGGGGTAGCGGATGCCCCAGGGGCCCGCCTCGAACGCCGTCAGCGCCTTTTCGGCGGTATCGGCGTCGGTCGCCCGGTAGATCTCCTTCAGCGCGGTCGCCAGACCTTTGCGGTCCTTCCAGGAGACGAAGTCCATCGAGTTACGCAGCAGGTGAACGATGCAGGTCTGGACGATCGCCTCCGGGAACACCGCGGTGATCGCGTCCGGAAAGCCTTTCAGGCCGTCGACGACGGCGAGCAGGATGTCCTCGACGCCGCGGTTCCGAAGCTCGTTCATCACCCTCAGCCAGAACTTGGCGCCCTCGTTCTGCTCGAGCCACAGGCCGAGCACCTCCTTCGCACCATCGGCGCGGACACCCAGCGCGATGTGGATCGCCTTGTTGCGGACCATGCCTTCGTCGCGGATCTTCACCCGCAGCGCGTCGAAGAAGACGAGCGGGTAGACCGGATCGAGCGGCCGCTGCTGCCAGGTGGCGATCTCGTCGAGCACCGCGTCCGTCACCGTGCTGATCAGGTCGGGCGACACGTCGATGCCGTACAGCTCGTGCAGATGCCCGACGATCTCGCGGGTGCTCATGCCGCGCGCGTACATCGACACGATCTTTCCATCGAACGCCGGAAAGCGGCGCTGGTACTTGGCGATCAGCTGCGGGTCGAAGCTTGCCTGGCGGTCGCGCGGCACGTCGATCGCCAGCTTGCCGGTGTCGGTCATCACGGTCTTCCGGCCGTAGCCGTTGCGCGTGTTGCCTACGCCCTCATCGCCGGCGAGGTGATGATCCATCTCCGCGTTCAAGGCGCGCTCGGTCAGCGCCTTCTTCAGCGAATCCAGCAGCCCGCCTTGTTCAAAGGCGGCGCTGGCGGCACTCCCAGCCAGCAGATGGTCGAGCAACTCGTTCGGTATAGCAGGCTCTTTGCGTCGTGACTTAGGGGGAACTCCTCGTACCCATTATGCCCGCCCGCACACGGAAATCCTGACAGTCCCCACGCGTAGCGGTGTGCTTCAGGATCGCGACCAAGCCAATGCCTCGCCGTCAGAGGCAAAGCGATGCGCGCCTGCGGATGATTGTGGCTCGCGGCCTCGCTTCGCCTTCCCGAAAGCTGACACCGGTGCTGTCAGTCTAACGCGAACCGTTCTCCACATGATGCACGTCGGGCTTTGAGGCGCAGGCTCAGCTCGCAAGGCTCCGCCACTCGGCCTGCGCGGCCAAGCGTCGCTGCTTGTAGGTCTGGCGGTCGACGAGGTGGCGTTCGTAGTTGAAGTGGTTGTGGACGTCGGCGTGGACCGAGGCGAACTTCTGTAACGATCGCATCTGCCGGAACCGCAGCATCGCCCGCTCGCGTCGTCCGAACGGCAGATGGCTGTTCTCGACCCGGTTGTTCGCCCAGCGGCCCACCTCCTGTCGGTCGGCACAGCCCAGCTCCTTCATCGCTGCCCCGTAGGAGCGTAGCCCGTCGGTGGTGATCGCCTCCGGGCTCCCGTGGCGCTTCAAAGCCTTCTTCATGAAGGTGAGCGCCGCCTCCTTGTCGCGAGTGCGGGTGACGTAGCTCTCCAGCACCTCGCCTTCCTGATCCACCGCTCGCCACAGGTACACCATCTCACCGTTCAGCTTCACGTACATCTCGTCGAGGTGCCAGCGCCAATGCCGGAAGCCGCGCATCCGGCTGACCCGCTGACGGCGTATGTCGCCCGCGAACAGCGGCCCGAACCGGTTCCACCACTGGCGCACCGTCTCGTGGCTGATGTCGATCCCACGCTCGAACAGCAGGTCCTCCACGTTGCGCAGGCTCAGCGGGAAGCGCACGTACATCATCACCACCAGCCGGATCACCTCCGCGGATGAGTTGTACCGGCCGGAACGGAGAGGGCGGCTTGGCTCTGGATTTCCGGCTCATGTCGAGCCGCTACCACCCCCCTGCCCCGCCTGCCACGTTGGTCTGACAGAGCCCGTTCACTTTCTCGGCTTGAGCCGCGCGGGCAGGTCGCGGACCGCGATCGGTCCGTCAGGCGGTCCAGACGCTCGGATCGTCCTCCGCCGCGATCAGCGCCAGTCCCTGCGCGATCGAGGTCAGCTCGCCGCCGGCCATGATCCGCTCCGCGCCAAACCGGCGCGAGAAGATCGACCGCACCGCGGGCACCAACGACGTGCCGCCCGTCAGGAACACCCGGTCGATCGCCGCCGCGTCGACCCCGGCGGCCGCCAGCGCCCGGTCCACCGTGGACTCGATCCGGGCGAGGTCGTCGGCGATCCACCCCTCGAAGTCGGCCCTCGTCACCCGCGCCTCGATCGCCAGCCCGCCGCCCGCGAACGCGAAGACAGCGTCGTCGGCATGCGACAGCACGCGCTTCAGCCGGCCGACCGCGTCGTACAGCGGAAAGCCCTGCTCGTTCTCGATCACGGCGATCATCCGCGCGATCGCCTCGGGCTCCACCGCCGTTCGCCGCAGCCGCTCTAATTCCCCCAGCGTGCGCCGGTTGCGCATCAGCGCCAGCTTGGACCAGTCCGCGAAGTCGGCGAAGTGGCTGCGCGGAATCTCCAGCACCTTGTCGAACGAGCGGTAGCTGCCGCCCTTGCCGAGCATCGGCAGAACCAGCCGGTCGACGATGCGGTAGTCGAAGCGGTCGCCCGCCAGGCCGATGCCGGCATGGCCCAGCGGCGTGCAGCGCGAGCGAGCGCCGGGCTCCGCGACGCGCACGACCGAGAAGTCGCTCGTGCCCCCGCCGAAGTCGGCCACCAGCAGCGTCGCCGGCTCCGTCAGCCCGGCGGCGTGGCCGAACGCGGCGGCCAACGGCTCGTAAACGTAGAGCACCTCGCGCGCGAAGCCCTGAAACATGGCGTCGTAGCGGCGGCGCGCGAGCGCAGGGTCCGGCCGGCCGCCGGCATACTCCACGGGCCGACCGACGACGACGCGGTCTAGGTCGCGCAACGCGCCGTCGGCGTGCGCGGCGAGCCGGTCGAGGAACAGCCGCCCCAGCTCCTCGAAGCGATACCGGCGGTTGAACACCGACGCCGTCTCGAAGGTGGCGCTCGCCGCGACCGACTTGAACGACTGGAGAAAGCGGTTGTCCTCGGGCCATTCCAAGTACTCGCGGATCGCTGCCGGGCCGCCCTCCACCGCGACGCCGCCGCCCGCCGCGTCGTCGTGCCAGAAGCACAATGCGGACCGGAACACCTCGTCGGTGCGGCCACCGTCGCCGAACGCGATGAGCCTCGGCGCCGCCGCGGCCTCTGCCACTGCCACCACCGTGTTCGTCGTGCCGAAGTCCAGCCCGGCGACCCGTTCAACCGTGTAAGTCATGCGGGAACCCTCAGCCGATGAACGGGAGGGCGCCTATCCGCACCCGATCGCTCCGAAGCAACGATGATCGCCAACGCTTGCGTTTCGCCCTCCATGGCATAGCCTGCGCTGGCCGGCCCTGGCCGGTTCAGGGTGGGGAGCCGATGCCAAGGATTGTCGTAGCGGCGCTTGTCGCCCTGCTGTCTTCGGCCGCCGCCCACGCGCAGGAGGCGCCCGGGCCCACGCCGGCGCTGCGCGGCTTCGTCGGCGGCGTCAGGGACCCGGCACACACCCGCGACCTGGGCCTCCGGCGGCTTTCGGTGGCGATCGCGATCAGGGGCGCGGTGGCCGAGACGACGGTGGAGGCCGACTTCCTGAACGCGACCGGCGAGACGCTCGAGGGGGATTTCCGCTTCCGGCTGCCGTCGGGCGCGGTCGTCACCGGCTACGCGCTCGACGTCAACGGGCGGATGATCGACGGCGTGCTCGTCGATCGGCCGCGCGCCAAGGCGGTGTACGATGCGCGCGTTCGCGTCCGGGTCGATCCGGGCGTCGCCGAGGTGACGCCCGACAACCTCTTCCACGCCCAGGTGAACCCGATCCTCCCGGGCCGCGGCCGTACGATCCGGCTGCGCTTCGCGATGCCGGTGTCGGCCTCAGGCTACCGCCTGCCGATCGCGGCCGAGGCGCCCGCGCAAGGCTGGCGGGTCGCGGTGAGCGCCAGCGGCGCGGAAGCCGCACCCAGCCTGCGCCTACCCGGCGGGGCGCGGGTCGTGCTCGGCCGCACGCCGGACGGCTTTGCGAGCGCCGTCGAGCAGAAGCGCGCACCGCTCTCGGGCGAGATCCTCGTCGACACGCCCTCGCCGTCGCCGCCGGTCCTCGTGAGCGAGCATGCCTCGGGCGAGCGCGACGTTCAGATCGGCGGGGCGCTCGCCGGCGGCGACGCGGCCCGGGGCGGACGCCTGCGCGTCTACTGGGACCGGTCGCGCGCGCGGCTCGATGGCGACGTCGCGGCGGATATCGCGCTCGTCCAGCGGCTGATCGAGCGCCTGCGCCCCACCGCGGTCGAACTCGTCGCCTTCAACAGCAGCGGCGCCCTTCGCACGACCCAAAGGGACGGCGATGCGGCCGCTGCGTGGCTCGGGACGGTCCGCTATCGCGGGGCGACCAGCTACGCGCCGGTGGCGGGGGACGCCGCGACGGACCGATGCCTGCTGTTCGCCGAGGGCGGCCCCGCGATCGACCGCGCCGCCGGGTTCGCGCCCCGTTGCCGCCTGGACGCGGTGAGCTCGGCGGCCGGCGCGGACCGCGGCTGGCTTCGCCACGTCGCGGGAGCCGCGGGCGGCAATGCCTATGCGCTGCACGGCGATGGCTATGATCTCGCCCGCAGGCTGGTCGCGTCGCCGGCGGGGCTGATCGGCGTTGCCGACCGGGACGGGCGCCCGCTGCCGTTCGTTCCGCTCGAGGCGCCGGCGGGGCGGTGGCTGGCGCTGGTCCGCGCGCCGGCGTTCGGTCCGATCATGGCGAGACTTGCGGGGGACGCTGCGGTGCGGGAGCAGGCGATCGCGGTCGACGGGCCCGCCGCGCCGTTCGATGCCGCCGGCGCGCTCATCGCGGCCGACGAGCTCGCGACGCTGGGCGCGACCGAGCAGCGCGAGCGGTACGTGGCGCTCAGCCGCCGCTACGGCGTGGCGAGCCCGAGCCTGTCGTTCCTAGTGCTCGAGAACGCCGCCGACTACGTCGCCGCGCGGGTGGAGCCGCCCGCCGGCTACCCGGCCGACGCCCGCGACGACTTTCTGCGCGCGCGCAAGGCGGCGGAGGCCGAGACGGCCAGCAAGGCGACGGCGTGGGTAGATCACGTCGCCGACGAGTGGGCGGAGACGGTCGCGTGGTGGAACCGCAGGTTCGACCCGGCCGCCGTGCCGAAGCGGATCGCGACCTCGCGCTCGTTTGACCGGACCGCGCCCCCCGTCGTGTCGCCGCCTCCGATCGTCTCGACGCCGGCGCCGGCCCCCTCGGTCGCGGCCGTGCCACCGCTACCGCCGCCACCGCCACCACCGCCGCCGCCTCCGTCCGCGCCCGCCCCTGCCGACGACGTCGTGGTCACCAGCAGCCGGGTCGGACAGGAGGCGACCAGGCGAGGGACGCCCACGGACGCCGCCACAGCGATCCACATCGAACCCTGGCAACCCGACCGACCCTATCTGGAGCTTTACGACGGACGGCCGTCGGACTTCGACGAGCGCTTCCTGGAGGCGGAGAAGCGACATGGCGACCTACCGATCTTCTACCTCGATACCGCCGAATGGATGCGTCGGCATGGCCGCGGCGCCGGCGCGGCGGAGATGGTGCTGTCGGCCCTCGCGCTGCCGACCGCCAACGAGGTGACGCTCGGCATCGTCGCCGACCGGCTGGAGCGCTACGGCGCGATCGATCGCGCGATCGAGCTGCGCGAGCGGCAGGCGGCGCTCGATCCGGAGCGGCCGCAGCCCAGGCGGCTGCTCGCGCTGGCGCTCGCCCGGCGCGCGGTGCTTCGTCCGGCAACCGCCAGGGCCGACCTCCAGCGCGCGGCCGGGCTGCTCTACGCGGTCGCGACCACGCCGCACGACGACGCCTGGAACGGCATCGAGACGATCGCGCTGATCGAGGCGAACGCGCTGCTGCCCCGCCTGCGCCGTCTCGGCGGCACGATGCCGATGGACCCGCGGCTAGTGAAGCTGCTCGACGTCGACGCGCGGGTGGTGATCGACTGGACGACCGACGGCTCCGACATGGACCTGTGGGTCGACGAGCCCGACGGCGAGCGCGCGATCTACAACAATCAGCGGACCGCCATCGGCGGGCACCTCTCGACCGACATGACGCGCGGCTACGGGCCGGAGGAATACATGCTCCGCCGTGCGCCGGCCGGAACCTACCTCGTCCAGGCCAACGTCTTCGCGCCCGACCGGCTCGATCCCAACGGCGCCACGCTGCTGACCGCGCACCTGTTCCGCGATTTCGGCCGTCCGACGCAGCGTGAGGAGGCCGTCGACGTCGAGGTGACGCGCGACGACAAGGGAGCCAAGCAGATCGGACGCATCGTCGTGCCGGCCGGACGGGACGCGGCCAAGTGAGCCGCCGGCCGCCCCCGAACCGCGCCCGCCTCCCGTTCGGGGCGCTGGCCGCGTTGCTGACGCTCGCGCTATGGCCCGCCGCCGCGCGCGCGAGCGGCGACATCGGCTGCACGCCGCGCTGGAATCTGCGCCACCACGACTTCACCGGGTGCGACAGCATGGCGATGCTGGGGCCGGGCAACGACACGCGCGTGAACCTCGCGCTGCTGCTCGCGCGACGACGGCCCGCGCCGGCACAGTCGCCGCTCCGCGCGCCTCCTTCGGCCCCGCTGTTCGACTGGCCGACGTTCGAGAAGGCGAACTTTCCCGCCGCCGCCCGGCTCGGCGACGACGACCACGCCGCCGGCGAAGGCTCCCGGTGCCTCAGCGACGCGGCGGGCGCGGCGGCGTTCGCGTCGGCGCTGGCCGCGGCGCGCCAGGTGACCGACGCGGAGCGGGCCACGCTGATCGCCGCGCGGCGCGGCCTGCGCCCCACCTGCACCGATGCCGGCGGGGCCGGGCCCAGCGCCGCGACGCCGGTGCGTTCGCCCGCCGCCCGGGCGTTCGCGGCCTATCTCGGCGGCGCGGGCGCGTTCTACGCCGGCGACTTCGCCGCAGCGTCCGCCCATTTCGCCACAGCCACGGCCGGCGACGATCCCTGGGTGCGGGAGACCTCGCGCTACATGCTCGCCCGCGTCGAGGTGAACCGGGCGCAGGTCGGCCTGTTCGACGAATACGGCACCCGCGACGAGAAGCGGGCGGCGGACGCGAGGGCGATCACGGCCGCCGGGGCGGGGCTGACCGCTTACCTGCGCGCCTACCCGGCGGGTCGCTACGCCGCGTCCGCGCGCGGGCTGCGGCGCCGGATCTATTGGCTGGCGGGCGACACGGGCAAGCTGGCGGCCGAGTACGCCGCGCTGCTCGCGCAGCCGCCCGCGCCGCGCGGCCTCGACGACGCGGCGCTCGCCGAGGAGATCGACACCAAGCTGCTGCCGACGCTGACGTCTGCCGACACGGCGGACCCGACGCTGCTCGCGGTGCTGGACCTCCAGGCGATGCGCGGCGACGACAAGGCCGGGGCGGCCGGCGGAGGGGCGGGCAAGGCGGCGATCGCCCGATCCGACCTCGACGCGCAGCGGGCGCGGTTCGCCGGCGATCCCGCGCTGTTCGACTTCTTGGCAGCAGCCCATGCCTTCTACGTCGCCGGGCGTCCAGCCGACGTGCTTCGCCTGATCCCGGATGCCGCGCGCCGGCCCGGCTTCGACGCGGTCCAGTTCAGCCGCCAGATGCTGCGCGGCATGGCGCTCGACGCGGTCGGCGACCGCAACGCGCGCGGCTTCTGGCTCGACCTGGTGGCCGGCGCCGCGCCGTCGCAGCGCACCGCGGTGGAGCTGGCGCTGGCGCTCCACGACGAGCGCACGGCCGGACTCGACCGCGTGTTCGCGCCCGGCTCGCCGGTCCGCGACGCGACGATCCGCGACATCCTGCTGACCGACGTGGCGGGGATGCCGCTGCTGCGCCGGCAGAGCGGCGCGACGGACCTGGGCGCGGCCGCCGGCGCACACGAGCGCGCGGTGGCGCTGTTCACGCTGCTGTACAAGGAGGTGACGCGCGGCGCGTATCGCGACTTCGTGGCCGACGTGGCGCGCGTGCCCGCGGGGGCGCCCGCCACGCCCGACGTCTACAATTTCGTCGGCGCCAACGATCCCTCGACCGGCATCTTCACCCGCGGCGCGACCGCCGGCGACTACCCCTGCCCCGCGCTGCGCGCGAGCGCGGCGCGGCTCGTCGCCGACGCGGGCGATCCCGCCGCGCGGCTGTGCGTCGCCGAGTTCGTGCGGCTGGGCGGCCTCGACGGCTTCTTCCTCGACACCCAGCCGCCGCCCGACGAGCTCGGCGGCACGCGCGCGCAGTTCCCCGGCCGCCCCTTCTCCCGCCTCGACACCTACCGGTCGCTGATCGCGGCGCCGGGCACGCCGCCGGCGGACCGCGCCTACGCGCTGTTCCGCGCGGTCGAGTGCTACGCGCCATCGCTGGCGAACGGGTGCGGCGGCGAGGGCGTCGCGCCCGCCGTACGCAAGGCGTGGTTCGAGCGGCTCCGCCACGACTACCCCTCCTCGCACTGGGCACGGGAGCTGCGCTATTACTGGTAGACGGTGAGCCGCGCCGCGGCGCTGTCCGCGCTGCTGCTCGCGAGCGCGCCGCCGGCGGGGGCGCCGGTGGACGCCGCGCGCTACGACGCGTTCTGGCTATGGGCGGGCGTGCGGCCGCAGCCGGTGCTGCGCGCCGCCCAACGGGTCTACCTGCTGGAAGGGCAGGTAGACGCCGGCCCCGACGTCCGCCTCGCCGCGCAGCGTGCGGCGGTGCCGCACCTCGCCGGGCCCGAGCTGTGGATGGTGGTGCGCGTCGGCACGCTGCGCTGGCCGCCGCTGGTCTACCGGCAGGTGCTGGCCGAACTGGCCCGCTGGCGCGCGGCCGGCCGCGTCGCCGGCCTCCAGATCGACTTCGACGCGCGCACCCGTTACCTCGGCGAGTACGCGGCGTTCCTCGCGGACCTGAGACGCCGCCTGCCACGGGACTGCCGGCTCGGGACGACCGGCCTGCTCGACTGGAGCGCGAACGGCGACCCCGCGGGCCTCGACGCGCTGGCGGGCACCGTCGACGAGATCGTGCTGCAGATCTACCAGGGACGGCGCGTCATCCCCGGCTATGCGGGCTACCTCGCCCGGCTCGGCCGCCTGAAGGTGCCGTTCCGCATCGGGCTGCTGCAGGGAGGGGAATGGCGGGCACCGGACGACCTCGCGGCCAATCCCAGGTTCCGCGGCTACGTCGTGTTCCTCCGAAACGGTTCGAGGCCTCAATGATGATGAAGACGGCGCTGCTCCTGACCATGGCGCCGGCTGCGGCCGGGGCGGCGGCGCCGTCGGTTCCCATCGGGATCGCGCGGCAGGTGCCGCAGGGCTACGGCGTCCTGGCGCGAGCCGAGGTCGTGGCGGGACAGCCGAGACGCGTTTTCGAGATCGTCGCGCTTGCATGGCGAAACGAGGGTGACGGCCGCGCGCGTGCCGCGCCCGCCCGGCCGCTCCTCATCTTCGAACGCAAGCGGGACCGATACGTCCTGGCCGGGCGCAACGACCGGATCGTGATGAAGGCGGACGAGGGCGGCCAGTGCGACCCGTTCCTGGACGGCGACGCGACGATCGCGACCAAGGGCCGCTACTTCACCGTCCAGAACGGGGTCGCCTGCGGCCAGCACTGGACCGACTACGTCACGTTCCGCCTCGACGACGCGGCCGGCGGCTTCGTGTTCGACAACGAGCGGCTCGAATCATGGTCGATGAACCCGAGCACCGCGCCCGATGCCGACGCGCTCGTGCGCGACGGACCGCCGCGGGTGCTTCGGGATCGCACCGGGCGGGTGACGCCGTTCGCGGCTTGGCGGCCGGCGCGCTGATGCCGCGCGTCCCGCTCGCGAGCTTTCCGTAGCGGAGGCGCGATTGTCGGTCTAGGTTGCGTCCTCCAGAGCGGCGCGCGGGCGCGAAGCGGAGGAAACGATGTCGGCTCCTTTGATCGTCATCCTCGTGCTGGTCGCGATCTTCCTCTTCGGTCGGAACGCGGCCGGCCGCCGCAAGCGGATGATGGAGTCCCTTGGTGCCCAGGTCGCCCGGTCGATGCAGTCGGGACCCGGTCCGGTTGCGGGGGGCGCCGACCTCGGCCAGAACATAGCGGATGCCGTGCAGAAGGCGCTGGCGGCGCAGGGCCTGCCGACCGGCAACCTATCGGTCCGGACCAGCGTCACCACCGATGTCGGCTCATATGCCGCGGACCCGGTCGCCGGCATCGATCGCGCGAACCTCGGCTTGGGCGAGGTGCTGTCGGTCTCGTCGCTGACCGGCTCGCGGGTGGCCACGATCGAGCTCGACGCGATCGGCTCGCCCAAGCGACGCGTGACCGCCGACCTGCCGGCAAATGCCGAGGTGGGGCGTGGCGACAGGGTCTACGTCCGGCTCGACCCGAACGATCTCGCGATCGCCGCGCTGGTGCCCGACCTCGCACCGCCCACGACCGCCAACCGGCTCGACCCGCTGGTGCTCCAGCCGATGCTGCTGGCACACGGCGAGCAGGGCAAGGCCGTCGTTCGGAACGCCGAGTCGATACCGCCGCCGTCGGCAGCCGGGGCGGGCGCCGGCGCGAGTTCATGGCGGCTCGACCTGGAGGTGACGCCGCGCAGCGGCTTCCCGTACCGGGCCGAGATCGTCACTACCGTCAGCACGCCCGAAAAGGCAGCGCGCATCTGCCATGCCGGTGCCGAGGTGCCGGTGCGCTACGACCCGAATGAACCCAAGACCGTCATCGTCGACGGTGCCGCGATGGGCTTCGCCCCGCCACCGCAACAGGCGGCGGTGAACGACATACCCGGGCTCGCTTCGATGGGCACGATCGAGCGCATCAAAGCAGTGCGCGAACGGACCGGCCTGGGATTGAAGGACGCCAAGGACCTCGTCGAGTGGATGGCCGCCGATCCGAGCGCCTTCGCCCAGATGACTCAGGCCGCTCAGCCCGGACGGGCGACGGAGGTGTCGATCGACTGGGCGAGCCTCGCCGGGCTCGGCAAGATCGAGAAGATCGCCGCGATCCGCAAGCAGACCGGGCTCGGCCTCGCGCAGGCGAAGGCGCTCGTCGACGCGATGGACGGCGCCGGCCTGAGCGCTACCGACCGCATGACCGCGATGCTCTCCGGCCGCAAATAGCGGCTTCGTCCCTTTTTCACCCAGCAGCGAGGCACTCCACATGGCAATCACCCGGCAGGTCATCACGTCGCTCCAGCGCGACGGCACCGACGCGCTCGGCACGCGAACGCTCGCGATCAAGATAGCGGACGAGAGCATCGTCTCGGGGTCGCTGCTCACCGTCGAGAGCAACCATTTTGGCATCCTGAAATCGCGGGGCGCGGTGCTCAACGTCTACGAGACGGGACAGTACGCGCTGGAGACGCCCGACAAGCCGATCATGGGTTCGATCGCGCAGGGCTTCTTCGGCGGCTCGTCCCCTTGGGTGTACGAGGTCATCTACATCAACCGCTCCAAGCTGCTGGTGCGCAACCAAGGCGTCGCGACCTCGGCCGAGATGGCGGAGATGGCGTACGTCGCGGACTACTACATCCACGTCGACAGCAAGGAGGGCGCGCTCGACCTCATCACCCACATGCCGTTCGCGGGCGCGACCATCGATACGCAGGAGGTGGCCGACTATGCCGGCCCCGCGATCGAGCAGGCGATCAACCAAGTGCTCCAGGTCACCAAGATGGAGAACATCAACGAGCGGATCGGCGACATCCGCGAGCTGGTGAAGACGCACCTGACCGATTTCCTCAAGGTCTACGGCATCGTGCTCAACGATCTCAAGGTGCTCATCATGCCGCGCGACGAGCGGATGCGCGAGCTGATCTCGCTGCAGGCGATCGGGCTCTCGCCGATCGAGGCGGTGCGCTACTATCTGGCGCTGCGGATGGCGGACAAGGGGCTGGTCTCCGCGCCCAACGCCGCGGCAGGCGTGCCCTTCCAGATCGGTCAGGCGCAGGGCTTCTTCCCGGTGACGGACGAGGTCGGGGTCGGGGTCGGCAAGTAGGGCCGACGCGCATGAGCCGCTTCTACGACGTCGGGCCGCTGGGCGAGGTCGCGGTCAACCTCTTCCACGGTTGGGGCTACAATTTCTACCGCGAGGAGAACCAACTCCGCGCCGACGACCAGCTGATCCGCTCCTACGCGTGCGGGCTGCTGGGGCAGGCACGTGCATCGGTGGAGGCGGCCGAGTCGGACTACCGCCGCGCCCGCCTGCCCCCGCCGACCCGCGCGCAGCCCTTCCCCGATCCGCAGGCGGTCGCGGGTGCGCAGGCGCTGGAGCGGTTGTCGCGCGCGATCGGGGCGGTGGAGGGACAGGTGCGCCACCAATCCGTGCCCGAGAACGACCGCATGACGCAGCGCTACCGGTCGGAAGGCAGGACGCTGGAGGCGCTGGGCGAGTTCGACAAGCTGCTGATCGGCCGGGCCGAGCTGCTGCGCACGATGCTCACTGACGCGACCGGCGATGCGGCGCTGGCGCAGTTGCCCGAGCTGGAGGCGGGCGTCGCCGCGCTCGCCGACACGCTGCGGCGGCGACAGGACGTACTGTTCGGAGGCGGCGCTAACTGACGGCGATCCGATCGGCCCCGATCCGATAGGCGGCCCGCTGCTCGCCCACATCCGCGCGCTGCACGCGGGCCCCACACGCGCCTATCACGGCTGGAGCCACATCGAGGCCCTACTCGCCCTGTCGCATGAGGTACGCGGCGAGCTGCACGATCCGCTGGCGGTCCGCGCGGCGATCCTGCTCCACGACGCGGTGTACGACGCGCACGCCGACGACAACGAGGCGCGCAGCGCGGCGCTCGCGGCGGAACTGCTGGGCGGCCTCCTTCCACCCGCCACGCTCGCGCGCACGGTCCGGCTGATCGAGGCCACCGCAGCGCACGCGATCCCGCCCGGCCTGGACGCGGACGAGGCGGCGGACACCGCCCGCTTCCTCGACATGGACCTGTCGATCCTCGGCGCGCCCGAGGCGACGTTCGACTGCTACGAAGCGGGTGTGCGCGCCGAGTACGCGCACGTCGCCGAGCCGGCATTCCGCGCCGGCCGCATGGCGATCCTGGAGCGGTTCCTCGCCCGCGACCCGCTGTTCCTGTCGGCCTGGGGCCGACGTCGGTTCGAGGCGGCGGCACGCGCGAACCTGCGCCGCTCGCTGGACGCGCTGCGGCGGCATCAGTGACACGCCCGCTCGTCCGGCTCTTCGTCGCAGCTACCGGACGTATCGGCCACCGGCGGCGGCAGGATACCGAGCCGGCCGGTGATCCGGTGCGCCGCGATCGCCGGCAACGTTCGGCTCGCACCATCCTTGCTGCGTTGCCGGCAGTGATGCTGGCTGCAATGCCGCCCGGCCTGACGGACTTCGCGATCCTGCCGCCGTCGCAGGCGGGCGCGCTTCTCGCGCAATGCTCGCGCGGTGCCCCAACGGCCGTGCAAGGCGTCTGGCAGCCCCTGCCGCGGCAGATCGCCGCGGTGGAGTCGATCCTGCCGGCGGCGCTGCGATCCAAGCTCGCCCGCGGCCGGCCGGCTCCCGCCTTGACCTTGCCCGCTAGCGGCGGCAATGTGTCGGCATCGTGCGCGCGGGCCGGCGATACCTATACGGCAACTTCTTCCCGAAACCACCCGGCGGTGACGACGTCTGGCGCACACGGGCCATCGTCGTGTGTGACGGTGGCGCCGACTTCTTCGGCGTAGAATTCGATGTCGCGGGCAGCAGGTTCACGCGGTTGGACTTCAACGGACCTAAGCTGCTCGAGAACCATGTGTGGACGGCTCTCCGTTGGCAAGGTTGTTCAGAGGCATCTGCGTTGCTGGTTGGTGCGGCCATGTGTCCGACCTGTTGGTGCGGCACATGGTGCCGCTGGCCGTAATGCCATTCGCGCGTCTCGGGTCCCGATCAATTCCGCGCACTCGAGGTGCTTGGGTCTTTGTGGATTTCCCGATCCGGCGGTTCAACCGGCTTGTTGCATTAGCTCCTGTTCGCCCTTTCCAACCTCGTTCGGCGCGGCTGCCCGCTCCGTATCCTAATTACGCGACCTGCGGCTCGCGATAGCGTTCACCGCTGGCCATCATCGCCCAGATCATGCGGGCGTTCTTGTTGGCGAGCGCGACCGCGGCGACCTTGGTCTTGCGCCGAGCGAGCAGCTGGACAAGCCAAGGCCGCTTGGCGCCGTTGCGTTCGGCATAGCGCACCACCGCCATCGCGCCGACGATGAGCATCTGGCGGAGGTACTGGGTGCCCGGCCTTGGTGATGCCGCCGAGCCGCTCCTTGCCACCGCTCGAGTTCTGCCGCGGCACCAGGCCGATCCACGCGGCGAGGTTGCGGCCTGAGCGGAAGATGGCCGGGTCAGGCACGGTGGCGACGATGGCGCTGGCGAGCAGCGGCCCGACGCCGGGTATTTCCATCAGCCGGCGGCCAAGCTCGGTCTCGCGCGCGCTCGCCAGGATGCGACGGTCGTTCTCCAGGATTTGCTCCTTCACGATACGCAGCTGAGCCGCGAGCATCTCCAGGCAGAACCGCGCATCGGCCGGCACTCGCTCGTCGGTCGGATCGGCGATCACGTCGAGGAGCTGGTCGATGCCGTTCCTGCCGATCGGTGCCGCAATCCCGAACTCGGCCAGGTGCGCCCGCATAGCGTTCGACAGCTGCGTCCGCTGACGGTTGAGGATCAGGCGGACACGGTGCAGCATCATCGCGCTCTGCTGCTCTGGCGACTTGATGCCGACGAAGCGCATGGTCGGCCGGGTCACGGCCTCGCAGATCGCCTCCGCATCGGCCGCGTCGTTCTTGCCCCGCTTGACGTACGGCTTCACGTACTGCGCCGGCATGAGCTTCACGTCATGCCCCAGCGCGACCAGCTCGCGTGCCCAGTAGTGCGATGTTGCGCAGGCCTCGATGCCGACCAGACATGGCGGCAGCTTGGCGAAGAACGTCAGCATGCGCCCGCGGGTCAGCCGCTGTCGGATCACTGCGGTGCCCTCGGCATCAAGACCGTGCACCTGAAACACGTTCTTCGCGAGATCGAGACCTATCGTCGTGACGCTTCCCATCGTGGTTCTCCTTCCGGCTCTCCGCAGCTCATCCTGCGGGAGGGTTGGAGAGCCGTCCACGTCATCAATTCCGGAAGTGAGTTCCCGCGCAGCCATGATCACTGCAACGCGCCGGGCAGGTCCGACGTGTATTGCAGCACCTTGTCCTCCTGCGCGATTGCCGCAACCGAGACGGGCAGATCGCCGAACAGCGCGCTGAGCAGCCGCACTGCCTCGTCCGCCAGGTAGAGCGCGTGGGAGGAAAGGCGCAGCGTCACCGCGCCAAACGCGTCCTGATGCAGCGCGAACTGCGCGGTCGCGAGCGGCTGGAGCGCGTGGCTGACGTCGATGTTGTTAACCCAGTCGCCCGCGATCGTGCGGAAGCGCACCGGGCGACGGCCGGACAGGCCCACGAGGACCGGTTCGCCCGCCACGCAGCCCAGCGACGCGTGATCGCCGGTCCGGTAGCGCAGCAGCGGCAGGCAGAAGTTGAACCCGCCCGTGACGCACACCTCGCCGCGCGTCCCCGGCGTCAGCGTGCGCCCCTCCGGCCCGACGATCTCGACGTAGAGCCGCGGCTGGAGGAGCACGTGGCCGCCCGCCCCGGCGTCCGCCACCCCGATCGGCCCGACCTCGTTCATCGAGTAGAGGTCGAGCACCGGGCAGCCGAACCGCGCCTCCAGCTGCTCGCGCAGACCCGCCGTCAGCATCATCGACACCGACAGCAGCGCCCGCGGCCGAATCGCGACCGGCAGGTCGAGCAGCGCCGCGAACGAGATCGGGTCGCCCGCGACGATCTCGGGCGCCAGCGCGTCGAGGTAGCGCGCGCGGTCGGCGGGATCGTTCCAGTCGGCGGGATGGAGGTTGATCTTGGCGAGGCCGGACTCGCCCATCGACGGCGTCACCGAGACGTAGGTGAAGCAGCGGCGCTGGTAGCCGAGCAGCACCACGCCGACCTCGCTCGCCCCCGCCCGCAACACGACCCCGACGCGAGCCAGGGCGCGCTTGTGGAAGGCGAGGTAGCGCGCCGCGACGACCGGGTGCGAGGCGACCAGCAGCGGATGCCCCGTGGTGCCAGTCGTCCGATAGTTGACGAAGCGCTCCGTGGGCACGTCATCGGGCACGAATGCCGCGATGTCGGCGGCGAGATCGGCGCGCGAAACCGGCGCCACGTCGGCGAGGCGCGCGGGCGCGGAGCCGAGCGCACGATAGTGCGGCACCTCGGCATGGGCTCGGGCGATCAGCGGCGCCACCCAGCCGGGCACGCGTCCCGGCCGCCAGTCGACGCCCGCCGCCAGCGTCTCGCGCTCGAACCGGGCGACGTCCGCCAGATCGTCCGCGGTCAGGCGGCTGCCGCTGTGGTTGCGGTAGATCGGCGCGGCCTCGTGCTCCGCCAGCCGGCGCAGCATGACGCGGCCCGCCTCCGTCAGCGTCGGGTGGCGGTCCGCGTCGGCGGGATCGTCTATTCGCGCGTCCACTTGTCCGCCGACTCCTCCGCCGCTTTCCGGATCAGAGCCTCGCGAACCGTTCGCGCGCGCTCCTCCGCCGCTCGGCTGGCGGCGAGCAGGCGCTGCCGCTCGGCCGCGCTGACCGCCGAAAGCCGATCGGCCGCCTGCGCCGCCGTCTCGCCCTCGGGCAGGAGGCCGAGGGTGGCGAGAGCGGTCCGCGCCAGCTCCTCGCGCCGCTCGCCGTCGGCGGCGAAGGCGTGCGCGGGCGACGTCGCCGCCAGCGTCGCCGCCCCGTCGCCGATCAGCCGCAGCACCGCGTCGCGCGACAGGGTGCCATGCGCGAACCACTCGTCCGCCAGCAGCCAGACGATGATTGCCGTCACCGCCAGCCGGTTGCGGTCCGCGCGGGCGTCGCGCGCGACGAAGCGGTTCAGCGTCGGCAGGTCGGGCCGTCCGCCGACCTGCGCGAGCAGGTCGCCCACCAGCGCCGCCACCGCGAGCGTGCCGGTGTCGCCGATGCGCGGCTCGGCGAGGAACTCCGCGGGCGTCTCCGCCAGCCGCCGCGTCAACCGCTCCAGCGAGGGTCCTGCGACGCCCGTCACGCCGCGAACTTCGCGAAGACGTGAGTGGACGGGCAATCGTCGCAAGTCTGGCAGCGTGCGGCGGCGTGAGCGCGGGCGAAGCGCGCCGGCAGCGCGCGTAGATCGGCGACGGTGCGCAAGTCCGCGATCGGTACGCCGTAGTCGGCGGTGCTGAAGCTGCACGGCGCGACCAGGCCGTGCTCGTCGACGAACAGGAAGTCCTCGCCCAGCCGGCACGCGTCGGCGGGCACCGCACGGCCCGCGGCGCTGGCGGCGAGCCGGTCGACGTAGCGCAGGTCGGCGCACAGCCGCACCCCGCGCCGCTCCAGTCGCGTCCGCAGGCCGGGCAGCGCCGCGGCGAACCGCGCGACGTCCTCGGGGCGCAGGCGCT
>JBPBQW010000168.1:0-23528 GCA_050955125.1 Janthinobacterium lividum
AGTCCACCGGATAGACCTGTAGCGAGCTACCCTGCGCGTCGACGACGTGGCGGTTGGTGTCGACCAGGAACGCGCCGTTGCGGGTGTAGTCGGTCGACGGCGTGTTGCCGTTGGTCTTGACCGCGAAGAAGCCGTCGCCCGAGATGGTGAGGTCGAGCGCCGATCCCGTGGTCGTCAGATTGCCCTCGGTGAACTGCTGGACGTTGCCCTTCACCACCGTGCCCGAGCCGACGATCTTGAGCGGATCGGACGCGAGGTTGGAGGCGATGACGTCCGCGAACTCCGACCGGCTCTTCTTGAAGCCGCTGGTGGAGACGTTGGCGAGGTTGTGGCTGATGACCGACATGTCGGTCTGCGACGCCTGGAGGCCGCTCAGCGAGGTATAGAAGGTCATGTGCGTTGCTCCTGCGACGGATGTGTTCTTGGGGAGAGGATCAGCCGACCTGGCGGACGGCGGAGACATCGACCGGGCCGAGGCCGGTCACGTTGAGGCTGGGCGTGCCGCCGGTGGGCAGCGACACCGACTGCACGGGCGCCCAGACGAGCCCCCGGCTGGTGACGGCCGTGCCGCCGTCCTGCGCGGCGACCGACACGGTGAAGGGCCCGTCGCCCGCGGCGGCGCCGGCGTTGGTCGTGCCGTCCCAGTCGTAGGTGGCGGTGCCCGCCTTCTGCGCGCCCAGCGACAGCGTCTTGAGCGTGGCGCCGCTGGCGTCGTTGATCGTGACGGTGACGTCGCTCGCGGCGGCGTCGAGCTCGACGGCGCCCGCGATCCCGCCCGAGGTGCGCGCATAGGCGGTGGACCCCTGCGTCAGCACCGACTTGCCGACGTAGCCGAGTGCATCCGACGTGCTGGTCGCGCCCAGCTTGCCGGCGATGCCGGTCAGCGTCGTGTTCATCTGGCTGATGCCGGCGACGGACGAGAACTGCGCCATCTGGGCGACCATCTGCGTGTTGTCGACCGGGCTGAACGGATCCTGGTTCTGCAGCTGCGCGGTCATCAGCTTGAGGAAATCCGACTGGCCGAGCGTCGTGCTGCCGGTCGCCGAGGTGCTGCCCGGCGTGGGTGTCGCGGCGGCGCCCGACCGCGCGATGCCCAGGTTGGCGAGCGTCGAGTCGAAGTTGGTGGACGTGGAGGAGGTCGTGGTCATGGTCAGCGGCCCATCTTGAGGGTGTCGAGGATCAGCGACTTCGCCGTGTTCATCACCTCGACGTTGTTCTGGTAGCCGCGCGCGGTCTCCATCATGTCGACCAGCTCGCGCGTCTCGTCGACGGCGGCCTCGTAGACATTGCCGTCCTTGTCGGCGACCGGGTTAGCGGGATCGTAGCGCTTGGTGGCGGCCTCCTGCGTCGAGACGACGTTCTCGACGTCGACCGTCGACATGCCGCTCGCCTTGTCGAAGCTGGTGCGGAACACCGGCTTCATCGAATGGTAGGCGGTGGCCTCCGAACCCGAGACCTGGCCGGCGTTGGCGAGGTTGGACGCGGTGGTGTTCATGCGGGTCAGCTGCGCGCTCATCGCGCGGCCCGAAACCTGGAAGATGCTGAGCGGCGTGTCGGCCATGCTATTCCCCCTTCAGCGCGCGGGTGATCTGGCCGATGCGACCGTTCAGGAACGACAGCGTCGTCTGATACTGGACGGCGTTCTCGGCGAAGGCGGTCTGCTCGCTGTTGAGCTCCACCGTGTTGCCGTCGAGGCTGGGCCCGGTCGGCAGGCGGTATTTGGTCGCCGACTGGATCGCGCCATCGGTGGTGCCGCCGGTGTCGCTCGTCTGCTCGAGCGCCGACAACGCCGACTGGAAATCGAGGTCCTTCGCCTTGAACCCGGGGGTCGAGGCGTTGGCGATATTCGACGCGAGCAGTCCCATGCGCTGCGAGCGCACTTCCAAAGCTGCTGCGTGAATGCCGAACAGGCTGTCCTGTGCCACCGGAGACTGGGTCCTTGGATGTTGATCCGTCCCGATCCTAGCAACCCGCGTGCCAATCGCTGCGGCAAGGGGCCGTGGCGGCGCGGCGCGGCGATCCGGCAAGTGGGGCGGCAAGCGGTTGCCGCCCGTCCGGCAAGCCTGCCGCCCACCTGGCCATCGTCGCCGCTCGCGAGCACCGGTCGGCAACTGGCCCGCCGCTTGCACAGCCGACGACGATGATGCCCGCTTCCTTCCTCGACCCCGTGGCCCTCGCGCTGGTGATCGGCGGCACGATCCTGGCGACGCTGCTGCGTACGCCGTTCGCCGACGTGGCGCGCGGCGTGCGTGCCTGCGCCACCCTGCCGCGCGCGCCGTTCGGGGCGCAGCCGCTGATCGACCAAGTCGCCGCCCTGTCCCGCATCGCGCAACGCCACGGCGTGATGGCGCTCGACCGCACCGTGCCCGCCGACCCCGATCTCGCCGCCGCCGTCACCGACATCGTCGACGGCCTCGCGCCCGACGCGGTGGCGGAGCGGCTGGAACAGCGTCGCCAGGCGCGCGTCGAGCGCCACTGCGCCGCCGCCGAGATGTGGGCCGGCGCGGCCGAGGCGGCGCCGGCGCTGGGCATGGTCGGCACGCTCGTCGGCCTCGTCCGCATGTTCGCGCAGATGAGCGACCCGCATGCGATCGGTGCGGCGATGGCGGTCGCGCTGCTGGCGACGCTGTACGGCGCCATTCTGTCCAACCTCGTCGCCGCGCCGATCGCCGCCCGACTGCGCGCCCGCGCCCGCGCCGAGGCGTTCGAGCGGACGCGGCTGGCCGCTCCCCTGCTGGCGCTCGCGCGGCGCGAGGCGCCCCGAGTCGCGGTGCCCGGCCGGGCGCTGGCGGCATGAGCTTCCACTTCCCCGATCGCGCCGCCGCACGGCCGACCTGGCTCGTGACGCTGGCGGACCTCGCCTTGTTGCTGGTCGGCTTCTTCGTGCTGATGCAGGCGCGCGGGCCCGACGGACGCGCGCTCGCCGGCGCGATGCGCGAGGGGTTCGGCAGTCCGGCCGATGCGCCCGCGCCCGTCCGCCGACCCATGCCGGTCGCCGCCGCCGCGCTGGGTGGGTTCGCTCCGGCCAGCGCCGCGTCGTCGGGATCGCCGCGGGCGGTGATCGACTGGGCGCGCGACGTGGCACGCGACCCGCGGACCACCCTCACCATCACCGGCAGCACCGACGGCAGCGTCGCCGACGTCGATCCCGCCACTGGCAGCGCGACGATCCTCGCCGCCGACCGCGCACGCGCGCTGGCCGCGGTCCTCGCCCCCGCGCTGAGCCACTCGCCCGACCAGGCGATCCGCATGCCGAGCCCGCGCGCCTCCTCCCGCTTCGTCTCCCCCCGCCTCGCCATCGCTACCGCCACCACGCCCGGCCGCCGTGCGGCGACGGTGACGGTCGGCTTCACCGGAACCCAGCCATGAAGATCGCCCCCCATCTTGCGCCCCTCGCGTCCCTCGTCCTCCTCGCCGCCGCGCCCGCGCAGGCCGCCGGGTTCCAGAGCACCGCGGCGCTCGACCGGGCGGTCGCCTCGTTCACCGGTCGGCCCGTCGGCGCCGACGGCGGCGCGCGCACTCCGGTCGATCCGCGGCTGAAGCTCGCCGCCTGTTCGACCGTCGCGATGGCGTGGCGCAACGACAGCCACGATGCGGTGGTCGTCTCCTGCTCGGGACCCGACTGGCGCGTGTTCGTGCCCGTCCTCCACGCGGCGCCGCTTCCCATCGCTCCCGGCCTGGTGCCCGCGATGACGGCGAAGGCGCCGCCGGTGATCCGCCGCGGCGACCCGGTGCTGGTGGAAGCGGGCATCGACGGCTTCTCCATCACCCGCGAGGGTATCGCGATGGGCGACGCGGCGGCCGGCGCGCGGTTCCTCCTCAAGGTCGACGATGCGAAGGGTCCAGTTCAGGCGGTGGCGGTCGAAGGCGGCCGTGCCACCCTGCCCGGCTGGTGACCCTTGGACGCGTCCTCGCAAAAATTACTAAACTGCTGTGCGATCCGGCCGTTTCACCACCCGACGAGGTCAGGCACAGGGTGCGGGCATGGTGGATGCAGTCAGTTCAACGGGCGGGAGAGCCGCCGTGGCGCGCCCCGCTCCGGTCGCGGGCACCGCATCGGTAGCGACGCCGGCCGCGGCACCGGCGCCGGTGCCGGCCCGCGCGGCGTCATCCGCGACGCAGCTTGCGGCGCTGGCCAAAGCGGTCGCCGCCAACGCGCCGGTCGACACCGACCGAGTGGACCGGATCAAGGCGGCGCTCGCCAACGGCACCTTCCCGATCCTGCCCGCGACGATCGCCGACCAGATGCTGTCGTTCCGCTATCAATGGATGTCGCATGACGAGGCGTGACTCGCTGATCCGCGTGATCGAATCGCTTCACGGCGAGATCGCCGCGCTGAAGACCAACGACATCGCGGCACTGGAGCACGCGACGGCCGCCAAATTGTCGGCGATCGAGGAGGTCCGCACCCTGGGCGACGGCCCCGCGGGGCCCGAGCTGCGCGAGCTGGCGGCGGAGGCGGACCGGCTGAACGAGACGTGCCGCATCTACGTCAACCTGATGGCGGCAAATGTCCGCCGCCGCCTGCAAGTCCTGACCGGCGACGGCGGCAACGCCTACCGCCGCGGCACGATCGCAGCCTACGCCTGATTGCGCCGGCCTTCTGGCACGGCCCTTGCTGATGAGCTTCTGACGGAGCCGCCCATCGGTGGCTCATGGCCGGCAGGGGTTTCGTGGGCGTCAATTCGGTTCTTGCATCCGCAAGCAGCGGGATCCAGTCGGCGATCGCGACCGCGGCGCGCACGACGGGCGTCGACTTCTCGTATCTGCTCGGCCAGGCGAAGCTGGAAAGCGGACTGAACGCGACCGCGCACGCCGGCACCTCGTCCGCGTCGGGCCTTTATCAGTTCATCGACCAGAGCTGGCTGTCCGTCGTCAAGAAGCACGGCGCGGAACACGGCCTGGGCTGGGCCGCCGACGCGATCGGCCAGAGCGGGAACGGGCACCTGTCGGTGGGCGACGCAGGCACCAAGGCCGCGATCCTCGCGCTGCGCAACGATCCCAAGACCGCCAGCCTGATGGCCGCCGCCTCCGCGTCCGACAACAAGGGCGCGCTGGAGGCGAGGCTCGGCCGCGCGGCGACCGGCACCGATCTCTACATGGCGCATTTCATGGGGCTGGCCGGCGCGCGCCAGTTCCTGTCGACGATGGCCGCCAACCCGCAGGCGAGCGGCGCGGCGCTGTTCCCCGCCGCCGCCCACGCCAACCGCAACGTCTTCTACGCCGGCGACGGCTCGGCGCGATCGGTGTCCGACATCTATCAGCGGTTCTCCGACAAGCTCGGCGCCGCCGCCAGCGGCACGCTGCCGGTGGGCACCAGCATCGAGGCGGCGCTCGCCGACGGGTCGACGGTCGTCGCCGGCACCGGCGAGAGCGCGGACGAGGCGGTCGCCTGGGCGCAGTCGACTATCGGGCAGTTGAAGACCGAAACGTGGAAGGGGGGCGCCAGCAATGCCGGCAGCCTGCTGCGCCCGACGCCCGACACCGCGCGGCTGGCGTATCTGATGCTCGCGAAGATGGGGGGCTGAGCCTTGGGCAAGATCCCCTTCCGCAGCGCAGCGCTGCCCGCGGGCATCCTGCTGCTCGTCGCGCTGATGGTCGTGCCGATCCCGGCGGCGCTGCTCGACGTGTTCTTCGTCATGAACATCACCGTGAGCCTCGCGGTGCTGATGGTGAGCCTCAACGCGCAGAAACCGCTCGACTTTTCCGCTTTTCCGACCGTTCTGTTGTTCGCGACGCTGTTCCGCCTCGCGCTCAATGTCGCGTCGACGCGCATCGTGCTGGTGCACGGCCATACGGGCGAGGCCGCCGCCGGCCACGTCATCCAGGCGTTCGGCAGTTTCCTGATCGGCGGCGATTACGTCGTCGGCATCTTCGTCTTCGCGATCCTGATGATAATCAACCTGATCGTCGTCACCAAGGGCGCGGGCCGCGTGTCCGAGGTTTCCGCGCGCTTCACGCTCGACGCGCTGCCCGGCAAGCAGATGGCGATCGACGCCGACCTCAACGCCGGGCTCATCACCCCCGACGAGGCGAAGGCGCGCCGCGTCGAGGTCGCGACCGAGGCCGATTTCTACGGATCGATGGACGGCTCGTCCAAGTTTGTGAAGGGCGATGCGGTCGCCGCGCTGCTGATCCTGGCCGCCAACGTCGTCGGCGGGCTGATCCTGGGGCCGGTCAGCCACGGCCTCACCATCGCGCAGGCCGCGCACTCCTACATCCTGCTCGCGATCGGCGACGCGCTGGTGGCGCAGTTGCCGAGCCTGATGCTGTCGATCGCCGCCGCCGCGATCGTGACGCGGGTCAACTCGACGCAGGACCTCGCCGGACAGATCGGCACGCAGTTCGGCTCCGCGCGCACCTGGACCCCCGTCGCGGTGATCCTGGCGCTGCTGGGCGTGCTGCCGGGCATGCCGCACCTCGTCATCCTTCCCGCCGCCGCCGGCGCCGGCTTCATGGCGTGGAAGCTCAACGCGATCGCCAAGCGCCCGCCGCCGCCCGAGCCCGTCCCCGCCGCACCCGATCCCGCCAGGATCGGCTGGGACGAGGTGACCGACGCGATGCAGGTCAACCTCGACATCGGCTATGGCCTGGTGCCGCTCGCCGACGAGCGCCGCGGCGCGCCGCTGATGGGCCGCATCACCGGGGTCCGCCGCCAATTGTCCAAGGATCTGGGCTTCGTGGTGCCGCAGGTGCGGGTGCGCGACGACATCAACCTCGCGCCCTATTCGTACCGCATCATGGTGGGCGGCGTGTGCGTCGGCGAGGATCAGGTCGCGCCCGACGAGATGCTGGCGCTCGACACCGGGCAGGCGGTCGGCGCGTTGCGCGGCAAGAAGGCCAAGGACCCGACGTTCGGCCTCGACGCGACCTGGATCGCGCCGGGCGACGCGGATGCCGCGACCGGCGCAGGGTATCTCGTCGTCGATCCCGGCACGGTGATGGCGACGCACCTCAACCATGCGCTGGGCAGCCAGTCCGCCGAGCTGCTGGGCCCCGACGAGGTGCAGTCGCTGCTCGACGGCCTCAAGGAGCGCTCGCCGCAGCTCGCCGGCGCACTGGTCCCGGCGCCCCTGTCGCTCACCTGCCTGACGCAGGTGCTGCGCGGGCTGCTGGCGGAGAACGTGCCGCTCAAGGAGTTCCGCCGCATCGCCGCCGCGATCAGCGTCGTCGCGACCCGCACGCAGGACCCCGACGAGATCATCGAGGCGATCCGCCCCGACCTCGGCCCGCTCATCATCGGCCGGCTGTGCGGGGTGCGCGAGCCGCTGCGCGTGATGACGCTGGAGGGCGGGCTCGAGGGGCTGCTCGGCCAGGCGATGCGCTCCGATCCGTCGCGCCGCCATGCGATCGAGCCCGATCTGGGGCGCCGCATCGTCGACGCGCTCACCCACGCCGCCCAGCCGCTGATCGCGGAAGCGAAACCCTTCGCGCTCGTCGTCCAGCCCGCGATCCGCGTCGCGATCCGCAAGCTGGTCCGCACCTGTCTGCCGGATACCCCCGTCATGAGCTTCTTCGAAGTGCCAGAGGACAAGTCGGTCGAGGTCGTCGCCGTGATCGGCGCCAGTCAGCCGGCCCTCGCATGAGCGTCCAGCCCTCCCCGCAGGAGTTCGCCCACGCCACGCCGGTGACGTACAGCCCGCGGCCCAGGGCGGGGCGCGAGGCGGAAGCGCTGGTGCGCCAGCATCTGCCGCTGGTGCGCCGGCTCGCCTGGCACGTCCATGGCGCGATGAGCACGCTCGTCGACGTCGAGGATCTGGTGCAGGTCGGCCTGATCGCGCTGGTCGAGGCGGCGGGCACGGGCGCGAGCGAGGATCGCGGCGCGATCGCGTGGCGCCAATATCTGGTCACCCGCATCCGCGGCGCGATGATCGACGAGCTGCGCCGCCAGGCGACGACCACGCGGGGCGCGATGCGCCGCCGCCGCCAGCTCGCGCAGGCGACGCAGACGCTGACGACCGAAACCGGCCGCGCACCCGACGAGGTGGCGGTGGCCGAACGGCTGGGCGTGACCGTCGAGAAGCTGCGCACGGAATATGCCACGGCCGAGGCGGTGCGGCTGGAGCCGATCGACGACGTCTATGCCGACGACCTACCCTGGTTCGCGAGCGAGGAACCCGACGCGTTCGACCAACTCTCGCAGGGCGAACTGCGGACCGCGCTGATCGCCGCGATCGCCGCCCTGCCCGAGCGCGAGGCGCTGGTGATCCAGCTGTACCATGTCGAGGAACTGAACCTCGAGGAGATCGGCCAGGTGCTGGGCGTCGGCTCGGCGCGCGTCTGCCAGATCAAGGCCGCGGCGCATGCCCGGTTGAAGAAGGCGCTAAGCGGCCGGCGGTAGAGCGTCCGAACTTCCTCCCCTGTCAGGGGGAGGAGGAGCAAGCCCGCTACCAGGCGACCACCGCGTTCCGATAGTCCACGAACGCGACGCCGCCGGTCTCGCGCCGGGCCTCCAGCATGTCGACCAGTGACGGGATCGACTGCTCGACCGACAGCGTCGCGCCCGGCCCGCCCATGTCGGTGCGGACCCAGCCCGGCGCGACGGCAAGCCAGGTACGGCTGCCCGTGTCGCGCGCCTCCAGGCTTTTCAGCCCCATGTCGAGCGCCGCCTTCGTCATGCGATACGCCTCCCAGCCGCCGGTCTCGTTGCCCGCGACGCTGCCGAGGCCGGACGACATCACCGCCACCGTCGCATCCGCGCGCGTCACGGGCCCCAGCCGCTCGATGAGGCGCAGCGGCGCATAGGCGTTGGTCAGCATCGCCTGGGTGAACACCTCCGGATAGACGGCGCCGATCGGCGCGGCGGGGTCGGGCGCGATGCCGGCGTTGACGAACAGCAGGTCTATGGGCGCCCCGCCGAGCGCTCCCGGCAGCGCGTCGACCGCCGCCCAGTCGGTCACGTCGAGCAGGCGGACGTCCAGCCCCGCCGCGGCCGGCAGCGCGGCGAGGTCGCGGACCGTGGCGATCACCTGCCAGCCGCGCGCGTGCAGCTCGAGCGCCAGCGCACGGCCGAGCCCGCGCGAGGCGCCGACGACGAGAGCGGTGGGCATGGCGAATTTCTCCTGGGACGATGACGGGTCTGGGACGACGACGGTCTCGAGACGACGACCATCTTGAGACCACGACGGGAGAAACGCGCCGGGGGGCGAGAGGTTCGCCCGTCGCAGACACGAAGAACCCCGGCGGCATCGCTGCCACCGGGGTCCTCCCGTCCGGCGATCGTCCGATCGGCCCCGGCACCCAGATGGGGGCGGCGCCGGGACCGATGCCCGATTACTGGAGAAGCTTGAGGACGCCCTGCTGGCTCTGGTTCGCCTGGGCGAGCATCGCGGTGGATGCCTGCGACAGGATCTGCGCCTTGGCGAGGTTCGCCGTCTCCGCGGAGAAGTCGGTGTCGCTGATCTGGCTCTTGGCCGCCGTCAGGTTGGTGACGACGCTCGTCATGTTGTTGACGACCGAGGAGAGCTGGCTTTCGGCGGCACCCAGGCCGGCGCGCTTGGTGTTGATCGTCGTCAGCGCCGTATCGAGGGTCGCCAGCGCCGAGGACGCGCCGCTCTGCGTCGAGACGTCGACGCCCGTCGCGCCGGTCAGGGTCAGGGCGGTCAGGTCGAGCTTCACCGTGTCGGTGGCGGTGGAACCGGTCTGGATCGTCACCGAGCCCGCGGTGCCCGCGGACCCGTCGAACAGCGTCACGCCGTTGAACTTCGTGTTGGACAGCGTGCTGGTGATCTGCGTCTGCAGCGCGGTGACTTCGGTCTGCATGTCGGCACGGTCGGTGTCGCTGTAGGTGCCCGACGCCGACTGGACCGCCAGCTCGCGGACGCGCTGGACCATGTTGGTGACCTCGTCGAGCGCGCCGTCGGCGGTCTGCGCCATCGACGCGCCGTCGTTGGCGTTGCGGATGCCCTGCGTCATGCCGCGGATCTGCGCGGTCATCGACGACGAGATGGCGAGGCCGGCGGCGTCGTCCTTCGCCGAGTTGATGCGGCTGCCCGTGGACAGGCGGTTCATCGCCTGCGACAGCATGTTGTTCGCCGAATTGGATGCATTGGCGGCGCGCAGCGCCGAGATGTTGGTCGCGATCACGGTCATGAGTAATCTCCGTCGTTCGGGGGCTCCCCGCCGCCCCCAGAGCGAAGGGCCGAGCCGCCGGATGGGGTAACGGCCGGGCGGCGGCGGGCTTAAGCGAAAAAATGTGCGCGGCCGGCGGAACGGACGGCGGCGATCGCCCGTCCCTCGCGGGGCCGTGCTGCACGGGTGCGGATGCCTCGCGCGCGCGGATCACGCACGGGTCACGCACGGGTCACGCACGGGGGGGCACGCGAGCGGGGGCGGGCGGAAATATTCTGCCGGCCATTTTGGGTCCTTAACCATCGTTTTACCACTCGGGTGTCATCTCTCCTCCATCCAAGGGGACTTGCATGCGTTCGATCCTTCCTTCCCGTACCCTGCTCGCCGGCCGCTACGCGCTGGTGTCGTCGTTGCGCGCGCAGGGCTTCGCGATCGCCGCGGAGGGCGAGCGTGCCGACATGCACCTGGTGGCGGACGGCGAGCCGATCACCGCGCCGGCGCGCACCGTCGTCGTCGGCGGGATCGAGCCCGGCGCCGCGCCGCGCATGGTGCCCGCCGCCGACGGCAACCCGGCGCGGATCGCGTTCGGCCATGGCGACGCGGCGATCGGCAACGGGTTCGTCCGCGCGGCGATCGGCGGCCCCGACGCGCCGACCGCGGCGGATCCCGAGAGCCTGGCGCTGCTGGCGCTCGCCGAGCGGGTCGCGCAGGCGGACATCACCGTGCTCGTCAACGGCCCGACGGGAACCGGCAAGGAAGTGATCGCGCGCACGATCCACCTGAACTCGCCGCGCCGCGACGGTCCGTTCATCGCGCTCAACTGCGCCGCGCTGCCCGAATCGATGCTGGAAGCGATGCTCTTCGGCCACCAGAAGGGCGCGTTCACCGGCGCGTCGTCGGGCGGCGAAGGTTTCTTCCGCGCGGCGAACGGCGGCACGATCCTGCTCGACGAGATCGCCGAGATGCCGCTCAACCTCCAGGCCAAGCTGCTGCGCGTGTTGCAGGAGCGCGAGGTGGTGCCGATCGGTGCGACCACGCCCCAGGCGGTGGACGTGCGCGTGATCGCCTGCGCCAACCGCGACCTGCAGGGCGAGGTGGCGGCCGGTCGTTTCCGCGCGGATCTCTACTACCGCCTGTCGGTGTTCCCGCTGGCGACACGGCCGCTGAACGAGCGGCCGCAGGACATCCCCGCCCTCGCCGCGACGATGCTGATGCGCCATGCGGGCGCGCGCCGGGTGGTGCCGTGGCCCACCGCCGAGGCGGTCGACGCGCTCGTCGCGCACGACTGGCCGGGCAACGTGCGCGAGCTCGAGAACGTGATCCAGCGCGCGCTGCTGCTGTGCGCGGGCGAGGTGATCGACGCGAGCCACCTGATCTTCGACCGGCCGATGGCCGCGCCCGTCCCGGTGGCGGCGCCGCACCTGTCGCTCGTCGGCGCGTCCGTCGACGCGTCCCCCGATGCGACGCTCGGCAAGGTCGTGCAGATCAGCGAGTTCGCCGCGATCCGCGACACGCTGCGCGCGTGCGGGGGCAGCCGGATTGAGACCGCGCGGCGACTGGGCATTTCCGAGCGCACGCTGCGCTATCGCCTCGCCAAGGCGCGAGAACAGGGTGAGGCTTTCGCCCACGCCTCGTTCAGCCACGCGGTGTCGGCATGAGCGTCGGCAGCATCGGCAGCGCCGGCGGCATCGACCGGGTGATGGCGCTGCGCGCGCAGATCCTGGAACAGAACCAGGCGCTGGGCCGCGCCAACGCCGCCGGCGCCGCGTCGGCCGTCCCGGCCCCCGCCTCGGCCACGCCCGCGACCAGCTTCACCGACACGATGAGCCAGGCGCTGAAGGACGTGAACGCCGGCCAGGTCCAGGCGAACCAGGTGTCGGAGTCCTACGAACGCGGCGAGACGGTCGACATCGCCAAGGTGATGCTGGCCCGCCAGCAGGCGTCGGTCGGCTTCGAGGCGACGCTGCAGGTCAGGAACAAGCTCCTGTCCGCGTACAAGGACATCATGAGCATGCCGGTCTAACATGAGCGCTCTGATCCCCTCGCCCGCCCCGGGCATCGTCACCCTCGTCCCCGAGCGGTTCGCCAATCCCCTGCGCCAGATCCAGGGCGTGCTCGCGCAGCCCGCGGTCCGCCGGTCACTGCCGATGGCGCTGCTGATCGGGCTGATCGGTGCCGCCGCGCTGGCGTGGATGACGCTGTCGAGCCCGACGCAGAAGGTGCTGTTCACAGGCTTGCCCGACGCGGACAAGTCGGCGGTCGTCGCCGCGCTCGACCAGGCGAACATCAAGAACCGGCTCGACGACGGCACCGGCGCGCTGACGGTGGGCGAGGACGATTTCAGCCGCGCGCGGATGCTGCTGGCGGGCCAGGGCCTGCCCAAGGCGGCGCCGGGCGGCTATGCCATCCTCGACCAGCTGCCGATGGGCGTTTCGCGCGCCGTCGAGGGCGAGCGCCTGCGCCAGGCGCGCGAGACCGAGCTCGCCCGCTCGATCGAGGAGATCGACTCGGTCGCCGACGCGCGCGTCCATCTGGCGATGCCCGAGACCAGCGTATTCGTGCGCGACAGCGCCAGCCCGTCGGCGTCGGTGATGGTCAAGCTGAACGCCGGGCGCAGCCTCGACGACGCGCAGGTGCGCTCGATCGTCAACCTCGTCGCCTCGTCCGTGCCCGGCATGAAGCCCGACGCGGTCACGATCGTCGACCAGATGGGCACGCTGCTGACCAAGACCGGCGGCGCGGGCGACAATGCGGGCGACGAGCGGCTAAACGTCCAGCGCCGCACCGAGGACAAGGTGCGCGAACAGGTCGTGCAGCTGCTCACGCCGCTGATCGGCGCGGGAAATTTCACCGCGCAGGTTCAGGCGGACGTCAACCTCGACGATCAGCAGTCGACGCGCGAAAGCTACGACAAGAGCGGCGTGCTGCGCGCCGAGACCGGCAACTGGACCGGCGACCAGAAGAACGCCGCCGCGCCCGGCGGCATCCCCGGCGCGCTGTCCAACACCCCGCCCGCCGCCAGCAGCGTGCAGCAGCCGACGCCGGTGCCCGCGCCCGGCTCGCCCGCCACCGGCGCGGCGCCCGGCACGCCCGTCGCCGGCGGCCCCGCGCCCGATGCGGCCAAGCAGTCGGACAGTTTCCAGCGCGCCTACGACCTCGGCCGCGAGGTGTCGGTGACCCGCGCCGCGCCGGGCGGGATCAAGCGGCTGTCGGTCGCGGTGCTGCTGCGCGATCCCGAAAAGGGCAAGCGGACGCCGGCGGAGGTGACGCAGATCACCGACCTGGTGAAGAGCGCGGTCGGCTTCGACCAGTCCCGCAACGACGTCGTCACCGTCGTCAGCCGCAAGTTCGCCGGCACCGACGTCACCGACGCCAAGCGCCCCTGGTACGACAACAGCTGGCTGCCGATGCTGACGCGCAACCTGACCGCGATCGCGATCGCGCTGATGGTCCTGATGCTGGGCGTCCGCCCGCTGCTGAAGACGATCGGCAAAAAGCAGGCCGCCGCGGAAGGCGCCACGGCAGGTCGCCCGATCGGTACGCCCGACGGCGCCGGCGAGGCGGCGGGAGAGAACGGCGTTGCCGCCGTCCTGCCGCCCGTCACGCTCGAGCAGATCGAGACGTCGAGCAGCTTCGACGAGCGGGTCGGCGCGGTGCGCGGCTTCACCCGTGACAATCCGGCGCGCGCGGCGCTCGCGGTCCGCGACATGATCCGCGCCGAAGCGCAAGGCGCCAAGGCGTGAGCGTCGAGGCCACCCGCACCTATACCGGCGTCGAGCGCGCCGCGGTGCTGATGATGCTGGTCGGCGAGGACGAGGCCGCCGCCATGCTGCAGAAGCTCGACCCCGACGAGGTCCGGGCATTGGGCAGCGCGATGTTCAAGGTCGCCGACGTCTCCGAACGCGAAGTCGAGGACGTGCTCGACGATTTCGTCGGCCGCGCCCGCGCACGCACCGGCATCACCTTCGATCCCCGCCCGCAGATCGAGACGGTGATGAACCGCGCGCTCGGCCCCGCCAAGGCGGACAGCGTGCTCGCGCGCATCACCCCGCCCGAGGCGGCGTGCCAGATCGACCTGCTCGACTGGATGGACGCGCACGACGTCGCCGCGGTGCTCGACAAGGAGCATCCGCAGATCGCCGCCGTGCTGATCGCCAATCTCGACGCGTCGGTCGCGAGCCAAGTGCTCGAACTGCTGCCCGACGCGATCCAGCCCGACATCCTGCACCGTATCGCGCGGCTGGGGCCGATCACGCCCGAAGCCGTTGAGACGCTGCGCCAGATGCTGGCCGACCGCGCGAGCGGCGGCAGTGGCGGGCGCGCGGGCGGCGGCGTCACGCTGGGCGGCACGCGCGAGGCGGCGCGCATCCTGTCGGGCGCGCGCAAGGCGACCGAGCAGCGCGTGATGCCCAAGCTGTTCAAGATCGACAAGGACGTCGCCCGCCAGATCGAGGAGGCGCTGTTCGTCTTCGACAACCTGCTGGAGATGGACGACAAGAACCTGGGCGTCCTGATCCGCAACATCGATTCCGACGCGCTGACCCGCGCGCTGAAGGGCGTGGACGAGGCGGCGCGCAATCGCTTCCTCGGCTGCATGTCCGCGCGCGCCGCCGACGGCATCCGCGACGAGATGGAGGCGCGCGGGCCCATGAAGCTGTCGGACGTGCTCGACGCGCAGAAGACGATCATCGGCGTCGCCCGCGCGCTCGCCAAGGACGGCACGCTCCAGATGGGCGGCGGCGACGACGATTATGTCTGAGTTCCCGGCGGAAGCATCGGGTTTCGTCGCGGGCTTCTCCGCGCGGCACGAGGTCGCCGCGCCCGTCCTCGCGCGCGCCTTTTCGGGCGGCGAAGGGTTCGCGGCGGTGGACGTGCGCGAGCGGATCGCGGCGCCGTCCGCGCGCGCCGCGGCGCCGACGTCGTTCTCGCCGCAGGCGCCCGGCCGGCCCGGGCCGCGCCACTACGCGCCGGCCGACCGCTCGGCGAACCCGACCGCCGGATGGGACCCGCTCGATCCGACGCTGGTCGACCCGGTCACGCCGCCGCCCGCCGCCGACCCCCTCGGCGACGCGCACGCGGCGGGCTATGCCGAGGGATTGAGCGTCGCGCGATCCGCACTGACGGAAGCGGGGGAGCGCGACCGCGCGCTGCTCGCCGGCCTCGTCGAGCGACTGGAGGCGGGCGGCGCGATCGATCGCGACGCGCTCGCCGCGCAGTTGCGCCAGACGGTGCTGCTGCTGGTGAGCAAGGTGGTGGGCGAGACGGGTGTATCGCCCGACCTGCTGGCCGGGCGCGTCACCGCCGCGGTCGATCACCTGGCGGACCGTGCCGAGCCCGCGCTGCTGCGCGTCCATCCGGACGACGTCGCGTTGCTCGACAGCCGCCTGCCCGACAGCGTCTTCGCGGCCGGCGATCCCGCCGTCGCGCGCGGCAGCTTCGTGCTGGAGACCGCCTCGACGATCGTCGAGGACGGGCCGGGCCTATGGCTCGACCAGCTCGCACAGGCGGTGGACCGGGTCGCGGTGCCCTCCTGCCAGGCCGACCGCGCATGCTGAACCGGTTCGCGGCAGAGTATCTCGGCGGGCTGGCGGGAGCGGATTTCGCGCCCCGGGCGGCGATCTCCGGACGCCTGTCGTCGTGCGACGGGTTGCTGATGGAGGCGGTCGGGCTGTCGCTGCCGGTCGGCACCGTCTGCTCGGTCGGCGACGACACGCAGGCCGAGGTGATCGGCTTCCGCAACGGCCGCACGCTGATGATGAACCTGGGCGGTCCGGCGGCGCTGCTGCCGCAGGCGCCGGTGCGCGCGATCGGCAAGCCCGGGCTGGCGGAGGTCGGCGCGGCGCTGCTCGGGCGGGTGGTGGACGGCGCGGGGCGACCGATCGACGGGCTCGGCCCGATCCGCGGCGCGCGCGCCTGGCCGCTCGCGGGCAAGCTGCAGTCGCCGCTCGACCGTGGCCGCGTCCTGAAACCGATGGACGTCGGCGTCCGCGCCATCAACGGGCTGCTGACGATCGGCCAGGGCCAGCGCGTCGGCATCATGGCGGGATCGGGCGTCGGGAAATCGGTGCTGCTGGGCATGATGGTGCGCGCGGCGGAGGCGGACGTCGTCGTCGTCGGCCTGATCGGCGAGCGTTCTCGTGAAGTATCGGACTTCCTGGAGACCAAGGTGGCGGGCGCGGCGCGCGAGCGCGCGGTGGTGGTCGCGGTGCCGGCCAACCACTCGCCCGTGCTGCGCATCCGCGGCGCGTTGCGCGCGACCGCGATCGCGGAAGGATTTCGCGACGAGGGCAAGAAGGTGTTGCTCATTATCGATTCGCTCACCCGCGTCGCGCACGCCGGGCGCGAGATCGGCCTCGCGCTGGGCGAGCCGGCGTCCGCGCGCGGCTATCCGCCGTCGGCGATCGCGATGCTGCCCAACCTGATCGAGCGCGCGGGCACCTGCGTCGCCAGCGGCGGGTCGATCACCGCGATCTACACCGTGCTGGCGGACGGCGACGACGGCAACGATCCCGTCGTCGACGCGGCGCGCTCGATCCTCGACGGTCACATCGTCCTGTCGCGCAAGCTGGCGGAGCGCGGCGTCTATCCGGCGATCGACCTCGGCCCGTCGGTCAGCCGCGTGATGACGGACATCGCCGCGCCCGCGCACGTCGCCGCCGCGCGCGTGCTGCGCCGCCACCTGACGACGTACGAGGAGAACCGCGACCTGGTGCTGATGGGAGCGTATCGCGCGGGGGCGGATCCCGGCGTCGACCGCGCGCTCGCCTGCCACGGCGCGATCCTGCAATACATCCGCCAGGACGCCGACGAGCGGGTCGGCCTGCCCGATGCGGTGGCCGAGCTGATCGGCGTGTTCGGCGATGGCTGACACCGACTCCAAGGAGGCGCGGCTGGCGCGCATCCACCGCGTGCGCGAGGTGCAGGCGCGTCTGGCGCAGGCGGACGAGGCGCGCGCGCGCGACAAGGCGGCGGCGGAGGCGAACCTGCACGACCGCATCGCCGGCCTCGCCGCCGAGGTCGCGCCCAGGCCGAGCTTCGCCACCGCCGCGCAGCTGGGCGCGGCCGCGCATTTCCGCGAACGGCTCCACGCCTCCGCCACCGCCGCCGCCGCCCGGGTGCAGACCGCCGAGCTCCAGCACGAGCGCAGCCGCCTCGTGACCCGCGACGCGCTGCGCGACCGGCTCGCGACGGAGAAGCTGCTGGACCGCGCCCGCGCCGAGGCTGCGCTGACCGAGGTCCGCACCGCCCAGGACGCGGCGATCGGCACCGGCGTCCGCCGCGTCCGGCACGGGCCTTGCTAGGCTCCGCTTGAATCCGTCGTCGCGAGATCGTCCTTCATGCCATCGCTCGTTTCCCTGTTGTCCACCGCCGCTTCTCCCGCCGGCGCCGTGCGCGTTGCCGGCAAGCTGGGGACGGTCCGGGCGGGATCCGGCCAGACGGGAGCCGGCAAGGCAGGTGTGGGTGGCGCGGTCGCCTTCGCCGCGCTGCTACCGGGTGCGTCGGCGATCACGCCGCCGCTGCCCGCGGGCAAGGCCGGTGCCGGCACCGTCCTGCACCCCGCTGCCGCGACCGGCAACGCGCTGCCGACCGCGCCGATCGACGCGGTGACCGTGGCGAGTGCCGATCTGGCGCCGACGACGCGGGGCGACGTGGCCCCGGCGGTGGGCACGACGGATCCGGCCAGTCCCGCGCCCCTCGTCGCGGCGGCGCCGGCGCCTGCGCTCGCGACGTTCCGACAGGCCGCCACGCTGGCCACGCCCGTTCCCGCGCCGCCGGTTTCGACCGACGGGCTTGACCCGGAAACGGCGTCGCCGGCCGCCGATGCCGGAGCCGCCATCGCACCGAGAACGACCTCCGGCGGGGCATCGGATCCGTCCGTCGTCATCGCGCCCGTGCCGATGCCGGGCACGCGACCGTCGACCAGCGCTACCGCCGCGGCGGAGCCTGCGCCAGCGCCGGTGACCACGGCGGACGCATCGATCGACGCGGCACCCGACCTGCCGGACGCAGCGGCACCCGCCGCACCGCCGGTTGCGGCCCCGTCGCCCCGCGCTGCGCCATCCCGTCCCGCGCCGGAAGCCTCCGCAGGAACGTCCGCGCCGACCCTGTCCGCCGTCGAAACCCCGGTCGCCGGACCGCCCGTCCTACCAGCCGACCGGCAGCACGGTGCCGCCCCGACCGCGGCGGCCCCGGCCCCGGCGATTTCTGGAGCTGCCACTCCTGAACCTGCTCGCCCGAGGCAGAACGGGACCCCTGTCGACGAAGCCGTCGGGACGGTCGCCGCGCAGGCTCCGGTCCGCGCCGCGGCATCCGCTGGCACACCGGTCGCCCGCGACGCACCCGCTTCACGGACGGGTGACGACGAGCCGTCGGCAGCGGACGCGTCGGCCACCGATGCACCGGACTCCCCGATGGCATCGATCGTGCCGGCGGCGACGATCCCTCCGGCGACCGTGCCGGCGGCACTGCCCCCGCCCCAGCCCGCGACGCCGACGCCGGCGCCGGTGCCGGCGTCATCGCCTCTGGCCAACGGATCACGCGTCCGATCGGCGGCGCGCACCGTCGCCGCGTCCCCGCCCGCTCCGTCCGCCATCCTCCCTGCCCCGCCAGCCGTGCGGGCCGCCCAAGCGAATGACCGGGAACCCGACCGGGATCCGACGCCGATCGCCCCGACCGCTACTCCGCCGGTCGTGCCCCCGCCGGTTCAGGCCGCGCCGCTCCCGATCGCCGCCGCACGGGTCGACGCCTCGTCCGTCCGGGACGTCGCCGGCAGCCGGACCACCGCACCCACGGCGCCCGTCGGGCGCGCGGCGGCAGGCCCGGTCCCCGTAGTCGCCACCGCCCTGCCCTCCGCCGCCATATCGGGGACCGATTCGACCGGCATCACGCAGGCTGCTCCCCCCGTCGCCGGCGGGACCGTGTCGAGCGCCCGCGATCGGCTGCCCGGCGCGCCGTCGCTCGTGGGCGCCGCGCCGGTCGCGACCGTCGACTCCTCCGCAACCGCGCCCCTCATGGCTGCGTCGGGCAGCGCCACGCCCTCCCCGTCTTCGAACCCGGCGACCCTGCCCGCCCCGTCCGGTTCCGTGCCACCCATCGTCGCCGGCACGAGCGACGCACCATCGCTCGACGTCGCGATCGCCGCGGCGGCGGTCGTCCCCGTCGTGGCCGCACCCGTCGCGCCCGCGTCCGTCGATCCGGCCGGTCGGACGACCCTCGCCCCGACGCCCTCGGCGAGCGTGATCGTGCCGCCGGTGCCGATCGGCACGGCGCCGGCGATCGCCGCCTCGCCGGTCCTGCCCGTTCCCGTCGCCGCGCCGCTTCAGCCCGCGCTGCCCGCCGCCGGCGCCGCCGGACGGGTGTTCGCCGCCGCGATCCATGCCGCCGCCGTGCCCGCGCGCGCCCAGTCCGCAACCGACGAGCAGGATCCGATGGTGGCCGCGATGCTCGCCGGCTCGGCCGTCGGCGGCGTCGTCGCGCCCGTCGCCGCCGGCTCGTCGGGACCGCTCGACCTCGGCCATCCCGGCTGGCCGACGCAGATGGCGGAGCGGATCGAGGCGTTGCGCGATGCCGCCGACGCGACCAGCACCAGCATCCGGATCAGCCCGGACGCGCTCGGCCCGGTCGATCTGCAGGTGCGGCGCGACGGCGACCGTGTGCATGTCCATTTCGAGGCCGCCAATCCCGCAACCCGCGCGATGATCGCCGATGCGCAGCCGCAGCTCGCCGCCGCCGCCGCGGACCGCGGCTTGAAGCTCGGCCAGACCAGCGTGGGCGGAGGCGGCCTGTCGGGCGGCGGTCGCCAGCCCGACGGCCAGACGGGCGATGGGGCGAGCGCGCGTCAGCGCACGCCGGCGCCCGCGACCCGAAACCCCGCCCGTTCGACCGCCGCCGCGTCCGCCGTGGCGGGATCCGAAACCCGAATCGCCTGAAGGACCCTAGATCATGGCAGACAAGAAGGACGACGACGCAGCCACGCCCAAGAAGAAGGGCGGGCTGGTCAAGATACTGGTGATGGTGGTGGGCCTGCTCGTTCTGGTGGGCGGCGGCGTCGGCGCGGGGCTGTACGCCGCGTCCAGCGGCATGATCGGCGGCCACAAGAAGAAGGTCGACGACGGGCCCAAGCTGGTCCCCAAGAGCGAGCAGAAGGCCCCGGCCGGCGCGGAAGGCGCATCGTCCGGCGAGGGCGACGCGAAGGCGACCGGCGGCAAGGAGACGCCCGACGGCGAGGGCGGGGATCGCTACGCGTCCAACTATTACCCGCTCGACAAGGACTTCACCGCCAACCTGCAGGAATCGTCGCATTTCATCCAGGTCGGCCTCGCGCTGTCGACGCCGTACGACGAAAAGGAGATCGCGCGAATCAAGACCAACGAGATCGCGATCCGCTCCGCCGTGCTCATGGCGCTGGGCGACACGACCGAGGACCAGGTGTTCACCAGCGCGGGCAAGCGCCAGCTCCAGGCCCGGCTGACCAAGGCAATCAACGACACTTTGACGCAAAAGGAGGGATTCGGCGGCGTCGGTAACGTCTACTTTACCAATTTTGTTGTTCAGTGAGGCATGGTTAACGACCCAGCCCACCCAGCGTCCGATCGCGGCCCAGATCGGGTCGGGGATCGGGCCGGCGAGCGTCGTCACCGGCCCCGCTCGGGATCGGGTCCGACGGCGGCGCATGCCGCGGCGCTGAGCGCGTCGCGCAACCCGCTGGGCGATCTGCACACGCTCCAGCACCTGTCCGCCCGCTTCGCGCGGTCGTTGCGCGGCGTGTTCGAGCCCCTGCTGCGCCAGGAGGTGCGGTGCTGGGCCGAGCCGCTGAGCATGGGCCGGTTCGCCGACTATCGCGCGGAACGGCCCGATCGGCTCACCGCCTGGCTGCCCTTGGCGATGGCGCCGGGCACCGACCCCATCAACAACGGCCAGCCCGCCGGCGTCGCGATGATGGTGCTCGACGGGCGGTTCGTCCTCGAGCTGCTCGACCTGTTCTTCGGCGGCAGCGGCACGGCGGTCACCGACCTTCCCGCCGAACTGTCCCCCGCGGCCGAGGCGCTGGTCGCGCGCGTCGGCACGATGATCTGTGTGCCGCTCGCCGCCGCCTGGGAGCCCGTCGGCCGGGTGGCCTTCGCACCCGGCCGGGTCGAGCTCAACCCCGCGCTGGTGCAGGGTTTCGACGGCGAGGACGCGGCCGTGGTCACGCGGTTCGGCCTCGCGCCCGCCGACGGCCGCGCGATCACGCTCGACCTCGTCTATCCGGTCGCGGCGCTGAAACCCTTCGCGCCCTCGCTCACCGGCAAGGTGGCGCGCGCCGCCGCCGCGCCCGATCCCGCCTGGCGATCGGGCCTCACCCGCGCCGCGATGACGGTCCGCTTCCCGGTCCGCTCCGTGCTCGCCGAGCCGATCGTGTCGCTCGCCCGGCTCATGGAGCTCAAGGCCGGCGACGTGATCCCGATCAGCTTCGGGCCCGAAGTGCCCGTGATGGTCGGCGGCGACCGGCTCGGCACCGGCACCGTCGGCACGTCCAACGGCCGCGCCGCCGTCAAGCTCACCACCCTCGCCCGCTCTCCGGAGGACTACCAATGAACGACATGACCGGGGGCTTTCCCGCCTATGGCGACCAGGGCCTCGCCGCCAATTTCCGCCTGTTGCAGGACGTCGACGTCAAGCTGACGGTCGAGATCGGCTCGACGTCGCTGTCCTTGCGCGAACTGCTGGCGCTGGGCGAAGCGAGCGTGATCGAGCTCGACCGTCAGGCCAACGAGCTGCTCGACGTGTTCGTCAACGGCACGCTGATCGGCCGCGGCGAGGTCGTCACGGTCGGCGAGCGGTTCGGCGTCCGGATGACCGAGCTCGTCTCCCCCGACAAGCGCGCCTGAGGCCGGACTCGCGATGATCTGGTCCTATCTCCTCAAGCTCGCCTTCCTCCTGCCGCTGGTCTGCGGGTTGATGGTCGGGTGCCTGTACCTGTGGCGGCGGCTCGAGGGCCGCATGCCGGGCAAGCCCGCGACGCGGCTTCTCAAGGTCACCGAGACGATGATGATCTCGCCCGGCCTGCGCTTGGCGGTGCTGGAGTTCGAGGGCCGTCGGCTGCTCGTCTCGGTCGGGCGCGGCGGCGTCAACCTCGTCGATCGGTCGCCCGACGGCCAGGCGCCGGTCGAACCCGCGCCGGCGGTGCGCATGCCGTTCGAGCGGACGCTGGGCGAGCGGCTGCGCGATGGAGGTCTCAAGTGAGCTTCACCGTCGTTCGCCGCGGCGCCGCGGGCACCGGCCCGTCGCTGTTCGTCGAGCGCGCGCCGGCCAGGGCGCTTCCCTGGATGCGGATCGCGCTGGCTCTCGCGGCGCTGATCCTGATGCTGGGGATCGCGTTGCCGGCGATGGCGCAGACCCGTGGCCGTCCCGCGACGTCGATCGCGGCAGCCGCGTCGGCCGGGCAGTCGCCGACACCGGGTCCCGGCGTCGGTGACGCCGTCGACAAGGCGCTGGGCCAGCTCGGCGGCGCGCAGTCGGGGGCGACCGGCCAGGCGGCGCCGCTGTCGCTGTCGCTGCAGGTCCTCATCATCATGGGGCTGCTCACGATTCTGCCGGGCATCCTGTTGATGATGACCAGCTTCACGCGGATCGTGATCGTGCTGTCGGTGCTGCGCCAGGCGATGGGGTTGCAGCAGACGCCGCCCAACCAGGTGCTGATCGGCCTGGCGCTGTTCCTCAGCTTCTTCGTGATGGCGCCGACGATCAACCAGATCAACGCGACCGCGATCCAGCCCTATGCCGCGGGCAAGCTCGCCGGCACGCAGATGATCGAGACCGCGGGCGTGCCGCTGCACGCGTTCATGGCCAAGCAGACGCGGGTCAAGGACGTCACGCTGTTCGCCGGGCTCGCCAAGTCGGGGCCGTACCGCAGCCAAGCGGACATCCCCTTTTCCGTCCTCCTGCCCGCCTTCGTCACCAGCGAGCTCAAGACCGCATTCCAGATCGGCTTCCTGATCTTCCTGCCGTTCATCGTCGTCGACCTGGTGGTGGCCACCGTCCTCACCAGCCTGGGCATGATGATGATGAGCCCGACGATCATCTCGATGCCGTTCAAGCTGCTGCTGTTCGTGCTGGTCGACGGCTGGGCGCTGACGATGGGCAGCCTCGCGCAGAGTTTCGGATGAGGGGGCTACTCTCATTCCTCCCCACGCGAAGCGGGGGGAGGGGGACCGCTCGCGCAGCGAGTGGTGGAGGGGCGGTGCCCCAAGCGCTTCGCCCGGTAGCGCCGCCCCTCCACCCCCGGCTTCGCCGGCGGTCCCCCTCCCCATCTGCGATGGGGAGGATCTAGATCATGGAGCCCGCGGTCGGCACCGACTATTTCATCGGCATCGCGCAGCAGGCGATGTGGGTGCTGGCGCTCGCCTCGGCGCCGATTCTGATCCCCGCGTTGGTCGCGGGGCTGATCCTCGGCATGGTGCAGGCGGCGACGTCG
>JBPBQW010000169.1:0-20233 GCA_050955125.1 Janthinobacterium lividum
TAAAGGCGTCGATGTGGTCTAGCCAGCGTCTAAATATCGATCTGTACCGTTGCGGCACTGCTGACATGTTCGCGTTGATCATGGCTCTGATAACAGCATTGTTATCAACAATCTGTATCCGCAACTGATACCATACGCCAAGGTCTGATCGTACGACCTTAGGTAAGCCCTCATTTTGGCCGCCATTTGGGCCAAATTCGGAAAATATTCTATAGTTCTCGTCTATCAAAGGTTTATTGAGAGACACAGGTTGCTGAACCTGCTATGCCACAAACTTCCAGAGATGTAAAAGCGGTTGGATAGACTAGCGCGCCGCCAACGGAGTACCTGACGGCTGACAAAGAACAAGACTCCGGCGAGAGCAGTTATCGCGGCAATCCACGTCCCGATGTCTAGTCCAAGGGGTTTACAGGCCGACAAGTCCTGCCTTTGCCATGCTGCCTTGCAAGCATCGATGAGGTTCGTTGTATTCATGACGGTCGTCATAGCTTAATTATCGCACCGGCACGACACCTCCTCACCGGCTACGCTTTGCCTCAGTCGCGCGCGCGACACCTAAGCTCATTAGTCCACCCCTCACCGATACACCGCCCGCCGATGCGCCACGCGCACCACCAGCACCGTGATCCGCTCGTCCTCGATCCGCGCAACCACGCGATAGTCGCCGATCCGCCAGCGCCAGAAGCCGGCATGTTCGCCCACCAGTGCGCTGCCGATCGTGCGCGGGTCGTCCAGCGGCGCGATCCGCTCCTCCAGCGTCCGGACGATCCGCGCCGCAACCTGCCGGTCGAGCTTCCTCAGTTCCCTTGCCGCCTCGGGCAGGAACTCAATCCGCCAGGCCAAGCTCGGTCTTCAACGTGCTGAGCGGGATCGCGTCACCCTCGCGGAAGTCGCGCAGGCGCTCCTCGGCGAGATAGAAGTCCTCGAGGTCGTCGAGATGCGCCTCGATCGCCGCCCGCGCATAGAAGGTCTTGGTCCGGCCCGTACGCGCCGCCAAGGCTTCCAGGCGTCCTTCCGTCTGCTCGTCCAGTCTCACCGCCAGCATCGCCGTCTCCTTGCTATACGCATATAGCAGGACGGCCGCGCAGGATCAAAGGTCGCTCATCCCACTCGCAACGCCTCCAGCACCCTCGGAAACCGGATCAGCTTCGGGTAGCTTCCTGCCACCTCCTTCGCCACGCCCTGCGCCACCAACTCCGCGATGTTGTTCGCCGCACCCGCGTAGGTAAAGTGGCACTTCTACTTTCAACGTCCGTACAATGCCGGTGACCGGCAGAGCGGCGTTAATAATGATACCGGCACTGCGCCACCTGCAGTTCCTGCTCCGCGCCGCTGCCCGTCACGCGGTACACCAGCCGCTGTTCCCACCCGATCCGGCGCGACCACCAGCCGGCCAGATTGCCGCCGAGCGGCTCGGGCTTGCCGGTGCCCTAGAACGGGTGGCGGCGGCATTCCTCGATCAGGGCGTTGATCTTGGCGAACAGCTTGGCATCGTGCGCCGGCAGGTCGATATACTCGGCCCGGGACCGCAACGAGAACCGGACGTTCACGGCTCGATCAGCTCGTGCACCTCGCCGCCGCCGGCCTCCAGCTCCGCGATGCTCTCCAGCAGCCGCATCGCATTGGCGTGCGAGCGCAGCAGGTACAGCGTCTCCTCGATCGACGCCCATTCGCTCGCGGACACCAGCACCGCGCCCTCGCCGCGCTGGCGGGTGATGGCGAGCGGGGCACGGTCGGCGACGACCTTGTCGATCATCGCCGTCAGGTTTTCGCGTGCTTCGGAATAGCGGACGGCGTGCATGGCGCAAAGATCGACAAGGCTTTGTCCGATGTCGACGGACCGCCCGCCTTTCCTTGTTGGAGATCCTCTGCTCCACGCTGGTCGATGGACCAGCCATTCCGCCCCGCTCCGCCCGCGCCCGCCGCGCCGCCACTCCGCGCCCGGTGGACGCCCGCCAAGCAGCGCATCTTCCTCATCGCGCTGCTGGAGCTGGGCAGCGTCGCGCGCGCGGCGCGGGCGGCGGGGATGTCGCGGTCGAGCGCGCACCGGCTGCGCGAGCGGCTGGCCGGCACGCCGTTCGATCGCCGCTGGGACGCGGTGGTGGCGCTCCATGCCCAGCGGCTCGCCGATCCGTTCGCGCCCGACGCCGCGACTCCGGTCCCGGCGGCGGCCCCGACACCGCGCCCGGCGCCGATCGGGACCGGGAGGCCGGCGCGATGACGGGGAGGGGCGTCGGCGTGGCGGTCGGGGCGCGCGAGCGGTGCGCATCGGGCGCCGGCGGGGCGCTCGCCGGGCGCATGGGTGCCGCGCCGGTGTCGCGCGAGGGTCGCGCCGGTGTCGCGCGGGTGTCGCGTCACCGGCGCGGGCCGGTCGCCTTCCCGCCGCCTGCCCGTCGCATCGGGCGCAAAACGCGCCAGGGCCGCAACTTCCTCAATTTCACCCGCACGATGCCGGCCCCCGCGGCACGGCGCCTCACCCCAGCGCGGCGTCGAGTTCCCTGGCGAGCCGCAAGCCGCCGCGCTCCACCTGCAACCGCGCGGCGGGCACCCACGCCTCGATCGTCGCCTCGTCCAGCGCGACGGGGGAGGGGGTGGGGGTGCAGGCGTCGCCGCCGTCGATGCGGGCATAGATGGTGTCGCGCGCGACCTGCCACGATTGCCGGCTCCAGTCCTCGACGGTGCCGGCCGCGATCGCGGCGCGCTCGGCGGCGGGGTAGCGGTGGACCAGGTCGGGGCCGGTGGTGATCGCGCGCTCGGCGAGCTGCGTGTCCCACACCGAGTGGAGGTTGAGGCGGTGCGCGGCATAGACGCCGTAGCTGACCGCCACGTCGTTGCCGCCCTTGTCGTGCTTCTCGCCGCCGTGGAGCGGCTGCGCCAAGTCGCCGACGAAGTGGATAAGGAACGCGAGCGCCTGGACGCGGTCGTGCGGGGTGGTGGCACGGTTCCGGAGCAAGGCGACGTCGCGCTCGATCTGGGCGGAGACGCAGGCGCCGTCCTTGCATGCGGCCTGCAACGATGCCTCGAACGGGTCGCAGACCTCGACGTCCTGGTAATGCCAGGGGGCGGTGGCGCCGAACGGAGCCTTGCCGTCGGCATCCTTCAGCGCCCGGACGCAATCGGCCCAGGTCGACGCCTGCTGCGGCGTGGCGGCGGGGCAGGTGGGGGTGTCGAGGAGCGCGGAGGTCCGGAGGATGCGCCGCACCGCCGCCCGGGTGCGGGGCGTGACGTTGGCCATCGCAATGCGGGCGATCGTCTCGTGCCCGAAGGCGCCATAGGCCTGGGCCGGGCCGGCGAGGGCGAGCGCGGCGAGGGTCGCGGCGGCGAGCAGGGGAAGGGGGCGCATCCCCGCGCCCTAGCCGTCCGCGCCCCGCTGTCCAGTGAACTCGTCGCCATGGATCGCGACGCCGCGGGTGCCGTCCGAGCGGGCGAGGCCGCGGTTCATGCCGGGGGTGGCGAAGCGCCACGCCGAGCGGCCGGCGGCGTCGAGCGCGATCATCCCGCCCGTTCCGCCGAGCGCGCGCACCCGGTCGAGCGCGGCGGCGACCGCGACCGCGACCGGCTCGCCCAGCAGGCGGACGCGTGCGCTCGCTTCGGCGGCGGCGGCGGCGCGGACGAACTGCTCGCCCGACCCGGTGCACGAGACGGCGAGGCCCGCGTCCTCGGCCCAGGTGCCGGCGCCGATCAGCGGCGAATCGCCGACCCGGCCCGGCCGCTTGCCGGTGACGCCGCCGGTCGAGGTCGCGGCCGCGAGGTGGCCGTGGACGTCGCGCGCCACCGCGCCGACGGTGCCGTATTTCATCTCGCTGTCGAATGCGGCCGCGCCGCTCAGCAGCTCGGCGAGCTGGGCCCGGCGGTCGGGGGTGGCGAACCAGTCGGGGGCGGCCTGCTCCAGCCCCTGGGCGAGCGCGAAGGCGTCGGCGCCGGGGCCGGCGAACAGGACATGGGGGCTGTGCTCCATCACCGCGCGGGCGAGGCTGACGGGGTGGCGGGTCGCGCCGACGCCGGCGACCGCGCCGGCCCGGCCCGCGGCGCCGTCCATGATCGCGGCGTCCAGCTCGATGCCGCCCGTGGCGGTCAGCGCCGCGCCGCGGCCGGCGTTGAACGCGGGGTGGTCCTCGAGCAGGCGGACCGCGGCCTCCACCGCATCGAGCGCGGGGCCGCCAGCGGCGAGCACCGCGCCGCCCGCCTCCAGCGCGGCGTCGAGCCCGGCGCGGGTGGCGGCGTCGGTCCCGGCGCTCATGGTGGCCGGATCGAACCGGCCCGCGCCGCCGTGGATGAGGAGGGTCCAGTGATCGGTGGTCATGCCGCTCCCTGGACTTGTTGGATGATCGCTGCCAGCCCGTCCCCGGCAGATAGTCCCCGCTCCTTTCGCGTCGAGCTTGTCGAAGCACGTGCATCCCGTCCTTCGACAAGCTCAGGACGAACGGAGGTGGGGCGGCGAGGAGGCGGCGGTAAACCGGTGACCTTACCCGCCCGGATGATAGCGACGCTCGACATGGCCCGGCAGCTCGTCGTCATAGAAATAGACGCGGCGCAGGTCGCCGCCCGCGTAGCGTCCGGCCTCGTCGGCGAAGTGCGGAGCGCCGGGATGGCCGCTCTCGCCGCCGGCGGTGACCGCGACCGCCGTGACCCGCGGCCCGAACTCGACGACCGCGACGAAGCTGTTGCCGCTGGTGCCGTACCAGCGCCGCGTGCCGGGGTATGCCCTGGCGCCGAACGAGGCGAGGCTGCCCCATTTCGCCGAGGTGAAGGGGACGGGGACGGACGGCGCGGCGTCGTCGAAGCGGGGGGCGGCGCCCACGCCCGTGATCGCGTCGTCGATCCGCTGGAACCGGTTCACCTGCCCCCACGCCACATGGATGCCGCCCCACTCGGCACGCAGCCGGGCGAGCGCGGCGTCCAGCGCGTCGAGCCGGTCGGCGGGGGTCATGTGCCCTGCCATCCAGTCGTACGGCGTCACCCGCGCCGGCGCGGCGAGCGGCGCCGCCCTGGCCCACAACGTCTCGCCCCAGAACATGGCGAGCGTGGTCGGCTCCGACGCGGCGGACCAGCGCCGGTCCCAGCTCCGCAGCATGGCGATCGGTTCGGCGAGCGCGGTGCGGCGAGGGCCGGGCGGCAGCGCGTCGAACGCGGCGAGGAGCAGCGGCAGCTGGCGGTCGAAGCCGGGCTGGCCGGGATCGTAGGCGATGGCGCGCAGCCCCTCCGCCGTCAGGTCGTGCGCCCGGGACAGCAGCGCGACGGCATGATCGCCGCGGGGGCTGGCGCCGGCCTGATCCATGTAGCGGGGGAAATCCGCCTGCCTCGGGCTGTTCGTCCCTGCCGCGCGCCACGGCGCGTCGTTGCTGTTGTACGCCCAGCCCGACGCCGGGTTCACCGCCTGCGGCAGGCTGGCGAGCGGCGTCAGGCCGCGCCAGTCGGCGGCGGGATCGCTGCCGTCGACCGGCGCACGCCAGTCGAGCCGGTCGTCGCGCACCGGCACGAACTGCGGGTGGAGATAGGCGATCGTGCCCTCCCTGCTCGCCAGCAGCGTGTCGTTGGACGAATTGGCCTGGAGCGCGGCGACCTTCATGTAGCCGGCGAAGGTCGTGGCGCGGGTCCGAAGCCAGCTCTGTTCGAGTGCGGGGATGGGGCGGTTCATCAGCGCGACGCTGACCCACTTGCCGCCCTGTGTCCGCACCACGGGACCACGATGGTCGTACCATGTCGTGAAGGTGCGCGTGGCCAGGGTGCCGTCCGGCAGACGATAGGAAAGGGTGACGGGCCTGGAGAGGAACGGCCGGGTCCTGCCCCCATAGACATAGGAGCAGCAGGTGCGGGTGAGGGCGGCCGTGTTCGCGAACTCGTCCACCGTGTCGACGCCGCTCGAGGTGTGCATCCAGCCCAGATGCTCGTTCCACCCCTGGTACAGGAAGAACTGGCCCCAGGTGCTGGCACCATAGGCGTGGAGCCCGGCGTCGCTCTCCATTCCCAGCTCGGATCGGAAGAAGAAGGAGGTGTGCGGGTTGATGAGCAGCAGCGCATGGCCGTTCTTCGTCAGCTTCGGCGCGATCGCGATGCCGTTCGATCCCTTGGGCTCGTCGCGCAGCCGCTCGTCGTCGGCCAGCGCCAGCCTGGGCGCGGTCGTTCCGTAAAAGGCGGCGAGCCTGGCCAGGTCCACCCGCTCGACGTCGCCGCCGATGCTGCCCTCGGTGAACGACAGCGCCATCCACGGCTCGAACCGGGTCAGCACGCGGGGGTGCACGTCGGGATGGGTCGCGAGATAGAAATTCAGCCCGTCGGCCCAGGCGTCCATCAGGGCGCGCAGCCACGGCGGGCTGGCGGCATAGTCGGCGCGCAACGCGTCGGGGTCGACGAACAGCCGCTCGCGAAGATCGGCCCAGATCGCCTTCTCGCCCTCGGCTTCGGCGGTGCGGCCGAGCGCGGTCAGGTAATTGGCCTCGATCCGTGGAAAGTCGTCCTCCGCCTGGGCATAGATCGCGCCGAACACCGCGTCGGCGTCGCTGCGGCCATGGACGTGGGCGATCCCCCAATCGTCGCGGGTGATCGTGACCCGGCTCGCCTCGGATCGCCAGCGCGCCTGGTCGACGGGCTCGGCCGTGCTCGGCACGGCACCCAGCAGGGCGGCGAAGAGGAGGATCCGTGTCATCGGCGCAGGCTATCGGCGCCGGACGGGGGCGGCAAGCGTCGCCGGGCGGGACGGGGGAGTGACGCAGGGCAGCCACGACGGCCTTTCCGCGACCGACACGAGGCGGTAGCGCCGGGGGATGGAGAACCACAGGACCGTCCCATGCCCGTGACCGCGGCCCATCGGGCGCTGCGCGACGGCACCCGGACGGCGCACGAGCGGCTGGACGGGCTGTTCGCCGGCTTCGACCTCGCGGACCGGCGGAGCTACGCCGCGTTCCTCGCCGCTCATGCCGCCGCGCTGATGCCCGTCGAGGCATGGCTCGACGCCCATGGCGCCGGGGACGTGACCGCCGACTGGCCCGCCCGCCGACGCGGGGCGGCGCTGGCGGCGGACCTCGCCGCGCTGGGCGAGCCGGTGCCGGCCGGCGACGGGTTCGCGGCCGCGACCGATCCTGCGTCGCTCGCCGGCGTCCTGTACGTGATCGAGGGGTCGCGGCTCGGCGGGCGGATGCTCGTCCGGGGCGTGGCGGCGGGGCTGCCGACCTCCTATCTTGCACCCGTGGCCATACCGGGGCGAAGCCAGCCGTCGTGGCCCGCCCTGCTGGCGACGTTCGACCGGGTGATCGGCGACCGGGCGATCGGCGGGCAGGTGGAAACGGCCGTGACATCGGCCATCGCGGTCTTCGCACGGTTCGAGCGTGCGGGGCGCGAGCGTCTCGAGAGGGTGGGCGTTTGAAGGACACGGCAGGGTTCGACGTCGACCTGACGAACTGCGATCGCGAGCCGATCCACCAATTGGGAGCGATCCAGCCGATCGGTTTCCTCGTCGCGCTGACCCCCGACTGGCTGGTGGCACGGGCGTCCGCCAACGTCGTCGATCATCTGGGCCAACGCGCGGAGGACCTGCTGGGGCTGCCGGCGACGCAGCTGTTCGCCCACGACACGATCCACGAGTGGCGCAATCGCATGACGTTGCTGCGCGGCGACGATGCGGTCGAGCGGGTCTTCGGCCTGGCCCTGATCCCGAACGAGCCGTGGCGGCTGTTCGATTGCGCGCTGCACCTCGCCGGGCCGCTGATCGTGATCGAGGCCGAACCGGCCGCCGAGCGGGCGCACACCGACGCGGCCAGCCTGATCCGGTCGATGATGGGCCGGCTCGACTCGGCGGCGGACCTCGCCGCCTATCTGCGCGAGGGCGCGCGGCAGGTGCGCGCGCTGACCGGCTTCGACCGGGTGATGGTCTATCGCTTCGATCGCGACGGGTCGGGGCAGGTGGCGGCGGAGGCGGCGCGCGGCGGGATCGGCAGTTTCCTCGAGCTTCGCTATCCCGCCTCCGACATCCCGCAACAGGCCCGCGCGCTGTACCTGCGTACGCCGTTCCGGGTGATCGCCGACGTCGACGCCGAGCCGGTGCCGATCGTGCCCGCCCGCGACGAGACGGGCGCGCCGCTCGACCTGTCGCTGTCGGTGCTGCGGTCGGTGTCGCCGATCCACATCGAATATCTGCGCAACATGGGCGTCACCGCCAGCCTGTCGATCTCGATCATCGTCGACGGCAGGTTGTGGGGGCTGTTCGCCTGCCATCACTATGCCGGTCCACGCTGCCCGAGCTTCGACCGGCGCACGGTCGCCGAGCTGTTCGGCCAGATGTTCGCGTTGAAACTGGAGGCGCGCGAGCGGCGCGAGACGCAGAGGTACGAGACGGCGGCCCGTGCGGCCGGCGACCGGCTGCTCGCCTCGATCGCCGGCGACGCGACGCTGATCAACGATCCCGAGTGGGTCGGCGACACGCTCGCCGGGATCATCCCGTGCGACGGTGTCGCGATCTGGATGGACGGACGCGCCACCGTGACCGGGCTGACCCCACCGGGCGACGCGTTGCCGATGATCGCGCGTCGTCTGAACGCGATGGCGGCGTCGCGCATTTATGCGACCGACCAGCTCTCCGCGATCATCCCCGAGGCGGAAGACTACGCCGACAAGGCCTCGGGCGTGCTCGCCATCCCCGTGTCCCGCAAGCCGCGCGATTACGTGATGCTGTTCCGGCAGGAGCGGGTCCGCACCGTCAAATGGGCGGGCGATCCCGCCAAGCCCGCCAGCTATGGCCCGAACGGTCCCAGGCTGTCGCCCCGCAAGAGTTTCGAGGCCTGGAGCCAGGACGTGCGCGGACGGTCGGAGCCGTTCAGCGACGCCGAGATCCACGTCGCCGAAACGCTCCGGTCCAGCCTGATCGAGGTGGTGCTGCGGATGAGCGAGGCGGCGGAGGACGACCGCAAGCGCGCGTCCGAGCGGCAGGAGCTGCTGATCGCGGAGCTGAACCATCGCGTGCGCAACATCCTGGCGCTGATCCGCGGCCTAGTGCGCCAGTCGGGCGGTGCCGTCACCTCGATGGCCGACTATATCCAGCTGCTGGAAGGCCGGATCGAAAGCCTGGCGCGCGCCCACGACCAGATCACGCAGGACAATTGGGGCCCCGCGAGGCTGCGGCCGTTGTTCGAGACGGAAGCTGCGGCCTATCTGGGCGGCGGGCGTGACCGGATGAAGGTCGACGGCCGGCCGGTGCTGCTGGAGCCTGCCGCCTTTTCGACGATGGCGCTCGTGGTTCACGAACTGGTGACCAACTCGGCGAAATATGGTGCCCTGTCGGACAGCGGCACCGTGCACGTTTCCTGGCGCATGACGGACGACGACGACCTGGCGATCTCGTGGGTTGAGCGTGGCGGCCCGGCGGTGAAGCCGCCGACGCGGCAAGGCTTCGGCACCACGATCATCCAGCGTTCGATACCCTATGATCTGGGCGGACAGGCGAGCATCGACTATCGGCTCACCGGCCTCGAGGCGCGGTTCGTGATTCCGGGTCGGCATGTACGCCTGGACAGGACCGCGCCGGCCATCGACGCGCCCGCGGACCGGGCCGTGTCGGACAGCGTCCCCGGCAGCGACGCAGGACGAGCCGTGGTGGCGGGCAGCGTGTTGCTGGTCGAGGACAGCCTCATCATCGCGATGGATGCCGAGGACATACTCGTCAGGCTCGGCGCCGAACGGGTGACCACCGCCGCGTCGGTGGCCCAGGCGCTACAGGAACTCGATCGCGAGCGGTTCGACCTGGCCGTTCTGGACGTCAACCTGGGCCAGGAAACCAGTCTGCCGATCGCCGACCGTCTGCTGGCGTTGGGAACACCTTACATCTTCGCCACGGGATACGGCGAGCAACTCGAGCTTCCTGCCGAACATGCCGGCGCGATGATCATTCAGAAGCCCTACACGCTGGCTGGGGTACAGCGTCGGATGGCCGATCGGGCCAGCTGATGGTCGAGGCGAGGGGTCGGGTTCCGACGCGAAACCTGACCCGTTCGGATCAGACGATTTCCGACAGCGATCGGGGCTCGTGCATCGGGCAACCGTTGAACTTGGCCCGGAACGCATGCGACTTCACATAAGTGTCGTTGCGGGCCCGGTTGACGCCGCCCAGCGGCTTGTGCGCTTCCAGCCCATGCCAGACGTTGTACGACAGCACGTCGTCGGTCTTGTCGGTGATACCGGTGACCCACGCCGCCTGCGGCTCGACGGTCAGCGTCGCGACGGTGCGGAACGGGCTTTCCTTTTCGTCCCATGCCACCGTCGGATCCTCGATGGGCATCTTGTCGAGGTCGGTGTTGAGCTGGACCTGGAACTCCCAGGTGCCGCCATGCTCGACCATGTCGCGGTTGACCTCTTCGCGGATGGCGTCCGGGCGGCCGTGGATGGCGATCGTGTCGTCCGACAGGTCGACCAGCGCCTTGGACACCGGGTTCAGCGACCATTTGCCGACGTAATCGCCGAACCGGAACGGCGTCTGGCTGTAATAGGTGGCGCCCAGCGGATGGACCTGTGGGGCGCCGCCGAGCTGGTTGATCGTGGCGCTCTCGATGCCGACCGCGCCGAGCGCCGCCGCCGTGCCGCGCAACACCGCCGCCAGCGCCTTCTTCGCACCCTCACCGACGTCGGTCGTCTTGGACAGCAGGGACAGGTTGCCGAGGAACGCCTTGGCGTCCTTCGCCGCGAAGACGGGGCCGTTCACCAGGATGAAATCCTGCGTCGTGTCCGCCTCGGAGCCGGACAGCCGGGCCCCCTCGACGCCCAGGATCTTGAGTGCCAGCCCACGGGGCAGCGAGATCGAGTCGTCGAGGATGTCGCCCGCATTGGTGGAGATCCGCAGGATCGCCTCATAGCTGCCCGGCCTGGCGAACAGACCCTGCGCCAGGTCGGCCGGCAACCCATCCTTCACCGTGAACGTGCCGCGCGCGATCCCGTGCGCCTTCGCATGGACCGACCGCACGGCGTGTCCGTAATCCTTGGAGGTCGTGTCCAGGATATGCTGGAACTGCTCCTCCAGCTTTCCGATCGTCTGACCCTCGTCGGGCTGCACCGTCTCGACGTCGGGCGAATAGGGAACGGGCGTCCCCATCGGTGGTCTCCAGCTGATTACGAGCGGGAAACCGGTGATAACGACCGGAGTTCCGCTACTTGCCGATCATGACGTCCGACGACTTGACGATCACCGTCACCCGGTCGCCCTGCGTCAGCGCGAGGTCTTCCATGGCCTCGTTGGTGATCGATGACGTCACGATGGTGCCGTTGCCGATATCGACCTTGACCGTCGCGTTCACGGCACCGGGATGGACCGCGACGACGGTCCCTGCGATCTGGTTGCGGGCGCTGATCTTCATGGTGTGTTCCTTGTCAAAAGACGACGTCGACGAGAAGCTTGAGGTTGAGCGTGATGAGCAGCGCCGCGATGATCCACGCCAGGATCAGGAGCCAGCGGGGGGCCTGATGGCCCCGCATGATGGTCGAACGGCCGGTGAACTGGACCAGCGGGACGACCGCGAACGGCAGCTGGAAGCTCAGCACGACCTGGCTCAGCACCAGCAGTCGCGTCGCACCGACGTCGCCCGCCGCGACGACCGCGACGACCGCCGGCACGATCGCCAGCCCGCGCGTCACCAGCCGCTGGGCCCAAAGACGCAGTCGCCAGTCGAGGAACCCCTCGGCTACGATCTGCCCGGCCAGCGTGCCGGTGACGGTGGAGTTCTGGCCCGACGCCAGCAGCGCGACCGCGAACACGGCACTGGCGGCACCGGCGCCCAGCAGCGGCGTCAGCAGATTGTACGCGTCGGCGATGTCGGCGATGTCGGTACGGCCCGCGCGGTGGAACGTGGCCGCGGCCAGGATCAGGATCGCGGCGTTGACGAACAGCGCCAGCGTCAGCGCGACCGTGCTGTCGATCGCCGACAGTCGGATGGCGTCCCGCCGCCCCGCCGGGCTCTGTTCGAACGAGCGCGTCTGGACGATCGAGGAGTGGAGATACAGGTTGTGCGGCATCACCGTCGCACCGATGATGCCGATCGCGATGTAGAGCATCGCCGGATTTGTGACGACCGCCTGCTGCGGCACCAGCCCCGCCAGGATGCCCGCCATGTCGGGCCGCGCCGCGACCAGTTCCCAGACGAAGCAAAAGGTGATGACCGTCATCAGCGCCACCACGAACGCCTCAAGCCGTCGGAACCCGCGGTGCTGGAGCGCCAGGATCACGAACACGTCCAGCCCGGTCAGCACCACGCCGCCCAGCAACGGCACGCCGAACAGCAGCCGGAGGCCGATCGCGGTGCCCAGCACCTCGGCCAGGTCGCACGCCACGATCGCCGCCTGCGCCAGCACGAACAGCGCGACCGCGACCGGGCGGGGGTAGTGGACGCGACAGGCCTGCGCGAGATCGAGCCCGGCGGCGATGCCCAGCCGCGCGGCGAGCGCCTGCAGCACGATGGCGAGGCAGTTGGCGACGACGATCACCGACAGCAGCGTGTAGCCAAACGCGGACCCGCCGGCGATGTCGGTGGCCCAGTTGCCCGGATCCATATAGCCGACGGCGACGAGATAACCCGGCCCGGAGAAGGCCGCGAGCCGCCGCCAGAAACCGCCGCCGACGGCGATGGACCGGTGGCTGCCGGGCAGCGACACGTTCCGGCCGACCGGTTCGGAAAGCGACGCGGCGTCGACGCCGGACGAGATGGGGGCGGTAGCGGGCGGCACGGACGGGCCCTGCGCAACATTCATCGTCATTACAACCATCAGCCTATATCGGGCCGGCACGATGTTGGCATCGGGCTGGCGTCGTTGCGCCCGTTCGCCGTCCTGCTACACGCGGACGGTGCGAAAGCCGGGGAAGCTGGGGCGCGGTCGCTGGATCGGCGCGGTCGTGGGGGTGCTGGCGTCGGCCTGCTCGCCGTTGCGGACCTTCGACGCGATCGTGCCCAAGGATGGCGGCGTCCGACTGGTCGCCCATGACGCGGCGTTCGGACCGGACCCGCGACAGAAGCTCGACGTCTATGCGCCCGAGGATGGGCGGCCCGGGCGTCCGGTGATCGTCTTCTTCTACGGCGGTTCGTGGAACTCGGGGACGAAGGCGGGTTATTCGTTCGTCGGCCGGGCGCTCGCGGCGCGGGGCTTCGTGGTCGCGGTCCCCGATTACCGGCTGGTGCCCCAGGTGCGGTTCCCGGCGTTTCTCGAGGACAATGCGGCGGCGGTGCGATGGGTGCGCGGGCATGTCGCGGCGCTGGGCGGCGACCCCGACCGGCTGGTGCTCGCAGGTCATTCGGCGGGCGCGTACGATGCGGCGATGCTCGCGCTCGACCCGCGCTGGCTGGGGGCGGACCGGCGGGCCGTGCGGGGCTGGGCCGGGCTTGCCGGGCCATACGACTTCCCGCCGCTCGACCAACCCGCGACGCAGGCCGCGTTCGGCGCCGTGTCCGATCCGGCCGAAACGCAGCCGATCCACTTCGCGGGAACCGGCGACCCGCCTGCGTTCCTGGCGACCGGCGACGACGACACGCTCGTCCGCCCGCGCAACAGCGACGTGCTCGCGGCACGGTTGAGCGCGGCGGGCGTGCCGGTCGAGCGACGGCGCTATCCGGGCATCGGCCATGTCGGGCTGATCACCGCGGTCGCGCGCCCGTTCCGGCGCCGCGCGCCGGTGCTCGACGATCTGGTCGCCTTCGCCCGGCGGGTGACGGACGCCCGATAGCGGCCCCGGCCGGTCACAGCACCGCCGTCTGATAGCTGTGCCAGGCGAAGATCGCCGCCGCGCCGCGATGCGGACGCCACCCCTCCGCCACCGCGCGGGTCAGCGCCTCGCCCGGCCGGCCGTCGTGACCCAGGATGCGGCCGACTTCGATCTGCACCGCCAGGTCGCCGGCGGGCCAGATGTCCGGCCGCCCCTCGGCGAACAGCAGATAGATCTCCGCCGACCAGCGGCCGATCCCCTTGACCCGCACCAGCGCGGCGATCGCCTCCTCGTCGTCGGCCGGCAGCCCCGCGAGGTCCAGCCGCCCGCTCGTCACCTCCTCGGCGAGGCTGCGCGCATAGCCCGCCTTCTGCCGCGACAGCCCGGCGGCGCGCAGATCCTCGTCGCTGGCGTGGGCGATCGCGGCGGGATCGTCGGGATCGCCGACCAGCGCCGCCAGCCGCGCGAACGTCGCGGCGGCGGAGGTGACGCTCACCTGCTGGCCGACGATGGTGCGCAGCAAGGTGGCGTGCCCGCGCGCGCTGATCCGCGGCGCGGGATAGCCGGTGCGCAGCAGCGCGGTGGCGAAGGCCGGCTCGCACGCGCACAGCGCGTCGACGCCGGCGGCGAGGTCGGCGGCGTTCAGGCCCATGATGGCCGGCCCCGCGTCCAGGCCGTCCTTGACGCTTGATCGCGAGGAGGCCGCGGCGCATGGCGCTGGCCGGATTTCAGGGGAAGCAGCATGCCCAAGCTTATCGTCATCACGCGCGAGGGGGAAGAACGCGAGCTCGACGGCGAGGCCGGCCTGTCGGTGATGGAAGTGATCCGCGACGGCGGCATCGACGAGCTGCTGGCACTGTGCGGTGGATGCTGTTCGTGCGCGACCTGCCACGTCCATGTCGACCCGGCGTTCGTGGACAAGCTGCCGCCGGTGGGAGTCGACGAGGACGATTTGCTCGACTCGGTCGGCGACCGCGACGCGACCAGCCGCCTGTCGTGCCAGATCCCCTTCACCCCCGCGCTCGACGGCCTGCGCGTCACGATCGGCGAGGAAGACTGACACCCGTCGTTCGCGCCCGGGTTCCGGGCAGTCGTCGACGTCAAGCGCGTGATCGAGGGCGTGCGTCGAGGGCGTGATCGTGAGCCCGGCGCGCGGCACGGTGCCCGACGTGCCCGACGTGCCCGCCGGATCGCGTGCCCGCCGGATCGCGTGCCCGCGCCGACCGGCGGCACGACCGGACCGGCGAGCGACGCCGTCGCTCGGGTCAGAAGATGCCCAGGAACTTCTTGCGAGGCAGCTTGGTCGAGGCGCTGCCGTTGCCGACGTCCTTGCGCGGGTCGCCCTTGGTCGTGCGCTGGGCCGATGCGGTCGCCCCCGCCAATACCGGACCGCACGCCGCCGCCTTGGCGTTGCCGACGTCCACGAACGCGAGGATCGCGGCGGGCGGCGTCGCCAGCAGGCCGAGGCCGATCGCGGCGCCCGCGCGGCCGACGAGCTGCTTGCTGATGACGTCGAGCTTGGGCTTGGCGAACCAGCCGTCGATGCCGACCGGCGACTGGCCGGAGAACAGCGAGAACTTCTTGGCATCGGCGCGGAAGGCGAAATCCAGGCTCTCGTTGCGGAACGAGAAGCCGCCGCGGCCCAGCATCACGTTCTTGGCGGTGTCGATCAGGATCGGGTCCGCCGCGCCCACGCCGTTCCGGACGGTGAAGGCGACGAGGCCGCAATTGATCTGAACCGGCTTGTTCAGATCGCCCTGGAACATCCGCTGCGCGAACACGCCGAAATCGAGCTCGGACAGCTGCACGTTGCGGGTCGAGAACTCACCCTGCGGCAGCACGAAGGCGATCCGGCCGTGCGAGGTCGCCAGCCATGACGCGAAGCTGTCACCGTCGCCGACCAGCCCGATGTGTCCCTTCACCGTGCCCGTCGTCCCCGCCTCCGACACGCCCCAGCCGGCGAGCAGCCGTCCCATCGGGGTCGGCGCGAGGCGAATGTCCGCCGTCCAGTGCGCAGGGCGGCGGCGCGCGTCGATCGTCCACGTCGAGGCGACGGTGCCGCGCGACATGGTGAAGTCGAGCGGCTTCATCGTGAGCAGCCGGTCGTCGAGCTTCAGCGTCAGGTCGATCGCCGACAGCGGCACCCGGCGCGAGCGGACCACGGCGACGCGCCAGCGAAGGTCCGCATCGAAATTGCCGAAGTCGGCGACCGGCAGCGGCGTGTCGGGCAGGATGCGCGGCGTCGCCTGGCTCTGGCCCGACGCGGCGGCGGCGCCTTGCGTCGCGATCAGATCGGGGTCGTATCCGATGAACGGCGCGGCATCGACGATGTCGAGGCGCTTGGTCGTCAGCGTGGCGTCGAGATGCGTGCGCGGCTCGATCGCCTCGACGGTCAGCGTGCCGGCGACGTCGCTGTCGCCGAACCGGCCGGTGAGATGGGAGAAGGCATAGGTGGTGCCGGTGTTCACCATCGTCGAGCGCAGCGTGTAGCGCCGCGTCGGCGGGATCACGACGCCGATGATGCGGAACAGCTCGGTCATGTTGCGCCCGCGCGCGGTGACGGCGAGCGGCACGCCCTCGAACTCCGCCAGGCTGGGCAGCGTGCCGCGCACGGTCAGGTGGTTGTGCGCCGCGTCGGCGTCGAGCGACAGCTCGTTCTTCCCACGGCCCACGGTGGCGTTGGGGGACAACAGCGCACCGGTGGCGGTGAACGGCGTCGTGCGCACACGGCCCGTGACGGCGAACCGCACCGCGCCGTCGATATGCGCGTCCGCCGACGCGATCGTCTGGATCGTCACGTCGGCGGTGAGCGGCAGCTTGCCGTCGTGATAGTGGACGGTGGTGCCCGCCACGGTCGCGCGGTCGATGACCGGGAAGACGAACGGCTTGCCGTGTTTCGTCGGGTCGCCGAACGTCCAGCTGTTGCTCTTGCGGTCGGGGCTCCACTCGAGGTCCGCGGCGCCGTTCGTCACGTCCATCCAGCGGAAATGGCGACGGCCGAAGATCAGCGACAGCGGCCGGATCATCGCCTCCGCCCGGTCCGCCTGGAACAGGTTGGGCCGGCTGGTGTAGCCGGGATTGGAGATGGCGAGGCCCTCGGCGACGACGTGCAGGTCGAGGGGGTCGAAATACAGCTGGAAGTCGCCGCGGACGGTGACGGTGCGACCGAGCGCGCTGCCCGCCAGCTGCTCGAACCGGTGTTTCAGGAACCGGCCATGCGTGACGTACAGTACCGCCCAGCCCAGCACGGCGAGACCCAACAGGCTGGCCAGGATCGCCACCGGAATCGCGACCGCGTGGTGCAGCGGGCGCCGGCGCCGGATGGCCGGGGCGGGGGAGAGGTCGCGATCGGACACGCGGCATTCCTCGCAAGACACGGTGACACGCCGCGCCCGGCAGTTGCCAAGCGCGACGCGCTGCCGTATGCGCGCGCCTTTCCGCGACTGCAAGTGGGACTGCCCGGCCAGTGTGGGCTGCCGCGGCTGTCCTCGTCGCGAACATGAGGAGACAAAAATGCCCAAGCTCAAGACCAAGAGCGGCGTCAAGAAGCGGTTCAAGCTGACCGCCACCGGCCTGCTCAAGCACGGCGTCGCCGGCAAGCGCCATCGCCTGCTCCACCACAACGGCAAGTACATCCGCCAGAACCGCGGCACCAAGGTGCTCGCCAAGTCCGATACCGCCGCCGTCAAGGCGTGGGCGCCCTACGGGCTCGGTTGATTCAGGACGGATAGGAGCAAGTAGATGGCACGCGTCAAAAGGGGTGTAACCACCCACGCCAAGCACAAGAACATCCTCGAACAGGCGAAGGGCTATCGCGGCCGTCGCAAGAACACGATCCGCGTCGCGCGGCAGGCCGTCGAAAAGGCCGGCCAGTACGCCTATCGCGACCGCAAGGTGAAGAAGCGCACGTTCCGCGGCCTGTGGATCCAGCGCATCAACGCCGGCGTCCGCGCCGAGGGTCTGACGTATTCGCAGTTCATGCACGGCCTCAAGCTGGCGGGCGTCGAACTCGACCGGAAGGTCCTGGCCGACATCGCGATGCACGAGGGCGCGGTGTTCTCCGCGATCGTCGCGCAAGCCAAGGCGGCGCTGCCGCAGGAGCAGGTCGCAGCCTGATCCCGCAGCTTGCAGGCTGACGAGCGGGGCGCTGGTGGCGACACCGGCGCCCTCTCTCGTTCAGGGACCTGACCCTTGGGGCGATCCGCCTCGGGAACGAACACCGCTTCCTTGCGCTTGGCAGGCCAGTTCCGACAGGAGATTCCGCGATGAAGTGCGCAACGATGGTATTGCTCGCCACGGCCGCCGTCGCGGTGCCGGCGCTCGCCCAGTCGGGTGGTCCCGCAAGCCGTATGCGGCCTCAGCCGATCGCGATCACGATGACCGATCACGGGTTCGCGCCGTCCCGGTTCAGTCTGCGAGGCGGCGCGCGGTATGTGCTGCGCATCGCCAACCGGTCGGGCACCGGTCACAACCTCACGCAGAACGCATTCTTCGCCAACGCGGGCATCGCGCCGGAGGATTGTCGCGCCGCGAACGGCGGCCAGATATCGTTGCGTCCGGGTGAGAGCGTCGTGATCCGCCTGCGCGCGCCCGACACGCGGCCCGGCGGCACCTATCAGTTCACCAGCACGGTGCTGGGCGATGCCGGCAAGGACTATAAGGGCGTGTTCGTCATCCGCTGACGCTACGGCACCGCTTCGGGGTTGATCCACGCTTTCACGCCCGGCTAGGGCGACGCATGACCGACGACATCGACACCCTTCAAGCAGCGCTGCTCGCCGCGACCGCCGACGCGCCGTCCGTCGATGCCCTCGAATCGGTGCGGGTCGCAGCGCTCGGCAAGCAGGGTAGCGTCACCGTGCTGCTTAAGACGCTGGGCAAGATGAGCCTCGACGAGCGTCAGGCGCGCGGTCCCGCGATCCAGGCGCTGCGCGAGACGGTGACGGGCGCGGTCGCCGCACGCCGCGAGACGCTGGACCGCGCCGCGCTGAACGCGAGGCTCGCCGCCGAGACGCTCGACATGACGCTGCCGGTCGACGCACCCCCGGCAGGGAGCGTCCATCCCGTGTCGCAGGTGATGGACGAGCTGGCGGAGATCTTCGCCGATCTGGGCTTCGCGGTCGCGACGGGGCCGGAGATCGAGACGGACGAGAACAATTTCGACCGCCTCAACATCCCCGCTAGCCACCCGGCGCGCGCGATGCACGACACGTTCTATCTCAAGGGTCTCCCGAGAACGGCGGACGGGTCGCCCGGCGGCGACGCCAAGCCCATGCTGCTCCGCACCCACACCTCTCCCGTGCAGGTGCGCACGATGATGGAGGTCGCCCGACGCACGAACGGCGCGGGCGAGCCGATCCGCATCATCGCACCTGGCCGCACCTATCGGTCGGACAGCGACGCGACCCACACGCCGATGTTCCACCAGGTCGAGGGGCTGGTGATCGATCGCGGCATCACGATGGGGCACCTCAAATGGACGCTCGAGACGTTCCTCAAGGCGTATTTCGAGCGTGACGACATCGTGCTCCGCCTCCGCCCGAGCTACTTCCCGTTCACCGAACCGTCGGCGGAGGTCGACGTCGGCTACACGCTGGCCAAGGGCAAGCGCGTCGTCGGTGGCGGCGGCCATGTCGACGGCGGCGGCTGGATGGAGGTGCTGGGCAGCGGCATGGTCCATCGCAACGTCATCGCCGCCTGCGGGCTCGATCCCGACGAATGGCAGGGGTTCGCGTTCGGCTGCGGGATCGATCGACTGGCGATGCTGAAATACGGCATGGACGATCTGCGTGCGTTCTTCGACGGCGACGTGCGCTGGCTGCGGCATTACGGTTTTTCGGCCCTCGACGTGCCGACGCTGTCGGGGGGTATCTCGTCGTGAAGTTCACCCTGTCCTGGCTCCGCGATCACCTCGACATCGACGCCGATGCGGGCGCGGTGGCGGACACGCTCACCCGCATCGGGCTGGAGGTGGAAGGCGTCCACAACCCGGGCGCGAGCCTGGCGCGGTTCCGCATCGCCCGCGTCCTGACCGCCGCGCCGCATCCCCAGGCGGACAAGCTGCAGGTACTGAGCATCGACGCGGGTGACGGACCGACGCAGGTCGTGTGCGGCGCGCCCAACGCCCGCGCCGGGCTGGTCGGCGTGTTCGGGCCGCCGGGTGCGTACGTGCCCGGCAGCGGCATCACGCTGAAGGTCGCGGCGATCCGCGGCGTCGAATCCAACGGCATGATGTGCTCGACCCGCGAGCTGGAGCTCGGCGAGGAGCATGACGGGATCATCGAGCTTCCCGCCGATGCGCCGATCGGTGCGGCGTATCCGGCGTGGGCGGGGCTCGACGACCCCGTGTTCGACGTGTCCGTCACGCCCAACCGGCAGGATTGCATGGGCGTGCGCGGCATCGCCCGCGATCTGGCAGCGGCGGGTCTGGGCGTGTTGCGGCCGCTGCAGGAGGTGGTCGATTCCAACATCTCCGTTCAGTCTGAGCTTGTCGAAGCCCCGTCCTTTCCTTCCGAGGAGAAGATCAGCCCTTCGACAAGCTCAGGGCGAGCGGGAGAGGAGCGA
>JBPBQW010000170.1:0-18406 GCA_050955125.1 Janthinobacterium lividum
CCGCCACGACCGGCGCGCCGATGGGAACGACGATCTGGCCGCGATAGGTCAGGTTCTCGGCGACTTCGAGATACACGCGGTCGCCGGGCATCATCTGCTTGGTGTTGACCTCCGTCCGGGTCACGACCGCGAGCGGTGTCCCCATCGGAAACGCGGTCTGGCGTGCGCCCTCCACGGCCTGCGTCGGCGCGGGCCAGTGGTACGCATCCTGCGCCGACGCCGGCCCGCCGACCAGAGCGGCGGCTACCGCCATGCTGCCCATCACGTATCTCATAACGCCTCCGCTCCTGTCCTGCATGACGGATGCGTTAGACGCGCGGGAGTGACCGGCGGGTTGGAGTCGCTGGTTAACCCGTTGGTGACGATCGTGCGGGCACTCCGACCGCTATCGCGTGAGTGCCAGCGCGTGGGGCCGCGCGGCCAGTGCGTCGGTCAGCCCCGGCCCGTCGAGCCAGAACGGCGCGAGCTTGTCGCTGCCCGGCCGGGCCACGCCGACGATCCACGACGCGGCGGTCTGGCCCTCGCCGGCCCCCTCCCCCGCCGCATAGAGCACGTTGACCGCGAGAACGGGCACGATCATCTGACGCCCGCCGCTGGCTCCCGGCGCCGTCAGCGGCTCGACGCCGGCGAGCGGCATCGCCGCGACCAGCCGCACCCGCCGCTCCTCGCCCGGCGCCAGCGCGAACGGAGCGGCGGCGGGGCGGGTGACGGGCCGGGCGAACAGCGCGCCGAGCTCGTCGTCCTGCCCCGATCGCGCGGGCAGCAGGCTTGCCTCCACCGCGACGCGCTGCGCGGTCACGTCGCCGACGTTGCGCACCACCAGCTCGCCCTCAAACGCGATGCTGATCATCGTCAACCCGCCGCGGCGGGGCAGCAGCTCGATCGCGAGGTGCGCGCGCGCGACGGATGCGGCCGGGGAGGCGGGAGCCGCGGCGGGCGTGGCGACCGGCACCGCGGGCGTCGCCGGGCGGGGCGCCGTCGCTGGGTCCGGCTGGTGCGAGGCACTCGGCACGCTGGGCGGGCGTCGCCGGCGGAACCACGCGAAGCCCGTCGCCGCCAGGATCGCGAGCAACCCGGCGATCCACCATGCGGACGACGATCCCGCCCCGTCGGCGGCCGGAGCCGGCGCGGGTATCGGCGTCGGCGTCGGCGTCGGTGCCGTCGCCGCGGGCTTGGCGGGCGCCGCCACCGGCGCGGCGGGCGGTGTCGGCTCGAGCGTCGTCGTCGCGATCGGGCTGGGCGTCACCACCGGAGCGGGAATGACGCTCGGCGTGGGGCTGATCCTCGGCGTCGGGACGGGCGCCTCCCGGGGAGCGGCGCTCGTCCGGGGCGCGGGACGCGCGGCGCCGGGCGGCGGCGTGGTCCGCGGGGTCGAGGTCGAGGTCGAGGTCGGGGTCGGGGTCGGGGTCGGCGACGCCGTGGCGGGCCGGTCGGGCGACAGGCTGAAATCGTCGAGCCCGCGCAGCCGCGCCGGCGGGGTGGGCGACGGGCCGGGCGCCGGTGTCGGCAGCAGCTGTATCGGCGCGACTGGCGGCGGGACCGCCCCCGCTCCCGCCTGTCCCTGCCCCCCTGCCGTCTGCGCCTGTGCGGCGACCGCCAGCATCGTCATCCACGTCGCCGCGACCGCATGGCCTGTCATTCGTCCCATGCCGGCCGCTTAGCGCGGCACGGCCGGGTCGCCCACCCCCGTCAACGGCCAGGCCGCCGTCAGCGCGCGGCGATCACCTGCGTCGGCGCGAGCGGCACGATCGGCAGCAGCACCGAACTGGCGCCGGCCGCGCCATGCTCGATCGACACGGTCGCCTTCCTGTAATCCACAGGTCGCGCCAGGAAGATGTTGGGCACGAACGTCTGCGGGTTGCGATCGTAGAGCGGGAACAGCGACGACTGCACCTGCACCATGATCTTGTGCCCGGGCAGGAACACGTGGTTCACCGCCGGCAGCCGGAACTTGTATTCCTGCGTCTTGCCCGCCGGGATCGCGGTCGGCTTTGCGAAGCTGTTGCGATAGCGGCCGCGGAAGATGTCGAGGCTGATCGCGAGCTGGTACCCGCCCATCTTGGGGTTGCTCGCCACCTCGTCGGGATAGACGTCGATGATCTTCACCACGAAGTCGCCGTCCGTCCCCGTCGTCCTGGCGAAGATGTCCGCCCAGGGCACGCCCGACACGCGGATCGGCTGGGTGAGCGCGTCGGTCGTGTAGCTCATCACGTCCGTCCGCCCGTCGACCGACCGCTGGTCCTGCACCAGCCAGTCGCCCCAGCGCCCGTCGTTGAAGTTAACCGGCCGCGGCAGATGCGGCACGGGATTGGCCGGATCGGCGACGTAGCTGTCCTCCGGCCCGCTCAACCGCTCCAGCCCCAGCCGGCGCCCGGGCTCGAGGTACATCGGCGTCAGCGGCGCGGCGCAATCCTTGTCGCACGCGATCGGCCACCGGCTCAGCCGGTCCCAGTGGTTCTCGCCGGTGTTGTAGATCGCCGCGGCGGGCAGGTTGGCGGGCGGGCCGTCCTTCAAATACTGGTTGAACAGCGGCATCACCATCTCGTCGCGATATTGCTGCGCGGTGTCGCCGTTCCACTCGAAGGGCCCAAGCTCGCGCCCCGTGCGGTTGATCTGGCTGTGCCGCCACGGGCCCATGACGATGTAGTTGTTGCCCGCGTGCCCCGCCTTCGCCAGCGCCTCGTAGCTGTGGATCGCGCCCCACATGTCCTCCTGGTCCCACAATCCCTGTTCCCAGATCGTCGGCACGTTGGACGGGTTCTGCGCCAGCATCGTGTCGAGCGCCTGCCCCTGCCAGAAGCCATCGTAGGCCGGGTGCTGCACCATGCGCTGCCAGTAGGGCAGCTGGTCGTAGCCCGACTTCTTCGCCCAGTCGCCCGCCGAGATCGTGCGGAAGTTCTCGTAATCGTCGTAGTTGCTGCCCGACGGCGGCGCCTTGCCCGGACCCTTGTAGCCGGTCTGCGAGCCGAGCCAGCCGATGTTGGTCAGCCGGAACGCGCCGTAGTGGAACCAGTCGTCGCCCATCCAGCCGTCGACCATCGGCGATTGCGGCGCCGCGACCTTGAGCGCCGGGTGCGGGTGGAGCAGCGCCATGACGACGGTGAACCCCTCGTACGACGATCCGATCATGCCGACGCGGCCGTTCGACTGCGGCAGGTTCGCCTTGTTCACCAGCCAGTCGATCGTGTCGTAGGCGTCGGTCGTGTGGTCGACGGTCGTGTGGTTCAGCGGGCCGATGACCGGGCGGGTGACGATATAGTCGCCTTCCGACCCGTATTTGCCGCGGATGTCCTGATAGACGCGGATATAGCCCTGCTTGACGAACTGCTCGTCCGCCATCGGCAGCTCGGACAGCTCGCTCGCGCTGTCCATCCGGGTCGCGCGGCCCTTGGCGTTGTAGGGCGTGCGGGTGAGGACGATCGGCGCGTTCGTCAGGTTCTTGGCATAGATGATGACGGTGTACAGTTTGGTCCCGTCGCGCATCTGGATCATCACCTCGCGCTTCACATAGTCGCGGGTCGGCTCGGGCGGGGTGAACTTCGCCGGAATGTCGCCGCCGGCGGCCTGGGCACGGGTGCCGGCGTCCTTGGGCTGCGCGCCCGCAGGCGTGGTGCCGGACGGATCGCCCGCAGTCGCCGCGGCGGGCGTGGTCGTGCCGGAGTCCTTCGGCGCGACCTGGGCCAGCGCGGGGGCGGCGAGCGAGGTGGCGGCGAGCAGCAGGGCGAGCTTGGCGATCATGCGGAAGCGGAACCTTTCACGGCAGGAACCATGACCTTCGCCTACCCCGCGCCCGGACGCAACGCCCGGAACCTTTCTCCGCGACGGGTTTGACGATTTCCAACAGCCGCCCTATATGGCTGTCATACCGCAGCATCGGGAAATGGCATGGCGTCGCGCACCGTGCCGATCGAATGGATGCTGAGGGTTCCGGACGCCTTGGACTGCCGCCTCCCCACCTCTTCGCGAGGACATGGAGCCTGGCAGTTTTCGGCGTCCGTCCGCGTGCCCGCCCGGTGGTGACCGGGCAGTGATTTTGGCTGACGAGGCAAGACAACCCATGGCGACCAAGGCGATCGACGGCGGCACCGCCCGGCCCGAGCAGCTCGGCGACCGGCAGAGCACCGCGAAGCGGCGCATCCGCAAGGTGTTCGGCAACATCCACGAAGTCGTGCAGATGCCGAACCTGATCGAGGTTCAGCGCGAGAGCTACGAGCAGTTCCTGCGCTCCGACGCGTCGATCGGCTATGTCTCGGGACTCGAGAAGACGCTGCGGTCGGTGTTTCCGATCCGCGACTTCGCCGGCACCGCCGAGCTCGATTTCGTCAACTACGAGCTCGAGCATCCCAAGTTCGACGTCGAGGAATGTCGCCAGCGCGGCATCACCTATGCCGCCCCGATGCGCGTCACGCTGCGCCTGATCGTGTTCGAGGTGGATCCCGAGACGGAGACCCGCTCGGTGCTCGATATCAAGGAGCAGGACGTCTACATGGGCGACATGCCGCTGATGACGGAGAACGGCACGTTCTTCATCAACGGCACCGAGCGCGTGATCGTCAGCCAGATGCACCGCTCGCCGGGCGTCCTCTTCGACCATGACCGCGGCAAGACGCACGCGTCGGGCAAGTTCCTGTTCGCGGCGCGCGTGATCCCGTATCGCGGTTCGTGGCTCGATTTCGAGTTCGACGCCAAGGACATCGTCAACGTCCGCATCGACCGCAAGCGCAAGCTGCCGGTGACCGCGCTGTTCTATGCGCTGGGCATGACGGGCGAGCAGATCCTCGACCAGTTTTACAATCACGTCACCTACGTCCGCGGCGACGGCGGGTGGAAGATCCCGTTCGCGGCCGAGAACTGGCGCGGCGTGAAGCCGACCTACGACATCGTCGACGGCAATTCGGGCGAGGTGGTGTTCGCCGCCGGCCAGAAGATTTCCCCGCGCGCCGCCAACAAGGCCGCCAAGGATGGCCTGACGGAACTGCTGATCCCGACCGAGGAGATCTTCGGCCGCTATTCGGCGTGGGACCTCATCAACGAGCAGACGGGCGAGATCTACGTCGAGGCGGGTGACGAGATCGGGCTGGAGAACCTCGAGAAGCTCGACCAGGCTGGCATCACGACCGTCGAGCTGCTCGACATCGACCATGTCTCGACCGGGCCGTGGATCCGCAACACGCTCAAGGTCGACAAGGCCGAGGAGCGCGAGCAGGCGCTGTCGGACATCTATCGCGTCATGCGCCCCGGTGAGCCGCCGACGCTGGAGACCGCGGAGTCGCTGTTCTCGGGGCTGTTCTTCGATCCCGACCGCTACGACCTGTCGGCGGTCGGCCGCGTCAAGCTCAACATGCGCCTCGACCTCGACGCCGAGGACACGGTGACGACGCTGCGCACCGAGGATATCCTGGCGGTCGTCAAGACGCTCGTCGGCCTCAAGGATGGCAAGGGCGAGATCGACGATATCGACAACCTCGGCAACCGGCGCGTGCGCTCGGTGGGCGAGCTGTTGGAGAACCAGTATCGCGTCGGGCTGCTGCGCATGGAGCGTGCGGTCAAGGAGCGCATGTCGTCGGTCGACGTGTCGACGGTCATGCCCAACGACCTCATCAACGCCAAGCCGGCCGTGGCGGCGGTGCGCGAGTTCTTCGGCTCGTCGCAGCTGTCGCAGTTCATGGACCAGACCAACCCGCTGTCGGAAGTCACCCATAAGCGCCGTGTTTCGGCGCTCGGACCGGGCGGCCTGACGCGTGAGCGTGCGGGCTTCGAGGTCCGCGACGTCCACCCGACGCATTACGGCCGCATCTGCCCGATCGAGACGCCGGAAGGCCCGAACATCGGCCTCATCAACAGCCTCGCGAGCTTCAGCCGCGTCAACAAGTACGGCTTCATCGAGACGCCGTACCGCAAGGTCATCGACCACAAGGTGACGAACGACGTCGTCTATCTGTCGGCGATGGAAGAGGCCAAGCACACGATCGCGCAGGCCTCGGCCGAGCTCGATGGCGAGGGCCGCTTCTCCGAGGAGCTGGTGTCGTCGCGTCAGGCGGGCGAGTTCCTCAACGCGCTGCCCGATACGGTGACGCTGATGGACGTCAGCCCCAAGCAGCTCGTCTCGGTCGCCGCGTCGCTGATCCCGTTCCTCGAGAACGACGACGCCAACCGCGCGCTGATGGGATCGAACATGCAGCGCCAGGCGGTGCCGCTGGTCCGCGCCGAGGCGCCGTTCGTCGGCACCGGCATGGAAGAGACGGTGGCGCGCGATTCGGGCGCCGCCATCTCTGCGAAACGGGCGGGCGTGGTCGACCAGGTCGACGCGAGCCGCATCGTGGTGCGCGCGACCGGCGACGTGGATGCGGGGTCTTCGGGCGTCGACATCTACACGCTGATGAAGTTCCAGCGGTCCAACCAGTCGACCTGCATCAATCAGCGTCCGCTGGTGAAGGTGGGCGACGTGGTCGCGATCGGCGACGTCATCGCCGACGGCCCCTCGACCGAGTTCGGCGAGCTCGCGCTCGGCCGCAACGCGCTCGTCGCGTTCATGCCGTGGAACGGGTATAACTACGAGGACTCGATCCTCATCTCCGAGCGCATCGTGAAGGACGACGTGTTCACCTCGATCCACATCGAGGAGTTCGAGGTGATGGCCCGCGACACCAAGCTCGGGCCGGAGGACATCACGCGCGACATCCCCAACGTCGGCGAGGAGGCGCTGCGCAACCTCGACGAGGCGGGCATCGTCTACGTCGGTGCCGAGGTCGAGCCGGGCGACATCCTGTGCGGCAAGATCACGCCCAAGGGCGAGAGCCCGATGACGCCGGAGGAGAAATTACTCCGCGCCATCTTCGGCGAGAAGGCGTCGGACGTGCGCGACACGTCGCTCAAGCTGCCGCCGGGCGTCGCGGGGACGATCGTCGACGTTCGGGTGTTCAACCGCCACGGCATCGACAAGGACGAGCGCGCGATGGCGATCGAGCGCGAGGAGATCGAGCGGCTGAAGAAGGACTCGGACGACGAGCGGTCCATTCTCAACCGCGCGACGTGGAGCCGGCTGCGCGAGATGCTGCTCGACCAGACCGCGACCGCGGTGCCCAAGGGTCTGAAGAAGGGCCAGGTCATCGACCAGGCCGCGCTGGGTGCCGTCGACCACACCGACTGGTGGAAGTTCGCGGTCGCCGACGACGCGGTTCAGGCGAACCTCGAGGCGGTGAAGACGCAGTATGACGACGCCGCCAAGCTGATCCGTGACAAGTTCGACGATCGGCGCGAGAAGCTGGAGCGGGGCGACGAGTTGCCGCCGGGCGTGCTCAAGATGGTCAAGGTGTTCGTCGCGGTGAAGCGCAAGCTGCAGCCGGGCGACAAGATGGCCGGGCGTCACGGCAACAAGGGCGTCATCAGCCGCATCCTGCCGGCGGAGGACATGCCGTTCCTCGCCGACGGGACGCCGGTCGACCTCGTCCTCAACCCGCTGGGCGTGCCGAGCCGGATGAACGTCGGGCAGATCTTCGAGACTCATCTGGGCTGGGCCGCGCGTGGCCTTGGCCAGCAGATCTCGGCGCAGCTCGACGATTGGCGCGAGGCGAACCCCGAGGCCAAGGCGGGCGCGATGCCCGACGCGGTCAAGGAGCGGCTGAAGGTGATCTACGGCGATCACTATCTCGCCGAGATCGAGGCGCGCAACGGCGACGAGATCGTCGAGCTGGCCGAGAACCTGCGCCCCGGCGTGCCGATGGGCACCCCGGTGTTCGACGGCGCGGTCGAGAAGGACGTGTACGACATGCTGGAGCTGGCGGGCCTCGACCCGTCGGGTCAGTCGGACCTGTTCGACGGGCGCACCGGTGACATGTTCGACCGCAAGGTGACGGTGGGCATCATCTACATGCTCAAGCTGCACCATCTGGTGGACGACAAGATCCACGCGCGCTCGATCGGGCCCTACTCGCTGGTCACCCAGCAGCCGCTGGGCGGCAAGGCGCAGTTCGGCGGCCAGCGGTTCGGCGAGATGGAGGTGTGGGCGCTCCAGGCGTATGGCGCCGCCTACACGCTGCAGGAGATGCTGACGGTGAAGTCCGACGACGTTGTCGGCCGCACCAAGGTCTACGAGGCGATCGTCAAGGGCGACGACACGTTCGAGGCCGGCATTCCCGAGAGCTTCAACGTGCTCGTCAAGGAGATGCGCTCGCTGGGTCTCAACGTCGACCTGCAGACGCAGGAAGTCGACGAGGACGGCGTGCGGTTGGCGGCGGAGTAGGCGGATGGGTTGGTGGAATCAGGTCCGGGCTCAGCCCGGCTTGATGAAGGTGGCGATCATCGTTTTGATGTTCGCCACCTTTGCCGGCGGATATGTCTATCTGCACTTTCCGCACGGCACCCACGAGCGAGACCTGACGGAGTTCGTCTGGCTTTTATCGATGATGTTCTACGTATTCACGTTTGCATTCAGCCGTGATCGCAACCGTCGCCCCGATCAGAATACCCTCTAAGGGAAGTTGAACCCATGAACGAGATGACCCCCTTCGCCAATCCGGTCGCCAAGCCGGAGACGTTCGACCAGATCCAGATCAGCATCGCGTCCCCGGACAAGATCCGGTCGTGGTCGTTCGGCGAGATCAAGAAGCCCGAGACCATCAACTATCGCACGTTCAAGCCCGAGCGTGACGGCCTGTTCTGCGCGCGCATCTTCGGTCCGATCAAGGATTACGAGTGCCTGTGCGGCAAGTACAAGCGGATGAAGTACAAGGGCATCGTCTGCGAGAAGTGCGGCGTCGAGGTTACCGTCTCGAAGGTCCGCCGCGAGCGGATGGGCCATATCGAGCTCGCCGCCCCCGTCGCGCACATCTGGTTCCTGAAGTCCCTGCCCTCGCGCATCGGCCTGCTGCTCGACATGCAGTTGAAGCAGCTCGAGCGCGTGCTGTATTTCGAGGCGTATATCGTCATCGAGCCGGGCCTGACCCCGCTCGAGAAATACTCGCTGATGACCGAGGACGAGCTCCTCGAGGCGCAGGACCAATATGGCGAGGACGCGTTCAGCGCCGGGATCGGCGCCGAGGCCGTGCGTGTCATGCTCGAATCGCTCGATCTCGAAGGTGAGCGCAAGGAGCTGCTCGAAGAACTCGCGGTCACCAAGTCCGAGTTGAAGCCCAAGAAGATCATCAAGCGGCTGAAGGTCGTCGAGAGCTTCATCGATTCGGGCAACCGGCCCGAGTGGATGATCCTCGAGGTCGTGCCGGTCATCCCGCCCGAGCTGCGCCCGCTGGTTCCGCTGGACGGCGGCCGCTTCGCGACGTCGGATCTGAACGACCTGTATCGCCGCGTCATCAACCGCAACAACCGCCTCAAGCGGCTGATGGAGCTGCGCGCGCCCGACATCATCGTGCGCAACGAGAAGCGCATGTTGCAGGAAGCCGTCGACGCGTTGTTTGACAACGGCCGCCGCGGCCGCACGATCACGGGCGCCAACAAGCGGCCGCTCAAGTCTCTGTCCGACATGCTCAAGGGCAAGCAGGGCCGCTTCCGCCAGAATCTGCTCGGCAAGCGCGTCGATTATTCGGGCCGTTCGGTCATCGTGACCGGGCCTGAGCTCAAGCTGCACCAGTGCGGGCTGCCGAAGAAGATGGCGCTCGAGCTGTTCAAGCCGTTCATCTACGCGCGCCTCGACGCCAAGGGCCTGAGCATGACGCTCAAGCAGGCGAAGAAGTGGGTGGAGAAGGAGCGCAAGGAAGTCTGGGACATCCTGGACGAGGTGATCCGCGAGCATCCCGTGATGCTCAACCGCGCGCCGACGCTGCACCGTCTCGGCATCCAGGCGTTCGAGCCTGTGCTGATCGAGGGCAAGGCGATCCAGCTGCACCCGCTCGTCTGCTCGGCGTTCAACGCCGACTTCGACGGCGACCAGATGGCCGTCCACGTCCCGCTGTCGCTCGAAGCGCAGCTGGAAGCGCGCGTGCTGATGATGTCGACCAACAACATCCTGTCGCCCGCCAACGGCAAGCCGATCATCGTGCCTTCGCAGGACATGGTGCTGGGGCTCTATTACCTCTCCATGATGAAGGAGAACGAGCCGGGCGAAGGCATGCTGCTGGGCGACATGGCGGAGGTGCATCAGGCGCTTCACGCCGGCGCCGTCACGCTGCACACCAAGATCACCAGCCGCGTGCCGCAGACCGACGAGAAGGGTAACCAGTACCTCAAGCGGTACGAGACGACGCCGGGTCGCATGCTGCTCGGCGAGACGCTGCCGCACAACCACAAGGTGCCGTTCGAGACCGTCAACCGCCTCCTCACCAAGAAGGACGTCGGCGACGTGATCGACGAGGTGTATCGTCACACCGGCCAGAAGGAGACGGTGCTGTTCGCCGACGCGATCATGGCGCTCGGTTTCCGTCACGCGTTCAAGGCGGGCATCTCGTTCGGCAAGGACGACATGCTGGTCGCGCCCGACAAGGACAAGCTGGTCGACGAGACGCGCGACCAGGTGAAGGATTACGAGCAGCAGTATCAGGACGGGCTCATCACCCAGCAGGAGAAGTACAACAAGGTGATCGACGCCTGGAGCCGGTGCGGCGACCAGGTCGCGAACTCGATGATGAACGAGATCAAGGCCGTCCGGAAGCTGCCGAACGGTCGCGAGAAGGACATCAACTCGATCTACATGATGGCCCACTCGGGTGCCCGTGGCTCACAGGCGCAGATCAAGCAGCTCGCCGGCATGCGCGGGCTGATGGCCAAACCGTCGGGCGAGATCATCGAGACGCCGATCATCTCGAACTTCAAGGAAGGGCTGACCGTCCTCGAGTATTTCAACTCCACCCATGGTGCTCGCAAGGGCCTCGCGGACACGGCGTTGAAGACCGCCAACTCGGGCTACCTCACCCGCCGCCTCGTCGACGTGTCGCAGGATTGCGTCATCATCGAGGAGGATTGCGGCACCGAGCGCGCGCTGGAGATGAAGGCGATCGTCCAGGGCGGTTCCACCATCGCCTCGCTCGGCGAGCGCATCCTGGGCCGCACGACCATGGAGGACGTGGTCGACGGCAAGACGGGCAAGGTCGTCATCCCGACGGGCACGCTGCTCGACGAGCCGATGGTCGCGCAGATCGAGGCACTGGGCGTCCAAGGCATGAAGATCCGCTCGCCGCTGGTCTGCGAGAGCAAGATCGGCGTCTGCGGCAAGTGCTACGGGCGCGATCTCGCCCGCGGTACGCCCGTCAACATCGGCGAGGCTGTCGGCGTCATCGCCGCGCAGTCGATCGGCGAGCCGGGCACGCAGCTGACGATGCGGACGTTCCACATCGGCGGCGCGGCGCAGCTCAACGAGCAGTCGAACCTGGAGGCGCCGGTCGACGGCACCGCCCAGTTCCGCGACCTTCGCCTGATCGTCGACCAGCGGGGGCGCCGCGTGGTGCTGTCCCGCTCCGGCGAGATCGCGATCGTCGACATGGACGGCCGCGAGCGCGCGGTGCACCGTATTCCCTACGGCGCTTACGTGATGTTCGACGACGGGCACATCATCTCGAAGGGCGACCGGATGGCGGAGTGGGATCCGTTCACCATGCCGGTCATCACCGAGGCGGGCGGCACCGTGCGGTTCCAGGACCTGATCGAGGGCAAGACGCTGACCGAGGTGACGGACGAGGCGACGGGCATCGCCCAGCGCGTCGTGACCGAGTTCCGCGCCACCACCAAGTCGAAGGAGGATCTGCGCCCGCGCATCACCTTGCTCGACGAGGGATCGGGTGAGGCGGCGCGCTACATGCTCGCTTCGGGCGCCACGCTGTCGGTCGAGGACGGCGCGGTCGTCCAAGGCGGCGACGTGCTCGCCCGCGTGTCACGCGAGAGCGCCAAGACGCGCGACATCACCGGCGGTCTGCCGCGGGTGGCGGAGCTGTTCGAGGCGCGCATCCCCAAGGACTCGGCGATCATCGCCAAGGTCTCGGGCCGCGTCGTGTTCGGCAAGGACTACAAGGCGAAGCGCAAGATCGGCATCCAGCCCGACGACGGCGGCGAGGTCGTCGAGTATCTGGTGTCCAAGTCGAAGGTGATCGACGTTCAGGAAGGTGACTACGTCAAGCGTGGCGACAATCTGATCGGCGGCAGCCCCGATCCGCACGACATCCTCGAGACGATGGGCATCGAGCCGCTGGCCGAATACCTCGTGTCGGAGATCCAGGAGGTCTATCGTCTCCAGGGTGTGAAGATCAACGACAAGCACATCGAGACGATCGTCCGTCAGATGCTGCAGAAGGTCGAGATCACCGACGGCGGCGACACGACTCTGCTGAAGGGCGAGCAGGTCGATCGCGACGAGATGGACGAGGTCAACGCCAAGCTCGAGAAGGGCCAGGCCGTCGCGCACGGCAAGCCCGTCCTGCTCGGCATCACCAAGGCGTCGCTGCAGACCCGCAGCTTCATCTCGGCGGCGTCGTTCCAGGAGACGACCCGCGTCCTCACCGAGGCGTCGGTGCAGGGCAAGAAGGACCAGCTGATGGGCCTGAAGGAAAACGTGATCGTCGGCCGGCTGATCCCGGCGGGCACGGGCGCCGGGCTCAACCGCCTGCGCGTGGCGGCGACCAGCCGCGACGTGGCACTGCGCGCGTCGCAGCGCAGCCTGGCGGCGGCGATCGTCGCGCCGATCAGTGCGGCGGAAGAGCATGCCGCCGAGCTCGCTCGTAATCCGCGCGAGAGCGCGGGCACGCGCGACGAGCTGGCCGAGGTCGTGACCTCGGGCGACGGCAGCGACGCCGCCGCGGGCGAGTATCTGAACGACTGATCGCTCGGTCGGCGATGAGGTGACGAAGCCGCCGTCCGGGAGACCGGGCGGCGGTTTTGTTTCGAGGGCGAGTGGTCCGGTCGCGATCCCCTCAGGAAGGCGGGCGCCGGACGTGCTTGCCCTTGGTGCGGCTCGTCAGGTGGAACAGGCGGCACCGGTCGCAGCGATAGGGGCGGAGCGGCAGGTTCATGGCGGCGGCGGCCCCCAGCGCGGCCGGCGCGGAGTCGAAGCGCCGTTTGCGAGCACAGACGCTCAGCTTCGTGCGCACGACCCTTGCCTCAGTGCCCGCGCCGGGCCGCATTGCCCGCGCAGCCCGCGAACGGCATCACAGCACGGGATCGACCCGCAGCACCGGCTGCTCCACCTGGGCGGGCCGGCCGGCGGGGGAGCAGATTGTCGCGGCGAACGCGACCGCCAGCGACTGGCCGCCGATCGCCAGACGCGCGGAGGCGACACGCCGGCACCGCCCGCCGCCCCACGCATCGCCCGAGACCCAGCGCAGCGCGCTCGTCGCCTCCGCGCCGGGTGCCAGCCCGACAGGCAGGATCACCGGACCGGGATGCATGCCGATCGGCGGCCGGCGCCCGACGTCGAGCACCGCGCCGCTCGCGTCGCGGAAGCTCAAGGCCGGCAGTCCCTCGACCCGGCACGCCGCCGGGCCGACGTTGCGCACGACCAGCAGCGCGCCCGAATGGGACATGCCGTCGAACGCCCCGCCCTCGCCGTCGAGCGCGATCGAGAGCTGGTCCGCGGTGCACGCAGGCAAGCGCGCGACGACGGCGGGCGGCTGAACCTGCGGCCCGGCGGCGGCGAGCGCGAGTAGCGGTAGAAACAACTCCGGCATCGGGTACCCGCCTAGTCTCGCCGGCGCAGCGCGAGCGTGCCCAACACCGCGGCCAGCACGCCTGCCCCGCCCAGCGCCACGAGCCCGGCCGTTCGCCGCTGATCGGGCCGGCGCCGCCCGCCGTCTGCCCCACTCGCGTCCGCCGCGGCCTCGTGAATCGTGCCGTCGGTGTCCGCCGCCGGCTCCGCGCGCTTGAAATAGCTGTCCATGAAGCCGTTGATCGCCGCCGCGCCCAGATTGGGCACGAGCATCTGCGCGAGCTTCAGCGCCACCGCGGGCGCGCCGACGACCGTCGTGTTCCGAGGATGATCCGCGAGCCGGACCACCGCGCGGGCGACCGTTTCCGGGGCGAGTGCGCCGGGCGGCAGGCCGAGCGCGCCGCCGGCGTAGTTGCCCGCATGGTCGACGCCGGGCGTGTCGACGAACGTCGGATAGACGTCGCAGACGTGGATGTGCGGATGCTTCGACAGCTCGCCGCGCAACGCCTGGCTGAACCCGCGCAGCCCGAACTTGCTGGCCGCATAGGCCGCCGCGTAGGGGGTCGCGACGAACCCGCCGACCGAGATCATGTTGACCCAGGTCCCCCGCTCCTGTTCCAGAAACGTAGGCATCAGCGCATGCGCCTCGTTCATGTGACCGATCAGGTTGGCGTCGATCACCTGCGCGTGCGTCGCCATCGGCACGTCGGCATAGCGGCCGACGACGCCCACGCCGACGTCGCTGAACCACAGGTCGATCCCGCCCAGCTCCGCACGTGCCGCGGCGACCAGCGCGACGACCGCGTCCGCATCGGTCACGTCCGTCGCGTGGACGATCGCCGCGGACGCGCCCGCGGAACGACACCGGTCCGCGATGTCCTCCAGCCCGGAGACGCCGCGTGCGGCAAGCACCAGCCGGGCGCCCCGCTCGGCGAAGGCGATCGCGGTCGCCGCGCCGATGCCACTCGACGCGCCCGAGACGACGACGCGCAAGGGGGCATCGGTCACTGGCCGACCGCCGCCTTCAGCTTCTTTGCGGCGCGGGCGACGAAGCCCTCCTCCGCCGCCTCGGCGTCCGCCTTGGTGCGGTGCGCGACACCCGGCTCCTCGGCCGGCGGGGCATAGACGGAGAACAGCTTGAGCGTGCCCGAACCCTTGTTGACGATATTGTGCTCGGCGCCCTTGGGGATCACGATCATGTGGTTGGGCGACACGCCGGTCGAGTGGCCATCGACGATCGCCTGGCCGGTGCCCTCGACGAAGAAGGTCGTCTGGTCCGCGCGGTGCGATTCCATCCCGATGTCCTCGCCCGCGGGAATGCTCATCAGCACGATCTGGACGTTGGCGTCGCGGTACACCTCCTTTTGGAAGAAGTCGTTGCCGCTCACCAATGCCAGCATGTCCTTGTTGAAGATCGCCATCGTCATCGCTCCTTCGGCCTGTCGGTATCGCAGCGCTCAACCGACGAGGCGAGGTTAGGATGCGCGCCTCAGGGCAGCGTTTCGCCCTGATCGATACCCCACAGGCGGCCCTGCTCGACGAAGCCCGACTGGCCGTGCACGTCCATCCGGCACCAGCCGTTGCCGCACTGGCTCAACCGGCCGACGACGCCGGAGGCCGCGCGCCACGCGACGTGGGCGCCCGCCGCCGGCCGGTCCCGCAGCTCGACCGCGGCCCCCGTGTCGCCGGGCACGAAGCCGCTGCGCTTGTCGGACAGCAGGTTGGCGAGGATCCACCCCTGCGTGCCGCCCGGGTCCTCTACCTTGCGCCATTCCTTGAACACCGCGACGACGCGCACGGGCAGGTCGGGGCGGACGTACAGCCAGCTCGCCGGATAAGTGCGGCCGGGGCCGGTGCGCATCCGCGCCTTCGCCGCCGAGATCGAGGCGTAATAGGGCAGCTTGTGCTTCGTGTCCGCCGCCCCGCCCGGGCTCGCCGCCGCCATGACCACCACCGTCGCCGCCGCGAGGATCGATACGCGCATCCCGTTTCTCCCTGAGCGCCCCCCATCCGCTCGGCGCCCGATCCTTCTGCCCCCGGCCGCGGCGGTCTTCAATGCCCGTTGACGGGCCCGCGCCCCTCCTCCACTCCCCTGACATGCCCGAAACGAGACGCTTGGCCCGCCCCAGGGTGATCGTCACCCGCGCGCTGCCCGACAGGGTGCTGGAGCGGATGGAGGCGCTGTTCGAGGTCACCAGCAACCAGGGCGACGCGCCGATGAGCCGCGCCGCGCTGGCGGCGGCGATGGCCGGGGCCGACGTGCTGGTGCCGACCGTGACCGACGACATCGACGGCGCGCTGATCGCGGGCGCGGGCGCGGCACTGGGCCTCGTCGCCAATTTCGGCGCGGGCGTGAACCACATCGACCTCGCGGCGGCGCGCGCGCGGCGGATCATCGTCACCAACACGCCCGGCGTGCTGACGGAGGATACCGCGGACCTGACGATGGCGCTGATCCTGTCGGTGCCCCGGCGGCTGGCGGAGGGCGAAAAACTGGTGCGGTCGGGCGCGTGGACCGGATGGAGCCCGGGCGGGATGCTCGGCCACCGGATCGGCGGCAAGGGGCTCGGCATCGTCGGCATGGGGCGGATCGGCCAGGCGGTGGCGCGCCGCGCCCGTGCGTTCGGGCTGTCGATCCACTACCACAACCGCCGCCGCCTGCCGGAGCAAGTGGAGGCGGACCTCGCCGCGCGCTGGTATTCGGATCTCGATGCGATGCTGGGCGCGATCGACATACTGACGCTCCACACGCCGCTGAACGCCGACAGCCGGGGGATGATCGACGCCCGTCGGATCGCGCTGCTGCGGCCGCATGTGTACCTGGTCAACGCCAGCCGCGGCGGGATCGTCGACGAGGACGCGATGGTCGCGGCGATCGAGGCGGGCCGGCTCGCGGGCGCGGGGCTGGATGTCTGGCGGCACGAGCCGGCGATCGACCCGCGGCTGCTTGCGTTGCCCGGCGTGGTGATGACGCCGCACATGGGCTCGGCGACGATGGAAGGCCGCGTCGCGAGCGGCGAGCGCGTCGTCGCCAACATCCGCGCGTGGGCGGACGGGCACCGACCACCGGATCAGGTGCTGGAGGGATGGGTCTGACGCGACACGGCAAAGCCGGTCGCGTCAGACCCATCCCGACCGGCCGGCGGCGCCCGTAGCGCCGTTCGACGTCATGGGCTTTGCCCATGACCGGCCCCGGACGCCGGCCCCGCCTTGTTCTCCTGCGCAGGCGGGAGTCCAGACTGGGTCCCGCTTACGCGGAGACACATGGGCGAGACCGGGTTTACAGACGGCCGCAAGGAACTCACCTCATCCGCGAGCGCTTGACCAGCATATCTCTACCGGAGTCCCCGCCATGCTCGCCTCGTTTCTCATGGGCCTCGTCGGCGGCCAGCGCGCCATGACGCCGCTCGCCACCGTCTACATCGCCGCCGCGCGGGGCGAACTGCCCGAGGGCAATGCCAAGACCCCGTTCCTCGGCACCCGATGGGCCGCGGCGGGCGCCGCGCTGCTGGCGGTCGCCGAGTTCGCGGGCGACAAGCAGAAGACCGCGCCCGACCGGATCGTGCCCGTCGGCCTCGCCGCGCGTTTCATGACCAATGCGATCGCGGGCATGGCGCTGGCCCCGCGCCGGCACCGCTGGCTGGGCGCGGCGGTGGGCGGCGCGACGGCGGTCGCGGCCTCCTATCCCGGCTGGCGCGCGCGAATGGCGGCGCTGCACCGCTATGGCCAGACGCCGACCGGCTTCGTCGAGGACGCCGCGGTGGTCGCGGGCGCGGCGGCCGTGATCCGCACGCTGCCACGCGGGGCGGCGGCAGCGAACGCCTGACGACGTCGTTCAGTGTCGAGACAGCCGGCCGGCTTAGGGAGGCGCGCATGAACCGCCCCGTCCTCCTCGCCGCGCTGGCTCTCGCCGCGCTCCCCGCCACCGCCTCGGCGCAGACCGCGTCGCAATTTCCCGACCGCCCGATCACGCGGGGCGAGGTGATCGCCGTCGTCAAGCGCCAGTTCGCGCAGATGGACGTCAACCACGACGGCGTCGTTACCCGGCCCGAGTTCGATCGGTTCCGCGCGCGCCAGCAACCCGCCCCGGCGAGCGGCGTCGACGCGCTGTCGCATATCGGCGCGACGTGGTTCGACCGCACGGACACCAAGGGTGACGGTCGCATCACCCCCGACGAGGCTCTCGCCCGCCCGTTGCACCTGTTCGACCTCGCCGACGTCAACAAGGACGGCGTGGTCTCCGTGCAGGAGCGTCAGGTGGCGATGACGTTGATGGGGCTGATGGGCGGCCGCTGAGCCGCCCTCCCGGCACGCCGCCCGCCCGGCACGCCGCCCGCCCGACCCGTCAGGCGCGCGCCGCCCGCATCCGGTCGGCGCCCGCCTCCATCAGCGCGGCGAGCGCGCGGCCGGCATGACGCAGCGACAGTTCCTCGTGGATCGCCGCGACGACCGCGTGCGACGACTGGATCGCGCGGATCGCCTCGCGCTCGGCACGTTCGAAATGGTAGCGGTAATCGAGTCGGTGGCTCACGCGCTGTCTCCGTCCGGGGTCGCCTTGCCGCTACCGGTCCGGCATGTCACGCCTGTGTCGGCTTCGCGACGGTAGTGACACAGGCGGCTTGACACGTACGCCAAGCGACCACCCGCCCCGTGCATGCGGTCGGACCGTCGGATCAGAGCGCGAGGCCGAACCGCGACCCGATCCACACCGTCGCCGCATACAGCGCGATCGTCAGCGCACACCCCGCCATCAGCGCCGGCCAGAACCCCGTCCCATGCCGCAACAGCGCCGGGATCAGCAGGAACATCGGCAACGACGGCAGC
>JBPBQW010000171.1:0-17041 GCA_050955125.1 Janthinobacterium lividum
GAAGGTCTATGTCGACCATTTGCGGGTCGTCGTTGAACTTAGCCGGCGGATTGCGGAACGGCAGACATCGGGTAAGCGACTCAATTCATCTGAACGATCGCTTGGTACGCGTCTTTAATCAATGGCCTAACCAAATCTAGTAACATGTCTGCAGCTAGAGTAGTGGCCGGCATTCCAGAAATTACCGCATGCGACCAATCGTCTAACATATTCCCTTGCTCGGGAAGAGGGTCTTTCCTGACTGACAGGTCAGTAAACGCATCCTCTGAAAAGGCCGCCTCTAAGAACTCACCCGTGTTCCATCTTATGAAGCGCCCATTCGAGGTCAGCTTTAGTCTGATGCGTTGTCGAATCTCACACAAATCCGCTTCGATCTCTGCTGCATAGCAATGCAGTATATTGATCGAAGCCTCTCCTCCATGATCTGGAGGCACAACAAGAGAACCCATCGTTGGTCGGCCTCCGTCTAGTCGGCCACCAGAGAAGTACCTCACAAAGTCCTCTTCTCGACAGACTATAGGACGATCATCCACCGCTCTTATCCACGCGTCACGTGGACCAGCTTCATATCGAAGACCAGCTTCAGCACGTCGGGTGAAGGCGCGCTAATCGCCTCTCGCCTAAAGCCATGTTCAGTTTTCTGGAAAAGAACCGCTTCTAACTGATCAGTACCTTTAAAGCGGACGGCAACCTGCTCTCGAAGCATGTTTTCCCAAACAATTCTAAAATCGCCTGAGCTATCGATGCCGATCGCTGGACGCGAGGGTGACTGTAACGAGTTTAGGAAATCCCATAGCTGTTTTTCGGCGCTGCCGTTCCACGTGATAGAGTCTTCTATCGCTATCTCACGGAGCACCCTCAGCCTATCGTGAATAGACTCTGCGGTTTCAGCGGAAACTTCCTTAAGCACAGCCAGGGCAGGAGGCGTAGGGTCAACGATGAAATGGTCAACAACCATAGCCTGACTGATCGAACTATTCGGGAGGGTAACTATTTTAGTTGGAGTAAGACTTATCGCCTGACCGACCATCAACGTCATTACAGCACTAGCGGACACGCACAGCTGAACCCGAGACAAGGAGTCCATGACTTGCGGCGAAACTTGTGGTGCCGAATGCGCCGACGGCATGACGACAGACGCACCACTCCAAGCGGCTTCCCCATCGGCTGCAGCTATGGCGTTGCTCTGCCATTTCTTGGGCATCATCATCCCTTACCCGCCGCTTTATCTACACGTTCCGCTGCCGCAGTCATCGCCGCAATTAGATCGTGCGATGACACGACACCTGCATCCATCAAAATTGAGGCGAGATTCTGAAGCATGAAAAACGCAGTTGCCGGAGACATCCTTAGCCGTGCTACCTCCAGCCCCGCAGCCTTGGCATCGATCAGGGCGGCTCCGGTTTCTGCGTTCACTCCCAGCGACACGATATCGTCCACGTTCATGATTAACGTGGCATCGATCGCGGACGCGCTGTGCTTGAAGAACGCATTGTCGAATACAAGCACTTTGAATTGTGAGTCGCGAGTGACCGGCATTGCCTCGGTCGTTACCGGCTGGTCGTCGGGCATTCACTCTCTCCCGTTACGACGCGCCGTGCGCCTTTGCAGCCCAAAGGTGGCACCCGAGTGGTCCTTCGACAAGCGTAAATTCTCCTATGCTCACCTGTCTGTCTAAGCGCATTGCCTTGAAAAATAGGTGGCACGAGACGCCCGCAATCGGTACCAACGCGACCAGTAGGCTAGCTACCGCAAAACAGTTTACAAAACATTCTGTTAAGCGTTCAAAAAACGTCAGCGAAAGCAATGGGTTAGCGGGTATAGTACAATGGTAGTACAGCAGCCTTCCAAGCTGAATACGCGGGTTCGATTCCCGCTACCCGCTCCACCGCCGCTTCGCCCGTCGCCCTCTTGCGCGCGCGGCCGTCCGCAGCGACAGTCGCGTCCGGCCGATGCTCGGCCGGGAGAGATCACGATGGCCGCCACCCGCCTGCTCGCCGCCGCCCTGTCGATCGGCGTCCTGTCTGCCGGGCTCGGCGCGCCTGCGCTCGCGGCGCCGTGCAAGGACGTCAAGGGCAAGTTCGTCAAATGCCCGCCCGCCAAGCCCGTCGCGACGCGGTGCAAGGCGAAGGGCAAGTTCGCCAAATGCGGCACGCCCGGCGCCAAGCCGGTCTGATCGTCAGCGCACCGGCGGATCGGCGGGGACGGTCGCGTCGATCCCCGCCAGCGGCTCGATCCGCTTCACCCAGGCGAGCGCGGCGGCGATGATCCCGGCGCCCAGCGCGCCGAACCCGGTGCCGCTCAACAGCGCATAGAAGGGCGCGGGTCGCTGGAGCACGATCCAGCCGGCGGTGAACGCCATCGCCAGCCCGGTGACGGTCAGGTCCACCGCCCAGGTCCACACGCTCGCGCGGCCGGCGTTGAGCGATACCCAGATGCGCACCATCAGGCACGCCGACAACCCCGCGATCATCGACGCCGCCTCGAACCGATAACCGAGCGCGGACCACAGCACCGGCTGCGCGACCGCGCCCGCCACCGCCTCGCCCGCCGCTTGCCGGGGGCCGATCACCGCGTGCACGCGACGCCGACCGCGGCGACCAGGCTGAGCGCGACCACCGCCGCCGGCCGGACGAGCGACGGCAGGCTGGCCCACATGTTGACCGGAAACGGCTGCTTGCGCAGTTGCTCCTGCATCGCCGCGTTGGCCAGGATCACCAGCACCATCCAGCCGCCCGCGACCACCAGCGCGACGGGGTCGATCCACCGCTTCGCCATCAGCACCCGCGCGGTGGTGGCGGGATCGGCGGGGTTCCACGCCCACAGATTCGTCGCCTCCGTGCCGCAGCGCAGGAAGACCGCGCCGCCCGCCATCGCCCAGGCCGCGCGCCAGATCGTCACCGGGTGGCGCGGGCGGTCGTGCGCACGGTTGCGCCAGATCGCGCCCGCCATCGATCCCGCCAGCATCAGCCCCAGGCAGGTGAACGCGGTCATCCCGAACAGGTTGAGCCCGAACAATCGCCCGTCGCCGTCGAAGCTGGTCGGCAGCGCGGTCCCTGCGCTGCGCACCATCCGCGCCGCCAGGCTGGCGCCCGCGGCGGGATCGGGCCGCACGCCGATCAGAGCCGTCACCATGCGTGTTTCCTCCCGTATGATCCCGGTTCGTTCTCCTCGAAACTCCAACTTGTCCACCCCCGGCCTGCGGCCTTCGTTGACAGCGGGGAGCGGCTTGGGCATGGGGCCGCTTCGCTTCGCGGCCACGCCGCTCGAAGCGGCCCCGCGGAAGGGTGGCCGAGTGGTTAAAGGCAGCAGACTGTAAATCTGCCCGGGTTTCCCGTACGCTGGTTCGAATCCAGCCCCTTCCACCAGAGGCGCGGGCCTTGCCCCACGGGGCGATCCGGCCGCCGCGCCCCGTATCCGGAACGATCCATGATCCTCGTCACCCAGGCCCCGCACCGTGGCTAAGCGCGGCCATCGCCCGTCGCAGGCCGCCCCCGGCCGCCCCCGCCTGTGGGGCCGCCACGCGGTCACCGCCGCGCTGGCCAATCCCGAGCGGGTGGTGCGCAAGATATGGGGCACGCGCGAGGCGCTGGCGCCGTTCGCGATCCCGTCCACCATCCCGGTCGTCTTCGCCGAGGTGACCGACCTCGCCCGGCTGGTCCCCGCCGACGCGCCGCATCAGGGCATGGTCGCGGAGGTCGATCCGCTGGAGGACATCTGGCTCGCCGACCTGCTGGCGCAGGGCACGGCCGATCCCGCCGACCGCCGCCCCCTCGTCGTGCTCGATCAGGTGACCGATCCGCACAACGTCGGCGCGGTGCTGCGCTCCGCCGCCGCGTTCGACGCGCTGGGGCTGGTGACGCAGGACCGGCACGCGCCGCCCGAAGGCGGGGTGATCGCCCGCGCGGCGTCGGGCGCGCTCGAGACCGTCCCGTGGATCCGCGTCGTCAACCTCGCCCGCGCGCTCGAGGAGATGGCGGACGCCGGCTTCTGGCGCGTCGGGCTGACCGGGGAGGCGCCGATGACGCTGGCCGAGGCGATGGGGCAGCAGCGCGTCGCGCTGGTGCTGGGTGCGGAGGGCGAGGGCATGCGCGCGAACACGCAGACGCATTGCGACCAGCTCGCCCGGCTGCCGATCTCGGCGAAGGTGGAGAGCCTCAACGTCTCCAACGCGGCAGCGGTGGCGCTGTACGCGGCGGCGACCCGCGGCTGAGCGCTGCGTGACCTGATCTAGCGCGGCGGCGCGGCATCCGGCCGCGCGGGCTCGGCCGCGGGCGCCTGGCTCTCGCCGCCCCGGTCCGCGGCGGGCCGGTAGTCGACCAGCTCGACCTGGAACACCAGATCGGCGTTGGCGGGGATCGGTCCCGACGCCTGCGCGCCATAGCCCAGCGCCGCCGGGATGCAGAAGCGGGCGACCCCCGTCCGGGCCATCATCTGCAGCCCTTGCGAAAAGCCCGGGATCACGCCGTCGACGGGCAGCGCCGACCGCATCCCCTGGTCGAACACCGCGCCCGTCGCGGCCAGATACCCGACATAGTTCACCAGCACCATGTCGCTGGCCGTGGGTTTGGCGCCCGTCGCCGAGCGCAGCATCGTGTAGCCCAGGCCCGTGGGCGTCCTGGCGGCGCACAGCCGCTGGCCGGCGGGCACGACGGGATTGAGCGGCAAGGGGATGATCGCATCGTCCGCCCTCACCGGCGACTTCACGGCCGGGTGCGCCCTCGCCCGGCGGACCGTCGCCCCGCTCACGGGAAGCGAGGCCGCCAGCAACGCCACGGCGGCGACGGACACGAGGCGGAGCGAGCGGGGGCAAGAGATCATTCGGCAGCTATAGGAGCGGTTTCGTCGACTCGCCACACCTACAGCTGTGGCCGGCAGCTGTGGCCGGAAAGTGAGGACGCCCTACAACCATTCGTCGATCATCATCCCGAAGCCGCTGCCGGTCCGCAGTCGCTCACAAGCGGACGTTTAACCCTGCTTGGCTTGATCCCGATAGCGGACGCGATTCTGGTCATGTAACGTCGAATGATGCGATCGCTCGGCCTAAGCTCACTCGTCGCGGCCACATTGATGGCGGGGTGCACCGAACAGCCTGTGCGTCAAACATCGGCCGTGGTCGTCAATCTCGCGCCGGGCCTTCGCCCCAAGTGGGATACTGACAAGGTGCAGGTCACAGCGCGGAGCTTGGACGGACTCGTCACCGTGAAGGACGTTCCGCTCGCGCAATTGAAGTGCGGAGTTGGCGACACGGTGCCCGCATCGGTGCAGGGTATCTCGCTGACGTTAGATGATCGGGCCTGCATCCGTTAAAGGTGGCGATCCATCAATTCCGCCGCACAGCGGACATACTGCTATCCACCAAAGATTGCTGTTTGCTCGTTCGGCGTGATGGCAGGGTTAACGGGGTTGAAGGCGGATGTAGTTGCTCTTGGGTCTCGTCACCCTTTCGTACCGTAGCTTGCCAGCATCGCTGCCGAGTGCCGCCGTTCGCGGCGTCGCGTGCTCCTAAGCCAGCACGGACGGGTCGTGAGCCGCGCCCACACTCAGCCCTGCCCGTGCCCGCCCGCCAGCGCCTCCACCGCGTCGTCGACCCGTGCCGGATCGCCCACCGCCAGCACGTCGCCCGCGCTGTCCGCGGTCAGCGGTTCGCCGCGCCAGTCGCACATCCGCCCGCCCGCGCCCTCCACCACCGGCACCAGCGCGGCGAAGTCGTACAGCTGCAACCCGCTTTCGCAGACGAGGTCGAGATGGCCGGCCGCGAGCAGGCCGTAATTGTAGCAGTCGCCGCCATAGACCGGCCCCTGCCGCGGCCGGCCGCCCGACACCGCGCCGACCAGCGCCAGGAAGCGCGGCACGTCCGCCTCGTCGAACAGGTGCGGGCTGGTGGTGGCGATCGTCGCGCCGGCGAGCTCGCGGCAGGGGCGGGTGCGGACGGGCTGGCCATTGAGCGTCGTCGGCCGCCCCGCGACCCCCAGCCAGCGCTCGCGCTGCACCGGCTGGTCGATGATCCCCAGCACCGGCCAGCCGTCCTCGACCAGCGCGATCAGCGTGCCGAAGATCGCGCGGCCGACGGTGAAGCTGCGCGTGCCGTCGATCGGGTCTAGCACCCATCGCCGGCCGGTGATGCCGGGCTTCTCGCCATATTCCTCGCCGATCACGCCGTCGCCCGGCGCCTCGGCGTCGAGCAGCCGCCGCATCGCCGCCTCCGCCTCCCAGTCGGCGGCGGTGACGGGGGACGCGTCAGCCTTCGTCTCCACGCTGTCGCCCAGCCGGCGGAACCAGGGGCGGATCGCCGCGCCCGCGGCGTCGGCGAGGCGGAGCGCGAGCGCGATGTCGGAAGCGGTGACGGCCATGCACCGCCGCCTATCGCACCGCGCGCGCCTGGGCTAGGATCGGGCGACATGATCCGGAGACCATCCATGCGCCTTGCCCGTCCGATCCTCGCCCTCGCCGCTGCCGCCGGCCTCGCCGTCCCCGCGCTCGCGACGCTCGCGCCGGGCGCGCACGCCCCCGATTTCGCGACCCGCGGCGCCGTCGCCGGCCGCGTCATCCCGATCAGCCTCGCCGCGGAACTCAGGAAGGGTCCGGTCGTGCTGTACTTCTTCCCCGCCGCCTATACCGGCGGCTGCAACGCGGAGGCGCATGCGTTCGCCGAGGCGATTCCGGAGTTCAGGAAGGCCGGCGCGACCGTCATCGGCATGTCGACCGACGACGTCGCGACGCTGACCAAGTTTTCCGCCGAGAAGTGCGCGGGCCAGTTCGCGGTCGCGAGCGCGGGGCCGGCGGTCGTCAAGGGATATGACGTCGACTTGGGCAAGCAGTTCGCCGGCCCCGACGGCCAGATGCGCTCGCACACCACGCGCACCAGCTACGTCATCGCGCCCAATGGCACGATCAGCTTCGTCCATTCGGACATGAGCCCGGACCAGCACGTCGCGCTGACGCTCGCCGCGGTGCGCAAGCTGGCGCCCGCCGCGCACTGAGGCTCTCCGCCCCGCAGCCCGGCGACGGTCATCCTTTATTGACATAAGTTGGCTAGACCGTCGGCGGGACAAGCGGGACGCGCGCGGCGGTGGGGGCCGCCGGGTGCCCCATCGGGAGCGCGACGAGGATGAAGGCGGCGAGACTGCGCACCGGCGCGGCGACCAGCAACGACCTGTTTCGCCGGATCGGTGCCTTCCTCGCGGAACACCGGCTCAGCCCGGAACCGGGCCATTATGCCTTTGCGTATCACGTGCTGCGCGACGACGACGGCCCGCTGGCGGCGACGGTCGCGCGGCTGACCGACGGTGGGGTGCGCCTGACGACCACGCAGATCGAGGCGCTGGGGGGAATCGTGTCGACCACGACCCTGCCGCTGCAACCCGAAGGCGAGGGGGACGAACCCGACGACGCGCTCGTCGCCCGGACCCAGTTGCAGGTCGAGGGGTTCGCCGCGATGGTCGCCCGCGTGCAGGACGAGGCCCACGGGTTCGGCCGCGATCTCGCCGCCAGCGCCGAAGCCATCCGCCGATCGGGCGATCCGATGGGGATCGACGACATCGTCGAGATGACCGGCGTGATGGTGGAACGCGTCCGCACCAGCGAGCGCCGACTGCAACGCGCGACCGACGAGGCGAGCGAGTTGCGCGCACGGCTGGTGGAGGCGCAAGGATCGGCGCGTCGCGACTCGCTGACCGACATGCCCAATCGGCGGGCGTTCGAAGAGGCGTTCGCCGCCCGCGACCCCGCGGTCCCCGCCTCGCTGGCGTTGTGCGACATCGATCGGTTCAAGGACGTCAACGACAATTTCGGCCACGCGGTCGGCGACCGGGTGCTGACCGCGATCGGCCAAGCGCTGGCCACGCATTGCGCGCCGCATCTGGTCGCCCGCTATGGCGGGGAGGAGTTCGCGGTGTTGATCGTCGGCGAGAAGCCGCACGCCGCCCGGGCCTTGATCGACACCGGCCGCGCCGTGGTCGCCGCCAAGCGCTTCCGATCGCGCGAAACCGACGAGCCGCTGGGCCGGATGACCTTCTCCGCCGGCGTCGGCGACCTGGCCGTCGGCGACGGACTCGAATCGGCACTGCTGCGCATCGACAAGGCATTGTACCGGGCCAAGGCACAGGGTCGGGATCGGATTGCGATCGCCGACTGAACCGACGGGGACGGGACCTCAGCCGATCGCCAGTGCCGCCGTGCCGCCGATCACCGCCGGCTCGCCGCGTGAATAGATGCCGACGAGCAACCCAGCAGCCAGCACATGGCCCTGGATCGACGCCAGCAGTGCCGCCCGGCCCGGATCCGTGCCCGGATCGCCCGCCCCCGCATCGAGCGCGAAGAGCTGGAACGCATAGCGGTGATCGCCGTGGCCGGTCGGCGGATCGGGCGGCAGCCAGCCTTCGCGCCCGAACGAGTTGCGGCCGACGTCGCGCCCGTCCTGGCCGCGCCCGTCGGCGACGATCGCCCCCTCCGCCAGCCCGCCCGCACCGGGTTCGAGCCCCCACACGACCGCATGGACCAGCGGCTGGGGCGTCGGCGCGTCCGCATCCTCCACCAGCAACGCAAGATTGACCGTCCCGGCAGGAACCTCGCCCCAGACGAGCGGCGGCGACACGCCTACCCCGTCGGCGGTAAACCGCGTCGGCAACCGGCCACCGTCGGCGAAGGCGGGACTGGACAGCGCGAGCGACCCCACCGCGCCGGCGCCGCCGGCCAGGGCGGGCTGCGCGATCGCCAGCTTGTCGGCGCCGGCACGCCACCCGCGCATCGCATGGCCCAGCCAGGCCGGAAGATGTTCGAGCATGGGATCGATCTCCTTGTCCAATGAAACGCACGAGGCCACGCGGCGTTCACCCGCCATGGCACGATCGTCCGACTTCGACCTCGACCGGTTCGTCACCGCGCAGGCACGGCAATATGCGCAGGCGCTTGCCGAACTGACCGCCGGTGCCAAGCGCAGCCACTGGATCTGGTTCGTCTTTCCGCAGATCGCGGGGCTGGGGCAGAGCGAGACCGCCCGCTTCTACGCCATTGCCTCGCTGGCCGAGGCGCGGGCGTATCTCGCGCACCCGTTGCTGGGTCCCCGGCTACACGAGGCGACCGCGGCGCTGCTGCGGCATCCCGACCGCAGCGCGGAGACGATGCTGGGCGGGATCGACGCCACCAAGCTGCGATCGTCGCTGACGCTGTTCCTCGAAGCGGGCGCCGGCGCGCCGCTGGACACCGCGTTGCGGACGTTCTTCGGCGGCGAGCACGACGCGGCCACGCTACGGCTCTTGGCCGTCGGATAGCGCGGCCGGCTCACGCCACCGGGTAGCGCAGCCGGCCGATGAAGCGCGACAGGCTGGGGCGATGCTCGGTCCGGGCACGAAACCCCGCCTTCGCCTTTTCGAACCGCATCAGCCCGTCGATCCGTCGTGCGAGGAACGCGCGGCTGTCCGCCTGGCCCTCGCTGTCGTCGTCGAGGAACACGGTCGCGGTGGCGGCATAGATCGCCAGCAGGCTCGCGCGCTTGGTGTAGTGGTTGAGGTCGGTCGCCGTGTCGCCGGCGCGGCGCCAGATGAGGTCCATCGTGCGCCAGCCCAGCCGGGCCGCGCGCGCCATGTTGGTCGGCAGCGCGAGGATCGCGATCGCGCGGCGCAGCGCCTCGCGGTCGGGCGCCGCGATCGCGAAGCGCGCCTCGACCTGCGCGGCGATCCGCTCGCGGATCTTCATGCCGGCCAGCGCGTCGGCCGGCACCGCGGACGCCATGCCGGCATCAATGCTGGCGAACCAGGCCTCGATCATCGCCGGCGCATCGGGCAGCGCGAGCGCGGCGACGTCCTGGTCGACGCCGGCGGCATCGGCCGCCATCTCCCGCGCCGCCGGGCTCCACCCGTCGAACGCCGCGTTGGCGGCGATGCCGGGAGCGAGCGCGGCGCGGATCTCGTCCAGCGTCGGATCGGCGGGAAGCGGCGCGGCGGCGGCGAAATCGATCATGGCGCCACCTTATCGCGCCGTGCGGCCCATGTCCCGCCCCGTGCGCGGCAGCGTTGCGCGAAGTGACCGGAACGATCGGGATCGCCGGCACGCGCAACCCTTGGCCGCGCGACAGGTTTGGGCGACGACAGCTTTTCTTGCCCGGGCCGTGCTCGCATCCGTCCCGCATGGCTCCCACCTTGCGTCCGCAATCACCGGAGTATCCCTCGCATGCCCAGCCTGTTCGATCCCATCCAGCTCGGCGCCATCACGGCGTCCAACCGCATCCTGATGGCGCCGCTGACGCGCGGCCGTGGTACGCGCACGCACGTGCCGACGCCGATGATGGCGGATTACTATGCGCAGCGCGCGTCCGCCGGCCTCATCATCTCGGAGGCGACCGGGATCAGCCAGGAAGGGCTCGGCTGGCCATACGCACCGGGCCTGTGGACGGACGAGCAGGTCGAGGCGTGGAAGTCGGTGATCGCCGCGGTGCACGCCAAGGGCGGCCGAATCGTCGCGCAATTGTGGCACATGGGCCGGCAGGTCCATTCCTCGGTGATCGGGACGCAGCCGGTGTCCTCGTCGGCGACCAGGACCGCGGGCCAGGCGCACACCTACGAGGGCAAGCAGGAGTTCGAGACGGCGCGGCCGCTCGACACCGCCGAGATTCCGCGCGTGCTCGACGATTATGCGCGCGCCACCCGCAACGCGATCGCCGCCGGCTTCGACGGCGTGCAGGTGCACGGCGCCAATGGCTATCTGATCGACCAGTTCCTGCGCGACAACGCCAACCACCGCACCGACCAGTATGGCGGCAGCCCGGAGAACCGCATCCGCTTCATGCGCGAGGTCGTGGAGCGCGTCGCGTCGATCGCCGGCGCGGACCGCACCGGTATCCGCCTGTCGCCCAACGGCGATTCGCAGGGCGTCGACGACAGCAACCCCGAGGCGGTCTTCATCCCCGCGGTCAAGGCGCTGAACGAGATCGGCATCGCCTTCCTCGAACTGCGCGAGCCCGGCCCCGACGGCACGTTCGGCAAGACCGACGTGCCCAAGCTCAGCCCGAAGATTCGCGAGGCGTTCGACGGGCCATTGATCCTGAACAGCGATTATCACGAGAACGACGCGCAGGCGGCGCTCGACAGCGGCATCGCCGACGCGATCGCGTTCGGCCGCACGTTCATCGCCAATCCCGACCTGCCCGAGCGGTTCCGCCGCGACGCAGCCCTCGCCAAGGACGATGCCAAGACCTGGTACAGCCAGGGCCCGGAAGGCTATGTCGATTATCCGGCGCTGGAAACGCAGGACGCTTGACGCCGCCGTCCCGTCGCCCGGCCGGGCGACGGGAAGCCGTCGATCCGAAGGGTCAATCCGGAGCCGTCAACAAGTCCTGCGTATCGGGATGCACATTCATGTAGGATGCGACGAACGGGCATTGCGGGATCACGCGCAGCCCGCGGCGACGCACGTCGGCCAGCGCGCCTGCGACGAGCGTGGTGCCAAGGCCTTCGCCCTGGTTCGCGGGCGGAACGACGGTATGCGTGAAGACGATGACGTCCCCCGCCCGATCATAGGCGGCATAGGCGGTGTTGCCGCCACCGACCGCCAGTTCGTAGCGTTGCTCGGCGGGATCGTCGCGAACGTCTCGGGTGGTGGGGCGCATCGCCGGTCTCCTTCGTCGTAGTCGATGAACGCCCCGGCTCGCGCCCCGGTCCCTGATGGCGTAGGTCGGCGGGCATGATCGATCGCTTCCTACTCGCGGGCCTCGCGCTCGCCGCCTCTTCCCTGCTCGTCGCGGCGGATGTTCCGCCCACGCCGGTCGCCCCGGCCACATTCGTAGCGTGGGAGCCGTCGGGAGTCGGCCGGTCGATCAAGGCGAACGGGCTGGTCGCGGTGAACACGACCGGTCCCGTCCCGTGCCCCGGAAGCCGGGCCGCTACCCCGTCGGGGCGCTGCATCGTGCCGGTCGCCCGCGTGACGTCCGGCGACGGTGCCACGATCGACCTCAAGGGCGGGGTGAGGGAAGTCGGTTCCGCCACCGGCCCCGCCGCGCGGCTGGCGATCGGGCCGCTGGACGGCGGCCGGGCGGGCGCGATCCTCACCAGCTTCTCGGGCGGTGCGCACTGCTGCGAATCCTATGCGGTCGCGGTGCGGCAGGGCGCGGGCTGGCGGCGGATCGAGGTCGCCCGGACCGAGACGACGGATCAGGGACCGGTCCGCCAGACGGACTTCAACTATGGCCTGAAAGGCTTCCCCACCGATCTCGACGGCGACGGCCATGCCGATTTCGTGATCGGCGACGATGCCTTCGCCTATGCCTTCACCGACTACGCCGACAGCTGGACCCCGCCGGTGATCCTGAACGTCGCCGGCGACGGGTTCGCCGACGTGTCGCGCAGACCGGCGTTCCGGCGGCTGTTCGCGGCGGACATGGCCAAGGCGCGGCAGGGCTGTGTCGCACCATCGGCCGGGCGCAGCCCCAACGGCGCCTGCGCAGCCTATGCCGCGGACGCCGCGCGGACGGGCCGGTTCGCGGCCGCCTGGCCGGACGTGATCGCCCGGTACGACCGCTCGTCGGACGCGGACGGCTATCCACGCTGCACCACGGCCGACGCCGCCGGCCACTGTTCGCCGGAACACGAGGTGCGATACGCGAATTATCCCGCCGCCCTGCGCGCTTTCCTGATCCGCACGGGGTATCTGCAGAGGTGATCGATCGCCGGGCGCGGCTCACACCGGCAAGGCGGCCGGGAACGCGCCCACACTGCCCGAGCATCCGATCCACAGCCACTCGCGTTGCACTAGGTCAGCCGCGGAGGTGCGAGCATGACACCGGCGAGGCGGTAGTGACCCGCGACCTGCTGGAGGTTTGACGCCCCATCGCGTCCGTCGCCCCTCGACAGGTCCGCACGCGGACGCCACATCGAACGGGTGATACAAGACCCGCTTCCAACCCTGCATCGTGTGTTCGGCTTCTCCGATTTCCGTGGCGTCCAGCGGCCGGTGGTCGATCGGGTGCTGGCGGGCGAGCGCACGCTCGCGGTGATGCCCACCGGTGCGGGCAAGTCGCTGTGCTATCAGCTGCCCGCGACGATGCTGGAAGGGACGTGCGTCGTCGTCAGCCCGCTGATCGCGCTGATGCACGACCAGTTGCGCGCCGCGGAGGCGGTGGGCATCCGCGCCGCCACGCTGACCAGCGTCGACGAGAACCAGGCGGAGACGCGCGCGCGCTTCCGCGCCGGCAAGCTCGACCTGCTGTACGTCGCCCCCGAGCGCGCGTCGAACGCCAGCTTCCGCGACCTGCTGGGCCAGGCGCCGCTCAGCCTGTTCGCGATCGACGAGGCGCATTGCGTCAGCGAGTGGGGGCATGATTTCCGCCCCGACTATCGCCTGCTGCGCCCGCTGCTCGACCATTTCGGCGACGTGCCGCGGCTGGCGCTGACCGCGACGGCTGACGCGCATACCCGCGCCGACATCCTCGAGCAGCTCGGCATCCCGCAGGACGGCCTGATCGTGTCGGGGTTCGACCGGCCCAACATCCGCTACACGATCAGCCCCAAGGACAACACGACCCGCCAGATCGCGGACGTGATCGCCGCGACGCCGGGCGCGGGCATCGTCTATGTCCAGAGCCGCGCGGGCACAGAGAAGATGGCCGCGGCGCTCGCCGCGACCGGCCGGCCCACCCGAGCCTACCACGCCGGGCTCGACCCCGCGGTCCGCGCGCGCAACCAGGCCGCGTTCGTAGCGTCGGAGGACATGGTGATCTGTGCGACGGTCGCGTTCGGGATGGGGATTGACAAGCCCGACGTGCGGTTCGTCGCGCATGCCGGTTTGCCGAAATCGATCGAGGCCTATTACCAGGAAACCGGCCGCGCGGGGCGGGACGGCGATCCGGCGGTCGCGCACCTGTTCTGGGGCGCGGACGATTTCGCGCGCGCGCGCAGCCGCGTCGGCGAGCTCGAGCCCGAGCGGCAGGCGGGCGAGCGGACGCGGTTGGCGGCACTGGGCGCGCTGGTCGAGACCGCCGGGTGCCGGCGGCGCGTGCTGCTGGCCCACTTCGGCGACGATGCGCCCGAACGATGCGGCAATTGCGACAACTGCCTCTCCCCGCCCCGCTTCCGTGACGCGACGGAGGTGGCGAGGAAGTTCCTCTCCGCGGTGTTTCGCACGGGGCAGAGCTTCGGCGTCGGCTATGTGGAGGCGATCCTGACCGGCCAGTCGACCGAGCGCAGCCTCATGAACGGTCACGAAGCGCTGGGCGTGTTCGGCATCGCCGGGGATCCGCACGAGGCGGCGCTCATCAAGCCGGTCGCGCGCGCGCTCCTGTTGCGCGACGCGTTGCGGGCCAACGAACATGGCGGGCTGGAGTTCGGGCCGGGCGCCCGCGCGATCCTGAAGGGCGAAGACACGCTGGCGCTGGTCGAGCAGCCCAAGCGCGAGCGGCGGCGGCGCGGCGGGAGCGGCTCGTCGCCCGACAACCCGGTCGGCGATCCGCTGTTCGAGGCGCTGCGCAGCCGGCGGCGCGAGTTGGCGCAGGCAGCGGGCGTGCCGCCCTATGTCGTGTTCCACGACTCGGTTCTGCGTGAGATGGCGACGGCACGGCCCGGCACGCTGGCGGCGCTCGGCCGGATCACGGGGGTGGGCGAGCGCAAGCTCGACGCCTATGGCGATGCCTTCCTGCAGGTGATCCGCGAGGCGGCATGAGCGATACAATCCCCGATATCCGACGCATCGACGACCGTGTCTCGGTCGCGCCGCAGGTGACGCCCGCCATGATCGCCGCGGTGAAGGCGGCCGGCTTCGTCGCCATGGTCAACAACCGCCCGGACGACGAAGAGCCGGGCCAGCCGTCGGGCGACGCCGTGCGCGCCGCGGCGGAGGCGGCGGGGCTGAGCTACGCCGCGATCCCGGTGACGCACGCCGGCTTCTCGCACCCGCAGCTCGACGCGATGGCGCAGGTGCTGGCCGATGCGGACGGGCCGGTGCTCGCGTTTTGCCGGTCGGGCACGCGGTCGTGCAACCTGTGGGCGCTCGCGCGGGCCAAGGCGGGCGCGGAGCCCGAGGCGCTGGTCGCGCAGGGCGCCGGTGCGGGGTACGACCTGCGCGGCATCCGGCCGATGCTCGACGCGCTCGCCGGGCCGGCGTGACGGCAGGCGTGGGCGGCGTCCCGATCGAGGCGGTGGCGATCGGCGGCGGATCGATCGCCGTCGTCGCGGCGGCGCTGGCGGTGCTTCGCCGACGCAGGGTCCGGCCGCGGATCGACGACGAGGCCGCGGCGATCGACGGCGCGACGCGCACGGTGCCGGGCTTCGCGCCCGGCGCCGCGGTCGTCGGCCACGACGGCGCGGCGGCACTGGTGAGCGGCACCGACGCGCGCGGACGCGAGCTGCTGGTGCTCGTCCGCGCCGGTGGTGCCCGGTTGACGACCCGGGAGGTCGAATGGGGCGCGGTGCGCGCGACGCCGGGCGGCATCGTCGTCGAGACTGGCGAGCGCCGATCGGCGAGGAAGGATAGCGGCGTGCCGATCACGGGCGTCGACGCGCTCGACGTGCGGCGCCTGGCGCCCGCCGCCTCCGCTCAGGCGATCGCGATCGCCGAACGGTTGGCGCCGCCGCTCGACATCAGCGGCGTGGTCGCGAAACCGAGCTGACGAAAAAGGACCCGGTGCGTCGCCGCACCGGGCCAGAGGGTTCCGCAGGAGGAACGTGGGTGGGCGGCGCGCGACGAGGCCGCGCGCCGCCGATCAGTAGTGATAGGCCCGCTCGCCGTGCTCGGCGATGTCGAGGCCCTCGTGCTCGGTGTCGAGGCTGGGCCGGAAGCCCCACAGCTTGTCGATCGCGAGGTACAGGATGGTGGCGCCGATCGCGGACCAGGCGAGCGTCACGATCACCGCCTGACACTGGATCCAGACCTGTACGGCCATGTGGTAATCGCCGGGCACCAGCGTGCCGGGCCTGGAGGCATAGTCCGCGATACCCTGCCCGCCCAGGTGCGGCGAGGCGAGGACGCCGGTCAGGATCGCGCCGGTGATGCCGCCGACGCAATGGACGCCGAACACGTCGAGGCTGTCGTCGTACCCGAACCGCGTCTTCACGGTCGACACGAAGAAAAAGCAGATCGGCGACACCAGCAACCCCAGCACCACCGACCCCATCGGCCCGGCATAGCCCGACGCGGGCGTGATCGCGACCAGCCCGGCGACGACGCCCGACACCGCGCCCAGCAGCGACGGCTTGCCGCGCACCACCTGCTCGACGAGCAGCCAGGACAAGCCCGCCGCGGCGGTGGCGACGAAGGTGTTGATGAACGCGACCGCGGTGACGCCGTTCGCCTCGAGGTTGCTGCCGGCGTTGAACCCGAACCAGCCGACCCACAGCAGCGACGCGCCGATCATCGTCATGGTCAGCGAGTGCGGCGGCATCGGCTCGCGCGGGAACCCCGCCCGCTTGCCGATCAGCAACGCGAGCACCAGCCCGGTGATGCCGGCGTTGATGTGGACCACCGTGCCGCCCGCGAAGTCGAGCGCGCCCTTCTGGAACAGCCAGCCGGCGTCGGCATTCGCCGCGTCGAGCGCCGCCTTGCCCGTCAGCGCGGCGTTGGCGATCGCGTCCGGGCCCTGCCAGTACCAGACCATGTGCGCGATCGGGAAATAGACCAATGTCACCCACAGGGCGACGAACAGCATCAGCGGCGAGAACCGCACCCGCTCCGCGATCGCGCCCACGAACAGCGCGGGCGTGATGCACGCGAACGTCATCTGGAAGCAGACGTAGGCGTATTCGGGGATGTAGACGCCGTTGGAGAAGGTCGCCGCGCGGCTGTTGGCGTCGATGCCCTTGAGGAACACCTTGGACAGGCCGCCCCACAACGACGTGGGCCCGGCGGTGAAGCTTTCCGAATACCCCCAGGTCACCCAGATCACCGCGACCATGCACACGATCATCAGCACCTGGGTCAGCACGCTCAGCATGTTCTTGGTGCGGACCAGCCCGCCGTAGAACAACGCGAGCCCCGGCACCGACATCATCAGGACGAGGAGCGTCGAGGTCAGCATCCAGGCGACGTCGCCCTTGTCGACGGTCCCCGCCGGTACCTG
>JBPBQW010000172.1:0-13178 GCA_050955125.1 Janthinobacterium lividum
TTCTTCCGGATGCTGCCCGAGCGGATCACCCGCATCCAGCACAATCTGGCGCCGCTGGTCGAGCTGTACGGCACGCTCGAGCGCAACGCGAACCGCACGCTCAGCAAGCTGGCCAGCGTGCCCGTCACCACCACGACGCACAGCTCGGTCGCACCGCCCAGCTCGATCGTCGAGCTTGCCGCCACCTCCGCGCCCGGCGTGATTCTGCAACTGTTCTTCGGCGTGCTGGTGGTGTTCTTCTTCCTGTCGGGGTGGACGGGGCTCCGGCGGCGGGCGATCGTCAACCGGGCGAGCTTCGGCGGCGCGATGGCGACGGCGCGGGTGATCCAGACGATGGTTGACGACGTTTCGGCGTATCTGGGCACCATCACGCTCATCAACATGACGCTGGGCGCGATCGTCGCGGGCGCCTTCTGGATCATCGGCATGCCCTTCCCGCTGATGTGGGGCGGAATCGTCGCGATGCTCAACTATGTCCCGTATCTCGGCCCCATCCTCGCGGCGTTCCTGATGGCGCTGGGCGGGCTGATGACCTTCTCGGACCTGTGGTACGCGCTGTTGCCGGCGGCCATCATGGTCGGCTGCCACCTGGTCGAGGCGAATGTGGTGACGCCGCTCATCATCGGGCACCGGCTGACGATCAACCCGGTGCTGATCCTCATCTCGCTCAGTTTCTGGGGCTGGGTATGGGGGACGGGCGGCGTCCTGCTGGCGGTGCCGCTGCTCATCATCATCCAGGTGGTGGTGGGCGCCGCGGGCAAGCCCGACATCGCCGGCTTCCTATTCGAGCGCGGCGCGCTGGTGCGGCAGGGGGACGAGGCGCCGCCGCCGGCGCGACCGTGACACGTCGCGCGACGCGCGGTGTTGACACCTCGCCGACCCTCGCATAGGTGCGCCGCTCCCCAAGCGGGTGTAGCTCAGTTGGTTAGAGCGCCGGCCTGTCACGCCGGAGGTCGCGGGTTCGAGTCCCGTCACTCGCGCCATTCCTTCGGGAATGGCCGATCCGTCGCATCAGCGGAAGCGACCCGTCTCCATCCAGCGCAGCAGCGGTTTCATCGGTGCGATCCACACGAAGCCGGTGACGAGATAGAACACGGGCTGCGCCCACACCGACCAGCGTCCGACGATGCCGGAGAAACTCGCCACCACGACGCACCACGTCAGCGCCAGCGCGCAGATCGCGAGTGCGCCCGCGGGCTTGCGCCAGCTCGGGTTGTCTACCGGGTCCACCAGTCGTTCTCCGTGATGATGACGTGAAGGGGAACGTCCCAGGGATCCGCCACGAGCGCGGCGACCCGCTGCATCGACCAGGCCACGCCGACCCGCCATGCTGCCGGGAACGTCTCGAACGCGCGATCATAATGTCCCGCACCCTGGCCGAGCCGGTTGAGCCGCGCATCGAACGCGAGCAGCGGCGTCAGGATCACGTCGGGCACGACCTCGGGCCAGTCGGGTTGCGGCACGCGGAGCCCGAACGGCCCCTGTGCAAGGGTCGCCACGCCATCCCAGGCGCGAAAGCGGAGCGGGGTCGCCCGATCGATCACCTCGGGCAAGGCGAGCCGGCATCCCGCCAGACGGGCCGCCTGCGCGAGTGGTGCGGGATCCGCCTCGCTGCCGAGCGGCGCATAGCTGGCGATCACCTGCCCTCCCGTCAGCCGGTCCGTGAAGCGGGCATCCGCGCCGATCGGGGCGCACCCTCGCGAAGCGAAGCCATCGCGATCCGCGCGCATCCTCGCGCGCAAGGCTTTCTTGTCGATCATCGGGGACGGGTGACGGGACCGCCGTGGCCGTGTGCCTGATTATCCACTGACGCCCGGTACGTCAGATGGGGACCATGTACGACGGACCAGGATCCGCGCAGGGACAGTCCCCTTGGATGATGAATAGCCTCAGGGATGTCTCGTGGCTCGTACCCTGCAGTACCCGTCAGCCACATAGTTAGGCGCTCGCCGGGCTCGGCTCAAGGGGCACGGGGTCGCCGGACGACGTTTCGGGCGCGACCTGCTCGAGCGCGGTGGCGAGCGACTCGAGCCGGTCGGCGATCGTCGCCAGCATCGCGGGGCTGGCCGCGCCGGGCTCGGGCGGGCGGTTCTCCGCTTCCTGCAACGCGTCGGCGAGCATCAGCGCGACGAACAGCATCGCGCGCTCGCCGCTGAGCCCGCCTGCGGCGCGGTTGGCGGCGGCCCAGCGCTCGTCCAGCAGGCTGCCGAGCTGGCGGACCTGCGGCTCCTCGCCGTCGCGGCAGGCGACCGAGTGGCGGCGATCGCCGATCTGGAGCACGACCTCCGCCATCAACCCGCCCCCGTCACGATTGCGTGCCGCGGGCGATCACGTCGTCCAGCGCCGCGACCGCTTCGGCCATCCGCGACTTCAGCGCCGCATGGCGTCGGGCGAGCGCGTCGCCGGCGCGCGCGCGGGCTTCCACCGCCCGCTCGATCCGCGCGATCGCGCCGTCGATGCGGGTGAGCGCGTTCGGCTGGCTTTCCGCCGTCGGCGCTGGGGATCGGTCGTCGTCGGCCATGACCGCCCGATTAGCATGGGCCGCCATCCCGGCAAGCCGTTTCGCGCCATGAGCGCCCGCACGAGTGCCCGGCGCGACGCGCTTCGTCGACGCACTTGGTTGACGCGCGGCGGTCGCGCCCGCAAAGACCGCCACCGGGCAATCCCCGCCGGCCGGCAGCGCGGGGGCGAGTGGAGATACGCATGACGGTCAAGGTGGCGATCAACGGCTTCGGCCGGATCGGGCGGCTGGTGGCGCGCGCCATCCTGGAGCGCGGCGACAGCGGGCTCGATCTCGTGGCGATCAACGACCTCGCCGATGCCAAATCGAACGCCTGGCTGTTCAGCCGCGACAGCATCCACGGTCGCTGGCCGGGCGAGGTGTCGGCCGACGGCGGCGATCTGGTCGTCGACGGCAAGCGCATCCGCGTGACGGCGCAGCGCGATCCCGCGAACCTGCCGCACGCCGAGCTGGGCGTCGACATCGTGCTGGAATGCACCGGTTTCTTCACCGACAAGGCATCGTGCCAGAAGCACATCGACGCCGGCGCGAAGAAGGTGCTGATCTCCGCGCCCGGCAAGGGCGTCGACCTGACGGTCGTCTACGGCGTCAACCACGACAGGCTGGCGGCCGAGCACACGATCGTCTCCAACGCGTCGTGTACCACCAACTGCCTGGCGCCGGTCGCCAAGGTGCTGAACGATGCGATCGGGATCGAGCGCGGCCTGATGACGACGATCCACGCCTATACCAACGATCAGAAGATCCTTGACCAGATCCACCCGGACCTGCGTCGTGCGCGCGCCGCCGCCATGAGCATCATCCCCACCACCACCGGCGCCGCGCGCGCGGTCGGCGAGGTGCTGCCCGAGCTCAAGGGCCGGCTCGATGGGTCGGCGATCCGCGTGCCGGTGCCCGACGGCAGCCTGGTCGACCTGACGTTCACGCCTAAGCGCGACACGACCCGCGACGAGGTCAACGCCATCCTGAAGGCGGCGTCGGAGAGCGGCCCGTTGAAGGGCGTGCTGGCGTATACCGACGAGCCGCTGGTCTCGATCGACATCGTCCACACCCCGGCCTCGTCGACGGTGGACAGTCTGGAAACCGCGGTGATCGACGGCAAGCTGGTACGTGTCGTCAGCTGGTACGATAACGAATGGGGCTTCTCCAACCGCATGGTCGACACGGCGAAGGCGATGGCGGCCTTCATCTGATGACGGGTGCGTCGGCCGGCCCCGTGGCGACCCTGGACGCCCGGACCGGCGTGATCGCCGGCCTCGCCCGCCACGGTCGCCGCAAGGGGCCGATCGAGGTTATCGACCGTGCCGAGATCAGCGTCGACGGCGGCATCGCGGGCGACTGGCGCGGCACGCGCCGGCCGGGTTCGTCGGGCAGGCGCCAAGTCACGCTGATGGAACGCGGCGACTGGGATGCGGCGCTGGCCGAACTGGAATCGGACGTGGCCTCCGCGCTGCCGTGGTGGGAGCGGCGGTCCAACATGCTGATCGATGGGCTGGACCTGCCGCAGGTGCCGGGCGCGCGCCTGCTGCTGGGCGCATCCGTCGTCATCGAGGTGACGTGCGAGACCAATCCGTGCAACCGGATGGACGCGCTGGCACCCGGTCTCTTTGCGGCGTTGCTGCCCGACTGGCGCGGCGGCGTGTGCGGGCGCGTGCTAAACGGGGGGCACGTCGCGATCGGCGATGTCATCAGGATCGAGAAACCATGATCAAGGCCTTCAAGACGCTGGACGACATGGGCGACGTCACCGGCAAGCGCATTCTGGTGCGCGAGGACCTGAACGTGCCGATGGCGGACGGGCAGGTGACCGACGACACCCGGCTGCGCGCGACGATCCCGACGGTGGCGGAACTGTCCGACCGGGGCGCGATCGTGCTGGTGCTCGCGCATTTCGGCCGGCCCAAGGGCCAGCGCGATCCCAGCCTGTCGCTGGCGCTGTTGACGCGGCCCTATGCCGAGCTGCTCGGCTGCCCGGTGCGGTTCGTCGACTGGGACGGCGCAGGCGATGCGGTCGCGGCGATGCGGCCGGGCGACATCGCCCTGCTGGAGAACACCCGCTTCTTCGCCGGCGAGGAGAAGAACGACGGCCAGGTCGTGGCGACGATGGCGGCGCTCGGCGACCTGTACGTCAACGATGCTTTTTCCGCCGCGCACCGCGCGCATGCCTCGACGGAAGGGCTGGCGCACGCGCTGCCCTCGTTCGCCGGGCGACAGATGGAGGCAGAGCTCGACGCGCTCGAACGGGCGCTGGGCGCACCCGAGCATCCGGTCGCGGCGGTGGTCGGCGGCGCGAAGGTGTCGACCAAGCTCGACGTGTTGAAGCATCTGGTGTCGAAGGTCGACCACCTCATCATCGGCGGAGGCATGGCGAACACGTTCCTCGCGGCGCGGGGAGTAAACGTCGGCAAGTCGTTGTGCGAGCACGATCTTGCAGCCACCGCCGATGCGATCATGGAGGCCGCGGAGCGCGCCGGCTGCATCGTCCACCTGCCCTACGACGTGGTGGTGGCGACGCAGTTCCGTGCCAATCCGCCGACGCGCACCGTCAACGTCCACGAGGTCGCGGCCGACGAGATGATCCTCGACGTCGGCCCGGCGGCGGTGGAGGCGCTGGGCGACGTCCTCAAGAACTGCCGCACTTTGGTGTGGAACGGGCCGTTGGGCGCGTTCGAGACGCCGCCGTTCGATGCCGCCACCGTGGCGCTCGCGCGCACCGCGGCGGCGCTGACCGGCGACGGCAGTCTGGTCTCGGTCGCAGGTGGCGGCGACACGGTCGCGGCACTCAACCAGGCGGGCGTAGCGGACCGGTTCAGCTTCGTCTCGACCGCCGGCGGCGCGTTCCTGGAATGGATGGAAGGGCGCGAGCTGCCGGGCGTGGCGGCGCTGACCCGCTAGTCACCCGGCGGTGGCGCCGGCGCGGACAGCAGCGGGACCAGCTCTCGGTTGAGATCGTCCAGGTCCAGCGCCGCCGCCTTCATGTAGCGGATGCGGCCGGCGCGATCGATGATGTAGTTGGTGGGCACCGCCTTGATCGTCGCATACGGCCCCTTCAGCGCCCTGACCGGCGGGACCGCCATCGCGTGGAACAGCGGCTTCAGCTGCGACAGCGGCAGCGAGTCCTCGGTGGTGATCGCATAGACGGCGAGGCCCTGATCGCGGCGGGCGCGGTAATAAGCATCGAGCAGCGGCAGTTCGTGGCGGCACGGTACGCACCACGTCGCCCAGAAGTTGAGCACGACGACTTTCCCGCGCAACTGCGACAGCGCGACGCTGCTGCCGTCGACGAGTTTCAGCGTTGCGTCGGGCGCGATCTCGCCCACGGTGGGCTGCGCCTTGTGCCCGGCAGTCGCGGGTGCGGCGAGCGCCAGCGCGGCAACGGCCAGTGTCACTGGCGCGACCAGCCCCGTCATCGTCCTGCGCATCCGCCGTTTCTCCTCTGCCCGAACGCAGGCTGGCGCGGGCGAGCCGGTCCCGTCAAGCGGGCATTCCGCACTGTTCCCCGGCTTGACCGGCAGCCGGTTCGACGGAAAGGACCATCCGACCGCGCGGGCCCGGCTCGACCCGGATATCGGAAGGAAGACCAATGCCGAACAGTCGCGACCTGATGATGGCACAGATGGTGGGCGGGGCGGGGTTCATCGCCGCGCTGGACCAGTCGGGCGGCTCCACGCCGGGCGCGCTCGAAGCCTATGGCTATGCACAGGGCGACTGGTCGGGCGACGAAGCGATGTACGACCTCATCCACCAGATGCGGGTCCGCATCATCACCGCGCCGTCGTTCGGCACCGGCAAAGTGCTGGCCGCGATCCTGTTCGAGCGGACGATGGACGGGATGGTGGGGGACGGCGTGCCGGTGCCGACCGCGCTGTGGCAGCGCGGCGTCGTGCCGTTCCTGAAAGTCGACAAGGGACTGGAGGACGAGGCCGATGGCGTCCAGATGATGAAGCCCATCGGCGGGCTCGACCCGCTGCTGACGCGCGCGAAAGGCCTTGGTGTGTTCGGGACCAAGATGCGGTCGGTGGTGAAGGCCGCGTCGCGCACCGGCATCGTCGCCATCGTGAAGCAGCAGTTCGAGGTCGCCGAGCAGATCAACGCCGCCGGCCTGTTGCCGATCCTGGAGCCCGAAGTGTCGCTGAAGGCGCCCGATCGCGCGGCGGCGGAGGCGATCCTGGCGGAAGAGATCGAGGGCGCGCTGGATCGGCTGACGGGGGATCGGCGCGTGATGCTGAAACTCACGATCCCGGCCGAGTCCGATGCCTATGCGGCGCTGATCGGCCACCATCGCGTCGCCCGCATCGTGGCACTGTCGGGTGGATACAGCCGCGACCAAGCCTGCGCCGAGCTCATGAAGAATCACGGTCTTATCGCGAGTTTCTCACGCGCGTTGCTGGCGGAGCTGCGCCACGATCAGGACGACCGCGCCTTCGACGCCAAGCTGGCCGAGGCAATCGACGCGATCTATGCGGCGTCGGTGACGAAGGTGCGGGCGGGCGCATGACCGCGACCGTCGACGATCCGCTCGGCCCGCTCGACCCGGCATTCGCGCAGCGGTTCCAGCGCGACATGCGCCGGCCGCCGTGTCAGCTCTATCTCGTCTCTCCACTCGAGGTCGCGGGCGGCTTCCCCGACCGGCTGGCGCGCGCGCTGGACGCCGGCCCGGTCGCGGCGTTCCAGTTCCGGGTGAAGGGCGTCGACCAGCACGAGGCCGCGCGGCTGGCGGAGCCGTTGCAGGCGATCTGCGCGGCGCGCGACGTCGCGTTCCTCGTCAACGACTCGATCAGCCTGGCCAAGCGGCTCGGCGCCGACGGCGTCCATCTGGGCCAGGACGACGGTGACCCGCGCGAGGCGCGTGAGCTGCTGGGCCCCGCGGCGCAGATCGGCGTCACCTGTCACGACAGCCGGCATCTCGCGATGGAGGCGGGAGAGGGCGGCGCGGACTATGTCGCATTCGGCGCGTTCTTCCCGACGACGACGAAGGATACGACCCACCGGCCCGATCCCGTCATCCTGTCGTGGTGGTCGGCCGTGTTCGAGTTGCCGTGCGTCGCGATCGGCGGCATCACGCCTGCCAATGCGGCACCGCTGGTCGCGGCGGGAGCGGACTTCCTGGCGGTGTCGGCCGCGGTGTGGGGCGGCGACGAGGCCGATGCGATCCGTGCGTTCGGCGCCGTTCTGAACGGTTGACCGCGATCGCGTCCGGTCCGTATCCTCGTGTCGGCTCCCCCGGTTTCGCGGGGCGACGAGGAGAGTGCTTGTGAAGCGTATCGTGTCCGCGGCCGTGCTGGTCGCCGCGACGGGCCTGGCGTCCGCCATCGTCGCGCAACCCGCGGCGCGCAGCCCGGCCCGGCCCGCCAGCCCGGCCTCCCCCGCCAAGCCGCCGCTGGTGATCGATCGCAACCTGCTCAAGGTGCAGGTGATCCTCGATCATCTCGGTTTCTCACCGGGCGTCCTCGACGGGCAGAAGGGCATGAGCCTGACGGCCGCGATCAAGGGTTTCCAGACCAGCCGCGGCCTGCCCGTGACGGGCGAGATGGATCCGGCGACCGCGCAGGCGCTCCAGCCCTATGCGGGGATGGAGGCGACCAAGACGCTGACGCTCAACGACGCCACGCTGCGGTACCAGTACACCAATCCGATCCCGCACGGCGAGGATGCGCAGGCCAAGCTGCCCGCGCTCAACTATCAGACGCCCGTCGAGAAGCTGGCCGAGAGCTTCCACACGACGCCGCAGGTCCTGGCCGCGCTGAACGATCCGCAGATCAAGCTGGTAGCGGGCACCAAGATGGTGTTCCCCAACGCGCTGCCCACCTCGCGCGCGTATGATCCCAAGCTGCCGGCGGACTGGCGCCAGACGCTCGACATGCTCAACGTCGACGCGAACGAACCGCAGGCGGCCAAGGTCGTGGTGTCGAAAACCGACAAGGTGCTGCGCGCCTATGACGCCGCCGGCAAGCTGATCGCGCAGTTCCAGGTGACGACCGGCAGCACGCACGATCCGCTGCCGATCGGCACGTGGAAGATCTACGGAGCTGACTACAATCCGAAGTTCCGGTACAATCCCGCGCTGTTCTGGGATGCCAAGAAGAGCGACAAGAAGGCGATGCTGCCGTCCGGCCCCAACGGCCCCGTGGGCGTCGTCTGGCTGACGCTGTCGAAAGAGCATTACGGCATCCACGGCACGCCCGCGCCCGAGCTGATCGGCCGGACGGAGAGCCATGGCTGCGTCCGCCTCGCCAACTGGAACGCCGCGCGGCTGGCGATGATGATCAAGCCGGGGACGCCGGCGATCTTCCAGGAATAGCGCCGTGACCCGGGTCGGCTGGACGATCCTGGCGATCGTCGTGCTGGCGGCGGCCGCCTTCGCCTCGATGGTGCGGGTCGGCGGCGGCGGCGCGGGCGCGACGGTGGCCGCGTTCCGGTCGATCCCGGCGATGATGTCGAGGAAAAGCGCGGACTTGTCCCCGGGCCTGCTCACCGTGCCGGTCGCCGGCATGGCGCGCGTCGCGATTGCCGACAGTTGGGGCGACGCGCGCGCCGGCGGCACGCGCGCGCATCACGGGACGGACCTGATCGCGCCCGTCGGCACCCCCGTCGTCGCCGCCGCGCCGGGGCGGGTGGAGAAGCTGTTCCACTCCGCGCTGGGGGGCAACACGCTGTACGAGCGATCGCCGGACGGGCGCTGGCTCTATTATTACGCTCACCTCGCTGGTTACGTCCCCGGGCTGCACGAGGGGCAGGCGGTGCGGCCGGGCGAGCCGCTGGGCTATGTCGGCGACACGGGCGACGCGGGCGCGGGCAATTACCACCTGCACTTCGGCCTGACCCGCGTGACGCCGGACCAGCATTGGTGGCAGGGGCAGGACGTCGATCCGTTCCCGCTGCTTGCCGGACGACGCGGCTCCCGCTAGATCGCGCCGATACCCAACCACCGTTCGCCCTGAGCTTGTCGAAGGGCTGTCTTTCTTACGTCGCCGACAAAGAAGGACAGGGTTTCGACAGGTTCGGCCTGAACGGTTCTCGTCATAGGCTCGGATTACCCATGAAGATCAGCGGCGTCGACATCCGTCCCGGCAACATCATCGAGTATGAAGGCGGCATCTGGCGCGCGGTGAAGATTCAGCACACGCAGCCGGGCAAGGGCGGCGCGTACATGCAGGTCGAGCTCAAGAACCTGATCGATGGGCGCAAGAACAACGTCCGCTTCCGCTCCGCCGAGAGCGTGGAGCGCGTGCGGCTCGACACCACCGATTTCCAGTTCCTGTTCCGCGACGGCCCGCAGCTGACGTTCATGGACAAGGTGAACTACGAGCAGATCACGCTCGACGCCGACATCCTGGGCGAGGCCGCGGCGTTCCTGCAGGACGGCATGGACGTGGTGATGGAGCTGTACGACGAGCGGCCGATCAGCGTGAAGATGCCCGACACGATCGAGGCGACGATCGTCGAGGCGGACGCGGTGGTGAAGGGGCAGACCGCCTCGTCGAGCTACAAGCCCGCGATCCTCGACAACGGCGTCCGCGTGATGGTGCCCCCGCACATCGGCGCCGGCACGAGGATCGTCGTCGATGTGTATGAAAAGACGTACGTCCGCCGCGCGGATTGAGGCCGAGCGGACGAAACGAGCAGCGTAGCTGGTCGTGACATCCGCCGGCCCGGCCGGCGGGCGCAGCCCGTTCCGACGACGCGGGCTTTGCCCGCGGCAGGTCGGAGACTTCCCGCCCTGACCCCTCCCGCTCGCGGGAGGGGAGGAGAATAGCCCATGCCTTCCCACTCCGGCCTCCTCACCGTCATGGACCGCGCCGCGCGCAAGGCGGCGCCGCGGCTCCGGCGCGACTTCAACGAAGTCCAGCAGTTGCAGGTCAGCCGCAAGGGCCCGGCGGATTTCGTCAGCCAGGCCGACCAGCGCGCCGAGCAGACGATCTTCGAGGAACTGAGTTACGCGCGCCCCGACTGGGGGTTCCTGATGGAGGAGCGTGGCGAAGTGCAGGGCGATCCGTCGAAGCCGCGCTTCATCGTCGATCCGCTCGACGGCACCACCAACTTCCTCCACGGCGTCCCGCACTTCTGCATCTCGATCGCGGTCGAGGAACTGCTCGCCAACGGCAAGCGCGAGATCACCGCCGCGCTGACGTACCAGCCGCTCACCGACGAGAGCTTCTGGGCGGAGAAGGGGCGGGGCGCGTGGTTGCAGGACCAGCGGCTGCGCGTATCGGCCCGGCGGGATCTGTCGGAGGCGCTGATCGGGACCGGTATCCCGTTCCTGGGTCATGGCGACTTCGTCCAGTGGAGCCGCATCTTCGGCGCGGTCGCGCCGCAGGTGGCGGGCATCCGGCGCAACGGTGCGGCGGCGCTCGACTTCGCCTGGGTCGCCGCCGGGCGCCTCGACGGTTTCTGGGAATCGGACCTGAAACCCTGGGACTATGCCGCGGGGCTGCTGCTGGTAAAGGAAGCGGGCGGGTTCGTCACCGATTATCGTGGCGGCGACCGGCCGGGCGAGCGCAACGAGTTCCTCGCCGCGAACGACTCCCTGCACTCGCGACTGCACAAGCTGGTGGGTGGCGCGCTGCGCTGACGCGGCGTCCAGGGGTGCTGATCGAGCGCAACCGATGGCGATTAGCTTGCCTCGTCAGCCTTGCTCCCCCCTCGTTGCGCGCCTAAAGCGGCGGGTGTCCGTTCGCACATGCGAGAACCGTTTTGGTCGACCTGCTGCAATATCTGCCGATCCTGATGTTTCTGGGGATCGCCATCATCCTGTCGAGTGCGTTCGTGTTCCTGCCGATGATCGCGGCGCGGTTCACGGGCTCGCACCAACCGACGCCCGAGAAGCTGAGCGAATATGAGTGCGGCTTCCCGGCATTCGAGGATCCACGCAGCCAGTTCGACGTCCGCTTTTATCTGGTCGCGATCCTGTTCATCGTCTTCGATCTGGAGGCGGCGTTCCTATATCCTTGGGCAGTATCGGTATTTTCGCTGGGCTGGACCGCGTGGGGCGCGATGATGGTGTTCATCGCCGAGCTCGCGCTGGGTCTCGTCTATGCCTGGAAGAAGGGAGCCCTCGATTGGGAGTAGAGCTCAAGCCCGCGCCGGATGCCGGCACGGCGGTGATCCCGCCCGACACGGGCTATTTCGACGGCCTTAACGGCGAGTTGACCGACAAGGGGTTCCTGGTCACCTCGACCGAGGACCTGTTCCAGTGGGCGCGCACGGGCTCGCTGTGGTGGATGACGTTCGGCCTCGCGTGCTGCGCGGTCGAGATGATCCACGTCAACATGCCGCGCTACGATCTCGAGCGGTTTGGCGCCGCCCCGCGCGCCAGCCCGCGGCAGAGCGACGTGATGATCGTCGCGGGCACGCTGTGCAACAAGATGGCTCCGGCGCTGCGCAAGGTCTATGACCAGATGAGCAACCCGAAATACGTCATCTCGATGGGCTCGTGCGCCAACGGCGGCGGTTATTACCATTACAGCTATTCGGTGGTGCGCGGGTGCGACCGGGTCGTGCCGGTCGACATCTACGTGCCGGGTTGCCCGCCGACCGCCGAGGCGCTGCTGTACGGGATCATGCAGCTGCAGCGGAAGATCCGCCGCAGCGGGAGCATCGAACGGTGAGGGCACCCGCGCCCGCCTATGCCGCGGACCTGAACGGCGCGACGATCGATGCGGCGCGCGACGTGTTGGGCGACATGCTGATCCATGCGCAGGACAAGGTCGGCGAGGTCGCGCTGTTCGTGCGGCGCGACGATATCGTGCCGGCGCTGACCGCGCTGCGCGACACGCCCGGCCTTCATTATCAGCAGTTGATGGAGATCGCGGGCGTCGACTATCCCGAGCGCGCGGAGCGGTTCGAGATCGTCTACATGCTGCTCTCGCTCACCCGCAACCACCGCATCCAGGTGCGCGTGGCGACGGACGAGGACGCGCCGGTGCCGTCGGTGACGGGCATCTGGCCGGTCGCGGGCTGGCTGGAGCGTGAGGTGTACGACCTGTTCGGCGTGCTGTTCACCGGTAACGACGACCTGCGCCGCATCCTGACCGACTATGGCTTTCGCGGCCATCCGTTGCGCAAGGACTTCCCGATGACGGGCTATGTCGAGGTGCGCTACTCGGAAGAGGCCAAGCGCGTCGTGTATGAGCCCGTCAGCCTGGCGCAGGATTTCCGCAACTTCGACTTCCTCTCGCCGTGGGAAGGCGCTCAATACGTGCTGCCCGGCGACGAGAAGGGCGGCATGCTGCCCGAGGCGAAAGGCGGCTACACCCCGTTGTCGGCGGACAAGATCGTGAAGGCCGACGCGGCGCAGTCCCCGGCCAAGGCGCCCGAGGGCAGCAGCGGTAGCTATGCTGCAGGCGGCAATGCGCCGGGCGGCACGGGCGCGGGCGGCGGCCCCGGCAACACTGCGGGCGAGAAGCCGGTGACGCCGGACGTCGTGCCCAGCAAGGGCGGAGGGCAGAACCAGTGAGCAACGCAACCATGCTCGATCACGTGACGGCCGATCAGGTGAACGCGCAGACTTCGCTCGATCCCTATGCCGCGGAGATCACCGACCAGCAGAACGTCGCGCGGCCGACGCAGGGCGACACGACGATCGCCAACTACACGATCAACTTCGGCCCGCAGCACCCCGCCGCGCACGGCGTGCTCCGGCTGGTGATGGAACTCG
>JBPBQW010000173.1:0-12252 GCA_050955125.1 Janthinobacterium lividum
CGAACGGTGTCCTCGCTCAGCCCCTTGGGCGCGAAGTCCTGCTCGATGTCGGAGTGGAAGCCCCACTCGTACGTCTTGGCGACGGCCGCATAGGCTTCGGCGTTCTTGGTGGCCATGATCTCAGATTCCGTTCGCTTCGAGCGCAGTCGAGAAGCGGGGTTGCAGTGACGGTGTCTCGACGTCGCTCGACACGAACGGAGACGGAGGGGTGGAAAGCTGCGCGAGGCTGACGTCCGCCAGCGCTCCACGCACCGCCTCGTTCACCACGCCCCAATGCGGCTTGACCGAACAATGGTGGTCGAGCGCGCAGTCGTGCGTCTGGGTGTCGACGCAGGTCGTGAGCGCGATCCGGCCCTCCACCGCCTCGATGATGTCGGCGAGGCTGATATCGGCCGCGGGACGCGCCAGTACGAAGCCGCCGCCGGTGCCGCGCGTGGACTCGATCAGCCCCGCCGACGCGAGCCGGCTGACGAGCTTCTGCGCGGTGGGCAGCGGCACGCGCGTCTCGTCCGCCAGCCGCGTCGCGTTCAGGCGCCCATCACCGACGCTGCCGGCATGACGCGCGGCGGCGGACATCATCACGATCGCATAGTCGGCAAGGCTGGACAGGCGCATTGTTGCGAAGGGTTCTCAAATCGGACCAGACCGATCCGATTGGCAAATGGCCCCTCCCGCCCGAAGCGTCAACCGCTCGCGTGCGCTGCAGCATGGGTGCAGGCACCATGGATCAATCGCCGCCCGCTTTGACCGCATGGAGCGTCGCTGCCATGCCGCGGCGATGCTGTACCGCACGATCCGCCCTGCGCTGTTCCGTCTCGATCCCGAGCGGGCGCACGTGCTGGCGCTACACTGGCTCGCCGTACGCGGCGGCGAGCCGCCCGCCCCCCGCCCAAGGCTGGCGACGCGCATCGCCGGGCTGGATTTTCCCAACCCGATCGGAATCGCGGCGGGGCTGGACAAGGACGGGCGCGCGATCGACGGGCTGTTCGGGATCGGCGCAGGCGGGGTGGAGATCGGCACGCTGACCCCGCTGCCGCAACCGGGCAACCCGACGCCACGGATGTTCCGGCTGGTCGCTGACGCAGCCCTCATCAACCGGCTCGGCTTCAACAACGGCGGACTGGAGGCGGGGCTCGCGCGGGCGCGCGCCGCCCGGCGCCGTGGCGTGCTGGGCATCAACGTCGGCGCCAACAAGGACTCGCCCGACCGGATCGCCGATTATGGGCACGGCGTCACGGCGGCGGCGCGAGTGGCGGATTACGTGACGATCAACATCAGCTCGCCCAACACACCCGGCCTGCGCGACCTGCAGCATGGCGCGGCGCTGCGCGACCTGCTCGCCGCCTGCGATGCCGCGCGGGTGGTGGAGGGGCGGCGCATACCGCTGTGGCTGAAGGTCGCGCCCGATCTCGACCGCGCCGCGATCGAGGAGATCGCGCAGGCGGCGATCGCGAATCGGGTGGACGCGCTGGTGGTCGGCAACACCACCGTCTCGCGCCCGGCGATGCGCTCGCGCCGCGCGAAGGAGGCGGGCGGGCTGTCGGGCGCGCCGCTCGCCCCGCTCGCCCGCGCGGCGCTGGTCGCGTTCCGGCATGCCGCGGGGGACAGGCTGCCGCTGGTGGGGGTCGGCGGGATCGGCGACGCGGAGGATGTCTATGCACGGATCCGGGCGGGCGCGAGCGTCGTCCAGCTCTACACCGCTCTGGTGTACGAAGGACCGGGGTTGATCGGGCGGATGCTGGCGGGGCTTGACGCGTTGCTGGCGCGGGACGGGTTCGAGCACGTGGCCGACGCGGTGGGGGTGGACGCCTAGCCGTCGACCGAGGCGCTTGCACCCCCGCCAGCCCGCGCTACGCTGCCGTGCAATGAGAACCGCCCTCCTCGCGCCCGCCCTCCTCGGCCTGTCCGCCCTCGCCTTTCCCGCCCCGCTGGCCGCGCGGCCAGCGCCGACGCCGCCGACCGGAATGGTCAGCGCGTCCGATCCGCGCGCCGCGGCGGCGGGCCTCGAGATGCTGAAGGCCGGCGGCAGCGCCACCGACGCGGCGATCGCGACGATGCTGGCGTTGGGCGTCGTGGAGCCGCAGAACTCCGGCATCGGCGGCGGGCTGTTCTGGGTGCGGCATTCCGCCGGTACGCCAGATGGAAAGGGGCGCTTCGACACGATCGACGGGCGCGAGACGGCGCCCAAGGCCGCCGACGGCCGCTGGTTCTACGGTGACACCGGCCAGCCGCTGAGCCATTCGGACGCGGTGCCCGGCGGCCGCAGCGTCGGCATCCCCGGCGCGCTGCGCGCCATGGCGGCCGCGCATCGCACGGGCGGCAAGCTGCCCTGGGCGCGGCTGTTCGCGCCCGCGATCCGGCTGGCCGGCGACGGCTTCCAGATGACGCCGCGGCTGGTCAACGGGCTCAACAACTACGGCAGCCATGTCGACGTGTGGGCGCGCGCGCATTTCTTCGGGGCGGACGGAAAGGCGCTGCCGGTGGGCACGCTGCTCAGGAACCCCGAACAGGCCGCCTATCTGCGCGGAATCGCGAGCGGCGGCGCCGAGCGTTTCTATGCCCCGGCCAATGCCGCGACCCTGGTCGCGACCGTGAACGGCGCGCAGCGCAACCCGTCGAAGATGACGGTCGCGGACGTCGCCGCCTATCGCGCGAAGGCGCGGCCTCCGGTGTGCGGCACGTATCGCGGCTATCGCATCTGCGGCATGGGCCCGCCCTCGTCGGGTGGCGTCGCGGTGCTGCAGATCCTGGGCCAGCTCGAGCGGTTCGACATGACGGGCCTCGGCAAGGACTCGCCGACCGCCTGGCACCTGTTCGCCGAATCGGAGCGGCTCGCCTATGCCGATCGCGACCGGTATCTGGGCGATCCAGATTTCGTGTCGGTGCCGGTCAAGGGCCTGACCGATCGCGCGTACATCGCCTCGCGCTCCGCGCTGATCGCGCCCGACCGGACGATGGGAACCGTCACCGCCGGCACGCCGGCGGGCGCCCCGCCCCGCAAGACGGTGCCGGCGAGCGAAGTACCCGGCACCACCGACGTCGCCGCCGTGGACGCGGCCGGCAACGTCGTGGAGGTGACGACCACGATCGAGGGCTATTTCGGCTCCGGCCTGTCGCTGGGCGGCCAGTCGCTCAACAACCAGCTCACCGATTTCGATTTCGCGCCCGACAAGGACGGCTACCTCGTCGCCAACCGGGTGGAGGGCGGCAAGCGGCCGCGCTCGTCGATGTCGCCTACCATCGTCTATGGCCCGGACGGCGCGGTGCGGCTGGCGGTCGGCGCGGCGGGCGGGTCGACGATCATCGCGCAGGTGGCCAAGGCGATCGTCGGCGTGATCGACTGGCACCTGTCGGCGCAGGACGCGATCGCGCTGGGGCTGCTCTACGCTCCCGGCCCGGTCGCGACCGCGGAGAAGGGCACGCCGCTCGAGCCGATGGTGCCCGCGTTGCAGGCGTTGGGCGAGCGGGTGCAGGTCGCTCCGCTGGGGCTCAAGGCGAACGCGATCGAGCGGGTCCCCGGCCCCGAAGGTCCCCGCTGGGTCGGCGCCGCCGATCCGCGCAGCGAGGGCGTCGCGATGGGTACCGACGGATCGGTGACGCAGATCGTCCGCACCGGCCAGCCGCGCCCGGCGGAGTAGGACGGGTCGGTCAGAGCCGGCGGGAGGCGGCGGCCAGACGGCTTGAACCGGGGGGCGATTTCCCCGATTTCGATGCCATGAGCCGCACCCGCAAGCTGGAACGCTTTCCCAACCTCGTCGCGATGTTCTTCACCCGGGCGCGCGAGGGCGGCGACACGCCGTTCCTGTGGCGCAAGCAGGACGGCGCCTGGGTCGCGATCTCCTGGGCCGATGCCGCTCGCCAGGTCGCCAGCCTCGCCGCGGGCCTGCGCGCGATCGGGCTCGATCGCGGCGACCGGGTGATGCTGGTGGCCGAGAACCGGCCCGAATGGTGCCTGTCGGACCTCGCGATCATGGCCGCAGGCTGCGTGACGGTGCCGACCTACGTCACCAACACGACCCGCGACCACAGCCACATCATCGAGAACAGCGGCGCGCGCGCGGTGATCGTCTCGACGGAGAAGCTCGCCCGTGCGCTGATGCCGGCGGTGCTGCGCGCGAGCCATGCCCAGATCGTCATCGGGATGGAGGAGATGCGGGTCGCCCGCTCGGGCGTCGCCTATCACGACTGGCACGCGCTGGTGGCGGCGCATCCGGCCGACCCGACCGCGGCGGAGGCGGCGGCGGACTTCGCGCGCCAGGACCTCGCCTGCCTCATCTATACCAGCGGCACCGGCGGCAGCCCGCGCGGCGTGCGCCAGCATCATGGCGCGATCCTCCACAACGTCGAAGGCACCAGCGCGGCGATCGCCGAGGACATCGGCTGGGGCAGCGGGGACAAGGGAGAGGTGTTCCTGTCGTTCCTGCCGCTGTCGCACGCGTACGAGCACAGCGCCGGCCAGTTCCTGTCGATCGGCCTGGGTGCGCAGACCTATTATGCCGAGGGGCTGGAGCGGCTGGCCGGCAACATCGAGGAGGTGCGCCCGACGATCATGGTCGTCGTCCCCCGCCTGTTCGAGGTGCTGCGCACGCGGATCGTCAAGGGGATCGAGAAGGGCGGCGGGATCGCGGCGGCGCTGCTCGCCCGCGCGGTGGCTATCGAGGCGCGGCGCGTCGACGGACGGCTGCGCCTCGCCGATCGGCCCGCGGCGCTTGCGGTCGCGCTGCTGCTGCGGCCCCGGGTGCGGGCGCGGTTCGGCGGTCGGCTGAAGGCGATGATCTCGGGCGGCGCCCCGCTCGCCCCCGCCGTGGGGGACTTCTTCTCCGCGATCGGGCTGCTGGTGCTGCAGGGCTATGGCCAGACGGAGGCAGGGCCCATCATCTCGTGCAACCGCCCGCGCGCCGGCATCGCGATGGACACGGTTGGCCCGCCACTGGGCGTTATCGAGGTTCGGATCGCCCAGGACGGCGAGATACTCGTGCGCGGCGAGAACGTGATGCACGGATATTGGCGCGCGGACGAGGAGAGCGCGCGGGTGCTGGCCGGCGGCTGGCTCCACACCGGGGACGTCGGCGAGATCGACGCCGCGGGCCGGATCCGCATTACCGACCGCAAGAAGGACATCATCGTCAACGACAAGGGCGAGAACGTCGCGCCGCAGAAGGTCGAGGGGATGCTGACGCTGCAGCCCGAGATCGGCCAGGCGATGATCGCGGGCGACCGGCGGCCGCACATGGTGGCGGTGATCGTCCCCGACGCGGAATGGGCATCCGAATGGCGCGCGGCGCATCCCGCCGGCACCGACGACGAACGGCGTGCCGCGGTATCGGCGGCGGTGGACCGGGTGAACCGCGACCTGTCCGCCGCCGAGAAGGTCCGCCGCTTCATCCTGGCGGACGAGCCGTTCGGGATCGAGAATGGCCAGATGACTCCCTCGCTCAAGATCAGGCGCCACGTGCTGCGCGAGCGATACGGCGAGCGGCTGGACAAGCTATACCGGGCCTGACGAGGGGGCCGGGCAATCACCGACCGGTTTGCCCAAGTTATTCGGCATCTTGACCTATCTTGTGTCTGCGCCGGACTCACCCTTCGCCGTTCTGTTCCGGCGTTGTCGAGCACGGAGGCAGTCGGCGGCAGTGTCGGCAAGTGCATCATGTGAAGCGTTGATCGCCGGTAGTGAGATCGTGTCTCTTTGGATGACGATCATCACACCGCGGTATCGTGACGCCGAAAGTCGATGACCGGCCGGTAATAGGACTACCACCCTTACCTTGTACTTCGATGAAAACAGCGAGGAATGATATTCATCGCAAGACACCAATAGTCATTGACAGCAATTACCGGGCGGAAGAGGGAGGTCTTGGAACAGCGCGTGGTCCGCAGAACGCACGTCATTCCCCTTCGACCAAAGCGCTACAGCGGCCTGTCCCGCAGCTTGTACGCCCGCGTTCACTGGCCGATCGCCTGTTGATGGAGATCGTGATGAAGATTCTCAGTTTCGCTACGGCCGCACTCGCCCTGCTGTTCCCGGTGACGTCGATCGCCCAGACGTCCGATCCGACGATCATGATCGTCGCACCGCCCGTGACGTTCAATCAATGGTCCCGATCGATGACCGACAACATCGAGAAGCATCTGTATTATCCGATGTCGTTCGCCAACGAGCGTTCACCCGTCGGGATCGTCTCGGTCGGCTTTCGCTGCGACGGCACGGGCGGAGTGACCGAGGTCGTGCTTTTGAAGAAGTCGGGTAATCGAACGCTCGACAATGCAGCCCTGTTCGCCGTCAGGAAGATGACGAGCACCCATCCGATGCCCGCGCGGTTCAAGGGCAACGAAACCTTCCTGGCGAACATCCTGTTCGCGACCGACCGGGACGAGTATGATCGTCAGATCAGATTGTTGCACGCAGCGGCGATCAAGCAGAACGCGAAATCCTTGAGTCCCAATCAGCCGATCGCGCTGAACATCGGCTTGCGTGCAGGGCCTGGATGATACCCAGTCCGGATGCATGTGGTCACGCGACTGGTCCAGCTCTGCGGGTGGATCAGTCGCGGCGACCCCGTTCGTCGCGCGCGCGCCGCGCGACCCGCCCTCATCCGCCTTTCGTTGCCCCCGCCCCCATCGATGCGGCCCCCATCGTCGCGGCTCCCGCCGTCGCCGGCCCGATCTTCGCCGCGACGTCCTTGGGCAGCACCTCCATCGTCCAGTCGCGGTCGGGGCGAAGATATTTGGCCGCGACCTCCTGCAACTGCTGCGGCGTGATGGTGGTGAAATCCTTGAAGATGTTCGCGGTCGCCGTCGCGCGGGCGGGGTCGAAAGCGGCGCCGGCCATCTGACGCATCCAGAACTGATTGGCGGTTGACGCGCGGGTCAGCGATTGCGCCATCGATCCCATGATGCGCCGGAACTCATCCGCGTCGACGGGCTTGGCGACCAGCTCCGCAGCGATCGCGCGCGCGGTCCGGAAGAAGAAGTCGACCTTGTCGGGCGCGACCTGACCGATCGCCACCAGCCGCCCGCCGCCGCTCAGCCCGACGGGCCATTGGCTCGACACGTTGGGGCTGTAGCTCGCGCCCGCCGCCTGCCGCAGCCGCTCGAACAGGCGGTCGGAGAAGATCTGCGCCAGCACGTCGAGCCGGCGGCTTTCCGCGATGCCGGCGACCCCGCCGCCCGTCGGCCAGGCGATCACCGCCGCGGCCTGGTTCTCGTTGCCGTTGTGCGTGCGCACGACCGGCATCGCGACGTGCGCGGGAAAGCGGATCGGCGGCGGTGGGGGCAGCGCGGCGTCGCGCGGCGGCAGCGCGCCGAACGTCGCCGCGATCGCCTTGATCGCCACGTCCGCGGTCACGTCGCCGAACACCGACACCTCGATCGGGCCGGACTTGAGGATCGGCTCCCATAGCTTGCGGAAATCGTCGGGCGTCGTCGCCTGCACGGTCGCGGGCGCGGGCGTCGTCCAGCGTGGGTCGCCGTCGTGCAGCAACCCGTCGAGGTCGCGTGACAGCACCCCGTCGGGCGAGGCGTCGAACCCGGCATAGCTCGTCAGGATCACGCCCTTCGCGCGCAGCACCGGCGCCGGGTCCCAGCCCGGCGCGGCAATCTTGTCCGCCATCAGCTTCAACTGGTCGGCAAGGTCCGCAGGCGTGGTCGTCGCGCCCAGCGTGAAGGCGTCGTCGCCGATGTCGAAGTCCAGCCCGATCTGCCGCCCCGCGGTCAGCGCGTCGAGGTCGCCCTGTTTGAGCGTGCCGATCCCGCCCGCGACCAGCGCCAGCTCGCCGGCCCAGGCGGGCGAGGTGTGGTCCGCCGGCAGCTGGTTCTGTCCTCCGCCCCAGCGCACGCGCACATAGATGCGGCCCGTCTCGCCCGTGTTGGGGAACAGCAGCGCCCGGACGCCGTTGCCATAGGTGACCGTCTCCATCTCCAGCCCCGGCAGCGGCGTCGTGCCGGTGACGGTGCCGGGCGGCCCAAGCGGCGGCAGCGCGGCGAAGCTCACCGCGCCCTGCGTGGTTCGCGCGCCGGCGTCACCCGCCACGTCCGCCTTCAACGCGGCGGCAAGCCGGGGCGCGGCGGCGGGATCGGGCGCATGGAGGTTGACGAGCGCGCGGGTCGCGTCGCCGCGGAAGATCCGCCGGGTGGAGGCGAGGATCGCCGCCGGCGTGAACATCCCCTTCTTCCGCGCACCCAGGAACACGTCGTAGCTCGCCTGCGGGCTGGTGGTCGTCTCGCGGATGTCGAGCGCCTGGACCATGTCGTCGGCCAGCCTGGTACCCATCTGCACCGGCGCGGTGGCCGCCAGCGTCTTCATGCCCGAATCGTAGCCGGCGAGTTCCTGGTCGATCTCCGCTTGCGTCGGCGGCCGCTTCATCGCGTCGGCGATCACGCCGCGCACGTCCTTCAGCGCGCGTTCCCAATCGCCGCCCAGCGGCACCACCGTGACCGAAGTCAGGTTGGCGGAACGCGAGACGTCGTCGAGGCTGACCGACGCCTGGAGGAAGCTGCCGCCGGCGCGCGCGCGCGTCTCCAGCCGGCGATCGATCACCTGCGTCGCGATCGTGTCCACCAGCCGCTTCTGGTTGAAGATCACCGTGTCGTTGTTGAAGTGCCACGGGCGCAGCACGGCCTCCGTCACGACTTCGGGCATCGACGGCTCGACGGTGGTCGCGGTCGCCGGCTGGCCCGCACGGGGCCGGCCGAAATCGGGCGCGGGCGGCACCGGACCGACGCCGCGCCAGCTGGCGAAGTTCTTGGTGACGAGCCGCGCCAGCACGTCCGGATCCATGTCGCCGACGACGATCACCACCGCGTTCTCGGGCCGGTACCAGCGATCGTGGAACGCCAGCACCGCGGGCGCGGTCGCCGCCTCCAGCGTCTTGATGTTGCCGATCGGCGACCGGTCGGCGAGCGGCTGGCCGGCGAACAGCGTCGCGCGCACCGCGTCGCCGACCCGCACCTGCGGCCCCGGCTGCTCGCGCTGCTCGGCGAGGACCACCGGCCGCTCGGCGTCGAGCGCGGCGGGGACGATGTTGGGCTTCTCCATCATGCCCGACAGGATCTTGAGCGATTCGTCGAGGCTGCCTTCCGTCGCGCCGGGCAGATCGAGGTGGAACACCGTCTGCGTCGGCGTCGTCTGCGCGTTCTGGTCGGTGCCGAAGGTCGCGCCGAACCGCTGCCACGTCCGCTTGGCCTCGCCGTCGGGGACGTACTCGCTGCCGCGGAACGACAGATGCTCGATGAAATGCGCGAAGCCGCGCTCGCTGTCCGTCTCGTTCAGGGAGCCCGCGTCGATGCGGACGCGCACCGCGACCTGGCCGGGCGGCACGCCGTTCTTGCGCACCGCGTAGCGCAGCCCGTTGGGCAGGCGGCCGAACCGCCACTCCTTGTCCTGCTCGATGTCGCTGCCCTTGTAGAGCCAGGGCGCGGTGTCGACGGTGACCGTCGCGGGATCGACCGGGCCTCCGACGATACCGGTGGGCAGAGCGGCCGGGCCGGCAAGAGCCAGACTGGAGAAGAATGGCGCGCTCGCACTGGCGAGCAGGAGGGCGAGCAGCGTGGCGCGGGACGCGCGCGGAGACGGGATCATGGCCGTCCTCCTACCCTCCCCGGCTGAACGCCGCCAGAACGCGCCGTACCCGCCGGTCGAAATAGCTGCGCTCGGACGATCGCGACGGAGCCGCCCAGCCGCGCAGCCGCGCAGCCGCGCAGCCTCCGGCCGCCTCATCCGTTCTCGCCATGATTTCGCCCCCGATTGATCGTAGCGGGTCGATCGATCATCCTTGCGGGGCGCCGTGCGAGCGGGACCCTGCATCACGGCCTACACCGAAAAGGGCACGAGAGTGGACGTCCAGACCTCCCCGAAACAGCAGGACCTCAACGCCGCTTCGGCCCCCGCATTGTGGCCGGAATCGGGCATGGGTGCGGAGGAGGCGGGCATCCGCGTCCCCGACATCAACGTGATCTCGGGGGCGCCGGCGCCGGGCGCGCGGATGGCGGCGGAGAAGAACCGCCCGCTCATCATCACCGTGGGCAAGCATCTGCGCGGGCTGTTCGACAAGCTGATCGCCTCGTCCTCGCTCGTCCCCAACGACCCCGTGCTCGACGTCCGGGACTTCGCCTGGACGCAGGTGCTGCGCGACAACTGGCAGGCGATCCGCGACGAGGCGATCAAGGTCGCGCTGGTGGGCGAGGCCGCGCCGAGCCTGGCGACGATCTCGCCCGACCACCGCTCGATCGCGCAGGTCAACATGTGGCGTTCGTTCTTCCTGTGGGGCTACAGCTATCCCATCGAGGAGAACCTCGCCCGCTGCCCGGAGACGGCGAAGGTCGTCGCGCAGATTCCCGGTCTGAACAGCGCGTTCTTCTCGATCCTGGCGCCCGGCACCCACATCCCCGACCATCGCGGCGTGACCAAGGGGATCATCACCACGCACCTCGGCCTGATCGTGCCGCGAGACGGCGACGTGCGGATGCGGGTCGACGACCGGATCGTCCGCTGGGCGGAAGGCGAGACGCTGGTGTTCGACGACACCTATCAGCACGAGGTGTGGAACGACAGCGCCAACACCCGCGTGGTGTTGCTGATCCATACCGAACGGCCGCTGCGCCAGCCGGGCAAGTGGTTCTCCGATTTCTTCCTGGGCTTCGTGCGCCGCTCGGCGTTCGTGCAGGAGGCGCGCGACAACATCATGAGCTGGAACGCCGCGGTGAAGCAGCTGGATTACTGAGGGCGTCGTCGGTTGGGCGAAGCGGGGCTTGGGAGAAGCATCGTTCTGCCAGCTTGCGCCCGCCCTCCACGCGCGCCACATGCCACCCATGTTGATCGAGACCGAAACCACACCCAACCCGGCGACGCTCAAGTTCCTGCCGGGCCGTCCCGTCATGGACGTCGGCACCCGCGACTTCGCGACGCCCGAGGAGGCGGATGCCTCCCCGCTGGCGGAGGCGCTCTTCGGGCTCGGCGACGTGACCGGTGTGTTCTTCGGGCGAGACTTCGTCTCCGTCACCGCCGCGCCCGCGACCGACTGGCGGGCGCTCAAGCCCGATGTGCTGTCGGTGCTGATCGATCATTTCTCGGCCGCGATGCCGCTGTTCCGCCCCGGCCCGGCGGGCGGCATCGTCGTGCCTGGCCCCGACGCCGCCTTCCCCGAAAACCCCGAGGACGCCGACATCGTCGACCAGATCAAGGACATCATCGAGACGCGCGTGCGCCCGGCGGTGGCGAACGACGGCGGCGACATCGTCTATCGCGGGTTCGACAAGGGCAAGGTGTTCCTTCAGATGCAGGGCGCCTGCGCCGGTTGCCCGTCGTCCAGCGCGACGCTGAAGAACGGCATCGAGCAGCTGCTGCGCTATTACGTGCCCGAGGTCACCGAGGTCCGCGCGGTCTGATCGCTCGCTGTCTCACGTTCAACGCCAGGAGTTCCCGATGAGCGTCAAGCTCGACGACGCCGTGCTCGATGCGGTATTCCGCCAGGCCCGCAGCTTCAATCACTATACCGACGAGCCGGTGGGCGAAGCGGATCTGCACGCGATCTGGGAACTGATGAAATGGGGGCCGACGTCGGTCAACCAGCTGCCCGCGCGTCTCGTCTGGTGCACCAGCGCGGAGGCCAAGGGGAAGCTGGCCGCCTGCGCGAGCGGGACCAACGGCCCCAAGATCCTGGCGGCTCCGGTGACGGTGATCGTCGGCATGGACACCAATTTCCACGAGCATCTGCCCGAGCTGTTCCCGCATGTGGATGCCAAGGCGTGGTTCGACGGCAACATGGAGTTGCGCGAGACGTCCGCGTTCCGCAACTCGACGTTGCAGGGCGCGTATCTGATCGTCGCGGCGCGGATGCTGGGGCTCGACACCGGGCCGATGTCGGGCTTCGACGGCGGCGCGGTGGACAAGGCGTTCTTCGCCGACCAGCCGGGCGTGCGCACCAATTTCATTGCGACGCTGGGCCACGGGGATCCCGCCAGCCTCCATGCCCGTTCGCCGCGCCCGACGTTCGAGCGCTTCAACCGCGTCGTCTGAAGCCTTGTTGACGCGGCGATGCTGACGCTGGCGATCGATACCGCGACCGCCGCCTGCACGGTCGCGCTGTTCGACGGCGAGACGCTGGTCGCCGGCGCCGGAGAGCGCGTGGGACGCGGCCATGCCGAGCGGCTGGTGCCGATGATCGCCGCGCTGCCCGGCGGCGGACGCGCGGATCACATCCTGGTCGACGTCGGGCCGGGCAGCTTCACCGGCATCCGCGTCGGCATCGCCGC
>JBPBQW010000174.1:0-8018 GCA_050955125.1 Janthinobacterium lividum
GCCCGGCGAGAAGTATCGCTCGCCCGACGGCGTGTGGAAGACCCGCACCGCCGCCGCGCCCGAGCGGGACAGCCGCTGCCTCTGACGACCGTTACTTGGCGGGAGCCATCCCGCGATCTTCCAGCATCGGGCCGATGTCGGGATCCTTGCCGTAGAAGGCGCGGAACATCGCCCCGTAATCCTGCGTGTGCCCGCGCGAGAGGATCATGTCGCGAAAACGCTGGCCGTTGGCGCGGGTCAGCCCGCCGTGTCGGGTGAACCAGGCATAGGCATCGTCGTCGAGCATCTGCGTCCACAGATAGGCGTAATAGCCCGCCGAATAGCCGTTGCCCCAGATGTGGAGGAAATAGCTCGAGCGATAACGCGGCGGCACGTCCGCGGTGTCGAGGCCGAGCCCCGCGAGCGTGTCCGCCTCGAACCTGTCGACGTCCTGCACCGGCGCCGAGGCGGGCAGCGAGTGCCACTTCATGTCGAGCTCCGCCGCCGCCACCAGCTCGCCCAGCGCATAGCCCTGGTTGAACTTGGCTGCGCGCTTGATCTTGTCGACCAGCGGCTGCGGCATCGCCGTACCCGTCCGGTACTGGCGCGCGTAATGGGCGAACACCTTGGGATCGAGCGCCCAATGCTCGTTGAACTGCGATGGGAACTCGACCCAGTCACGCGCGGTGTTGGTGCCCGACAGCGTGGGATAGACCTGCGCCGCGAACAGCCCATGGAGCGCGTGGCCGAACTCGTGAAACATCGTCGTCACGTCGTCGAAGGTGATGAGCGCGGGCTGGCCGGGGGCGGGCTTCTGGAAATTGGCGACGTTGTAGATCACCGGCTTCGTGCCGAGCAGGCTGGACTGGCCGACGAAGTTCGACATCCACGCGCCGCCCTGCTTGTTGTCGCGCTTCCAATAATCGAAATACATCAGGCTGAGCTCGGAGCCGTCCTTGTCGTACACGGTGAACGTCCGCACGTCGGGCTGGTACACCGGCAGGTCGTGGCGTTCCTTGAACGTCAGGCCGTACAGCTGGTTGGCGGCATAGAACACGCCCTGCTGCAGCACCGTGTCGAGCAGGAAATACGGCTTCACCTGATCCTGGTCGAGGTCGAACCGCGCCTTTCGGATGCGCTCGGAATAGCGGTTCCAGTCCCAGGGCTTGAGCTGGAAACTCTCGCCGCCGCGCGCGATCTCGGCCTGGATGTCGGCCGCCTCGCGCTTCTCCTCCGCGGCGGTCGCGGGTACCAGCCGGGCCATGAAGCCGAGCGCGGCCTGCGGCGTCTTGGCCATCTGATCGGCCAGCACATAGTCCGCCCAAGTCGGGAAGCCGAGCAGCGCGGCCTTCTTCGCCCGAAGCTGCGCGATCTGCGCGATCGTCGCGCGGGTGTCGTTGGCGTCGCCGCGCTCGGCGCGCGTCCAGCTGCGGTCGAACAGCGCCTGGCGCGTCGCGCGGTCGGCGAGGTTTTCGAGCAGCGGCTGCTGCGTCGTGTTCTGGAGCGGCAGGACGTAGTGGCCGCCGAGCTTGCGGTCGGTGCCCGCCTGCGCCGCCGCGGCGACCGCACCTGCATCGAGCCCGGCCAGCGCCGCCTTGTCGTCGACCACCAGCGCGCCCGCCTTCGCCGCCGCCAGCAGCTTCTGCTGGAACGCGGTCTCCAGCGTCGACAATTGCGTGTTGAGGCCGCGCAGCGTCGCCTTGTCCGCGTCGGACAATTGCGCACCGGCATGGATGAACGCCCGGTACGTCACCTCCACCAGCTGGCGCTGCTCCGGGCCGGTCAGCGCGGCGCGGTTCCGGTACACCGCCCGGACGCGGGCGAAGAGCCGGGGGTCGAGGTAGATCGCGTCGCCGTGCTGGGCCAGCCGGGGCGCCTCGGTCTCCTGCACCTTGTCGAGCACCGGGTTGGTGTTGGCCTGCACCACCGCGCCGAACGTCTCGCCGACGCGGTCGAGCATGCGGCCCGACCGCTCCATCGCGACGATCGTGTTGTTGAACGTCGGCGGCGCGGGATCGGCGGCGATGCGCCGGATCTCGGCGAGCTGCTCCGCCATGCCCGCCTCCATCGCGGGCTGATAGTCGGCGTCGTGGATGCGGTCGAAGCGCGGCGCGTGGAACGGCAGGTCGCTCGGGGTGGCGAACGGGCCGGGTGCGGCCTGATCTGCCGTCTGGCTCGGCGCCATCTGGGCGGGAGCGGCGGTGATGCCGAACGCCGCGACGACGAGGGCCGCCGTTCCGACCCGGTGAAAACGATTCATGCGACCCCGCCCGTCCGATGCTGATGACGCACGGCGTAGCATCATGGGCCGCCGAGACAACCGCCGTCGCGTCGTCACCACACGTGGACGCGCCGATCGGGCGCGAGGTACAGCGCCTGGCCGGGCTTGACGCCGAACGCCGCGTACCAGCCGTCGAGGTTGCGCACCGTCTCGACGCGCCACATCGCGGGCGCGTGGACGTCGGTCGCGATCTGCGCGCGCAGGCTCTTGTCGCGCACCTTCTCTCGCCAGCTCTGCGCGAAGGCGAGGAAGAAGCGCTGGTCGCCGGTCAGCCCGTCGATCACCGGCGCCGGACGGCCGCCGAGCGAGGCATGGTACGCCTCGTACGCCGCGGTCAGCCCCGCGGTGTCGGCGATGTTTTCCCCCAGTTCCTGCAGCCCTTTGAGGTGCAGCCCCGGCAGCGCCTCGTACGCGTCGTATTGCGCTACCAGCGCACGGCCGGCGGCGTCGAAATGCTGGTGGTCGGCAGGCGTCCACCAATTGTGCAGCCGGCCGGTCGAGTCGAAATCCGCGCCCAGATTGTCGAAGCTGTGGCTGATCTCATGGCCGATGATCGCGCCGATCGCGCCGTAATTGGCGGCGGCGTCGAACCGGGGATCGAAATACGGCGTCTCCAGGATCGCGGCGGGGAAGTTGAGCGCGTTCTGGAGCGGCAGGTTGACCGCGTTCACCGTCTGCGGCGTCATCCACCATTCGTCGCGATCGACCGGCCGACCGATCTTGGCGATCTGGTGCCGATACTCGTACAGCCGCGCCCGCTGCGTGTTGCCCAACGCATCGTCGGCACGCACGTCGAGCGTCGCATAATCGCGCCACTTGTCGGGATAGCCGACGCCGACGTGCAGCACGGCGAGCTTGCGCCGAGCCTCGGCGCGGGTCGCGGGCGCCAGCCAGTCGAGCTTCGCCAGCCGGGTGTCGAACGCCGCGACGAGCCCGCGCACGATCGTCTGGATCTGCGCCCGCGACGAGGCGGGGAAATAGCGCGCGGCATAGATGCGCCCGACCGCGTCGCCCAAGCCACCGTTCACCGCCGCGATCGCGCGCTTGTCCCGGCCCTGCTGCTGCGGCACCCCGCCCAGCGTGCGGCCATAGAAATCGAAATGCGCGTCGTCGAGCGCGTGGGGCAGGACGCCCGTCAGCTGGTTGACGCGGTGGAACGCCAGCCAGTCGCGCCACGCCTCGATCGGCTCGCTCGCGACCAGTGCGGACAGGCCCGTGATCGCGCCGGGCTGCCACACCATGAAATCCTGTTGCGCGGGGAGGCGCGCGGCGGCCCAATAGGCGCTCCAGTCGATCCCCGGCGCCTTAGTCGCGAACGCGGCGCGCTTCCACGGATTGTCGGCCTTGTGCGCGTCCTGGCTGTCCTCGATCGAGGCGTGGACCGCGGCGATCTTCATCTCGAGCGCGAGGATCCGGTCCGCGCGCGCCGCCGCATCGCTCATCCCCGCCAGGCCCAGCAGCTTGGCGACATACGCCCGATAGGCGGCGCGCAGCTGCACCATGTCGGGCTTGCCGGACAGGTAATAGTCGCGATCCGGCAGCCCCAGGCCACCCTGCATCAGATACGGCACCGTCACCGTCGGACGGTTGAGGTCCTGCGTCACGAACAGGCCGAACAGATTCTCGGTATGGTAGTTGGAGTCGTTCAGCGGGTCGGTGTCGGCGCGCATCGTCGCGCCCAGTGCCGCGGACAGCGAGCGCCGGTCGCCGATCGCGGCGATCGCGGCGAGCTCGGGGCGGAGCGGTGCCAGCCCGCGCGCATCGATGGCGGCGGTGTCGCGATAGGCGGCGTAATAGGCCGCGATCTTCGGCCCGTCTCCACCTGACCGGCCTGCGCCCTCGATGATCGCCGCGTTGCGCGCCTCCGCCACCTCGAACACGTCGTAGCCGACGCCCGTGGACGATCGGTCCGCCGGGATGACCGCCTTCGCGCGCCAAGCACCGTTGGCATGGCGGTCGAAATCGTCGCCGGGCGCCACGCTCGCCTCGATCGCCCCCTTGTCGACGCCGGACAGGGTCGCGGCCCCTTGCGCCAGCGCCGCGGTCGCGAGGCTGCCGAGCAGGGCGATGAGGAAGGGCTGGCGAGCGGTAAGAGGCATCGGGACACCGTTTCTGGAGGAGGCGCACACGTAGCTCCGGCGGCAAAATCGCGCCAGTGGCGGGTGGAAGTCGCCGGCGTTCGCGGCCATGCGGGGTTTGTGAACAGCGACACCGCCGCGGACGATCAAGCGCCCGTTACGGGCGGACCGCCGATGACGCCGGACGGGCGGTACATCGTCGTGCGCGGCCGGCTGTGGCGGGCCGCCGACCCGACGCTGTCGCCCGATCGCCGCGAAGCACTCGTCGGTGCGCTGATGGACGCGCGCCGCTCGGTCGGCCGCGCCAGGCGGTCGCACGATGCGACGGCGGAGGCGGCCGCCCGCGCCGAGGTCCAAGCCGCCAAGGTCGCGCTCGGCGAGCGTGGCCCACCCTGGTGGGACGACGCCCCCGACCTGAACCGCCGGCTGGTGAAGAACACGCCGTATGCCGCGTGGTACGAGGACGTCGCGGCACGGTCGGAGGGGGTGCCGACCCGGTCGAGCGCGCGTGCCAAGCCTGCGACGGGTCGATCGCGTCCGTGAAGCCCGCCGGCCGATGGGCGCGGGTTCGCGCCGGGCGCCGGTCCTACTCCGCCGCGTGCACGCGCATTGCGGGTCGGGCGGCGGGGTGGAGCAGATCGTCCACGCGCGCGGCGAGGTCCACTTGACGGAACGGCTTGGCCAGGCGCGACACGTCGGCCGGCACGTCTTCCCCGGCCGCCGCGTACCCCGTTACGAGCAGTGCCGGGATGCGAACGCCCGTCGCGCGCAGTTGCTTGATGAGTTGGCCGCCGGTCATGCCGGGCATCAGGTAGTCGCTCACCAGCACGTCCGCCTCGACGCCCGATCGCAGCGCGGCGAGCGCCTGGGGGGCAGAGGCCATTTCGACGACCGCATAGCCGATGTCGCGCAGCATGTCGGCGGTCGCGGAGCGGACGAGGTCGTCGTCGTCCACCAGCAGCACCGTCGCGTCGCGTCGAGCGTCGAGCGCTTCGCCGCGCTGCTCGCCCGGGCCGCTCGCCGGCTCGGGCGTCGTCGGCAGCCAGAGCTCGACGGTGGTGCCCACGCCGGGCTCGCTCGCCAGCGTCAGCGTGCCGCCCGATTGCGCGGCGAGGCCGTGCACCATCGACAGGCCGAGGCCGGTGCCCTTGCCGATGCCCTTGGTGGAGAAGAAGGGCTCGGTCGCCCGGGCGAGCGTCGCGCGATCCATCCCCGTCCCGGTGTCGGCCGCGAGCAGCCGGATGTAGCGGCCGGGCTGCAGTCCCACGGCATTGCGCTGGTCGACGGCCACCTCGGCGACGGCGAGCGTGAGGCGACCGCCATCGGGCATCGCGTCGCGGGCGTTGATCGACAGGTTGAGCAGCGCCAGTTCCAGCTGGTTGGGATCGACCTGCGCCGACGCCAGGTCGCGCGACACGTCGAGCGCCACCGCGATCGACGGGCCGAGCGATCGCCGGATCAGGTCGACGATGCCGTCGATGAGGGCGCCGACGTCGACGGCCTGGGGTTGCAGCGCCTGTCGGCGCGCGAACGACAGCAACCGTTGCGTCAGGATGGCGGCGCGCTCCGCCGCCTGGATCGCGCCGCCGATCATGCGCTGGCTCCGCTCGTCGTCCTTGTGCCGGCGGCGCAGCAGATCGAGGCTGCCGACGATCGGGGTCAGCAGATTGTTGAAATCATGCGCCACGCCGCCGGTCAGCTGGCCGATCGCGTCCATCTTCTGCGCCTGGGCCAGTTGCGCGTCGGCTTCCTTGCGGTCGGTGACGTCGGAGACGACGCCGGTCATCCGGACGGGGCGTCCTTCATCGTCGTAGCGGACGCGGCCCTTGACGACGATGAAGCGGTGGCTGGCGTCGGCCGCGACGATGCCGCATTCGACGTCGATCGACCCCGTCGCCATGGCGGCGTCGACGGCGGCGGCGATCGCGGCGCGCTCCTCGGGGACGACGTGCGCCAGGAAGGTATCGATGCCCCAGTCGGGCAGCGCCCGCGCATAGCCGAAGATCTCGTCGTGCCGTGGCGTCCGCCTGGTGGCGCCGGTCGGGAGGTCCATGTCCCAGCTTCCCATGCCGGCAGCATCCAGCGCGATCTCGAGGCTACTGCGCGCGGTCTCGAGATCGCGCGTCCGCTCGACGACGGCGCGTTCCAGCGTCTCGGCGGCGTCGCGGACCTCATATTGTCGCACGCGGGCCTTCAGCGCCGAGCGTACCGCGCCCAGCATCGCCTCGGCATGCAGCGGCCGTTCGAGCAGCACGACGTTGCCGAGCTCCGCCAGCCGATCGGCGGCCAGCGCGGTGCGGGGCGTGCGCGCACCGTTGGCCAGCACGATGAACGGCAGGTCGGACCAGGCGGGCTGGCCCGCGACCCAGGCGGCCAGCACACCCATGTCGCCCGCCGCTAGTGCCTCCTCCGTCAGCAGCACCGCGCCCGCCCCGCGGCCCAGCTCGTCGACGAGCATCGCCTGATCGCGGCAGACCTCCGCGGGCAGGCCGTGGCGGTCCATCAGCTCCGCCGCGATTGCCGCGTCGCGCCCCCGTGGTGCCAGGATCAGGACACGATCGGGCATCCTAGGCGCGCGGACCCGACGTGTTCGTCTGTTGTGCCATTAGGATCGTGCCTTCGCCCGAGAAGATCGGAGCGCCGGTCAGGACGCCCGAGAACTGGCGGAGCGGTTCGCCGACCTGCAATCCGTCGCTGCCGATCCGGAACTCGCGGATCGTGCGCTCGTGCCGTGCGGTTCGGGTCTTGATGACCGATATCGCCTGCCGGACCTCTCCCTGCGCCTCGAAATAGCGCAGCTGGACCACCGTGTCCGACAGATAGCTCAAGTCGATGTCGGACCGCACGTCGCCCATGACGCCGTGCAGCCCCAGGATAAGCACGCTGACGACGCCCTTCTGCCCCAGATAGCTCAACATCTCGTGCATCTGCAGCACCAGGAACTGCTCGTTGGGCATCGATTGCAGATAGGCGTTGAGGCTGTCGATGACGACGAACGTCGCGCCGTGCTCCTCGACGGCCGAACGGACCGCGCCGGCGAACTCGCCGGGCGACATCTCGGCCGGATCGATCGCCCGCACTTCGAGCTGGCCGTTCTCGATGAACGGCTGGATGTCCATGCCCAGCGATGCGCTGCGGGTGAGGAGGGTGGGCAACCGCTCGTCGAACAGGAAATAGGCCGCTTTGCCGCCCAGCTGGAGCGTCGTGACCATGCACTGGACAGACGCGGTCGTCTTGCCGACCCCGGCGGGGCCGGTGAGCAGCGTCGCCGTTCCCGGCACGAGCCCGCCGCCGAGCAGCGCATCGAGCTCGGGCGATCCCGACGAGACGGCGTCGCCCGCGACGCTCGTCTCGTGATCGGAGGCGACGAGGCGCGGATAGACGCACAGCCCGCCGCGCGCGATCTCGAAATCGTGATAGCCGCCGCGATAGCGAAGCCCCCGCATCTTCACGATGTGCAGGCGCCGCCGTTGCGCGCCGAACCCGGACAGCGTCTGCTCGAGCGAGACGACGCCGTGCGCGATGCTGTGCAACTGCAGATCGCTGCCCGACCCGCTCTTGTCGTCGAGGAACAGCACGGTGCATTGCCGGGTGGAGAAGAAATGCTTGAGCGCGAGGATCTGGCGGCGGTAGCGGATCGGGCTCTGCGCCAGCAGCCGCAACTCCGACAGGCTGTCGAG
>JBPBQW010000175.1:0-7342 GCA_050955125.1 Janthinobacterium lividum
GACCGGCCTGGGTCTCGGCTTGGGTGCCGGCACGGGCCTGGGCGCCGGCGGCTTCGGCGCGGGTTTGGCGACGGGCTTGGGCGCAGGTTTGGGCGACGGCACCGGCTTCGGTTCGGGCGCGGGTTCGGGCTTGGGTACCGGCTTTGGCGTCGGCGGTTTCGGCGCGGGGGCGGGCGGCGCGGGTTCCGGGGCGGGCGGCGGCGGCGCCGCGTCCTCGGGCGCGCCCTCATCGGGTGCGGCGGACTGGCTCGGCGGCGTGGGCGCGGGCGGCGCGGTCTGCTCGGGGGCGACCTCCGTCACCAGGCTGACCTCGACCGGATGCTGTTCCAGCTTCTTCGGGTCGGGCGCCGTCAGCAGCCCCAGTGACAGCGCGCCGAACAGCAGCACGTGACCGGCGGCGGCGACGCCCAGGCCGACCTTCTCCGTCCGGTCCATGCCCTCCGCCACCGCCGGTTCCTCAGCGGCCGGCGACGTCGGTGACGAGCGCCACCCGGTTGAGTCCGGCGCGGTTGAGTTCGCCCATCACCCGCATCACCTTCTCGTACGACAGCGTCCGGTCGGCGCGCAGCATCACCTGCGGCGGCAGCCCCAGCGGCGCGTGCGCGGCCAGTGCTTCCAGCCGATCGGGCAGCGCGTCGTCGCTCACCTGCTCCTTGCCGATGAACAGCTTGCCCGATGCGTCGAGCGCGATGTCGACGGGCTTGTCGGCCTGCTCCACCGGTTTTGCGCGCGTGTCGGGCAGGTTCACCGGCACGCCCGCGGTCAGCAGCGGCGCGGTGACCATGAAGATGATGAGCAGCACCAGCATCACGTCGACCAGCGGCGTCACGTTGATGTCCGCCATCGGCGCGGATCGCCCGCGGCCGCGAGCGGAAGGTGTCATCGCCACGGGTCAGCGCTCGCCGTCGAGCTGGCGGGACAGCGTCGCGTGGAACGCGTCGGCGAAGCGGTTGAGCCTGGCCTCGATCCGGTTCACGCCGTGGCCGAAGCGGTTGTACGCGATCACCGCCGGGATGGCGGCGAACAGCCCGATCGCGGTCGCGAACAGCGCCTCCGCGATGCCCGGCGCGACGACCGCGAGGCTGCTGTTCTGCGCCGACGCGATGCCGGTGAACGCGCGCATGATCCCCCAGACGGTGCCGAACAGCCCGACGAACGGCGCGACCGAGCCGACGGTCGCCAGCACGTTCAGCCGGTCCGCCAGCCGGTCGACCTCCGCCGCCGACGCCGCGCCCATCGTGGTGGCCAGCCGCTCGCGCGTGCCCGCCCGGTCGATCTGGCCGCCCGCGGTGGAGCGGCGCCATTCCTTGACACCGGCGGCGAAGACGCGCGCGATCGGCAGGTCGCGCTCGCCCTGTTTCTTGTGGAAGGCGTCGATGTCGTCCGCGGTCCAGAACTCGCGCTCGAACGCGTCGATGTTGCGGCGCGTGCGCCCGATCCGGCGCCAGAAGCTCCAGATGATCGCCCAGGTCCACAGGCTCGCGGCGAGCAGCCCCAGCATCACGATCCGCACCACCCAGTCGGCCTGGAGGAACAGCGCGATCGGCGACAGGCTGGCCGCGTCGGTGTTGACGACGAGATGATTCACAGGCGGCCCCTCATGCGATCCGTTCCCCTTGTTCCACCAGCGCCGCGAAGATGGCGCGCCACGCCGCCGGCTGGCGACGCGGGCGGCCGTCGGTCGCGACCAGTGCGACCGTCAGGTCGGCGTCGACCAACGTGTGCCTCGCGCGGCTGACTGTCTGCTGAATGGCGACCGCGGCGGCGCGGACGCGCGTCACCCGGCTGGCGACGAGCAGCGCGTCGCCCAGCCGCGCGGGCGCGCGATAACGGACGTGGAGGTCCGCGACCGCCCACGCCCCCTCGCCCGCCTCCCACGTCGCGCGCTGGTCGATGCCGGCGAGCGCCAGCATGTCGGACCGGGCGCGTTCCAGATAGCGCAGGTAATTGGCATGATAGACGACGCCCGACAGGTCTGTGTCCTCGTAGAACACCCGCACCGCGAAGCGATGCTCGCGACCGACGAAGCGTCCCGCGGCCGGCTGATCCTGGGGCTGGTCCTCGTCCGGGTTAACCATCCGACGCTGCTACCCCAAGCCCGGCGGCGGGGAAACCCGCTACCGCGCGGCCGGCATCGGCGACGGTCAGTCGGACGGCAGCGCCGTCAGGTCGAGGTCGAGCCGCGGGTGATCGGTGGGGCGGGTCGGTGTCGGCGCCGCGGTCAGCGCGAACACCGGCTGCGGCAGCGGGCGGACGGCGGGAGCGTAGGACGGCGACAGAGGCTGGAACTGGGTCTGGGACGGCGCGAACGCGGCATCGAGCACCGGTAACTGGCGGGCGGCGAACCCGGGCAGCGCGCCGGGCGCCAGCCCCTGCGCCTCGGCCATCACCCGCACCGCGGCGGCGCAGAACCGGTCGTGCGCCTGGGTCACCGCGAAGAAGTTGTACAGCCGGGTCATGGCGTGGTCGTACCGGTCCTGCCACTGGCCGCCGCCGGCGCGGAACTCGGCCGACAGCGCGCCTTCCGCGACGGCGAGCTCCGCCTTTCGCGCGATCAGCATCGCATTGTACTGCGGAGCCAGCGCCGTCTCCGCGCCCGCGCCGCGGCAGCCGAGCGCGGCGACGTTCAACGCGGCGCGCAGGTGCCACACGGTCGCGGCGGAGGACAGGTTCGCGTTGATCGGCGACGGGCCGACGGGCGCGACCGGCAGCGCCGGCGCCTCCACCATCGCCACCACCGCCGGCGGCGCATCGACCATCGCGACGCGGTGATGCGCGCAGGCGCCCAGCGTGGACAGGGCAAGGAGCGGAAGAACGCGCCCGGCACGGGCGAACGGATGACGCGGCATGGTAGCGGCCCTTCGGAAGAATGACCGCCTTGTGCGCGCGCAATGGTTAACCGCGCGTCACCGTCTCGTTCCATCCTCCCCCGCGAGGGGGAGGTGGCCGGCGCAGCCGGTCGGAGGGGGAGGACGGGCGAGCATCGGGGTGTCCTCCCCCTCCGTCGACCCGAACGGGTCGCCACCTCCCCTTGGGCGGGGGAGGATCGAGCGGCCCCTATCCCCGCCGGCCCAGCGCCGCCGCCGCCTCGTCCACCAGCTCGGCCAGGATCGCCGCCACCGGCTCCTCGCGGCGGACCATGCCCACCGATTGCCCCGCCATCACGCTGCCGTGCTCGACGTCGCCATCGATCACCGCGCGGCGCAGCGCGCCGGCCCAGTAATGCTCGATCGCCAGCTGCGCCTCCGCCATCACGACGCGCCCCTCGTCGAGGTGCCCCGCCACCTCGCGCTGCTTCGCGGTGAACAGATCGCCGCCCGCGTTGCGCAGCGCGCGGACCGGAATGACGGGCAGGCGCGGATCGAGCTGCACCGACGCGACCGCGTCGCGCGCGCTGGCGCGGATGAACGCCTGCTTGAACCGCGGATGCGCCACCGATTCGGACGCGCAGACGAAGCGCGTGCCGAGCTGGACGCCCGCCGCGCCCATGTCGAGATAGCCCGCGATCGCCTCGCCGCGCCCGATCCCGCCGGCGACGAACACCGGCACCGCATCGGCGATCTCGGGCAGCATCTCCTGCGCCAACACGCTGGTCGAGACGGGGCCGATGTGGCCGCCCGCCTCCATCCCCTCGATCACCAGCGCGTCGACGCCCGACCGGATCAGCTTCTTGGCCAGCGCCAGCGTCGGCGCGAAGCACACGACCTTGGCGCCGCCTGCCTTGATCGCCTCCAGCGAGCCCTTGGGCGGCAACCCGCCCGCCAGCACGACATGGCCGACGCAGTGCGCGGCGCACACCGCGATCAGCTCGTCGAGCGCGGGGTGCATGGTGATGAGGTTGATGCCGAACGGCTCGGCCGTCAGCGCCTTGGTGCCCGCGATCTCCGCGTCGAGCAGCGCGGGCGTCATCGCCCCGCACGCGAGCACCCCGAACCCGCCTGCCTCGCTGATCGCCGCGACCAGGTTGCGCTCCGACACCCACGACATCGCCCCGCCCATGATGGCGTACCGCGACCCCAGGAACGCCGCCCCACGCGCCATCGCGCGCGTCAGCCGCTCGCGGCCGGTCGCATCGGGCGTGGGGACGGGAGGGGCGGCGGCGAGCGTGTCGGTCATGCGGGCGAGCCTACCGCCGCGAAGGGGCAGGCGGCAAGCGGGCGGAGGAAGAGCGAAGACCGCCGCTCGCCGCCGAACCGTGCCGTCCGGGATGGCCGGCGGTGAGTGCGACGCCGGCTGCACGCATCGGACATATGCATCATGGAAACGCCCGGATTCCGTCGTTTGGAGCGTGATGCAGAACTTGTGAATTCTGCATCACGAGGGCAAGCCATTGATCGGCTCTAAGGGTCACGTTGACGTGGTGGGCGCCTCTCATCACCATTGTTTGATGTTTGAAGGACAACCGACCGCTCGCGCCGATATGACAGCAGGGGCACTCTACGCGGTCGCGGGAGATGCCGGCTGGGTGTACTATGGCCAGGTCACACCGGAGAAGAAAGTCGGCTTCTTCCGCAGACGTGACCGCGAACCAGTCGATCCCGCCATCATCCTCGATACGCCAGTGATGTCAGTGGTGAGCGTTGGCTATCCTTCGATCACCAAGGCGATCCGAGCCGGGCGATGGAAGAAGTTAGGCCGCTTCCCGACTGCCGCGGCGTTGATCGAGCCACGCCCATCGGTCCAATGGCCGGTTGGGACCCTCACCGTCACGGTCTGGATGGGGGACGAACCCAATCACGATACGCGTGTGGATGATCCAGATATTCAAAACATGGAGCTGATGGCGGTTTGGGACGCGGAACATCACATACCTGGTCGGTTGGTCGCCGACTTCCATGCCGAAGAAGCGGAGTGGCATGTAGGTGGTTCAATCCGTCGAGAGCGACAAATCAAAGAGGAAACGGCGAGGCGGTTTAGTCACCAGCCGCAGCACAAGCTGCCCGCCGACTGGGTGCCGACAACCGTGAGATGAGCCGCGTGGAGTTGATGCAAAACTTTTAAGTTTTGCATCAGATCGTCCTGAGCGGGTGCCCGGAAACAGGTACGTCGAGACTATTTCGACCGGTGAGAATGGGGCGACAGCCACCCTGGCGTTCTAGCGCCGGGCCGAAATGACGCGCGACACACGCCACGATTTTACGGGCTCCCAAAGTTGGATTTCCCGTGTCACGACCGCACGATGCTGCCGCGCTCCGTCCCTCCTCTCATCACCGCCGCCACTCCCGCCACGGGCGTTGCGGGGGTGGTGCGTCCGTGGCGCGTGACGGCCCGTGACGGGCGCACCCGCGACGCGCGGGTGGCGCGCCCGCGGTGCGTCGGTGCCGCTTCGCCGGCGCGTCGCGGGGGCGAAGTGCGCGATTCTTGTCTATCGACTCTTGTCTATCGCCTCAACTTCCTCAACTTCACTCACGACGGGCGCCTACGCCGCGTCGAGACCGTACGCGGTGTGGAGCACGCGGACGGCCAGTTCGGTCTCATCCTCGTCGATGAGCACGGAAACCTTGATCTCGCTCGTCGAGATCGCCTGCACGTTGATGCCGCGCGCGCCCAGCGTCGTGAACATGGTGGACGCGACGCCCGCATGGCTGCGCATGCCGACGCCGACGACGCTGATCTTCGCGACGCGCGGATCGTGGACCAGCGCGGCGTAGCCGATCGTGGGCCGCCCCGCCTCCAGCACGTCGAGGCTGCGCGGCAGGTCCGCGGACGGCACGGTGAAGGTGACGTCGGTCGACGCCGCCGCCCCGTGCGTCAGGTGCGCGACGTTCTGGATGATCATGTCGACGTTGATCCCTGCGTCGGCGAGCGGCGCGAAGATGCTGGCCACCGCGCCCGGCCGGTCGGGCACCTGCGTCAGCGTGATCTTCGCCTCGTTCTTGTCGTGCGCGATGCCGGTGATGAGTTGGCGTTCCACCTCGGTGATCTCCTCTTCCGCCACGATCAGCGTGCCGGGCAGCGTGTCGGCCATCGGCGCATCGGGGCCGGTGAACGAGGACAGTACCTGTACCCGCACCCGCTCCTTCATCGCCAGCCCCACCGAGCGCGTCTGCAGCACCTTGGCGCCGACCGACGCGAGCTCCAGCATCTCCTCGTACGTCACCCGGGCGAGTTTGCGTGCCCGGGGCACGATGCGGGGGTCGGTGGTGTAGACGCCGTCGACGTCGGTGTAGATGTCGCACCGGTCGGCGCGCATCGCGGCGGCGACCGCGACCGCGCTGGTGTCGGACCCGCCGCGGCCGAGCGTGGTCGCGCGGCCGCGCGCGCCGTCCTCCGCGCCGGTCACGCCCTGGAAGCCTGGGATCACCGCCACCTCGCCCGCCGCCAGGCTGGCGTCGAGCGCGGCGGTGTCGATTGCGCCGATCCGCGCCTTGGCGTGCGCGCCGTCGGTGCGGATCGGCAACTGCCAGCCGAGCCACGACCGCGCGGGCACGCCGATCGCCTGCAACGCGATGGCGAGCAGCCCGCTAGTCACCTGCTCGCCCGCCGAGACGACGACATCGTATTCCGCGGGATCGTAGAGCGGCGACGCCTCGCGGCAGAAGCCCACCAGCCGGTCGGTCTCGCCCGCCATCGCCGAGACGACCACCGCGACCTCGGCGCCCGCCTCCACCTCGCGCTTCACCCGCGCGGCGACCGCGCGGATCCGCTCGATGCCGGCCATCGACGTGCCGCCGAACTTCATGACGATACGGGAACGCCGGCTTGGAAGGGATTGGGCCGAAGAAGCCATGCGAGCGGGATTTGCCTTGCCGGATGCGGGGGCGGCCCTGATAGGAACGCGCCATGACCAGTGCAAGCGACGCGACCCTCCTGCCGCCGGCCGGGACCGACGCGATGATCGATCCCATGATCGACTTGGGCGAAGCGGCGCATTTCGGGCGGCAGGCGGCGGCGTGGTGGGATCCCCGGGGCTCGTCGGCGATGCTGCACCGGCTGAACCCCGTCCGCCTCGGCTTCATCCGCGCCCGCGCCGACGCGCATTGGGGATGCAACTCGGCGGGTTTCCGACCGCTGGCCGGCCGGCGCGCGCTCGACATGGGCTGCGGCGCGGGGCTGCTCGCGGAGCCGCTGGCCCGGATGGGCGCCGCGGTGACCGGGGTGGATGCGGCGCCCGAGAACGTCGCCGCCGCCCGCGCCCATGCCGCCTCCGGCGGGCTCGCCATCGACTATCGCACGGGCAGCACGGGCGCGGTCGCGGGCGAGCAGTTCGATCTGGTGTGCAGCCTGGAGGTGATCGAGCATGTGGCGGATCAGCCGGGGTTCGTCGCCGGCCTCGCCGACGCTTTGGCGCCCGGCGGGCTGATGGTGCTGTCGACGCCCAACCGCACCGCGCTGACGCGCA
>JBPBQW010000176.1:0-5953 GCA_050955125.1 Janthinobacterium lividum
ACCCCACGCTGATCGTGCCGAAATACTGGCGCGGCGCGACGGGGAAGAAGTTGTACGTGCCCGATGCCGCGCCGACCGACAACGTCGACGCCGCCTGCTTGCCGGTGATGTTGGTGACGTTGAGGCTTACCGTCGCCTTGCGGGCGAAGAAGCCGCCGGGCAGCGGCACGTCCACCGCGATCCGGCCGGACAGGGTGAAGTAGCCGGGGACCGACAGGTCGTTCGTGTAGGTCGCGTACCGCCGGCCGAGATAGTCGCCGACGAGCTGGAGGTCGAACGGCCCCGCATCCAGCGTCGCCACCGTTTTGTCGAGCCAGTCGGGCGATGCGGGAACCTGCTTGCCCGCGGTCGGCACCGTCGTCGTGCCCGTCACGTAATTGTCGTCATAGCGCGAGTTGTTGTACGACAGCGCGTTGTACAGCGAGAAATGCGACCCGAAGTGCAGCGTGCCGGCGACGTCCACGCCGTCGGTCGTCACGCTGCCCACATTCTGGAGGATGGTCGCGCCGCTGACGATCGCGGTGATCGTCGACGTCGGGCTGATCGCGAGCAGTCGGTTCGAGAAATCGACGTGATAATAGCTGACCTGGCCGTCGAACGCGGTGATCGGCCCCAGCGCCAGCGCGTGGTGGGTGCGCGCGCCGACCTCGTAGGTCCAGCTCGTCTCGGGCTTCGTGTTCGCCTGAAAGGCCTGGAACAGCGTCTGGCTGCCCAGCGCGAAGGGCGACAGGCCGGCGGCGGCGCTCGTCTGGAACTGGCGCACGTTCTTCTGGATGTTGAAGAACAGTTGCTCGTGCGCCGTCGCGTCCCAGATCGCGCCCACCTGCGGCAGGAACGCCTCGGTCGTGTTCAGGTGGCCGGTGGGCAGCTCGCGCGAGCCGGTGAACGATCCCGGGATCGGCTGCACCGGCACCGCCTGGGTCGCCATCTGGAACGTGCTCTTGAAGCCGGCCTGGATCGTGACGGCCGGCAAAATCCTCCACGCGTCCTGGATGTGAGTCTGGATCTCGTCGACCTGCACCTGGCTGCCGTATTGGGTGATGAGCGGCGCTTCGTAGTCGCCGGGCCGGGTATAGGGCGACGACGGCGCGCTGGCGTTCACGGCGTACCAGCGGCGATAGGCGGACGAGCCCTGATGCTCGTACCAGCCGCCGAGCTCGATCTGATGGTGGCCGAGGTCTAACCGCAGCGTCGAGAGCAGCCCCGCGCGGTCGATGCGGTACTCGGTGGTTCGCGCCGCGAGGCCCGATCCGCCGAAGATGGCCGACGTCCGGGCGAGATTGGTGGCGGACGTCGGGCTGCTGCCCGCCGCGCCCGGATAATAGAAGGAGAACAGCTGCGGCAGGCCGGCGGCCGTGATCGGCCCCGCGACGACGCCGACGCCGTCGTCATGGTGGAAATACGCCTGGTTGATCCAGTGGACCCGGTCCGACACGTGCCAGTCGTATTTGATGTAGGCGAGATAGTCGGTACGCTGCGCGTCGCTGTAATAGTTGCTGTAGTTCGATCCCGACGCGGCATAGGTCGGCGCGCCATTGTAGGCGAGTTGCCCGGCGTAATATCGCTGCGCGGCGGCGAAGTTCGGGTACAGGAACGGGCGGGCATAGGGCTGATAGGCTTGCGTCGCGGACACGACGGTCGCGTCCTCGTTGGGCTCGGCCTTGTCCGAGTAGGAGAAGAACACGTCGAGGCGCCCCGTCGCATCCTCGTGGACCAGCTTCGCGTCCGCCTGATAGCCGCCCTGCTGGCCGTCGAAGTCCCACGCCCGGGCCTTCTGACGCAGGCCCGAGACGTAGAAGCGCGTGTTCTGGCCGATGTCGCCGCTGTCGATCCGGGCATAGGTGCGAAAGGCGTCGTAGCTGCCCACGACCTGCTCGATCGTCGCGCCCGCGGTCGGCTTGGGATCGCTCGAGAAGGTGTCGATCGTGCCGCCGAGATTGCTCGTCGACGGCGTGCCCAGGTCGCCCGCCGCTCGCCAGCGTCACCCGCCCGACGTCTTCGGAGATGATCGCGCGCTGCGGCGAGAGGCCGTTGTAGTTGCCGTACTGCTGGTCGCCGAGCGGCAGGCCATCGAGCGTGTAGCCGAGCTGCTGCTGGTTGAAGCCGTGGATGAACAGCGAGATGTTCTGCTCGTTGTTGCCCCACGGATCGGCGGTCAGAAAGGTGACGCCCGGCAGCGTCTGGAGCGCCTTGAGCGGACTGATCCCGGGCAGGATCTTCTGGATCTCCGCGCCAGACACCTGCGACACCGCGCGCGTCGTCGTGCCGGTGACGACGATGTCGCCCGCGGGAGCGTCCGCGGCGGCGGTCGCCTGCGCGGTCGCCGCGGTCGTCGTGGTCGCGTCGGCGCCAGCCGGGGCGGGAGCCTCCGCCGTGGTCGGGCCGGGAGCCTGCGTCACCTGCGCCACCGCGGGTGCGCCCGATATCAGCGCGAGTACCGAAACGCCCATCCGCAACCGCCTGCTCGTCACGCCCGTCATCGATACGCTCCCGCCGGCGAGGTGCCGGCCGGCCGCGTCTATGGCGCCCCGGCGACAGATTGCGGTCCGTCCGGTGACACTGATGTGACTCCGCCATCGGTGATGAGGCGAGGCGGCGACTCGATCGTTGACCCACCAGACGTTCGAGCAGGAGTTGCCCCGATGACCAGCGATCCGCGTACCAGCCAGCCCGCGAGCTTCCCCGGCGAACCGCGACAGGGCCGGACCGGACTGGTGGCGGACATGCTGACCAAGCCCGACCACGGCGAGGACAGCTATGTCGGCAAGGGGCTGTTGACCGACAGGGTGGCGCTCATCACCGGTGGGGATTCGGGCATCGGCAAGGCGGTCGCGATCGCCTATGCCCGCGAGGGCGCGGACGTCGCCATCTCCTATCTCGCCGACGAACAACCCGATGCGGAGGATACCCGCGGCTGGGTGGAGAAGGCCGGGCGACGCTGCCTCCTGCTGCCCGGCGACCTGCGCGATCGCGACCGCTGCACCGCGCTGGTGGAACGGACGGTGGCCGAGTTCGGCCGGCTCGACATCCTCGTCAACAACGCCGCGGCGCAGACGATCAACGCGGGGCTGGAGACAGTCGACGACGACGAGATGCAGGCCGCGTTCGCGGTCAACGTCTTCGCGATGGTCCGCCTCGCCAAGGCCGCCGCGGTGCACATGAAACCGGGCGCCGCGATCGTGAACACGACCAGCGAGCAGGCCAAGGTCGGGGGCAGGACCATGATCGTCTATGCCGCCACCAAGGGCGCGGTCTCCAGCCTGACGGTCGGCCTGTCCAACCTGCTCGCGCCCGACGGCATCCGCGTCAACGCGGTGGCGCCCGGCCCGATCTGGACCCCGATCCAGCCGATCGCCAAGACCGCGGACGAGATGGAGACGCTGGGCCACGACACGCCGCTCGGCCGCGCAGGGCAGCCGGCCGAGCTGGCGCCCGCCTACGTCCTGCTCGGCTCCTCGGAGGGCAGCTACATGTCGGGCGCGGTGATCGCGGTGACGGGCGGCGTCCCCCTGGGTTGACCGGCGCGGACGCACCGTCGTGCGCCGCGCCGATTTGGAGGACCGATCTGGGGAGAAGGAACGATGACGATGGCGGACGACACCAAGGCCGCTGGCGGCTCCGGCCTCTCCCGTTCCGCCGCGTTCGCAGGTGTGGCGGCGGTGCTGGGCGCGGGCGCCATGCTCGGTCGCCGCAACGCGCCCGACTCGTCGCATCCCGGCATCCGGCGCTGGTATCGCCGGTTGGACAAGCCCGGCTTCACGCCGCCCGACGCCGTCTTCGGCATGGTGTGGCCGGTGCTGGAGGTTGGATTGGGCATCGGGGGATATCGCCTGTTGCGCCGGCCGACGGGCCGGTCGCGCGACCTGGCGGTCGGGCTGTGGCTGCTCGACACGGCGATGGTTGGTGGCTGGACGGAGCTGTTCTTCCGCCGACGCGCGCTGGGGGCGAGCACGGCTGCCTCGGCGGCGATGGTCGCGGTCGGCGCGGGATATGTGGTCGCGGCGGCCAGGGTGGACCGAACCGCCGCGGCGACCGCAGTGCCGTTCGTCGCCTGGCTGGCGTTCGCGACGGTGCTGGCGGAGCGCATACGCGAGCGTAACGGCGGCGGGGCGGCATGACGTCGCTGACGGTCTGGCACGACGGCGGATGCCCGCTGTGCCGGCGCGAGATCGCGGTGATGCGGCGGCTCGACCGGCGCGGCGCGATCACCTTCGTCGATGTGGGCGATCCCGCGGCGGCCTGCCCGATCGACCGCGAGGCGATGCTCGCGCGGTTCCACGCCTGCGAGGACGGGCTCATGCTGTCGGGCGCCACGGCGTTCGCCGCCATGTGGCGGGCGATTCCATTGCTGCGACCGCTGGGGCTGGCGGCGAGGAGCCCGGCTCTTCTGGGCGGGATGGAGCGCGCCTATCGATTGTTCCTTCGCCTGCGCCCCGCACTCCAGAGGCTCGCTCGTCGCATGGAACGGCGGGCATGACGCCCCGGCCCGACGTGGCCGGTCCGGGGCAGGAGAGCGTCTGGGATTATCCACGCCCCGCGATCGCGCAGCCGTGCGGCCGCCGCATCCGCATCGAGCATCGCGGCCACGTCGTCGTCGACACCCGGCGCGCCGTCCGCACGATCGAGACCAGCCATCCGCCGAGCTACTACATCCCACCGGCCGACATCCTACCGGGCGCGCTACGCCGGTCGACCCGCGGGTCGTTCTGCGAGTGGAAAGGTCAGGCGGTCTATTGGGATCTGGTGATCGGGGTGGGGGTGATCGCCGACGTCGCCTGGAGCTATCCGGCGCCGACCCCGGCGTTCGCGATGCTGCGGGACCACGTCGCGTTCTACGCCGGGCCGCTGGATGGATGCTTCGTCGATGCCGAGCGCGTGGTGCCGCAACCGGGCGGCTTCTACGGCGGCTGGATCACCGCCGATCTCGCCGGCCCGTTCAAGGGAGTTCCCGGCAGCCGCTTCTGGTAGATGCCGCTCCGGTAAGTATCGGTCGTGCGACGCGAGCTCGTCGGGCGCAGCGCCACGGCGGCGCCGAGGCGGTTCCGATCGGTCGACGGGCCGGACTACCCGTCAGGTGGCGGAGCGGGAGGCCGTTGCACCAATCGGGTTTAACCATTGTAATTGTTGTTTATTTTGTGCCGTCAACGTGGTCAGTACCATGGAATATACCATGGATTTTGAAGGTGCTCTGTTCGATTGCGGGACGAGCTTTCGAAAGCTCGCGCAGTCACGCTCCCCATTCGGGCCCATCCTCGTCGGGATAGAACACGGACTCGGCCTGGGCGCCTTGGATCGCGACGGCGCCGTGGAAGGCGCGTGGCGTGCGCGGCCGTTCGGGCGGCAGGGTAGGGGGCCCGCCGCCGATGCGAGCCCGAATGACGCCGATCGTCGCCTCGCGCTCCTGAAAGATCGCTTGCACCTCCAGCCCGTCGAGGATCTTTGAGCCGATGAAAGGGGCACGGCCGGCGGGCAGGTAGCCGATGCGGATGCCATCTTGGCCGAACACCCCCACTGCGTGAGGGTCGAACTTGTTGCCGGGCTCGCGCCGCAGTTCGACGGGATCGCCGCGGTCCAGCAGCGCCATGTGAAACCGGCGGTTGCTCCCGTCTGGGTTAGGATAGTCGATGCCTACGACCGCCAGGCTCAGCTCAATCACCGCTCCGCTCCACCTAGAACAAACACGGAACATCGTGTATCCAGATCGGACAGTGAGTCGCAAGTGGGAGGTTCGAATGGTGAGGACGGCGATGAAGCGGAAGAGTGCCGCGAAGGGACAGATCGCGATGGAGATCGAGCTGGTTGCCGCGCCGGCGCCCGCACTGCCAGCGGCCCGCGCAAAGCTCGCGCCGCGGTATGATGCCTCCCTGCTGGCGGCGCGACCGACCGAGCCCGCGGTCAGCATCATTGTCGAGGCACCGCCCGCCGACGATGGACTGCCACCCAGCCGCGCGAC
>JBPBQW010000177.1:0-5256 GCA_050955125.1 Janthinobacterium lividum
GTGATCCCGCTCGCCGGCGACGCGCATGTGGTCGAGACCGAGGTCGAGATCGCGCCCGACCGCAACACGCAGCTGATGGGGCTGTACGCGTCGGGCGGAAACCTGTGCACGCAATGCGAGGCGCAAGGCTTTCGCCGCATTACTTTCTTCCCCGACCGTCCCGACGTGCTGAGCGTCTATCGCGTGCGGTTGACCGCAGAGGCGGAGCGGTTCCCGATCCTGCTCGCCAACGGCGATCCGGTCGCGCACGGCACGCTCGATGATGGCCGTCACTGGGCCGAGTGGCACGACCCGTATCCCAAGCCGTCGTACCTGTTCGCGCTGGTCGCGGGGAACCTCGTCGCCAATCGCGACACCTTCACCACCGCCTCGGGTCGCGAGGTGCAACTCGCGATCTGGGTGCGCGGGGACGACCTGCCGCGCACCACCCACGCGCTCCACGCGCTGAAACTCGCGATGATGTGGGACGAGCGCGTCTATGGTCGCGAATACGACCTCGACGTGTTCAACATCGTCGCGGTCGATGATTTCAACTTCGGCGCGATGGAGAACAAAGGGCTAAACATCTTCAACAGCCGCTACATCCTCGCCGATCCCGACACCGCGACCGACGGCGATTACGACGCGATCGCCGCGGTCGTCGCGCACGAGTATTTCCACAACTGGTCGGGTGACCGGATCACCTGCCGAGACTGGTTCCAGTTGAGCCTCAAGGAAGGCTTCACCGTCTATCGCGACCAGGGCTTCTCGGCGGACCAGGGCAGCGCCGCGGTCAAGCGGATCGAGGACGTGCGGGGCTTGCGCGCGGCGCAATTCCCGGAGGACGCCGGCCCGCTCGCGCATCCGGTGCGCCCCGACGCGTATCAGGAGATCAGCAACTTCTACACCGCCACCATCTACAACAAGGGGGCGGAGCTGATCCGGATGATGGCGGCGATCGTCGGGCCCGAGCGGTTCCGCGCGGGATGCGACCTGTATTTCGACCGGTTCGACGGCACGGCCGCGACCTGCGAGGATTACGTCGCGTGCATGGAGGAGGCGGGCGGCGTCGACCTCGCGCGGTTCCGCCGCTGGTACGGGCAGGCGGGCACACCGCGCGTGTCGGTCGCGGTCGACCATGACGCGGGCGCGGGGCGCGTCACCATCCGCCTGGCGCAACGCACGTTGCCGACGCCGGGCCAGCCCGACAAGCTGCCGCTGGTCCTGCCGCTGCGGATGAAGCTGTTCGGCGCGACGAGCGCCCGCGCGCTCACCGACGAGCGGCTGGTGCTGTTCGAGGATGCCACGGCGCAGATTGTGTTCGAGGACGTGACCGAACGGCCGGTACTGTCCGTCAACCGCGGCTTTTCCGCCCCCGTCATCATCGAGAGCGACCGCGCGGCCGCCGACCTCGCGTTCCTGTCGGCGCACGATGACGATCCCTTCGCGCGTTATGAGGCGATGCAGCAGCTGATGCTCGACACGCTGGTCGCGGGTGCGGCGGAAGGGCGTGCGGATCACGCCGCCGTGATCGACGCGGTGGCGGGCACGTTGGCCGACATGAACCTCGACGAGGGCGGGCTCGACCCCGCGTTCGTGGCGGAGGCGGTGCTGCTGCCGTCCGAGAGCTTCGTCGGCGACCAGATGGCGACCGTCGACCCCGACGCGATCTTCCGCGCACGCGAGGCGCTGCGCCGCGATCTCGGCCGCCGGCTCGACGCGCACTGGCGGGCGGCGTGCGCGCCCGAGACGCGCGCCTATGCCTACACTCCCGAGGGCAAGGGCCGGCGCCGGCTGCGCACCGTCGCGCTCGGCTATCTCGCCGCCAGCGGTGCGTCCGACGCGGCCGGCATCGCCTTCCGCCAATTCGAGGCGGCGGACAACATGACCGACCGGCAGGGTGCGCTGTCCGTGCTCGCGGCGGGCACGTCGGACGTGCGCGAGGCGGCGCTCGACATCTTCTACAATCGGTACCGCGACAATGCGCTGGTGCTCGACAAGTGGTTCCAGACGCAGGCGCTGTCCCCGCGCGACGACACCGCCGCGCAAGTCGCGTCGCTGGCGACGCACCCCGACTTCACGCTTGCCAACCCCAACCGCGCGCGCAGCCTGGTGGGCGCGTTCGGCGTCAACCAGCGCGCGTTCAACGGGGCCGACGGTGCAGGTTACCGCTTCCTCGCCGACCAGCTGATCGCGCTCGATCGCCTCAACCCGCAGACCGCCGCCAAGCTGCTCCCCCCGCTCGCGCGCTGGCGCCGCTTCGACGAGGGGCGGGCGGCGCTGATGCGCGCCGAGCTGGAGCGGATCGTGGGGACGCCGGGCCTGTCGCGGGATCTGTTCGAACAGGCGTCGAAGAGCCTGGAGGGGTAGCGGGATCGCGTGGCGTCCGCTCAGCGCGGGACCGGCGCCGGCGGGACGACCCGCGCCAGGAACGCCTCGACGGGCTCGCTCCAGACGATTGGGTCGGCCTGCGCGAACGTCTTGTGGCCGTCGTCGCCGAACGGCGGCAGGTCGACGAACCGGATCGGCGGCGCCGAGGCGGCGGCATAGGCGGCGGCCATGCGATGCGACAGTTCGGGCCGGAAATAATGGTCGTTGGCGGCATAGAGCCATAGCTGCGACAGGCGGTTGTCGCGGCCGAACCGCCGTTCCGCGGCGATCAGCCGGTCTTCGCCGGCGCAGATATGCTCCTTGCCGTTGCCGCCCCGCCCACCTGCGAAGCTGATGATGCCGACGACGCCGGGCGGCGGCGCGTCGCCCAGCGCCACCGCGCCGAACCCGCCCGCGGACTGGCCGACGACGACGATCCGCGTCGGATCGACGCCCGGCAGCGCGGCGGCGGAGCGGACGATCGCCACCTCGATCGCGGCGGTGCGCCGGCCCGCGAGCGCGTAATCCTCGTCTTCGCAGCGACCCGCCGCCTCCAGATACGGGCCGTCCGAGGCGCCGAACCCGGGCCTGAGCGCGACGGCGACGACATAGCCATGTGCGACGAACCAGCCGGCGGCGCGCGAGAAGCCCAGCCGCTCGCCCGGCAGCTTCGCCTTGTCCGCCGGCGTGCCGTGATTGACGACGACGAGCGGAAAGGGGCCGGGGCCGGCCGGGCGCCAGACGCGCGCCGCAAGCTCGTAGCGCGTGCCGTCGAGCGTGATCGTCAACCGGCCCGTCTCGGCGGTCGCGGCGCCCGACGGCGACGGGACGCGCGCGGGCGGGCTCGCCGTCTGTCCTGCCGCGGCGAGCAGTATCGGAAGGATCAGGATCATCGCATCATCCCGAATTGCGCAGCGCGGTCGCGATCGCGTTGATCGACAGCAGAATGCCCTCGCCGATCCGCTCGTCCTCCTCGCCCGCGCGGCGGCGCTTGACCAGTTCGATCTGGAGCAGGTTGAGCGGCTCGACGTACGGCAGCCGCAGCCGGATCGACGCGTCGAGCGCCGGGTTGCGCTCCAGCAGCCGCGACTGGCCGGTGGCGGCGAGCAGGCCGTCGTGGGCCAGCGTCCAGCCGTCGCGGATGCGGCCGAACATCGCATCGGCGAGCGCCCGGTCCTCCACCAGCGCGGCGTAGCGCGCGGCGATCCCCATGTCGGATTTGGCCAGCACCTGTTCCATGTTGGCGAGGCTGGCGGCGAAGAACGGCCAGGCGTCCGCCATCTCGGCGAGCAGCCCCTGGTCCTCGCCCGCCAGCGCCTGGCCGACGCCGTACCAGCCCGGCAGCATCACCCGCGCCTGCGCCCAGCTGAACACCCAGGGGATGGCGCGGAGATCCTCGATCCGGTCGCTCCTGGTGCGGCTGGCGGGACGGCTGCCGATGCGCAGGTTCGCGATCTCCGCGACCGGCGTCATCTGGCGGAAGAAGGTGCGGAAGCCGCGGTCGTCGGCGGCCGCGCCGGTGCCGCCGTACACCAGGTCGCGATAGGCGGCGAAGGCGCTGGCCGATAGCCGGTCCATCGCGCCGGCGAACCGTGCGGCGTCGGAGGGCGACAGCGGCGACGGCTCGAGCGTGGCGAGCAGCGTGGCGGACGCCATCGCCTCCAGGTTGGTCGCCGCGCTCGCGCGCGTGCCGTATTTCGCGGCGATTACCTCGCCCTGCTCGGTGATGCGGATGCGGCCCTGCACCGTGCCGGGCGGCTGGGCGCGGATCGCGGCGAACGACGATCCGCCGCCGCGCCCCACCGCGCCGCCGCGGCCGTGGAACAGCTGCATCGCGACGCCTGCGTCTGCGAACACCGGCGCCAGCGCGGCCGACGCGACCGACAGGCTCCAGGTGGAGGTGAGATAGCCGCCGTCCTTGTTGCTGTCCGAATAGCCGATCATCACTTCCTGATGACCCCGCGTCCGCGCGACGGCCGCGACCTCGGGCAGCGCGAACCAGGCGGCCATGATGCCGGGCGCGGCTTCCAGGTCCTCGATCGTCTCGAAGAGCGGCACCGCCATGATCGCGGCATGCGGCGGGTCGCTCTCGCCGGCATTCGGCCGGTACAACCCCGCCTCCTTGAGCAGCAGGGTGACCTCCAGCAGGTCGGAAACCGACTTCGCCATCGACACGACATACTGGCGGATGCAGGCCGGGCCGTAGCGCGCGTGCGCCTCGGCCGCCGCGCGGACGATCGCGAGTTCGGACGCGGTCTCGTCGCCGTAGGTGGCGAACGGGCTGGCGAGCGGGCGCGGCGCGGCGAGCTCCCGGCGCAACAGCGCGACGCGCCCGGCCTCGTCCAGCGCCAGATAGTCCGCCTCCACCCCGGCGATCCGCAACAGCTCGGCGACGACGCGTTCGTGCACGGCGCTGTTCTGGCGGAGGTCGAGCGTCGCCAGATGGAAGCCGAAGATGTCGACCGCGCGCACCAGCCGGCCCAGGGCGCCGTCGCTGCCGAGGATGGCGTCCGAATGGCCCAGGCCCCGTGCGAGCACGGCGAGGTCGGCGCGGAATGCCGCCGGGTCGGGGTAGGGGTTCCCGTCGAGCGCGCCCGGGCGCGGCGCCGGGCGGCCGATCAGCGACCGATGCGTCGCCGCCAGCCGGGCATGGATGCCCGACAGCGCGCGGCGGTACGGCTCGTCCGCGCGGCTCGGTGCCGTGTCGCCGCTCGCGTCGGCGAGGTGCAGCACGGCCGGGCCCACGTCGGTGACCCGCGACGAGATCGACAGCTCGGCACCCAGCGCGTGGACGCGCTCCATGTAGTGGGCCAGCACCGTCTCGGACGCGCGCGACAGCGCGTGGGCCAGGCTGTCGGCGGTGACGAACGGATTGCCGTCGCGATCGCCGCCGATCCAGCTGCCCGG
>JBPBQW010000178.1:0-4842 GCA_050955125.1 Janthinobacterium lividum
GGCCACGGGCGATGCTCCTTACTGACATCAGTGTTAGTAAGGAGTGGGGTAGGGCGAGTCAAGGTTCGGGAGATCGCTCCGTTCTCCCGTAAAGGCGGGAGCCCAGGCTTGCGGCGGCCGGCGAAGAAGGCTGGACCCCGGCCTTCGCCGGGGAAGTGCAGAAGGGAACGCTCCTCCCGCGACTGCTCCCCCCTCCGTCGCCGGAGAAGTGTAGAAGCCTTACGGCTGGCCCGATCCTCCCGCCGCGCCGTACACCTGCCCGGTCGCGTAGCTGCCGTCGTTCTCCGCCAGCCGGACGTAGATGCCGGCAAGCTCGGCCGGCTGGCCCGGGCGGCCCATCGGCGTCGACTGGCCGAACTTCTCCAGCTTCTCCATCGTCGCGCCGCCCGACACCTGCAGCGGCGTCCAGATCGGGCCCGGCGCCACGCCGTTCACCCGGATGCCCTTGGGGCCGAGCTGCTTGGCGAGCGACTTGGTGAAGTTCATCATCGCCGCCTTGGTCATCGCATAGTCGACCAGATTCTCCGACGGATCGTACGCCTGTTCGGACGTCGTCTGGATGATCGCGGAGCCCGGCGGCATGTGCGGCAGCGCGGCCTTGGTCACGCGGAACGTGCCATAGATGTTGGTCTTGATCGTGGCGTCGAAATCCTCGTCGGTCAGCTCGTCCAGCGACGCGCGCTGCTGCTGCCGGCTGGCGTTGTTGACTAGGATGTCGAGCCCGCCCAGCTCGCGCACCGCGGTGTCGACCATCCGCTTGATGTACCCTGCGTCGCGCAGGTCGCCGGGCAGCGGCACCGCCTTGCGCCCCGCGGCGCGGATCAGCGCGACGACCTCGCGCGCGTCGGGCTCCTCGGCGGGCAGATAGGCGATGGCGACGTCCGCCCCCTCGCGCGCGAAGGCGATCGCGGCGGCGCGGCCCATGCCGCTGTCTCCGCCGGTGACGAGCGCCTTGCGGCCGAGCAGCCGCCCCGAGCCCTTGTAGCTCGTCTCGCCGTGATCGGGGCGGGGGGTCATCTTGGACGCGAGGCCGGGCCACGGCTGCGACTGGCGCTGGAACGGCGGGCGGGGGTATTTGGTGGTCGGGTCCTGCAACGGCGGCTCGCCGGTGCCCTGCGCGGGCGCGGTCGCCTGACCCACGCCTGCCGCCATTGCCGGTGCGGCTGCCGCCAGTCCCGCGCCCACGCCTGCGCCCATCACCGTGCGCCGTGTCAGATCGTCCATGTCGTTGTTCCTGCCGCCATTTGTACTCGGGCGAAGAATGATCGAGCGGGCAGGGGAGTTGCGTGGGCGGCGCGATCGCCGCGACCCGATGACGTGGCCGCTCCACGCCACCCCCGTTCGTCTCGAGCGCAGTCGAGACACCGCCAGCGCTGACCCCGTCCCTCGACTTCGCTCGGGACGAACGGCAGTATGGGGCACTTGCGGATCGGACAGGGGATCGGTCCTCCATCGAGGATATCATGTCCGACTGGATCACCGCGCTGTCGACCTATTCGTCCACGCGTGAGAAGGTCCTTGAGCATCGATTCATCAGCGACGTCACGGCCGAACTGTGGCGACGACGGGTCTTCGACTTCGCCGTCTCGCACAGCGAGGTCGACAACAGCGGCTACGATCTGATCATCGAGGCGTGCGGCACCGTCCGGCACATCCAACTCAAGGCGATGCAGGTGGCGGGCGCACGTCGGCATTTCGATCTGCAGACGCGCCTGACTAAAAAGCAGTCTGCTGCAGCGGTGCTGATGCTCCACGATCCCGTGACGCTGTCGATCGAGCAGTATCGTCTGTTTGCGGGTGCGCCGGGTGAACCGTTGCCGTCGCTCGGGGATCGTAGCGTCTACAAGACGAAAGGGGACGCCACCGGCTACAAGGCCGCAAAGCCTGCGTTCCGCGCCGTGCCACTATCCCGTTTCGTGCCCGTCGGCGACGTGCCGACCTTGGTCGACAGACTGTTCGGCCCACCCGACGACGCCCTCGCCGCCGTTTTCGGATAGCGTGCGCCCTCCAACCTGCTACACCCACACTATTCCCCGGGGAGCCTCTTGACGAGGCTGAGATTGGGCGTCGCGCCCAGGACCCGCCGAACCTGATCCGGTTGATACCGGCGGAGGGAGGGAGGTCGCCCGATGGCCGCCCCCGCTCCGATATCCAAGGAGCGCTTGCCATGGCCGACCTTCCCGCCCGTACCGAAATCGGCGTCACCACCGGCGCGATCCGCGGTTCCGCCAAGATCCACGTTCCCGCGCCCGGCAACCCCGACGTGATGGTGGCGATGCGCGAGATTCGGCTCGACCCGTCGTGCTCCGAGCCGCCGCTGCGCGTGTACGACACGTCCGGGCCGTACACCGATCCCGCTACCTTCATCGACATCGGCGCCGGCCTGCCGCAGCTGCGCCGCCCGTGGATCGAGGCGCGCGGCGACGTCGAGAGCTACGCGCCGCGCGAACTCCGTCCCGAGGACAATGGCCAGCTCGGCCCCGACCGCTCGGGCGGGGTGCAGCCGTTCCCCAACGTCGTGCGCCGTCCCTTGCGCGCCAAGGCGGGCCACAACCTCAGCCAGATGCACTACGCCCGCCGCGGCATCATCACGCCCGAGATGGAGTATGTCGCCACCCGCGAGAACCTCGGTCGCGCCCAGATGATGGACCACGTCCGCGACGGCGAGAGCTTCGGCGCGAGCATCCCCGATTTCGTGACCCCCGAGTTCGTCCGCGACGAGGTCGCCCGCGGCCGCGCGATCATCCCCAACAACGTCAACCACCCCGAATCCGAGCCGATGGCGATCGGCCGCAACTTCCTGGTCAAGATCAACGCCAACATCGGCAACAGCGCGGTCGCGTCGAACGTGGCGGCGGAGGTCGACAAGCTCGTCTGGTCGATCCGCTGGGGCGCGGACACGGTCATGGACCTGTCGACGGGGCGCAACATCCACGACACGCGCGAGTGGATCATCCGCAACTCGCCCGTGCCGATCGGCACCGTGCCGATCTATCAGGCGCTGGAGAAGGTCGGCGGCATCGCCGAGGACCTGACGTGGGAGATCTTCCGCGACACGCTGATCGAACAGGCGGAACAGGGCGTCGATTACTTCACCATCCACGCCGGCGTCCGCCTCGCCTATATCCCGATGACCGCCAAGCGCGTCACCGGCATCGTGTCGCGCGGCGGCAGCATCATGGCGAAATGGTGCCTGTCGCACCATCGCGAGAGCTTCCTGTACGAGCGCTTCGACGAGATTACCGAGATCATGAAGGCGTATGACATTGCCTATTCGCTCGGCGACGGCCTGCGCCCCGGCAGCATCGCCGACGCCAACGACGAGGCGCAGTTCTCCGAGCTCTACACGCTCGGCGAGCTCACCCACCGTGCCTGGGCGCAGGACGTCCAGGTGATGATCGAGGGCCCCGGCCACGTGCCGATGCACAAGATCAAGGAGAATATGGACAAGCAGCTGCAGGTCTGCGGCGAGGCGCCCTTCTATACGCTCGGGCCGCTGACGACCGACATCGCGCCCGGCTACGACCACATCACCAGCGGCATCGGCGCGGCGATGATCGGCTGGTACGGCACGGCGATGCTCTGTTACGTGACGCCCAAGGAGCATCTGGGCCTGCCCGACCGCGACGATGTGAAGGTCGGCGTGGTGACGTACAAGCTCGCCGCCCACGCCGCCGATCTCGCCAAGGGGCATCCGGCTGCCAAGATGCGCGACGACGCGCTGAGCCGCGCGCGCTTCGAATTCCGCTGGCGCGACCAGTTCAACCTGTCGCTCGATCCCGACACGGCGGAGTCGTACCACGACCAGACGCTGCCCGCCGAAGGCGCCAAGACCGCGCATTTCTGCTCGATGTGCGGGCCGAAATTCTGCTCGATGAAGATCACGGCGGAAGTGCGCGAGTTCGCGGCCAAGCAGAACCAGCCGGCGGACGCGTTCCTGGCCTCGGGCGGGCCGACGGGCGCGGAGACGGCGGCCGCCAGCAAGGCCGCCGCGCTCAAGGGCATGGCGGAGATGAGCGAGATGTTCAGGGAGAAGGGCGGGGAGGTCTATTTGCCGGCGGAGTAGCTAGGAACGCCTGCGCGCTTCAAAGCGTCGCTTATTTTCCTGCCTCTCCTCCCACGTAGGCGCGACATAGGCCCACATGTCGCGCCTACTCAGTGCGCCCATGAGATCTGCGAGCTTGCCGACACCGATTTGAATTGACTCGACAAGTCCTGCTGAGGCGCCGCCGCCGCCTTCAGGCTTAGCGATAACGATATAGTCTCCGCGCTGCAGTTCGGTAGGACGGTTAACATAATCCATATCGCCGAAAAGGTAAGCATCTGAGAGCCATACCAGTACGTCTTTGTAACTCCGGCGATGAATCCTGTACAAAAAGTACTCTCCTGTACTCACGTCGTCGACAGATAAGACGCAGCTATGCTCCTGCATCCTATCAAGGAAATACTCTGGTATAGTATAATAGAGGTCCTTGGTCATATTACCTCCTCCGTTGATGCAGTTCTCGTGAGAAATAAACGTAAATCGTCTTCTTGAGATGCGTGAAAAAGCTGAACATGCAAATGCAGTGAAAACTGCGCGTGGAATTCTGTCCCTATCTCTGTCAATTCTTTACGAATACACCATCTGTCTGCCACTAGGATAACATCGACATCATTTGGTGACGCGTGTTGCAGGATAGAGCCAAATAGAGTGCATCTGACAAATGGGGGTGAGTGCTCGCTCATGGCATTGCGAAGCCAGCGCTTGATAACGCTACACTCGAGCATATTGAGATACAATCGTTGGCAACTCTATTGGACATTGGTGCTTGCTATAATCGGTCTCGTTATCGCTCACGT
>JBPBQW010000179.1:0-3919 GCA_050955125.1 Janthinobacterium lividum
GGCCAACGAAGAACTGCGCCAGCTTTCGGACGGTCTCCAAACGATCAATCCTCTTGACGCACTGCTGATCCGCACCGCGTACCTCGAAGGATCGACCTATGCAGAATTGGCGCAGCGAACGGGTATGCCGCTAGGGACCGTCAAAAGTCGGGTGCGCCGGGCCCTCCCCAAGTTACGGTCGTGTTTCCGTAAGGTGGCGTGACAGGTGGTCCCACATCCTACCGGTTTTGATACTGAGCGAAGGGCGGCTTTCGACCATGCCGTTCCCAAAACCCGCCGGACCGCTTTCCACCACACCCGGCCGTTCGCGGCGCCGGGCTGTGTCGCCTCGGTGATCCGCTCTGATGAAAGGGACGGCCCGGCGGGCATCGCTCGTCCGGACGACAAGCCGGCATACCACCAAGGACCTTCAATAATTTTGCCAAGCAGCTCACAGAATTGGGGCCGGGAGTAGGGCCAAGAAGACATTCTGCAATTATTGTCAATGATCACAGATACTTAAGAGCGGCAGGTGGCGGAGGGAGTGGGATTCGAACCCACGGTGAGCATGAACCCACGGCGGTTTTCAAGACCGCTGCCTTAAACCACTCGGCCATCCCTCCGGCGGTGGCGTTCTGCCGCGGCGGGCGGCGGTCCGCAAGCGGCGGAATGTGGCGCGCGGCGCCGATCCGCTGTTCCGATCGGGCGGTAGCTGTGCGACACTTGCGCGATGACGAGCAGGAAACGCATGCGTTGGGGGATGGTGGCCGCGGCGGCGATGCTGGGTGCGTGCCTGCCGGGGGGCGGGTCGACCGCGGCCGCGCAAGCGAGCGATGCGGGGTTCGCGGCGTTCCTCGACGGACTGCGCCCGCGGGCGGCGGCGATGGGCATCCGGCCGACGACGCTCGATGCGGTCCTGCCGACGCTCAGCTTCAATCCGCGCGTCGTCGATCTCGACCGCGCGCAGCCGGGCAGCGACGCCAACGCACCCCCGCCCAAGTTCGCGCCCTATTTCCGGTCGCATGTCGATGCCGCACGGATCACGCGGGGGCGGGCGACCTATCAGGCGGAACGCGGCCGTCTCGCCCGGATCGAGCGGGAGACGGGCGTCCCTGAATCGATCATGGTGTCGATCTGGGGCAACGAGACCAACTACGGCAGCTACACCGGCAATTTCGATCTGCTGCGCAGCCTGTCGAGCCTCGCCTATGACGGGCGTCGGCGAGACCTGTTCACGACCGAGTTCCTGGCCGCGCTCAAGATGGTCGATCAGGGCGTGCCGCGCGATCAGTTGAAAGGCAGCTGGGCAGGGGCGACGGGCAATCCCCAATTCTTGCCGTCCATCTATCTGCGGATCGCGCGCGATGGCGACGGGGACGGACGCGCGGACATCTGGACGAGCCCCGCCGACACGCTCGCCTCCATCGCCAACTACTTCCGCGACGCCGGCTGGCGGCCGGGGCAGCGCTGGGGCTATGCCGCCAACGTGCCAGCCGGGTTCGACGAGGGTCAGGTCGCGAACCGCCTCGTCTCGCCGCGCTGCCCACGCGTCTTCGCCCGGCACAGCGGCTGGCGCACGATGGCCGAGTGGCGGGCGCTGGGCGTCGTGCCGAGCGACGGCAACCGCCCGGCGGACGGGATCCTCGCCACCCTGCTCGAGCCGGACGGCCCGGGGCAGACGGCCTATCTGCTCACCGGCAATTATCGCGTGATCCTCGATTACAATTGTTCCAACTTCTACGCGCTGTCGGTGGGGCTGTTGGCCGATGCGGTCGGGCGGTAGCGCACTCGTCGCGACCCTGCTGCTGGCGGGCTGCGCGGGTCGTGGCGATCGTGTCGGCCTGTCGAGCTGGTACGGGGATGCGTTCGCGGGGCGGCCGACCGCGTCGGGTCGCCCGTTCGACCCCGCCGCGATGACCGCCGCGCACCGTACGTTGCCGCTCGGGACGATCGCGCGCGTGACCGACGTCGCGACGGGCAGGAGCGTGACCGTACTGGTCAACGATCGCGGACCCGCCAGACGGTCGCGCGTGATCGATCTCTCGCACGCCGCGGCGCAGGCGCTGGGTACCGACCGCCGTCCCCAGGATCGCGTCCGGATCGAGCCCGTCGCCGGCTCGCCGTCGGCGCCGCCGGCGCGCATGCGCAGCGAGGCATCACGCAGCACGGACGGACGCCTGGCCGGCGTCCAGGTCGCGACCTTTGCCAGTCTCGATCATGCCCGCGCACTGGCCGAGACACTGGGCGGTCGCGTCGAGCCTGCGGGCCGGCTGTACCGCGTACGCCTCGGCCCGTTCGCCACCACGGCCGACGCGCAGCGCGCGCGTGACGACGCCGTCGCGCGTGGCTATGGCGACGCGATCGTCTTCGACGCCAACTGATCCTCATCTCGCTATGGATGTCACCATGACCATGCTTGCCCGCGCGCTGATCCTTCCGACGGCGGCCGCCGTGCTCCTGACCGTGCCGAGCCAGGCCGCCGCGCCGGCGTTCGACACGCCCGCGCCGATCGCCTTCATGAAGGACCTGTCGTCGGGCGCGGTGCTGTATGCCAAGGATGCGGACAAGCGGATGCCGCCTGCGTCGCTCGCCAAGATGATGACCGTGTATGTGGCCTTTTCGCTGATCCAGAGCGGACAGTTGAAGCTCGACCAGATGATCGACGTCCGGCCCGAGACGTGGAAGCAATGGCACGGGCCCGCCGCCGGCTCGACGATGTTCCTGTCGCCCGGCGAGAAGGTGAGCGTCGCCAACCTGCTCTACGGCATCATCACCCTGTCTGGGAACGACGCCTGCGTCGTGCTGGCGGAGGGCATTTCCGGAACCGAGCCGGCGTTCGTCACCCAGATGAACGCCGCTCGCGACCGACTGGGCATGAAGGGCAGCAACTTCGGCACGTCCAACGGCTGGCCCGACGGCGGCGTCACCTATGTCACCGCGCGCGACCTGGCGACGCTCGCGACCGCGACGATCCAGCAATACCCCAAGCTCTACAAGCAGTTCTATTCGCGCCCGGATTTCACCTGGGGCAAGACGATGGGCGGCGCCGCCATCAAGCAGGACAATCGCGATCCGCTGCTCGGCCGCGTCGCGGGCGCAGATGGCCTCAAGACCGGTCACACCGAGGAAGCGGGGTTCGGCTTCACCGGCTCGGCGGAGCAGAACGGCCGGCGGCTGGTGATGGTGCTGGCGGGGTTGCAGAGCTTCAACCAGCGCATCGACGAGTCGGTCAAGTTCATGAACTGGGGGTTCCGCGCCTGGCAGCAGAAGACGCTGGTCGCCAAGGGCCGCCACGTCGAGGACGCAGCGGTGCAGATGGGCGGCGCGAACCATGTCGGGCTGACGGCGGCGCAGGACCTGAAGGTCACGCTGCCCGCCGGCGCGGTGCCGGTCATGCAAGCCAAGATCGTCTACGACGGCCCGATCAAGGCGCCGATCAAGGCGGGACAGCATGTCGCCGATCTGGTGATCGACGCGCCCGGCCTGCCGGAACAGACGCTGCCCCTCGTCGCCGAGCAGGACGTGGCGCAGGCCGGCTTCTTCGGGCGTGCCTGGGCGGGGATGACGTCGCTGTTCGGCGGCTGACGGAACCCGCGATGACCGCGCGTTTCATTACGCTGGAGGGTGGCGAGGGCGCGGGCAAGTCCACCCAGGTCCGCGCGCTCGCCGCCGCACTGGCCATACGCGGGCACGCGGCCGTGACGACGCGGGAACCGGGCGGCAGCGAGGGGGCGGAGGCGATCCGGTCGCTGTTGATGCACGGCGGTGTCGATCGCTGGGGTCCGCGTGCCGAGGCGCTGCTGTTCGCGGCGGCGAGGGCGGATCATGTCGCCACGCTGATCCGGCCCGCGCTCGCCGCTGGCCGATGGGTGATCTGCGATCGCTTCCTCGACTCGACTCGCGCCTATCAGGGCGCGGCGGAGGGCGTGGACGAGGCCGC
>JBPBQW010000180.1:0-3730 GCA_050955125.1 Janthinobacterium lividum
ATTTCTTCGGCACCGCGACGCTGTCGTTCGCGCAAGGGGTGACGACCCGGCCGGGCGACGTGTTCGAGATCGAGGCCGCGCCGTTCCGTTTGCCGGTGTCGAACCCGATCGCGGTCGCCGCGCCGGTCGCCGTCACCGTGCGGGCGCTCTGAAATGGCGATCCGCATCGGCATCGTCGGCGTCGGCAAGATCGCGCGCGACCAGCATCTTCCCGTCATCGCCGCGTCGCCGGACGTCGAGCTGGTCGCTGCCGCCAGCCGGCACGGCCGGGTCGAGGGCATCCCCAACTACGCCTCGATCGAGGAGATGATCGAGGGGACGCCGCTCGACGCGGTCGCGCTGTGCCAGCCGCCGCAAGTCCGGTTCGAGGCGGCGCGGTTCGCGCTGGCGGCGGGCAAGCACGTGTTCCTCGAAAAGCCGCCGGGCGCGACGCTGGGCGAGGTGCGGCTGCTGCGCGACGTCGCCCGCGACCACGGGGTGACGCTGTTCGCCAGCTGGCATTCGCGCTTCGCCTCGGGCGTCGAGCCCGCGCGGCAGTGGCTGGCGGGCAAGCGACTGCGCGCGGTCGCGATCGAGTGGAAGGAGGACGTGCGCCACTGGCATCCCGGCCAGGCGTGGATCTGGGAGGCGGGCGGCATGGGGGTGTTCGATCCCGGCATCAACGCGCTGTCGATCGCGACCGCGATCCTGCCGCCGTTCTTCCTGCAGGACGGCTCCATGGAGGTGCCGGCCAATCGCGCGGCGCCGATCGCCGCGAACCTGCGCTTCACCGACGGCGCGGGCACGCCGATCACCGCCGTCTTCGACTGGCGCCAGACCGGGCCGCAGACGTGGGACATCCGCGTCGCGACCGATGCGGGGGAGCTGCTGCTGTCCAAGGGCGGCAGCGAGCTGCGGATCGACGGCGTCCTCCAGCCGCTGCCCCCCGAGGCGGAGTATCGCGGGCTTTACGACCGCTTCGCCGCGCTCGTCGCGGCGGGGACGAGCGAGGTGGACATGGCGCCGATGCGCCACGTCGCCGACGCGTTCCTGCGCGCGGAGCGGCGGCAGGTGGCGGCGTTCGAGGACTGAGCGCTACCGCCCGACCACCATCCTCACCGGCTCAGTGGTTGTCGCGCGGCAGGCCCATCGTCTGCGCGATCCGCTGGAAGGCTTCCGCGCCTTCCAGGATGGCGCCGGTGTTGAGCTGGCCGACGACGGCGCGTTGCATCGCGTGCCACGGGGTCTGCGACGGGGGGAAGGGATAGCCGCCCGCCTCCTCCAGCGCCCGGCGCCGTTCCGCCAGCTCGTCGGCGGGGATCAGCACGTCGGCGGTGCCGCGGCCCAGGTCGATGCGGACGCGGTCGCCCGTCCGGATCAGCGCCAGGCCGCCCATCGCCGCCGCCTCCGGGCTGGCGTTCAGGATCGACGGGCTGCCGCTGGTGCCCGACTGCCGCCCGTCGCCGATGCAGGGCAGCGCGTGGATGCCCTCGCGGATCAGATACGCCGGCGGGCGCATGTTGACGACCTCCGCCGCGCCCGGATAGCCGACCGGCCCGGCACCGCGCATGAACAGCAGCGTCTCGGGCGTGATGCCGAGCGCCGGGTCGTCGATGCGGTGGTGGTAGTCTTCCGGCCCGTCGAACACGACCGCCGGGCCCTCGAACGCCTCGGGATCGTTCGGGTTGGAGAGATAGCGGTCGCGGAACTCGGGGCCGATCACGCTGGTCTTCATGATCGCGGCGTCGAACAGATTGCCCTTGAGCACGATGAAGCCGGCATCCTCGACCAGCGGCTCCTCGAAGCGCCGAATGACGCGGCCGTCCTCGATCGTCGCGTCGCGGCAATTGTCGCCCATCGTGCGGCCGTTCACCGTCATCGCGCCCTCGTGGATCAGGCCCTGGCCCATCAGCTGCGCGACCACCGCGGGAACGCCGCCGGCGCGATAATAATCCTCGCCCAGATACTCGCCCGCGGGTTGCAGGTTGACGAGCAGCGGCACGTGATGGCCATGCTCCTGCCAGTCGTCGAGGCTCAGCTCCGCGCCGATGTGGCGCGCGATCGCGGCGAGGTGGATCGGGGCGTTGGTCGACCCGCCGATCGCGGAATTGACGACGATCGCGTTGAGGAACGCCTCGCGCGTCAGGATGTCGGACGGCTTCAGGTCCTCGGCGACCATCGCGACGATCCGCTTTCCGGTCTCGTAGGCCACCTCCTGGCGATCGCGGTACGGCGCGGGGATCGCGGCGGATCCGGGCAGCATCATGCCCAGCGCCTCCGCCAGACTGTTCATCGTCGTCGCGGTGCCCATCGTGTTGCAGTAACCGGTCGACGGCGCCGACGAGGCGACCAGCTTGATGAAGCCCGCGTGGTCGATCTCGCCCGCCGCCATCATCTCGCGCGCCTTCCAAACGATCGTGCCCGATCCCGTGCGCTCGCCCTTGTGCCAGCCGTTGAGCATCGGGCCGACCGACAGCGCAATCGCCGGCATGTTCACGGTGGCGGCGGCCATGAGGCAGGCGGGCGTCGTCTTGTCGCAGCCGGTGGTCAGCACCACGCCGTCGAGCGGATAGCCGTACAAGAGTTCGACGAGGCCGAGATAGGCGAGGTTGCGGTCGAGCCCCGCGGTCGGCCGCTTGCCCGTCTCCTGGATCGGATGGACGGGAAACTCAAGCGCGATCCCGCCCGCCTCGCGGATGCCTTCGCGGACGCGCTCGGCGAGGACGAGGTGGTGGCGGTTGCAGGGGCTGAGGTCGGACCCCGTCTGCGCGATGCCGATGATCGGCTTGCCCGATTGCAACTCGGCGAGGCTCAGCCCGAAGTTCAGGTACCGCTCCAGATACAGCGCGGTCATGTCGATGTTGTCGGGATTGTCGAACCAGGCGCGGCTGCGCAACGGGCTGGGCAGCGGGACGGGGGAAGGGCGGTCGGTCATGCGATTGTTCCGATCGTGGATCAGCGGGCTTGGATCAGCGGGCGCCGGTCGAGAAGCGATAGACGATGATGTTGCGATAGGTCCGGCCCGGGTCGAGCCGGGCCGAACCGAACGCGGGCTGGTTGGGCGTGTCCGGGAACACCTACGGCTCGAGCGCCAGCCCGTCGCCCTGGCGATAGGCGTGGCCCGACTTGCCGACCGCGGTGCCGTCGAGGAAGTTGCCGGTATAGACCTGGACGCCCGGCTGGTTCGACAGCACCTCCATCACCCGGCCGGTCGACGGCTCCATGACCCGCGCCTGAAGCATGGGCGCGGGCGCCACGCCGCGGCCGATCACGTAATTCTCGTCATAACCCTGGCCGAACCGGATCTGGTCGTCGCCCGCGTCGCGGATGCGCGACCCGATCGCGGCGGGACGGCGGAAGTCGAGCGGCGTGCCCGCGACCGGGCGCAGGGTGCCCGTCGGGATCAGCGTCTCGTCGACCGGCGTCGTGGTCTCGGCGGGGATGGTCAGCACCGCGTCGTAGACCGATCGCCCGGCCGCCTCGCCGGCGAGGTTCCAGAAACTGTGGTTGGTGATGTTGACGATCGTCGGCTTGCTGGTCGTCGCCTCGTACTCGATCGTCAGCGCGTCGTGGTCGTCGAGCGAATAGGTGGCGGTGACCGACAGGGTGCCGGGATAGCCCTCCTCGCCGTCGGCGCTGGTGTAGGCGAGGGTGACGTGCGCGCCCGACGGCCCGCCCGCCGCCTCGACGATCCGCCACGGATGCTTGTCGAACCCGCGACGCCCGCCGTGGAGCGAGTTGGTCTTGTCGT
>JBPBQW010000181.1:0-2500 GCA_050955125.1 Janthinobacterium lividum
AGCGGATCGTGCGCGAGCTGAAGGACAAGGTGGGCGGTGTCGCGATCGGCCTCGGCGCGGCGGCGCAGGTGGTGGCCGTCGGCGCGGGCGCGGATGCGGTGTCCGCGCTCCTCAACCTAGGCTTCCGCCCGGGCGAGGCGACGGGCGCGGTCGCGGCGGCGGAGGAGGAACTGGGCGCGGGTGCGAGCCTCGACGCGCTGGTACGGCTGGCGCTGAAGAAGGCGGCGCGATAGGGTGGCGTGGAGGAGATATCCGATGCAGGTTACTGCGGTTCTGACGCCGGAAGATGACGGCTATGTCGCCTACAATCCCGAGACCGGGACAGCGTCGCAAGGTCACAGCATCGAGGAAGCATTGTCCAATCTGCGCGAAGCAGTGGAGCTGTACCTCGAGGACCAGCCTATGCCGTCGGGACGTCCTCCGATCGTGACGTCGATCACGATCGGCGAGCATGCCTAAGCTGCCCGTTCTCTCAAGCAGCGAGATCATCTGCGGTTTGCGGCGGTTGGGATTTGAGCAGGTCAGTCAACGTGGTAGCCACATCAAGTTGCGCCGGGGCAGCGCGACGGTGATCGTACCGGCGCACGACGAAGTCCGCAGGGGAACGTTGCAGAGTATCCTGTCGCAGGCCACGATATCGATCGCCGACCTGATCGCCGCTTTGGCAAACTGATGACTGACGACCGCCTCCTCTCCCCCGCCCGCCGCAGCGACGATGTCGACGCCGCGCTGCGCCCGCGCCAGCTCGACGAGTTCGTCGGCCAGCGCGCGGCGCGCGAGAACCTGCGCGTGTTCATCGATGCCGCGAAGGGGCGCGGCGACGCGCTCGATCACGTCCTGTTCTTCGGCCCCCCCGGGCTCGGTAAGACGACGCTCGCGCAGATCGTCGCGCGCGAGATGGGCGTGGGGTTCCGCGCCACGTCCGGCCCGGTCATCGCCAAGTCGGGCGACCTCGCCGCGCTGCTGACCAATCTCGAGGATGGTGACGTGCTGTTCATCGACGAGATCCATCGCCTCCAGCCCGCGGTCGAGGAGGTGCTGTATCCCGCGATGGAGGATCGCGCGCTCGACCTCATGATCGGCGAGGGGCCGTCGGCGCGCAGCGTCCGCATCGACCTGCCGCGCTTCACGCTGATCGGCGCGACGACGCGGCAGGGGTTGTTGACGCAGCCGCTGCGTGATCGGTTCGGCATCCCGGTGCGGCTGCAATTCTACACGGTGGACGAGTTGGAGAAGGTGGTCGCGCGCGCCGCCGGGCTGCTCGACCTGCCGACCTCGGCGGACGGCGCGCGCGAGATCGCGCGGCGGGCGCGGGGCACGCCGCGCATCGCCGGGCGGCTGCTGCGGCGGGTGCGCGACTTCGCCAACGTCGCGGGCACGCCGGTGGTGGACGCCGTCGCCGCCGACCGCGCGCTCAACCGGCTGGAGGTCGACCAGCTCGGGCTCGACGCGATGGACCGGCGCTATCTGACGATGATCGCCGACGTCTATCGCGGTGGCCCAGTGGGGGTGGAGACGCTCGCGGCCGGGCTTTCGGAACCGCGCGACACCGTCGAGGAGGTGATCGAGCCCTATCTGATCCAGCTCGGCCTGATCGCCCGCACCGCGCGCGGGCGGTTCCTCAACGCTGGCGGCTGGAAGCATCTGGGGCTGGAGCCGCCGACGAACAGTCAGGACGGGTTGTTCGACTGAGGCGCGCGGCGTTGAGGCTCCCCGGAACACCGGGTCTTGATCCGTGTTAAGCGAGCGAACTACCGGAGCCGTCCCATGACCCGCATCCTTCCGCTCGCCCTGTTGATCGCCGCCGTCGGCACCGGCGTCTCCGCGGCCGGACCGGCGACGCCCGCCGATCGGGCCTTCGTCGCCAAGGTCTCGCAAGGCGGCATGTTCGAGGTCGCGGCCGGCAAGCTCGCCGAGACGCGCGGGTCGACGCAGGACGTCCGGGACTTCGCGACGAGCGAGGTGCACGATCATACGCTGGTGGGCGCCAGGCTGAAAGCTATCTCGACGAGCGAGGGCGTGGCCATCGCCGCCGCGCCCACCGCCGAGTTCGCGGCGAAGCTCGCCCGGCTCTCGCACCTGTCCGGCACCGCGTTCGACGCGGCGTATCTGACCGAGATGGCGGCGCTGCACGACGCCGACGGCGCGGCGTTCGCACAGGAAGCGACCGGCGGCGGCAGCGCCGCCTATCGCGTCTTCGGCACCGAGACGCACCGGATCGTCCAGCGTCACATCGGCGCGATCCACGGAGCACCGCTGCCCCGCTGAGCGCGCATGGATCGGCTGTCGCGGCGATCCGCTCCAAAGCTTCCAATCTCCCGCCCGATGTTTTTGCTGCGTGGCACCCGGGCCTCACCCCTGCTAACCAGCTTCCATGCCCGCGACTGCCGCCGCCTCCGCCCGCGAGATACTGGTCCGTCTGCACGACGTGATGGCGTCGCGCACCTCCGCGCAGGCCAAGCTGAACGACGTGACGGGCATCATCGGCGAGGCGCTGGAT
>JBPBQW010000182.1:0-2171 GCA_050955125.1 Janthinobacterium lividum
GCTTCATCAGCGTGCTGGCGAGATAGTACAGGCTGTCGGGCGCGCGCTCGCCGTCCGGGAACTTCTTGTAGCTTTCGTAGAAGGCGGTCGCGGCGCTGTTCGCCTTGCCGTCGTCGAGGTAACTGCGGCCGAGCAGGTTCTGCGCATAGCTGGCGCGCTTCGACTTGGGATAGTCGGTTACGACCTGCTTCAGCTGCGCCTCCGCTTCGGGATACAGTTTCGCCTGCCACAGCCGATAGCCATACAGATACGCGTCCTCGTCCGCGACGCCGGTGTCGGGCTTCTGCACGGCGGCGGCGCGGCCGGGATCGGTGGCGGCCGCGGCGACGGGCGCCGTCACGGGCGCGCCGGCACGGCCACCACCGCGACCCGGGAGCGACCGAGGCGCGGGAGAGCCGGCGCCGGAGGACGCGTCGCCGTCGTCGCCGGCGGGGCGGCGATCGTCGGGCGCGGGCGTGCCGGGGCCGAAGCCGGGCGCCGGCGCGGCAGGCTGCACGCCCGCGGCCAGTCGCGCGTCGGTCGTCCGGCGGTACGCGTTGAACTGGTCCTCCAACTGGCGGAGGCGGTACTGGTTCTGCTCGATCTGGCCGGTCAGGCTCTGCATCTGTCCCTCGAGCGAGGAGACGCGCTGCGACAGGTCGGCCACCGGGCTGGAGGCGGGCGTGCCGGGAGCCCGCTCGGGCGCCGCCTGGTCGGGCGCGATGTCGGGCTGCAGATAGGCGCCGCCGCCGCCGCCCGGGAACACCTTGCGCTGCACCGCGCGCATCTCGCTTTCCAGCTTGCCGACGCGGGCGCCGATCTCCTGCGCGGCGGCGGGCGCGGCGGGGAGGAGCGCGCAGGGCAGCGTCGCGGAGAGCAGGACGGCGGCAAGGCGTGGGCGCATCGGGCTTCTTTCGGACAAGTGTCTCGGGAGAGAGGAGACGCGCGCTCTATGCCGCACTCGCGCGCGGCTCGCCAGCAGTCCGCCGGACAGGTTCACGGCGTCCCGGGCACCGGCGGCGCGACACCCCGTTCGGCGGCGCGCGCGGAGCCCCGGTTCGCGCGCTGCGTCTCGTCGCCTGCGTCGCGGCGCACCGCCCGGCTCGAACCGGCATGGCGGGCCGGAGACCGTGCGGTGTGGCCGGCCGACCGCGGGGCGGTCGCCGCAGGAACAGGAACGGCGGCGCCCCGCGCGGCGATCGCGGCGGCGTCGACCGCCACGTCCTTGATCGGCCGCTCGCCGGTGCCGAGCGCGGGCACCGGCTTGCCGTCGAGCGTCACCGCCAGCTTGTCGGCGCGCCCGACGTTGATCCTGGGATGGTCGGCGCCCGGCGGCACGTCGAACTTGTCGCCCGGCTTCATGGTGCCGAGGTACAGCGTCTTGTTCGCCGCGTCATAGACGCGCAGCCAGATCGTGTCGTTGGCGGTCAGCGTCACCTGCCGCGGCGTGGTGGCCGGCATGGGCCGGGCGACCGGCGCCGGCGCGGCGGCGACCGGCGCGGCCGGTGATCCGGCGATCCCGGTTCCGGCCCCGGTTGCGGCGTCGTCGCGCGCGCGCAGCCACCCCGTCCCCAGCCACAGCGCGGCCAGCACGATGATCGCCAGCGCGATCCCCGCGGTCACGATCACCAGTCCACGCGACGGCAAGCGGGCGGGATCGCTGGTCACATAGGGTTCGTACTGCGGCTGGCGCCGGCCGAGCTTCGCCGATTCCGCCCGGACGTCGCGCGCCACCTCCACCTCGTCCATCCCGACCGCGCGGGCATAGGCGCGCGAGAATCCGGTGGCATAGGCGGGCGCGGGCAGGCTTTCGTAATCCCCCGCCTCGATCGATTCCAGATGACGCAGCGGCACCCGCGTCTGTTCGCCGATCGCGGCGAGCGACAAGCCCCTGGCCTCGCGCGCCGCGCGGAGCCTGGCGCCCACCAGTGCAGGCAGGGACGCGGGCTCGATGGGGCGCTCGGTATCGCTCATCTCGATCCTTCCGCCTCGACGATGTGCCAGAGGAGCCCGGACTGTCAACGGGCGCCGTCGCGCGATCAGGCCAGTTCGACGCCGTTCGCCATGGCCCAGCCGCCAAGCGCCGCGCGCATGTCGCGCGGCGGATCGGCGAGCAGCCCCGTCATGTGCGCGGCCAGTGCGGCCGCGTCGAGCGAGCGCACCATCGCCTTGATCGGGCCGACCGCCGCGGG
>JBPBQW010000183.1:0-1914 GCA_050955125.1 Janthinobacterium lividum
TCCATGACTACTCCGCCGCTCCGTGCCGTGATGATCCCCGTCACCGCCCTCCAGCAGAATTGCACGCTGCTGTGGTGCACCGCGACGATGCGCGGCGCGTTCGTCGATCCGGGCGGCGATCTGCCGCGACTCAAGGCGGCCGCGGCGCAGCACGGCGTCCGGATCGAGAAGATCATCCTCACACACGGCCATATCGATCATGCCGGCGAAGCGAAGCCGCTCGCCGACGATCTGGGCGTGCCGGTCGAGGGGCCGCATCGCGACGACGCGTGGCTCCTCCAGTCGCTCGCCGAGGTCGGGCGACAATATGGTGTCACCGGCGTCTCGTTCGACGCGCCCGACCGCTGGCTGACGCAAGGCGACACGGTGACCGTCGGCGACCTCGTGCTCGACGTGCACGAGACGCCGGGCCACACGCCCGGCCACGTGGTGTTCCACCATCCGGCCTCGAAGATCGCGCTGGTGGGCGACGTGCTGTTCCAAGGCTCGGTCGGGCGCACCGACTTCCCGCGCAGCGACCCCGACGCGCTGATCCGCTCGGTGGTGACCAGGCTGTGGCCGATGGGCGGCGACACCGCCTTCATCCCCGGTCACGGGCCGGCCGGCACCTTCGCCGCGGAGCGCGCCACCAACCCGTTCGTATCGGACGCCGCGCTGGCCCGATGACCGCCGCGGGCGGCTCTGGCCCGACGACCGTCTCAGGCGGCGCTGGTGTCGATCACCGTTTCGTGCGGCGCAACGTGCGGCGCCTGCCGCGCGATCGCGACGCCCCAGATCGCCAGGGCGGCGAGCACCAGCCACGTCACCCCGATGCCGCCCGCGCGCAGCGGATTGGGCGCAGGCCGCACCATGCCGAGCCCGTGCGCCAGCCGTGCGAGCACGAACAGCGCGGCGAGCGCCCACAGCCAGACGTTCGGGCCGCGCGCGAGTTCGATCAGTACCACCATCACCGCCGCGAACGGCGCGTATTCCGCGTTGTTGGCATGCGCCCGCCTCCGCGCCTCCAGCACCTGATCGTCGCCGTCGCCGATCATCACCTTGGCCGTCATGCGCCGCTGCGATACGCGGAACGCCAGCCACAGGTGGATGACGACCAGCGCCGACACGGTCACCAGCGAGACGGGCAGTACGATCATCGGCGGGGCTCCTTTGCGGTCGGCCCATCGCCGTGCCAGCATGCCGCCCCCCGCGCAACCGACGCGCGTAGCTTGCAACGGTGGCGCAAATCGCTATAGGCGCGGGGCTTCGCGATGTGTCCGGCCCGGTCGGCGGTCAGCGTGACTGCCGGTTCGCGGGCGGTCGGCTCGGCGCTCCCGGATCTGTCGATTCGCTTGTTTTCCCAAGACTTGTTCAAGGACCAAGGTGCCGACATGGCCGTTCCCAAGAGAAAGACCTCGCCGTCCCGCCGGGGCATGCGCCGCGCCCATGACGCGCTCTCTATCGACTCGTTCCAGGAGTGCCCGAACTGCGGCGAGCTCAAGCGGCCGCACAACCTGTGCGGACATTGCGGCCACTACAACGGCCGAGAGATCGTCGCGGTCGGAGGCTGAGTTCGGCTCCGTGCTGCACGCGGCGCGGCAGGTGATCCGGCGTGATACGGTGACGTTTCCATGGCATTGACCGCGGCTCCCGTGATCGCGGTCGATGCGATGGGCGGCGACGAAGGGTTGGCGGTGATGCTGGCTGGCGTCGCACAGGCGCGTCGGCGCCACCCCGACACGCGCTTCCTGCTGGTGGGCGACGAGCCTGCGATCATGACCGGTCTGAAGAAGCACCCCAATCTGACGCAGGCGTCCGAGGTCGTGCACGCGCCCGGGCAGGTTCAGTCGTCGGACAAGCCCAGTCAGGCGATCCGCCGCGCCAAGACCACGTCGATGGGCATCGCGGTCGATCTGGTGAAACAGGGCCGCGCCG
>JBPBQW010000184.1:0-1530 GCA_050955125.1 Janthinobacterium lividum
GGCGCGCATCGCCGCCATTAGTCCTGTCACCCCGAGCAGGGCGATGGCGCGTTTGATGTTGTAGGCGAGGATGTGAAGGCTGATCTCGGTTCCGACGTTTTCGAGTCTTCGTGTTTTAAAGTGACTGCGTCCCATCCAGTCCTTGAGGGTCCCAAAGACGTGCTCGACGGTTTGCCGTCTCATGCGCATGGCGTTTGGCATCCGATCAAGCCGGGCCTGCATGGCCTCGACGACCTCCTCATGCTCCCACCGCTTGATGCGCCGTTCGATGCTGGTGGTGCAGTTCGCCTTTACAGCGCAGCGGTATCGGCAGGCAGGAGTCGCATAGGCGTGCAACGTCATACCGTGCTCGACAGCCGAGAAGCGCCGCGTCATCGTCTCGCCAGCGGGACAGCGGTAGGTGTCGCTCTCGGGCCTGTAGACAAAGTCCTGCTTGCCCCATCGCCCGTCCGCCTTTGCGCCCGAGGTCAGCGGCTTTGGGCAGATCGGCACGATGCCGGTGTTTTCGCAGGCGAGCACCTCCGGCCCCGAGAAGTAGCCGCGATCGGCGAGCACTGTGAGCGTGTCGGTGCCCGTCGCCGCGCGAGCCTGACGGCCCATGTTTGCCAGCGAAGTGCGATCATGGCTGAGGTTGATGATCTCGTGCGCGACGACGATGTGGCTGCCGGTATCGACCGCGGCCTGAAGGTTATAGCCAACCAGGCCCGTTCCGGTGCCGGCCGACGCCATCGCGCGTGCGTCCGGGTCGGTGAGCGAGATCTGCCCGTCGGGCGATGCCGCGACAGCTTGTTCCATGGCTTCGAGCTCGCGCATCTGGCGACGCAGTTCGCCGAGCCGTGTCATCAGCCGCGCCGTGCGTAACTCGGTCGCTTCTTCCTGCCGGTCGGCCGTGTCGAGCATGCCCAGATAGCGCGCGATGCTGGCGTCCACCTGTTCCATGCGCCGCCGGATCGTGACCGGCGTGAAGTTGCGGTCGCGCGCGTTCACCGCCCGCATGCGGCTGCCGTCTACTGCTACTGTGCCACCGGCGATGAGCCCCAAATTGCGGCAGACAAGCACGAAGCGTCGGCATGCCGCCTGAATGGCCGCGCCGTGATCACGGCGAAAATCGGCGATGGTTTTGAAGTCGGGTGCCAGCTTGCCGGTCAGCCACATTACCTCGACATTGCGACCAGCTTCGCGCTCCAGCCGGCGGCTTGACTGAACCTGGTTGAGGTAGCCGTAAATGTAGAGCTTGAGCATCGTCGCGGGATGATACCCAGGCCGGCCCGTTGACGCGGCATCGCGAAAACCCAGGGCTGCCAGATCAAGCTCATCGACGAACACATCGACGACCCGAACCGGCGCATCTTTCGCAACGTAATCATCGACGCACTCAGGAAGAAAAAGCTGCTGCCGGCGGTCACGACCTTCGATAAAACGACCCATTCGACGCCTCTTGTTGACGCCCAAAGTCATAGCATATTATGCCGTTTCCACACAGCCTCGGTGGGCTCGGGGGTCGTCCTGAACGGCCGGTTTTGCATGGTC